>NZ_JBVIDR010000002.1:413179-859877 GCF_055572275.1 Streptomyces sp. NPDC030798 | reverse complement strand
GCGTCCGACGCGTACTGGATGATGCAGCAGGCCATCCAGAGCGACGACCCGGTGATCTACTTCGAGCCCAAGCGCCGCTACTGGGACAAGGGCGAAGTGGACCCCGAGGCGATCCCCGGTCCGCTGCACAGGGCGCAGGTGGTGCGGGAGGGCACGGATCTGACGCTGGCGGCGTACGGGCCGATGGTGAAGCTGTGCCGGGAGGTCGCGGACGCGGCGGCCGAGGAGGGCCGTTCGCTGGAGGTGCTGGATCTGCGGTCGGTCTCGCCGCTGGACTTCGACACCGTCCAGGCGTCGGTGGAGAAGACGCGGCGGCTGGTCGTGGTCCATGAGGCGCCGGTGTTCTTCGGTTCTGGTGCGGAGATCGCGGCCCGGATCACCGAGCGCTGCTTCTACCACCTGGAGGCCCCGGTGCTCCGGGTCGGTGGCTACCACGCCCCGTACCCGCCGGCCCGCCTGGAGGAGGAGTACCTGCCGGACCTGGACCGGGTGCTCGACGCCGTCGACCGCGCCCTGGCGTACTGAGAGGGACCCCGTGATCCGCGAGTTCAACATGCCCGACGTGGGCGAGGGCCTGACCGAGGCCGAGATCCTCACGTGGTACGTCCGGCCCGGTGACACGGTCACCGACGGGCAGGTGGTGTGCGAGGTCGAGACCGCCAAGGCGGCCGTCGAACTGCCCATCCCCTACGACGGTGTGGTCCGCGAACTGCACTTCCCCGAGGGCACCACGGTCGACGTCGGCGCTCCGGTCATCGCGGTCGAGGTGCCGGAGCCGGACCGGGCACCCGAGCGGGTGCCGGTGCTGGTCGGGTACGGCGTGACCGAGCCGGCGTCCCGGCGCCGCCCCCGCCGGGCCACCGGGGCCCCCGCCGGCCCGGTCGCCCCGGCCCAGTCCCGTCCGCTGGCCAAGCCGCCGGTGCGCAAGCTGGCCAAGGACCTCGGCGTCGACCTCGCCACGATCACCCCGTCCGGCCCGGACGGCGTCATCACCCGCGAGGACGTCCACGCGGCGGCGGCCCCGAAGGCCGCCGAGGCACCCGCGCCGGTCACGCAGGCCCCCGCCCCGGTGGCGGCCCCCCTCGTGACGTACGACGGCGCCCGCGAGACCCGGGTCCCGGTCAAGGGAGTGCGCAAGGCGACGGCGGCGGCGATGGTCGGCTCCGCCTTCAGCGCGCCGCACGTCACGGAGTTCGTCACCGTGGACGTCACCCGCACGATGAAGCTGGTCGAGGAACTCAAGCAGGACAAGGAGTTCCAGGGCCTGCGCGTCAACCCACTGCTGCTGATCGCCAAGGCGCTCCTGGTCGCCATCAAGCGCAACCCGGACGTCAACGCCTCCTGGGACGAGGCCAACCAGGAGATCGTCCTCAAGCACTACGTCAACCTGGGCATCGCCGCCGCCACCCCGCGCGGACTGATCGTCCCCAACATCAAGGACGCCCACACCAGGACGCTGCCCCAACTGGCCGAGGCACTGGGCGAACTGGTGTCCACGGCTCGTGAGGGCAAGACCTCGCCGGCCGCGATGCAGGGCGGCACGGTCACGATCACCAACGTCGGCGTCTTCGGCGTCGACACCGGCACGCCGATCCTCAACCCCGGCGAGTCCGCGATCCTCGCCGTCGGCGCGATCAAGCTCCAGCCATGGGTGCACAAGGGCAAGGTCAAGCCCCGCCAGGTCACCACCCTGGCCCTCAGCTTCGACCACCGCCTGATCGACGGCGAACTGGGCTCCAAGGTCCTCGCCGACATCGCCGCGATCCTGGAGCAGCCCAAGCGCCTGATCACCTGGAGCTGAGGAGCACGACGGAAGGGCCCCCGGGGTGAACGCCCCGGGGGCCCTTCTCGGTGGTGCCGGTCAGCTCGCGATCCGCGTGCCCGCGCTCTCCTCCACATGGCTCTTCAGCGCCGCGTTCAGCCGCTCGAAGTCGCCGCCGACCTTGCCGATCGCCGTGCCCATGAGCGGCACCAGCACGCCCGCGAAGGTCTCGCTCTGCTCGACCAGCGTGCCGCCGTCGACCTCGGACAGGGTGAAGCGGTGGGTGCCGTCGAAGAGGCCGGGCAGCAGCAGGCGGCCCCGCCAGCACAGCTGCCGGCCGGGGTCGGCGGCGAGCACCGTGGGCCGGAAGGTCATGGGGCGGCCGTCGGCGGGGACGAACCGCAGGGTGAGCGTGCTGCCCACGGCGGCCTCGCCGGCGCCCTCCCGGATGAACGGGTTCCAGTCCCGGTAGCGCGCGAAGTCGCTCAGCACCCGCCACACGTCGTGGGGTGCGGCCTGGATGTGCACGGATCGGTATACCTGGCGCATGCCGGTTCCTCGCTCTCAGAGTGTCGTGACGGACCCGCCGGCCGGTGCCGGCCGGCGGACGCCCCAGACGGCGCGGAGCACGTCGCAGACCTCGCCGATCGTTGCTCCGGCGTGCAGGGCGTCCCTCAGGGGGTAGAGCACGTTGCCGTCGCTCCCGGCCACCCGCCGCACCTCGGCCAGGCGGCCGTCCAGCCGGTCCTGGTCCCGCCAGGCCCGCAGCTTGGCGAGGCGTTCGGCCTGCCGCCGCTCGGCGGCCCGGTCGTGGCCCGGGTCCGGTGCGACCGGTGCCGCCGGGGGCGTGCGGCGGGCGGACGGCGGGACGACGTGCCAGCGGGGCAGCTCCGCCCGGCAGTAGGTGAGGAGGTCGACGGTCAGGCGCAGCGCCGGCCGGGGCGGGAAGATGCCCGGCCCGTCGGCCGGGGTGCCGGTGTGGAGCAGCCCGGTGAGGCGGCCGGCGCGGGCTCCCTGCTCCTCGGCCACCAGGTGGTAGAGCAGCAGGAGCACCGCGGCCGGGGCCTCGGCCCGGAGGGAGGCGGTGATCCGTTCCAGCGGGATGCCGCCGAACAGCACGCGCATGTCGTCGACGGAGTCGATGGCCACGCCCGTTCTGCCGACCTGGCCGCGCCCGGCCGGGGTGTCGCTGTCGTGTCCCAGGCGGGTGGGCAGGTCGAAGCCGACCGACAGCCGGGCCGCGCCGGCCGCGATCAGCCGCCGGCAGCGGGCGCCGGCCTCGACGGCCGTACCGGTGCCTGCGTCCGCCATGCCCGGCTCCTTCAGCCCTGCCAGTCCGGGACGTCCTGGACCTCCAGCACGGCGGCGGTCCACATGAAGCCGATGCCGACGCCGACGGTGATGATGCGGTCGCCCGGCTTGGCCCTGCGGGACTCGATGAGGTGGTTGATGCCGAGGAACTGGTCGCTGCTGCCCATGTGGCCGTAGTCCAGGCCCCAGTCGTAGGTGGTGGTCTTCGGGTCGAGGCCGAGCTTCTTGTAGAAGCCCCACTCGGCGATGGGCTTGATGACGGTGGCGTGGATGAACCAGTCGGCGTCCGACAGTGCGATGCCGGCGTCGTCGAGGGCCTGGTCCAGGGTGACGGTGAAGTTCTGGCTGACGACCTCGAGGACCTCGTCGTAGGCGTCCTCGTTGCGCAGCAGCCAGTCGCCGGGCCGGGCGCCGAGGTTGACGGTCTTGCCGTTCTCGAAGGGGGCCTGGGTCCAGGGGCCCATGCCCCGGTAGAGGGGTTCGAGGGTGGCGTCGGAGCGGCTGACGGTGGACAGCAGGCGGGCGAAGCCGCCGCGGGTGGACAGGACCGTGGCGCAGGCGCCGTCGCCGAAGACGGTCTGGTCGTCGCTCTTCCAGCGGTCGATGTACGGCAGCAGCCAGGCGTCGCCGCAGGTCACGATCGCGGCTTCGGCGTCGGGGCGGGCGCTGATCCAGGAGGCGGCCAGTTCGACGCCGCCGAGGACGCCGTTGCAGCCCTGGCGCATCTCGATGGCGGCCGAGGTGGTGCGGCCGAGGATCTCCTGCTGCACGAAGTGGGCGGGGGTCCACAGTTCCCGGCCCGGGTGGTTGGTGTAGGCGTGCAGGACGAGGTCGATGTCCTCGGGGGTGTGGCCGGACCGGGCCAGCGCCTGCTTGCCGGCCTCGGCGGCCATCACCGGCCCGGTCTCGTCGGGGCGTGCCACGCGGACCGCCCGGACGCCGTTGTTCTCGGCCGCGGTGGCGTCGTAAAGTCCCTGCGCGACGGCCTGTTCCGCGGTCATCTCCTCCTCGGGGAGATAGGCCCCGAGGCCGGCCAAGTACACGTTCTCCCAGCGCATGAGATCACTCCTGCCGCATTCCCGAATGGATGCCGTGAGGCTGCCGGATTTCCCTTGAGCGGCCCTCGACCGGTGGCCCGGCCGGGCCGTCGGGGGCGGTGAATACGCGCATCACGAGTCCGGTTCTCGGTTTCAGTCCGAACGCCGTGGATTTGTGCGGCATCCGGTCCCCGGCGCGGGCGCGGGCGAACACCTCGGCGAGGCCGACGGGGTTGACGAGGACGGCCGTACCTCCGCTCCGGGCGGCCTCGGCGAGGGCCTCGGCCGGGGTGCTCCGGTACGGCAGGACGCGCGCCGCGGGCGGGAGCAGGAGCTGGTGGAGGAGGGCGGGGTCGGTGCGATCCGGGTCGTCGCGCACGGTGGTGACGAGGTGCTGTTCGCCGTCGCCGCAGAACAGGTAGGCGTGGTGGGTGCGGTGGGCCGCGGCGAGGGCCCGGCGGGCCTCCTGTGCCGTGCCGGTGCACGGCCGCACGGTGCACCGGCCGCCGAGCGCCGCCAGCGCCGCGCGCACCGGCAGCCCGGGCAGGATGCGGTGCACGGGGGCGAGCGGTACGGGGTGGGCCGTGACGTCGACCAGGAGCGCCAGCCCGTGGTCCCAGGGGCCGGGGCCGTACCCCGCGTCGCGTCGTTCGCGGCGCAGCGCCTGGTAGGCGGCGTACCGGTGGTGGCCGTCGGCGATGAGCACCTGGCGTTCGCGCAGGTCGGCGGCGACCAGGGCGAGCGCGGCCGGGTCCGTCAGGTGGCGCAGGCTGTGGCTGGTGCCGTCCTCGGCGGTGGCCCGGGCGAGGAGCGGTGCGTTGCGGGCGGTGTCCTCGACGATGCGAGCCGTCGTACCGCCGCCTTCGTACAGGCAGTACAGGGGCTCGAGGTTGGCGGCGGCCGAGCGGGTCAGCTCCAGCCGGTCGGCCACCGGGCCGGGGAAGACGTGCTCGTGGGGCAGGACGACGCGCTGCTCCTCGTCGCGGATGCCGAGTGCCCCGATCAGGCCGCGCTGCAGCACCCGGGCGCCCTGCCGCTGCTCGTACAGGTACAGGCCCGGGAGCGGGTCCGTGGTGAGGACGCCCCGGGTGAGCCAGCGGTGCAGCCGGCGGGCCGCGCCGTCGAGGCCGCTGCGGCCGTGCGGGACGAGCCGGAGGACGTGGTGCGGGGCCCGCGCGAGCATGCGCCGTACGGCCGCGGGGTCCTGGTGGGCGTCGGGCGGGGCGGTGCCGGCGCCGAGGTCGTGGCCGGGAGGCGCGGCGAACCGCACCCCGCGCAGGGGCGCGAGTTCGAGCCCGCCGTCCTCGAGCTCCTCGGCCAGCAGCAGCGCTTCGGCACCGGAATTCCGGATTCCTTCTCTTTCCTGTCTGGTATGCACGCCGCCAGAATCCGGCGCCCCGCTAGAGATGGGCTCGCAGCCGGGCGGGCGACCGGCGCTCAAGTCCACCTGTAGTTACCGGCTCTAGCTTTTCCGGCATCGGGTTCGATGCCTTCGGTCCTCGTGAGAATCCACGGCGGGAATCCGCGACTGGAATCCAGGACGGGAATCCACGACGGGAATCCACGACGAAACACCTCGTGAGAAGGGGAATGCCATGCGGGAAAAACTGGATGTCGACGAGAGCGCGGCGGAGCTGGTCGACGACGGTCAGCCGAAGGAGGCGTACACCAAGGGCGAGGCACTTCCCGCCTGTGACCGGTGTGTGGCCGAACTGACCGCGGCGGCCGAGGAGTTCGACAAGGCCTTCTCGGGGCGGGACTTCGACCGCTGGTTCTCCTTCTTCGTCGACGACAACGTCACCGGTCTCGGCGCCGACGGCACCATCGGCATGAACAAGGAGGCGTGGGGCGGGATCCTCAAGGACTACTTCGAGGACCCCACGTGGCGCATGACGATCGCACCCGTGAAGGTCGCCGTCCAGAGCTGCCGCACCGGCCAGGTGATCGAGCGGGTCCGCTTCGACTCCCCCGCGCTCGGCCACATCACGTTCGTCCACGTCATGGTCTGGGTGCGCGACCACGGCGACTGGAAGATCGCCCTGCAGACCGAGGCGGGCCCGCTGGAGACCAAGACCGAGCTGCTCCACCAGTTCGAGGGCCGGACCCCCGAGGTCACCGCCTCCTGACCGACGACTGACCGACGACGCAGCGACGAGCCTCGAGGAATCGACACTGATGGAACAGGGAAGTCCGTTGATACGAACAAGTACGGTGGTGGCCAGGTTCCTTGAAGCCGCCCGCAGCACGCCGGACCGGGACGCCGTGATCGGCCCCGACGCCCGGCTCACCTTCGCCGAGCTGGACGAGCGCACCGACCGGCTGGCCGGCCTGCTGGCTCGCTACGGCGTCGGCCCGGAGCGCTCGGTGGGCGTCTTCCTGCCCCGCTCGGCCGACCTGGTCGTGGCCGTCCTCGCCATCCTCAAGGCGGGCGGGGTCTACGTCCCCTTCGACCCCGAGCAGCCGACCGAGCGCCTCGCGCACATCGCCGAGGACGCCCGGGTCAAGACGACCCTCACGCACGCCGCCCTGGTCGGCAAGGTGCCGGACTCCGTCCGCAACAACGCGATCGTCCTCGACCGCCTGGAGTGGGACGACCTCCCGCCCGCGCAGCCGGTGGCCACCCGGCCCGACCACCTCGCCTACACCGTGTTCACCTCCGGCTCCACCGGCCGTCCCAAGGGGGTGCAGGTCAGCCTGAAGGCGCTGGCCAGCTTCCTGGAGGGCATGGAGAAGGGCGGCTTCTTCCGGGCGCCCGGCGAGCGCGTCGGCTGGAACGCCTCGGTCGCCTTCGACGCCTCGGTGCAGGAGTGGGTGCGCGTCTTCCGCGGCGACACCGTGGCGATCCTCGACGACGACACGCGGCGCGACGCCGAGGCGTTCGCCCGGTTCGTGGCCGAGCACGAGCTGGACGTGGTCGACATGACCCCGTCGCACGCCCAGGTCCTGGTGGAGGAGCTGGAGCCGGTCGCCCGCCGCGAACGCCCGGGCCTGAAGCTGCTCATCGCCGGCGAGGCCGTACCGCCGGCGCTGTGGGACACGCTGGGCGCGCTCGTCGCCGAGGGTGTCCTGGAGGCGGCGAACCTGTACGGCCCGACCGAGGCGACCGTCAACGCGCTCGGCACCCCGATCGTGCGCGGCCGTACGCCGCACATCGGGGAACCGCTGGCCAACGTCGACATCCGCATCGTGGACGCCCGCCTCGACCTCGTCCCCGACGGCACGCCCGGTGAGCTGTGCCTGGCCGGCCCGGGCCTGGCCCGCGGCTACGCCGGCCGCCCCGGCCTCACCGCGTCCCGTTTCGTGCCCGACCCGTACGGCCCCGCGGGTGCGCGGATGTACCGCACCGGGGACCGGGTCAGCCGCGCCGAGGACGGCACGGTGATCTACCTCGGGCGCACCGACAGCCAGGTGAAGATCCGCGGGCACCGGGTGGAGCTCGGGGGCATCGAGTCGGTGCTGCTGGAGCACCCCGGGGTGCGGCGGGCCTGCGTGGTGTGCCACACCGGGGACGACGGCGCGCCCCGGCTGGAGGCGTTCACCGAGCTGGCCGACGGCACGGACCCGGCGTCGGTGCGGGCGCACGCGGAGCGGCTGCTGCCGGTGTGGATGTGCCCGGCCGGGTACACCGTCCTGGAGCAGCTGCCGGTCACGGTCGGCGGCAAGGCGGACCGGGTGGCGCTGACCCGGCTGGCGAGCAACTCGGCGCGTCCCGCCCCGAAGCCGGCCGCCGCGGCGCCGGCCGACACCTCGGAGGTGAACGTTCCGGAGGCGGTCACCGCCGTGTGGTCCGAGATCCTGGGCGTGCAGGCGATCGCCGAGTCCGACGACTTCTTCGACCTCGGCGGCCACTCGCTGAGCGCGATGCAGGTGGCGACGCGGCTGCGCACCCGGCTCGGCATCAAGGTCCCCACCAGCCTGCTGTTCCGGCACCGCACCTTCGACGCGTTCACGGCGGCCCTGTCCGACCGCCGCGCCGAGGACCTCGTCACCCGGTGAGCACCGCCGCCCCCTCAAGGAGAAACCCGATGGACAGCACCGCACCGGACCAGTGGACCGTCCTGGTCAACGACGAGGGTCAGCACGGCCTCTTCCCGGCCGGCCGCGCCACCCCGGCCGGCTGGCAGCCGGCCGGCTTCACCGGCACGGAAGCCTCCTGCACGGACTACGTGGACACCCACTGGACCGATCTGCGCCCGGCTTCCCTGCGCTGACCCGCCCCCGACTCCGCCCGGCCGCCCACCCCCCGCGGTCGTGCGGCAACGGCCCGGCCCCGGGAGAACATCCCGGGCCCGGGCCGCTATCCGTGTACGGCTGTCCGTGTCCCGCTGTCGGTGTCAGGGCAGGAGTGCCGCGTCGGGTGTCTCGCTCTCGCTGCCGCTCTTGCTCTTGTTCTTGCCGGAGAGCCGTTCGCGGACCAGTGCGAAGATCACGACGGCCACCGCCACCGCCGTGGACAGCACGACCTGGTCGCGCCCGCCGCCGTCGGCCGTGTCGGTCAGCATGTAGCCCAGCACGAAGGTGATCAGGGCGACGGTGGCCCAGGTCAGGTAGGGGTAGAGCCACATCCTGACGACCAGCTTCTCGGGCGCCTCCCGCTCGATGATCCGGCGCATCCGCAGCTGGGAGAAGCAGATCACCAGCCAGACGAACAGGGCGATCGCACCGGAGGAGTTGAGCAGGAACTGGAAGACGGTGTCCGGCCACAGGTAGTTGAAGGCGACGGCGACGAAGCCGAAGACCACCGAGGCCAGGATCGCCGCCCGCGGCACACCGCGCTCGGTGGTGCGCCCGAAGGAGGCCGGGGCGTCGCCCCGCCGGGCGAGGGAGAAGGCCATGCGGGAGGCGGTGTAGAGGCCGGAGTTGAGGCAGGACAGCACCGAGGTGAGCACGATGGCGTTCATGATCTCACCGGCGTGCGGGATGCCGATGGAGCTGAGCGCGGCGACGTAGGAGCCGTCCTTGAGGATCGCCGGGTCGTCCCAGCGCAGCAGCGACACCACGATCAGGATGGAGCCCAGGTAGAACACCGCGATCCGCCAGATCACGCTGTTGGTGGCCTTGGTGACCGCGCCCTGCGGGTCGGCGGACTCGCCGGCTGCGAGGGTGACGATCTCGCTGCCCATGAAGGAGAAGACCACCATCAGCACGCCGGTGAGGATCGCCCCGGGCCCGTGTGGCAGGAAGCCGCCGTGCGCGGTCAGGTTGGAGAATCCGGACGCCGGGTGGTCGGAGCCGGGCAGCAGCCCGAAGATCGCGAGCGCGCCGAGCGCGATGAACGCGGCGATGGCGACGACCTTGATGCCGGCGAACCAGAACTCGAACTCGCCGTAGGAGGCGACCGAGGCGAGGTTGCTCGCGGTCAGCACGACCATGACGATCAGGGCCCAGCCCCACTGCGGTACGGCCGGTATCCAGCCGGCGAGGATCTTGGCCCCGGCGGTCGCCTCGACGGCGAGCACCACGACCCAGAAGAACCAGTACAGCCAGCCGATGGTGAAGCCGGCCCAGCGTCCGAGCGCCCGGTCCGCGTAGGCGGAGAACGAGCCGGAGGTGGGGTTGGCCGCCGCCATCTCGCCCAGCATCCGCATGACGAGGACGACGAGGACGCCGACGAGGGCGTAGGAGATGAGAATGCCGGGGCCGGCGGCGGCGATGCCGGAGCCGGAGCCGACGAACAGTCCCGCGCCGATGACACCGCCGATCGCGATCATCGACAGGTGCCGGTTCTTCAGACCGGCCCGCAGACCGGGCTCGGTGGGAGGGCTTTCGGGGAGGGTTGTGGTCATCTCGACATCCATGAGGGAGGAGTGCGGACCAGGGCGGCACGAAAATTAGTTCAGTAGGATCCAAAAAAACAGTCTTGTTTAAATGTTCACCTTGCTCTATTTTCCGTTCAGTGCTGAGCCGCGCTTCCGTGCGGCCCACCGCCCCGTCCCCCGTGTCCCGGCCCCGAGGGATCCCTCATGCACCAACCAGCAGCAAGGTCGCCGTTAGGGTGGCGTCGTGGTGAACGCAGCGGGCAAGTTCGGCCCCTACAGCCAGCCAGGTCCCGCGCGGCCCGCGCCGGGTGCCGGGGTCCTGGGCACCCGTGTCCTGCCCGGCCGGGGCCCCACGGGCGCGGACCTCGTCCGGTCCCGGATCGCGCTGCGCGTACGGCTGAAGTCCGAGGCGCCCGGGGACCGGCTGCCCGACGCCGGAGTCCTCGCCGAGGAGCTCGGCATCAGTGAGATCACCGTGCGCCGTGCGCTGGAGGGCATGTGCCAGGACGGCCTGCTCGACCGCCGGCGGGGCAGGGCGGGCGGCACCTTCGTCGCCCGGGACTGGGACACGGTCGTCGCCGTGATGCACGACCCCGCCGAGGCGGCCTCGCTGGACGCCGTCCATCTGCTGCTGGAGTGCGGTCTGGTCTCGCACGCGGCGGGCGAGGTGCCGGACGGCCGGCTGGACGGGCTGCGGGAGCTGGTCGAGGAGATGGACCGGGCCGAGGAACCGGACCGGCTGCTGGAGCTGGAGACCCGCTTCCACCTCGGCCTCGCGGAGGAACTCGGCGGCCCCGGGATCCGCGAGTTCGCCGCCGACCTGCTCGGCCGCCAGTGCCTGCTGCTGCCCGCCCCCGCGCCCGACGTCGTCCGGGCGCGCAACCGCCACCACGCCGGCCTCCTCGACGAGCTCACCCGCGGCGAGATGGCCGGGGCGGTGGCCGCGGTCAAGGCACACCGGCACGCGGGACCGGCCTGACACCGGCCCGCCCGGCAGCGACCCGGCGACGTCCGCACGCACCCCGCACCGACCTCACCCGCAGAAGGAGCTGGCGCCATGCCCGACCCCGGAGCCGTCGGACCCCTGCCGACCTCGGGCCCTGCCGGCCACGCGCCCCAGCGACTGCGCGGCGGCGTCCTCGGCATGGCCGACATCGCCGCCGCCACGATGGCCAACGTCGGCCCGGCGATGAGCTTCTTCTTCGGCTTCGCCTTCCTCGCCACCACCGCGGGCGTCGCGTCCCCGCTGACGATCGTCGCCGCGGGCGTCGCCGTCGCGCTGCTCGGCAACACGCTCGCCGAGTTCTCCCGGGCGCACCCGTCGGCGGGCAGCTTCATCACCTTCGTCGGCAAGACCTTCGGACCGGTCAGCGCGGTGACCACCGCCCTGCTCGCCGGTCTGGGCTACATCATCGCGATGGCCTCGGTCATCGCCATCTCCGGCGGCTTCGTGCAGATCACCCTGCACCACTACACCGGTGTCGACCTGCCGTGGATCATCTGGACGCTGCTGCTGACCGGGCTGTCGGTGGTGCTGATGCTGCGCGGAGTGGTGGTCTCCACCAAGTGGGCCGGCTACTTCTTCGGCGTGGAGATGCTGGTGCTGGTCGTGGTCTCGGTCGCGGCGATCGTCGGACACCACGGCCGGCTCTCCGCCGACCCGTTCCTGCCCGGCCACATCACCCACGGCCTCAGGGGCCTGGCAGCGGGCTTCCCGCTCGCGGTCTACCTGTTCATCGGCTGGGAGAACTCGGCGGCGCTGGCCGAGGAGACGGAGAACCCGCGGCGCAACGTCGGCCGCGCCGTGTTCTTCTCCGTCGCGATCATGACCGTGAGCTACATCCTCTTCTCCTATGCCACCGTCACCGGCTTCGACTACGACGTGGCCCGGCTCGGCGACGCCCGCATCCCGTTCGTCGACGTCGCTCAGGGCACCCTCGGAGCACTGGCCTTCCTCGCCTACGTCGGCGGCCTGACCTCCACCCTCGGCGTGCTGATCGCCGGCATCAACTCCCAGGCCCGGCTGGTCTTCAACGCCGGCCGCGAGGGTCTCCTCCCGTCCTTCTTCGGCTACGTCCACCCCACCCGGCGCACGCCGAACAACGCGATCCTCACCTTCGCCGCGATCTCGCTGCTGATCATCGGCGGCTGGGGCCTGGGGCACCTCCTCGGTTCCGGCCCGATGGACCCGGTGGTCTTCTTCACCGAGTCCTCCAGCCTGGGCACCATCCTCATCCTGCTGGTCTACCTGGCCTCGAACATCGCCCTGCCGCTGTACTACCGCCGCTACCGCCCCCAGGAGTTCCGCACCGTCCGCCACCTGGTGCTTCCCGCGCTCGGCGTGCTCGCGATCCTGGTCCCCCTCTACTACCTGGCCAAGCCCGGCCAGCCGGCGCCGTACAGCTGGTTCCCCTACGCGGCCCTGGCCGCCCTCCTCGCCGCCGTCGCCTACGCCGGCCTCCTGGTCCGCCGCGACCCCGACCTGGCCGACCGGGTGGGGTCGGTGGTGGCGGACGCGGAGTGAGCGAGGCACTACTCCGGCCGCAGGCTGTCGCGGACCGGACGGAAGGCGGCTGCCGGGGCCGCGAAGACGCCGGTCCGCTGAGGCCGCTGTGTGAACCTGCCCCCAGGCGGAGCGGCGAGGTTTCGGTTCGCATCCCTCCGATAACGTGATCGATTAGCTGTTCGAGGCGGCTGGCTTGAGGGGGAACGGGTTGTCTTTCGAAGAGGAGTGGGCCCAGTTGAAGGCCGACGCGCTGGCGCGTCAGCAGACCGGCATGCAGATCGACCATCTGTCGGCAGACAGCGGCGGAGGAGCCGCCGCCCCGGCCACCGGTTCCCTGGTCGCCAAGGCCGAGTCGATCAATGGCAATGCGAATCTGCTGATCGAGATCGCGGGCTTCCTCCATGAGGGCCGGCCCGATGCCGAACTGACCACCATGGCCCGGGCCCCGGACGCCCGAGGACGTGGCCAAGCACGTGGCGCGGTTCGCCGGATTCGCTGATGACCAGTACCTGGATGCCGTCGCCTTGTTCGCGGCGCTGTCCACTCGCCTGAGGACGACCGGCACCGACTTCGTGAAGATCGATGACGACACGGCTCGGCACTTCCTGGACAACGTTCTGGAGTACGGTCAGTACGTCGCCCCGGAGGCGCGATGAGCACCGGCATCAGTCACCGCAAGGACGTCGAGTTCCTGGAGGACTGCAACCCGCCCCTCGTCGAACGGAACGCGGACGAGTTCAAGCGCCTGCACGACATGCTGGTGGCGATCGACCCTTCCGCCGAGCGCGCCGAGAAGCACACACAGTGGAAGAGCGAGGGCAGTCAGCACTACGAAGCCAGGCTGTCCGAGGGGCGCAAGCTGATCGCGCAGCTCGCGGAAGGCTACGACGTCCAGCGCTCTGCGCAGCTACGCGTTCGCGCTGGAGGTCGCCAAGGCGCACTACTCCAACGGCAAGGCGAACGAGCGGTTGCTCGCGGACCTGATCCACACCAAGGGCACGGCGGTCACCCGTGACGCCCAGGAGGCGGAGCCGATGCGCCAGTGGGAGGACATGCGGGCCACCACCGGTGTCATGGACTTCTTCGCCCGAGCTGACCATGGATGTCGACGACATCCGCGAGGACGCGAACCGGCTGCACGACGCCGCCGGCGGGGACTTCCATCTCGCGAAGACCACCGAGCACGAGGCGCGGGAGATCTGCGTCCACGAGCTCAAGCAGGCCTACGACCTGCTGCCAGATTTCCGCATGGGCTTCATCGAACGCGTCGACATCGTCTCGGCGATCGCGGAGCTGCGGCGAGAGGCAGCCGAGGCGAGCACGAACCCGCTGACCCGACTGCCCGGCAGCGGTCCCAAACAGGACTACTCCCCCGTCGCCGGCGACGACGTCGTCTCGCCGACCCTGCGGGACATCCGCCTGCAGATCGCCAACCTTCCCGGCGCGACGGACAGTTACTGGGGCCCGCCGTCCAACGCACAGGAGCGGGCCGACTGGATCGCGGCGAACAAGGAGATCATCAAGGCTGCGGCGCGGAATTCGGGGTTGCCGCCGGACATGGTCGCCGGTATCGCATGGCAGGAGATCGGCGGGCAGCCAGGCATCCTGGACGACATCACCGACACCATCCGCGAACAGGCGGACTCTCCCTTGAGCCCGATCGCTCCTGAAAGCCTGCCGTGGCGGCTCGGCGGTGACCCCGACAATACGTCCATGGGCCCCATCGCCATCCAGGTGCGACGTGGCGCCGAGGTTCTCGGCTACGACCCCGAGCATCTCACCGACCAGCAGCGCGGCATGGTGGAAACAGCCCTGCAGGACCCGGCGCAGAACATTTTCATCGCCTCGGAGTACCTGGCCCAGCTCAAGGCGGAGAGCGAATTCGCCGATGTGCCGGCCGAGGAGATGACACCGGCCCAGTACCAGGAGCTCGCCGCGCGCTACAACGGCGGGCCGTACTGGAAGACCGACGACGCCCAGGCCTACGGGCGTGGATTCGCGAACAATCTGGACGAGGCAAGGAACGCACTGCGCTGATGACCGGCTCTTCACACGTGGACGACGACCGCGGCTGCCTCCGTCTGGTCCTCGCTGTACCCCTCACCCTGCTCACGCTCCTCGCCGCGTACTTCTGCTGGACGGCGTTGAGCATCAGTCCGTCCGGCAGCTGGGACGACGACGCCTACGCTGGAATCGTCCTGTCGTGCGTCCTCACCCTCGCGTCCGCCGGGGCCGCTCTGGCGCTGTGGCTGGTGCCTTCGGTGCGGAGGACCATGCGGTGGTGGTGGATACTTCCCGCTCTGCTGCTGGGCGTGGTGGCGGGAGCGCGATGGGCGGTGGGCGGTTAGGCCGGGAGCATCGAGGTCGAAGCCGCAGGACCTGGCCGACCGGGTGGGGTCGGTGGTGGCGGACGCGGAGTGAGCGAGGCTCAGGACGACTCGCGGACGACCAACTCCGTACGGAGAATGATGTGGCGCCAGGCCACGGACGGCTCCTCCATCTCCTCCAGCAACAGCCTGATCATGGCCCGTCCCATCTCCTCCAGCGGCTGGCGCACCGTGGTCAGGCGCGGCTCGGTGCGCTGAGCCAGCGGAAAGTCGTCGAAACCGATCACGGAGACGTCCTCCGGCACCCGCCGGCCGGCCGTGCGCAGCGTGTGCAGGGCCCCCGCCGCCGTGGTGTCCGACGCGGCGAGGACGCCGTCGATCTCCGGGTGCCGTTCGAGGAGTTCCGCCATGGCGCGGCGCCCGCTCTCCTCCGTGAAATCACTCTCCGCGACCCAGGACCGCGCCCTTGGCAGACCGGCCGACGCCAGGGCGTCCTGATAGCCGCGCAGCCGGCACTGCGCGACGTACATGTCCAGCGGCCCGGTGATGGTGGCGATCGCCTTGCGGCCCTGTTTCAGCAGGTGGGATACGGCGCTTCGGGCACCGCCCACGTTGTCCGCGTCCACGTAGCTCACGTATTCGTCGCCCGACCGGCGCCCCAGCATCACGGTCGGCACCCCGGCCTCGGCGAGCATGTCCGGCAGCCGATCGCCCCCGTGCACGGACATCAGCAGGACCCCGTCGACCCGGCCGCCGCGTGCGTACTCCAGGAAGCGCTGCCGTTCGCTCTCCGAGCGGACCAGGGTCAGCATCAGCTGCATCCCGGTGTCCGCCAGCGCATCGCCGAGGGAGCGGACGATCTCGGAGAAGAACGGCTCCGCGAACTGTCTCCAGTCCGGCTCCGTCAGGACGAGGGCCACGGCATCGGCCCGCCGCCCGGCCAGGGACCGGGCGGCGAGATTCGGCACGTACCCCAGTTCCTCGATGGCCCGCTGCACGGCCCGGCGTGTCGACTCCTTCACACCGGCCGCGTTGTTGATGACCCGGGAGACCGTGCCCCGCCCCACCCCGGCGTGGGCGGCCACCTCTTCCAGCGTCGGTGCTCCAGGGCGTCGCCCGGCCATGACCACCTCTCCCCACCCGCGAGACGTCCGATCTTACGGGTCAGAGGAACCGGGGGCACGACTTCCGGACATGATCGACTGTGTTCGGCGGGGAGGACGTCCGGTCGGGCGTATCGGGGCTCCGGGAGGAAGCCGCACCCACCCGGCCTGAACGTCGTTCGGGTGGGTGCGGGGTGGACGGATGCCCGTGCCGGCCCTAGGCGGTGGTGCAGGACGTGCCGTTCAGACGGAAGCCGGCCGGCTTGGTGAAGGTGCCGTCGTAGGTGCCCTGGAACCCGAAGGAGACCTGACCGCCGGGTGCGATGGACGCGTTGTACGCCATCCCGCCGGCCGTCACCGCTCCCGACGAGGGAGAGATGTCGGCGCTCCACGCACTCGTGATCTTCTGCCCGGCGGGCAACGTGAACGCGAGCTTCCAGGCGTCCACGGGCGACGAACCCGTATTGGCCACGGTGACGTCGGCGGTGAAGCCGCCCTGCCACACCTGCGTGCCGTAGGTCACCTTGCACGCCGACGAGCCGCCGGAGCCCCCACCCGGGTCACCGGGGGTGCTGCCACCGACGTTCACGGTCGAGGAGAACGACGTCACCGCCAGGCCCGCGCCGTTCTGCCACGGCTCGAAACCGGCCTGAACACTCGTCAGGTACCAGCCGTCCTGCGCCAGCCCCCGGGAGACGGCCTGGCGGACGAAGTCCATCACGTCGAAGTTCCAGCTGTCGATCGCCGAGGGCGCGACGAAGGACAGCACGTCGTTGGAACCGTTGTTGCCGGACCACACCTGCCACGAACGGCCGGCCACGGAGGCGGTGCCGACCGGTGAGCCCACCGGCTGCACGCCTCCCACATGGTTGAACCAGATCATGATCTCGGTGCGGTTCACGCCGTCGGTGCGGGGCGTCGGGTCCAGCCAGATGTCGTACGCGGCGTCGTAGGTGGCACCGCTCACATAGCTGTAGGAAATGCCGGTGGGCGCGCTCGAGATGGAGCCGATCCGGGCGGGGAGGTTGGTTCCGGGTGAGCAGTTGGTGTAGTGGCAGCCGTTGTAGAGGGACGGATAGGACTTCGGGGCTCCGCTGGTCGGGACCGATCCGTCGGCCTGGGCGATCCTGAAGCCGGAGTCCGTGACGGTGATGCACTGGGTGGCACTGGTGCCCCACCGGTTGTTCTGGACGACGTAACGGCCCTGGATCGTGGTGGAGCCGAACTGCTCGCAGATGGTCGTGTCGGCGTGCGAGGCCGGAGCGGCGGTGAGAAGCGCCGCCAGCGCGACGAGTGACGTGAGCAACGCACCGAACAGGGTTGGCGTCCTGCCCCGGTTCGTCCGGATCTTCAACTGTTGCATGCGGATCCTCCGCTGGGATGTCTAGGGAGCAGCGAGAGCGCCCCTCGTTTTGGGAGCGCTCCCAGTTCACTGCCAGGAACCGCGGAGATGATCATGTTCCTGACAAGTGCCGGGCGGTCCTCTGTGGGCCGAGAACCGCCCGGCCGGGTGACCCCGTCTCCCTGCGACGGGGTCGCGTACGCGGAGCTTCAGCGGGGGCCTATTCGAGGAGTTCCGCGTACGAGCCCATGGCCAGTGCGATGTCCGCCTGGGCCCAGAACCGGTGGTAGGTGAAGACGGGCGCGGCACCGCCCTTGAGGTAGGCCTCGATCTTCGACCAGGCCGGGTCGTTCTTGTAGAAGGACCGCAGCGAAGCGAACGTCGACGACGAGTTGATCGCGTCGCCGTTCGGCATCGTGCCGCTGAAGCCGCTCGGCACGTACACGCTGTCGTTGAAACGGCTGTAGTCCGTACGGGTCTCCGGTACGGCGACACCCAGGCTGTCCTGGTAGTTGTTCCACATGCCGTCGAGCAGCGCCTTGGCGGTCGACTTGGCGCTCGTGTCACCGGACTTGGCGCCGTAGTAGGTCAGGACCTTGGCGTACGCCGCGGCCACGCCGACGTCATTGGTGTAGTCGGCGACCGTGACGTGCAGCCCGCTGTTGGAGCCGGGGCTCGACGGGTTCCAGGTGTCGGGCTGCCCGGACCACTGCAGGGTGGAGGGGATCCGGTAGGTGCCGTCCGGGTTGATCGTGGTCTTGGACAGCGCCCACTTCACCCACTTGTCCAGGACCGCCTTGGCCTGCGCGTTCCCGGTCTGCTGGTAGAGCTCGGCGACCCGCTCCATCGACCAGGCCTGGAACCCGAACCACTGGTTCGACGGCGGGTCGTGGTAGACCGGCTGCTCGTCGTAGTACATGCCGTAGAAGGTCGGCGTCCCGGCCGGCGGAGTGGCGTACCGGCCCGCCCAGCTGTTGGTCGCGCCGCCCGCGATGGCGCCCTCGGACGACTGCAGCCACTGGTAGAACTCCAGCTGCCGCTGCAGCGACTTGGACCAGTCCGCCGCCCCGGTCGCCGACTTGGGCTTCAGGTCGGCGTCGGAGCTGAGCGCGTACGCGGCGAGCGGGTTCTGGTAGCCGCTGTGGGCGTAGCTGGAGCCGATGCGCCAGGCCCAGCCCCCGCTCGTGTCGTTCGAGCCGCCCCAGGCGTAGTACCAGGACAGCAGGTAGTGGGAGGCGTCCTTGCCGGTGCCGGCCGGGCACGTCGAGGCCCCCACGCAGTTGCCGATCTTCTTGAAGTACTTGTCGTACATGGCGTAGCGCAGGTAGTCGCCCATCTTCGCGGCCTTGCCCACGGTCGTGGCGACATCGCTGCCCTTGCCCTGCTGCTTGGCCCACAGGTCGGCCCAGTACGCGGCCTGGACGGCGCGCGCGTCGGCGTCCGGGGCGTCGGTGTACTTCCACTGCTTGGCATAGGTGGAGTCGCCGGTGAACAGGTCCAGATAGCCGTTCTTCCCGCCGTACTTGAAGGCGTCGCAGGTCGGCTGCGGGACCGTCTCCCACACCGACTCCTGCGGGCCGCGCTGGAAGGTGTTGATGTAGGAAGGCCCCTTCGCGGTCGGCCCGCCCTCGCAGGTCCCGCCGGGTGTGTCGCCGTAGCCGTAGACGTTGTCGACGTCCTCCAGCCAGTGCATGCCGTACACATCGTCCGTGTTGTACGTCGACTTCAGCTCACCGGCGAGCGGGTCCGAACCCACCGGCACGGACTGGTCCAGCTTGGTCGGGTACTCGTTCGGCGTATCCGCCTCCGGCGCGTAGGTCGCCGGCTTGGAGGCGTTGTAGAAGGAGTTGGTCGGCTGGTCGGCGTGGGTGGGGATCATGTACTTCTCCATGAGGGCCCACGCGCCGTTGAACTTCGACCAGTCACCGGTGACCTTGCCGTACATCGCCTGCAGCCACAGGAGATAGCTGTACGCCTCCGACGTGGTCTCGTGGCCCTGATCCGGCGCCTCCACGATCAGCGTCTCCACCGAGTGGTACGGGACGCCGTCGGGCGAGAAGTAGCCGTTCGCCGGGTTGGTGATCTTCCCGTACAGGTCCAGGAAGCGGGCGTCGTACGCCTTCGTCGCGGCCAGCTCCGTCACCGTGACCGTCGCCTTGGCGTGGCCGGTGGCGGACGCGGTGAAGGTGGCGCTGCCGGTGCCGGAGGAGTCGGCCGTGACGGTCACCGTCTGCGCCGTGTTCCAGTTGGACGGCGTGAAGGTCAGCGAGGAGCCGCCGGTCACGGACAGGCCCGAGTTGCCGCTCGCGCGCGTGGTGGTCACCGTCACGTCGGACGAGGGCTGCGTCGACAGCTTCACCGCGAAGGTACCCGACTTGCCTTGCTGGACGCCCAGTTGGGTGGGTGAGGCGACCACAGCCGGGCCCGCGGCCACGGTGATGCCGACCGGGGTGGACACGGCGGACGCGCCCAGACTGTCGTACGCCTTCGCCACCAGCGAGTGACTGCCCACGGACAGACTTGAGGCGGAGAGCGAGTACGGCGCGCTGGTGTCGGTGCCCAGCAGGGTCGTGTCGTCGTAGAACTCGACCTTGCTGATCGTCGCGTTGTCGGCGGCCGCCGCGGTCGCCGCGAGCGGGACCGCGTCACCCTGGCTGTAGACCGCGCCCGGCTTCGGGCTGGTCAGCACGGTGACCGGCGGCTGGTGCGCGCCCGTGCAGGTCGTGCCGTTGACCGCGAAGGACGTGGGGGCCGTGTTGGTGCCGCTGTAGCTGAACTGGGCGCCCGTGGAGACGGCGGCACCCGCGGCGATCGTGCCGTTGTAGCCGGCGTCCTTCACGGTGATCGACTGGCCGGACTGCGACCAGGTGCCGTTCCAGCCGTTGCCGAGCTTCTGGTTGCCGCTGTAGGCGTAGGTCAGCGTCCAGCCGTTGATCGTGTCGGTTCCGCGGTTGGTGAGGGTGAGGTCGACGGTGAAACCGGAGCCCCAGTCATTGGTCTTGTAGTCGACGCTGCACTGGACACCCGCCGCCTGAGCGGGCGTTGAGCTGGTGGCGAGCATCGACAGGGGTAGTGCGAACGCGGCCGCGACGGCGGTCCACAGCCGCCGTACGGCTCTGCGCTTGCGTCCGGGATCCATGGTTCTGGTCCTCCTTGCGAAGTTCGGCTCGGTGGGGGGTCAAGGCTTGAACCAGTGGGAGCGCTCCCATAGTGAGGATGGCGCCCTATCGCGTCAAGACGTTGAGAAGTTGAATCGTTTTCACCTGAACGTGAGCGACAAAGTTGAGCAACAACCCTGTGAAAACAGCCCGGTTGGCGCTAGCTTCCTTGGCACCAGTGGGAGCGGTTCCATCAGTCGGCGCGTCCGTCACGGCGCGCCAAGCTGCAAGGAGTCGCTCATGCAACACCCCAGCAGCACCGCGGTGTTCGGGCTCAACGGCACACCGTGCGACGGCAGTGCGCCTGCGCTGCATCTCTCCGCCGAACTCATGGGCGCCGACGGCAGGAGCCGCCGGCTGCTCGGTGTGCGTCGGCCCGGCGGCGAGTTCGTCCGGGCGCAGGGGGAAGTGCCGGCGGGACGGCGACATCCGGCACGTCCACCACTTCACCTCCCACACGACGCGACCTGATGGTCCACCTGCGACGGCAGGTCCACCGCGTGCGGCACCGGCCTGCGCGACACCTGCGCGTCCTCGACCCGTGCTCCCCCTCGAAGGAGAAGGAAACCGCACTCATGAGTCGTACCAGAATGTCACTTGTAGCCGCCCTGGCGCTGGCCGCCGGAACCTCGGGGGCGGCACTCCTCACGTCACCGGCCGGCGCCGCCACCGCCTCGGTCCCCTGCACCGTGGACTACAAGGTGCAGAGCCAGTGGGACACCGGCTTCACGGCCGCCGTCACGATCACCAACAACGGGGCGGCCAAGTCCGCCTGGTCGCTGAAGTGGTCGTATGCCGGCAACCAGCGGATCACCAACGGCTGGAACGCGAAGATCGCCCAGAGCGGTGCCGCCGTCACGGCGACCAACGAGAGCTACAACGGCTCCCTGGCGAACGGCGGTTCCGTCAACTTCGGCTTCAACGGCTCCTACAGCGGCACCAACGCCGTGCCCGCCACGTTCACACTCGACGGCGTCACCTGCAATGTCGACGACGGCGGCGGCACGGGCGGCAGCACCGGTGGGAGTACCGGCGGGAGTACCGGCGGCAGCACCGGTGGGAGTACCGGCGGCGGCACGGGCGGCAGCACCGGCGGGGGTACCGGCGGCAGCACCGGCGGAGGGGGCGACGGCGGCGCCGACGGCCGGGTCGACAACCCCTATGTCGGGGCCAAGGGCTACGTGAATCCCGAATGGTCGGCCAAGGCCGCCGCCGAACCGGGCGGCAGCCGGATCGCCAACCAGCCCACCGCCGTCTGGCTGGACCGGATCGCAGCGATCAACGGTGTCAACGGCGGCATGGGCCTGCGCGACCACCTCGACGAGGCGCTGAAGCAGAAGGGCTCCGGCGACCTGGTCGTCCAGCTGGTCATCTACGACCTGCCCGGCCGTGACTGCGCCGCCCTCGCCTCCAACGGCGAACTCGGACCGAACGACATCGACAAGTACAAGTCCCAGTACATCGACCCGATCGCCACGATCCTCTCCGACCCGAAGTACGCGGGCCTGCGGATCGCCACCGTCATCGAGCCCGACTCGCTGCCCAACCTGGTCACCAACGCCGGCGGCACCAACACCACCACCGACGCCTGCGTGACCATGAAGAGCAACGGCAACTACGAGAAGGGCGTCTCCTACGCCCTGGACAAGCTCGGCGCCATCCCGAACGTCTACAACTACATCGACGCCGGCCACCACGGCTGGCTCGGCTGGGACAGCAACCTCGGCCCCTCCGTGCAGGAGTTCGCCAAGGTCGCCACGACCAACGGCGCGAGCGTGAACGACGTGGCCGGCTTCATCGTCAACACCGCCAACTACAGCCCCGTCAAGGAACCGAACTTCAAGATCACCGACACGGTGAACGGACAGACCGTGCGCCAGTCGAAGTGGGTCGACTGGAACCAGTACGTGGATGAGCAGTCGTTCGCGCTCGGCCTGCGGGACAAGCTGGTCGCGGCCGGGTTCAACTCCGGCCTCGGCATGCTGATCGACACCTCCCGCGACGGCTGGGGCGGCTCCGCCCGGCCCACCGGCCCCGGCCCGATGACCTCCGTCGACGACTACGTCAACGGAAGCCGCATCGACCGGCGCATCCACGCCGGCAACTGGTGCAACCAGAGCGGCGCCGGACTCGGCGAGCGCCCCACGGCGGCCCCGGCCGCCGGGATCGACGCCTACGTGTGGGTCAAGCCCCCGGGTGAGTCCGACGGCTCCAGCTCCCCCGTCTCCAACGACGAGGGCAAGGGCTTCGACCGTATGTGCGACCCCACCTACGGTGGCAACGCCCGCAACGGCAACAACCCCACGGGCGCCCTGCCGGGCGCGCCGCTGGCCGGGCACTGGTTCTCCGCCCAGTTCCAGCAGCTCATGAAGAACGCCTACCCGCCCCTGCCGTAGCCCGCTGAGACGGTGAGCACCCGCCGGGGCCGGCCCCTGAAGGACCGGCCCCGGCGGAGTCACGGCAAGCCGGGCGGCTCGCCACCGATGAGCAGTGTGGAGAGCGGCAGACGAGTCGGGCTGTACGCCGGGTTCTCCAGAAGCACCCTTCTGACCTGCGGCTTTGGTGGGGCGAACCGGCTGTGACCTGCTAGGACGGGTTGCAGAGGCGATCGGAGGCAGTCAGAGGAAATCGCTCTGATTCGACCCCGGATCGACCCGGGTCGCTCAGAGGCAGCCAGAGGCAACCCCTCTGCTCCTGCCGCCTGAGCGGCCCGGGAGTCCGGAGTCGGACAGGCCCACGACTCCGGCTCCTTCACGGTCTCCCCGGTCGAGCCGCGATGGGGATGCCTGCCTCCACCGGAGCCAGGCACACGAAAGCCTCCAGGACGGCCATCCTGGAGGCTCTTCGCTGGCACCGATTGGAGGTCGGTTCCGGACACCACCCGTGGTTTTAGCGGGCCCCGGTGGCGTCCATGTCTTACGCGAGACGACCCCAGAATGCCATACGCCGTACCCCGTTCGCAGCACTCACAGAAGGCTTCGCGTCCAGGAAAACCCCATCCACAGGCAGTCAGAGGCGGTCACACCAAGCCTCTGGGACTCGCCCACCTCCCTCCGGCCGCCGCCGACCTGGTCCTCCTCGGAGACCTCACTGGTCGCTACGCCGCCGGCAGCTACAGCAAGCTCGACCGTGACGGAGCGGTCGTACGCCGCGGTGACCGCCAGGGCATGTCCGAGCACGGGCACCGCATCACCGCCGCCATCGCCTGCCACGTCGCACGTTGTGGAGGAACTCTTGATCAGCTCACACAACTCCTCATGCACCCGGACCACGAGGGCGGTAGGCATCCGCAGCACATAGCGCAGCGCTCGGGCCAGGCTCGCGCTCTGTCGTACATCCGTCGAGTCTGGGACAACGCCTGCGCAGCGGTCAGTAGCACGGCACGGGTCGAGTCACGGGAGCAGTCCTACGAGGACCTCGCGGCCCTGCGAGCCCGTATCGAGACCACCCCATGGCGCGGCGAGCGAGGCAGGACCGCGCTGCGTGTGCTTCGTGCCCACCTGAACTTCGCGGAGATCGCCGGTGGCCGCCTGCACGCGGCCAGCGAACGTCAGACAGCTGAAGAGGCCGGAGTATCGCGGCAGACCCTGCGGAAGGCCTACGAAAGCGTTCTCGTGCCTGCAGGATGGCTGCGCCGGCTGAAGGTCGGACGAGGCAGGGAAGGATCGACCTGGTACCTCGGCGACGGACCTGGTGCTGCCATTCAGTCACCCGAGTCTCGATCTCGTACCACTCAGTTCCCCCCCGACCCGGCACTTGGGGAGTGGAACACCCCTGAGACGGGATTGGGTGCAGACGTCGATTCCACCGTCATCAGCAGCCTCATGGGGCACGACGCCTTCACGCATCAGGCCTTGGGCAGCTCCGCTCTCATGGTGATCGGTGCTCTGCATGCCCGTCCCCACCAGACCGCCAGCGAACTCGTCGTCACAGCGTCCGTCTCGCGGGCAACCGCCTACCGAACCCTGAACCGGCTCTTGAGCCATGGCTTGGTCCACCAGACCGGCGAGACCTGGTCCTTGGCCCCCAGGGCCCTGGAAGGGTTCGGTAACAGCCACCCGGACGCTGTTACCGACCTCCAACTGACGCCTGCACACGGTTGGGACCGGATCGCCGACCAGTACGGAACGACAGGGACCTCAGCCAGCCGCAAGGCTCTCCACGCTGCCGAAAGGGCGGCGTACCGCAAGGCGCTGGAGGGCCTGGCAGAGCATCGGGCCAAGGCGCTGGTGGTGGTCCGTGACGGCCGTTCGGTGCTGGTTCCTGCCGTGAGACCAGACGAGATCTCCGCTGAGTGGCACGGACCGCACGGAGCCGTGACCAACCCGGCCACAGGAGTGGCAGACCCGGAGTGGCGGATCGCCACGGACGGCCGCTTGATCCTCATCACTCCACGCGACGAGCGCTCATACGACGAGCTTGCCGCCGCCTACACCAACGCACTCAGAGAATGGGAGTCCGCCGCATGACGGATCAGCGCCCAGTACAGGGCGACCATCAACCGCCCACCACTCCCGAGGCTTTGCGGAAGTGCTACGAGGCCGGATCCACAGTTCAGGAACTCGTGGAAGTCAGCGGCCTTTCATACGGCACGGTCATCAACCGGCTCCGCAACGCCGGGACGGTGATGCGCACTTCGTGGGAGACGCGCCGCATGCGTGAAGCTCCGGCGCGCCGTCGCCTGGCAACTCATCTGCGCCGACTGTACGAGCAGCACGGCGCCACTCTGGCGGAACTGGCTGTCGCTGGGGCCAAGACGAAGCGGGCCGCCCGTCAGCTGCTGATCGAGGCCGGCGGCAAACCGCGCACGGCACAGGAGACGCTGCGCATCCGTTCCGCCGCGAAGGCCGCAGAGCGGCAGAAGCTGATGGCGGCGCTTCGGACGAAGTACGAAAACGGCGCTGCGGTGTCGGTTCTCGCTGCGGAGCACAACCTTTCCACCGCAACGGTCTACCGCCTCCTGCGCCAGGCCAGGACTCGGATGCGGCCCCACGGTTCTGCTGGACAGCGTCAGCGCAGGACCGTCCCGTGAACAGCCTGACGCGGAGGCACGAGCGCCTCGCTCAGCACGGTGAGCGAAAGCAGAACTCATGTGGATTGCTGCATCCGGCCCGTCCTCCCCCAAAGGACCGGCACGTCGACTTCCGGGCGCCTGCCCGAGACGGCAGGCACCCGGAGGGGCCCCTCGTCAGGCAGTTGCTCCACACAAAGCCTTCTGCCGCTGCCTGACGAAAACCCTCAACTTCGCATTCTAGGAGTACAAGCAAACGTGAACGAGCTCACTCGCCAGAAGACGCTGGCAGCAGCAAAGACCAGCACCTGGGACGCCTTTGTGGTCGTCGTCGGAATGCTCAAGGGCGGCGCCGGCAAGACCACATCGGCCTGGTTCATCGCCCTCTACTACGCCGTGGTCCTTGGGCTGCGCACGCTGCTCCTGGACGCCGACGCCATCAGCCAGTCCGCCTACGACTGGTTCAAGGTCGCCCAGGCCGAGGGCTTCGAGATCCCGGAGAACCTGGTGGTCGAGCGGTACCCGTTCGATGACATCGCCGAGTACATCCAGGCCAAGCGCGCCGAGTTCGGCGCGATCGTGGTGGACGCCGGCGGCGGCAGCGCCAGGATCTTCCACGAGGCTGTTACCGAGGCGGACCGGCTGATCGTGCCGGTCGCCCCCACCAAGATCGAGCGCCGCAAGCTCGTGGCCACCTTCGACGAGGCCGAGCGCGCCGCCGCACGCAACGAGCGTGACGTCACCGCCCACGTGGTGCTGGTCAAGGCGGACGACCGCACCAGCCTGCCCCGTAGGGCCAAGGAGAGCCTGCTGAATCCCCCGAAGGGTGAGGGGCTCGGCGAGGACCGTGACGGGCCGTTCCCCCTTGCGGAAACCGTGATCCATTCCTGGGTGCACTACATGGAGGCCTTCGGCGAAGTGCCGACCGAGCTGAGCGAGTACGCCGAGCTGATGAAGGAGCTGGACGCAGCGTGACCGAGAACAACGACAAGCTGAAGCCCCCGGCTCGGCGCTCCCGTCCGAAGGGCCACGTGCTCGGCGGCGCCAAGAAGACGGCAGCCGCGCCTCCGCCGCCGGCCGAGCTGACCCGTGAGCACCTGGATGCCGAGCAGGCCCTCCCCGACAGCACCCATCTCGCGCCGCCTTCCACGGCGGACAGTTGCCTGTCGCCGCGGCCGACTGCCGACCGTGTCGAGTCCCCCGCGACAACGCACGAAGCGTCCGCGATGCAGGCTCCAGAGCAGGTGCGGATCGCCGCACAGGCGGATGGAAGCGCTGGCCACACGTCGGGCGCGCCCCCTGTGGCCTCTCCTACTGAGGCACCGTCCGAGGCACCTGAAACCTCTCCTCAGCCTGTTCCGGGCGCTCCGCCTGGACCCGCGTACGGCTCCTCCGAAGTGGCCGTGCGGGAGGCTGCGTCGGCAGCACAAGGAACGTCATTCCCTATGAGGGCTGGGACAGCAGCTCCCCAGTATGAGAGCGAGGCTGCTTCAGGGTCAGCATCGAATGCGGGTGCACCATGGACGCAGGGGGCGGGCCGTCCGAAGGACATCCCAGAGGCTTCCGCGGTCCTCAATCAGCGTCACATCACGCGGGAAAGTCTCGACGCATCGGTTCCTGCGGCGCTGAAGCTGAAGAAGCGGATCAAGCGCTTCGCGCTCGACAACGATCTCGACCACCTGCCCATCGGTGACATCGTCTGCGTGGCAGTGGACGAGTGGTTGAACCGCCGCGGGTTCTGACGAACCGCTCGTCGATCGGGGCGATCCGCCAGTACGAGCTGGTCGCCCCTTCGGCGACTATTCCACTAGTCCACTAGGCGGCTAGCTAGCCGCCTAGTCGCCTCCACGGGAGCCACTCCGTGAACTACCTCGCTACCTATGTCGGCCAGCTGCGTGCGGTAGCCGACGCGCTTGAAGCACAGTCGGAGTCACAAGATGATCCGCTTGCTCCCCACCCGGACACCCTGAAGGTCATCAACAGCCGGCATACCAAGCGCGGGCAACTGAACTACGCCGTTCCTGATGTCCTTGAGCTCCAACGGCGCATCCGCCGCTGCAATGCCGACACCGAGATACCCCACGGCGACATCGTCGCCCTGGCCCTCGACGCATGGCTCCGGGCCAAGGGCTACCCGCC
Organism: Streptomyces sp. NPDC030798; assembly: GCF_055572275.1. Lineage (NCBI taxonomy): Bacteria > Bacillati > Actinomycetota > Actinomycetes > Kitasatosporales > Streptomycetaceae > Streptomyces > Streptomyces sp. NPDC030798. Next base: position 832,422 of record NZ_JBVIDR010000002.1, on the reverse strand, counting down.
TGACCCTAAGCAGCTCGGCAACAACACACCATGACGGAAAACGCCGGTCAACTCCCGCTGCCGGAAGTCGGCGAAGGGCGACAGGCCGCGTCAGCCAGAGGAGAACAGTTGTCTCTTCTGGGATACCCGACACCGATCCGACTGCCTGCCGATCTCTGGTTGAGCTGGCTGACTGACGAGACCATCGTCGCCCGCTTCAAGGCAAAGTGCTACGTCCGCTCAGCGGGTCAATGCTGGCCGTGGCTGGGCGCCGTCAGCTCAACCGGTCATGGATCATTCCGCGCCGCCAGCCTGCCGGGGCCGTCTCGCAGAGGCACGGTCCCAGCTCACCTCTTCGCCTACCAGCTGGCCAACGGTGTGGTCACCCGGACGGGATGGTCCTCCACTGAGGATCCTGTCATCTGCCACACCTGTGACTTCCACGGCTGCACGAATCCCGCCCATCTGCGGCTGGGGACAGCCGCAGAGAACCGAGCCGAGTGGTCGCGACGGCGGCACAATCCCCATGGTCCACTCGCAGACGTCCGGGGGGCTGCTGGCCGAACACGGGCCATCGCTTCGGCGATCCTGACGGGCCTCAAAGCCGGCGAATCGCGAGATCGCATCGAAGAGAGAATCCGTGCCGCGGCAGAAGCGGGAATCCCGCTGACCTTGTGGTGACGTTCCTGAAGGGAAAGGGGTGGCCAACTAGAGGCCCGGAGGTGCAAGCTGATCCGTTTCCCATCGTGAGGAGAAGTACATGGAGATCCGGCCGCTTGAGGAGCTGCGCGCTGCAGACGATCTGTCGCTGGCGTTCAACCCCTGCGGGCTCGGCGGCCGTATGAGGCCCGAAGACGCCACGGAGTTCCAGCAGCGGCAGATCGCCGACTGCGACTTGGCGGAGGGCGTCGCGGCAGGAACACGCGACTCCTTCGAGCGGCTGCGCACCGTCTTCGCCTACGGCGTGCTGTGTTACGACGTGTACACCATGGTCGGCGACCAGGCGCTCCTGATCTACGAGCAGGCGTTGCGCGACCGCTTCATGGAGTGGTGCTCCGGCACCATCACCTACCGTCTCCCCCAGGCCCCGGACGTCTCCTACACCGTCACGTCGTACGACGACGTCAAGAAGCGCGCCGACAGGATGACGCGGCAACGCGCGAAGCTGGTCGTCGACACCCACGCCATCGAGTTCAACGGGATGCTGCACGGGCTCCGCCTGTGGGCGCGTACGGCGGGTCTGCTCCGCGGGCGGCGCAGCCGAGCGGTCGAAGACGCGCTCGCCAAGCTGCGTAACTACGTTGCCCATCCCTCCGGCCACCATGTCGATACTCCTGTCGAGGCGGCCCGAACGGTGCGGGATCTGGCGGAGCTGATCAACCAGCTGTGGGGGGAGGCCACCCCCGATGGGCGCCTGTACCCGGCACCTCTGCATCGGGAGATCACCGTGCTGAGCTGGAACGGTTCCGGGCAGGCACGGATGGAACCCGCCGGCGCGCTCACCGCCCCCGACCCCATGGAAGATCACGAGAGCGACGAGTACCAGTACGTCGTGGTGCGGGCCATCCCGTTCATTCCGGGCAGTCGCTGGAATGACGCTCACTGGGCGGAGTTCGACACCCGCTACGAGACCACACGGTTCCCGACGGATTACCTGTGGGGGCCGGGCACCCGCGAGGAGGCCCGTGCGTGGCTGGAGCAGGAGCGCCCCGAGGGGGACGGCGTCGACTTCACCGACCGGGTGTTCCTCGTCCAGGACAGCGGGCGCCTGCTGCCGCCGATGCGGCCGGAGGTAGCGGCCGGGCTGCCCGAGGACGAACGGGTCGGGGTGTGGCATGCCGTGCGGGCCGACTTTCCTGACGACGCCTTCGCGCACGTCCGAGGCTCCGGGGATCGCAGCGCCGGTCACGCCCGCCGCCCCGGAGACTGTCCTGCCTGCTCTGCTGAGGTCCTTGGCTCCGGCACCTACGACGAAGCTCTTCGTGCTGCTGCCGCCGCTCTGGGACCGCTCAAGGCGGTGCACCTGCCCTCCGTCCGGCTCCCCTCGTCGATCTTCTGGTCCGACCGACCGTGAGCAGTAGAACGTGAGTAGAGCGGTGGCAGGCCAACAACACCAGTCGCCATGAATCATGTCCCGTGCGCCATGGCCTCAAGAGCCATACAGAGCGGCAGCCCGCCGACCGGCCCCCGGGAGGGCCCGAGCCCGTGCCAGGGTTATCCCCATGGACCCCATGATCCCCGCACACGTCGCCGACGAGCCGCCGCTCACCTACGCCGACAGCTTCGACATACCGGTCCTTTTTCGTAATGGGCCCGCCGACAAGCCCAAGAGGCAGTGGCGGACAGCCGAGCACAAGGCGTGGACCGGGTCGGGCGGGTTCCCGGCAGCGGATGGCTGGTACGCCCCGACCACCACGTGGCGCGAGATCATCAAGTGCGCCACCGAGGTCGGCCGCGACGTCACCCCGCACCTGCAGAACCAGCCGCGGTACGCGCACGGGGAACTCGTCGCCCGGGTCGCCCCGCTGTACGCCTACCTCGGCGCGCACCTCGTCGAGCCCCGGCACCCAGTAGCGGGCGCCAAGGGCCGGCGCCTGACCCTGAACCCGGTCTACGCGCACGGCACCGAGCGCACGGCGAAGAACGCCGCTGCCTACCGGCTGGGTATGACGATGACGGAGTGGGCCTGCCGTTCGCTGCTCGGTCTCGGGCAGACCGAACACCTCGAACTCGGCGGCCCTATCCCCGCCCTGAGCCAAACCTTCAAGGACCCGAAGAAGAGGCTGCCCGACCTGTGGGGACGGCACGAGACGGAGGAGTTGTACTGGCTTATCGAGGCCAAGGGCGGCAACGTCGGTGTCGACGTACTCCGCAAGGGGTGGGCACAACTGGCGGCCGGCAGTAAGATCCTCGGCTCGTACGCGCACCGCACCGTGCTGGTCGGTGCCTCCGTGCGGCCCGGAGACGACCTCTTCCTCACCATCGACCACGACCTGCACCCCGGCCAGCCGCCGCTCATGCCAAGCGGATCCGACGCCGACGACCAGGCAGCGGCGGGTCCAGGGAACCTCGAAGACCGTCTCGGCGACAGCGACGACGCGCTCATCGGCGCGGCCCGCGCCCAGATGCTTGCTTACCTGGCGCTGCGGTCCGCTCCCGCCTCTCAGCTGCGCACGATGCCTGTGCCGGCCGACCGCGCTTCGCGTCGCCGGCGCTCCGGTCTGACCACTCCCCTGGAAGACGACACCCTCACACTCGCCATGCGGGCCGACGCCCGCGGGGCGGCGCTTCACGGTGAGGAGCACAGCCTGCGTGCCGGGATCCGATCCATGGGGCTCGACGACTTCCTCATCTGTCGCATCTCCGGTACGGAGGTCCACCTCGGCATGTCCCGGAAGCTGTTCGCCGCCTGCGAGCACCTCCACGAGGAAGATCTCGCCATCGCCCGGCGTACCCCGGGCCTGCGCGCCGAGGACCAACTGACCGACGACTCGGGGCTCAGCGAGGATGCTCAGGAAGAACAGCGACTCACCCGGCGGCGGATCTTCCGCGAGCAGCAGGAGGAAGCCCGTCCCCGGCTGCGCCCCCTGATCCGTGAAGCGTACGAGCGGGGTGCGACGAGCGACTGGAGCGCCCTGCTGCGCCGTTCAGAGGAACCGAAGCTTGACCTGGAGGGTGACGAAAGTCTTCTCGAAGCAGCGACGCCGGAGACGTACCTGGCCGTCAGCCGCTACGACGTACCCCCGATCCACGCCTAGCCCGTGGAGATGTGACTTAGCAGGCCGTTGGCGACGTTGAAACTAGGAAGTCGTACAGCCGCCGGGCCTGCTCGCGCCGATCGGGGTGCGGTGTGGCCAGGGCCCCCGGGGCAAAGGCGTCGTGGCGTAGGTGACTGTCGCAGTAGCGGTTCACCCAGGCGGCGAAGTGGTTGAGGTTGTCGTTCGTCTGGCTGGTGGTCGCCCTGCCTATCACACCCATGAGGGCGACCGGCGGCACAAACTTCCGCCGTAGTAAGGCAGGCTTACGGCCGGTGGTCTGGACTTCTCAGCTCCGCTCTGGTGATCAACGGCTGCAGGGCGTGGGGACCTGGTTTCCCCAGCGGTGACCGCAGTTGGACCACTTGCCGCGGCCGCAGGGGCAGGCGCGGCTGCCGCGCGTGGGGTGGAAGGCGCGCCAGTACGTACGGCGGGTGAGCGTTGCCGCTGATGTCGTCAGGCCAAAGTCGTCCACGATGGCCAGGCCATCTTCGAGAACGTTCAACATGTGGGTTCCGGCGGAGATCAGGGAGTCGGCGACTGCGAAGGCGACGGTAGGTTCGAGAACTTGGACAGATCCTCCGTCAGCGAGCGACATGGGAGATCGGGCGTAACTGCGCACCGTGACAGCGCTTGAGGTGTGTACGAGCGGAGGTGTGGCGAAGGCGATTCTGGCTCCGAAGGCGGGGTGCGCGGCGTCGGAGAGCAGGTCATACCACTTCGGGAATCTGTCATCGCCCGTCGCTTTGGTCAGCTTCTTCACGAGAGTCAGGACGTTGGTGGCCTGGAGCTGTTCGTTGCTGCCGTTCATCCTTGAGCCAAACCCTGCCTTCAGCAGGACAGGAGCAAGCACCTCGCGGACAAGGGCGGGACGTTTCAAGGAGTCTTTGGAGGCGGCTTTGCCGATCCGCCATGCCTCAGCGATGGCGTTCTGCTCGTCTACCAGGGCTCCTGCTTCTTCGATGAGAGCCCGGGCGGTGACCGCGCCGGAGGTGATGCGCCACCGGGTCAGGTTGTCCAGGGTGTCAGCGAGGAGGTCGGCGCTGCGCCAGGCGTTGACAAGCCACCAACTGACCAGTCGTGTGTGCAGCTCAGGGTAGACGACAGCTGCTGCCGGATCGCGGACTCCGGCTTCGGATGCCTGGTCCACGGCAAGGATGGTTGCACCATCGTCGGAACGGACATACACCCAGTCCTCAGCCTCCCGCCGGGCAAGTCGTTCCCACTCTTCCGCAGCGCGGCCTTTCAGCGGGGCCAACAGCACTTCGGTGGTTCCCGCGTCCTCGGTCATGGAGCGCAGCGCGGTGACACGCTCGGTGAGTTCCGTAAGGGCAGCGGTGCGCTGAGCGCCCAGCGCCTCAGCAACCGCCTTGGTCAGTCCGGGTTCATCCATGCTCATCGCACGAGACCTTAGCGGCAAGTCCCCTTGCCCGTGAGGTGTTGGCGTGACTGAAGACATGCGGAGCGGCCGCGCACTCGGGGACTCCTGGGGCCTGGCCTGCGACCGCTGGAAGGCGAATCCACCGTCCACGCCTACACAAACACGGTCATCCACCTGCTCCCCAGCGCACCCAGGATCTGCTGAAGGTCCGGCGAAAGGCCGACCCGGAGTTCATCCTGCTGGTCGACACCCTGGCCAAGTGCGACCAGGTCGGCGCCTCATGCGCCGACTACTCCCACAAGCACCGCGGCACGGAGTGAACGTGCAGGTGGTCACCGATCCGGACGGCCGGCTGCTGTGGCTGTCACCCGCGCTGCCGCGCCGGGCTCACGACCTGACCGGTGCCCGCACCCACCGCATCATCCGCATCATCCGCATCTGCGAGCGCCAGGCGTCCTGATCCTGGCCGATCTCGCCTCCCAGGGCGGCGGCCCTTGACTGCCCATAGGCATCCGACGATCCCTGCTGGAACTCACCCCCACGGGAAGACCGTCAACCGGGCCCTGGCCCAACAGATTGGATAAACACCCGTAGAGAGCCTATCCAGACGGCTACCCTCAACCCTGCCGGGCGTGCAACCCAACGGAGGCTATTGGTCTAGTCCTCTTCGGCGCCCTGCGACCTAGCGAGGTCACCTTGACTCGACCTGCTCCCGCGGTGATATTCACGTGCGTAGATGGCTGATACTGTCCGTACGCGCCAGAGCAACCGAGACCTGACCAAGAGAGGAGGGCGGGCCTACGATGCCCGATACCGGCGGTGACGAGAGCGCGGCGCCCCGCACGCTCGCGGAGAAGCTGACCGCCCTTCGCGACGGGCTCGCCGCCGAGGAGGGCAAGCCGCCATCCTGGAACACTCTGGCCCGCGAGATCTCGGAGCAGACCGGCGTCCCGATCTCGGGTCCGTACCTATGGGAGCTGGCGACGGGCAAGCCCGGCACGAACGTTACGCTGCGCCATCTGAAGGCACTCTCTGAGTACTTCCACCGTCGCATCTCGTACTTCGTCGATGATGAGATCGCCTTCGAAGACGACACCCAGGCACAGCTGGATCTCCTCCAAGAGCTACGGCGTCTAGGTGTGCGCAACATCAGGCTGCAGAACGTGGAGTCAGGCGCAGCCGATCGCGAAACTATCCAGGGATTGCTCGCACGCCTTCAGACGCTTGATGCGCTGGGCGAGGAAGGTGTACGCAAGGTCGCCCTGGGAGCCAGAGCCCTCAGCCCGGAGCAACGCAAGACCCTGAGCGACCTCGCCAGCCAGCCAAGCTTGTTGGACGCACTACCTCGCATGATGCGACTCCTTGAGGCTGCCGAGGCACTCACGGAGGAACAGCTCACGACCGCCACGAACGTTCTCCGGCAACCCGATGCACTCCTTGCAGTACAGGATGAGGTTGTGCGCGAAATCGCAACGAAGTGTCACGAGCTGCTGCCGTCCAGCCGACAGGCACTTTTGCCCGTGATCGCGCAGCTCCAGCGCCTAGAGAACAGAGAGGCGTAGCAACCCAACGCCCCGCTCGGTGCCACTCAGACGATTGCCGACCGTCAGCTTCACCACGCAGAAGCTCCCGTGATCGCGGGCAGGCGTCACTGTTTCGGAAGGCCCAGGCCGAGAAATTCAGCGATCAGCTCGCGCGGAAGCTTCGGCATCAGCCAACTCGCGGCATCAAGAGTGGCTTGATCGCCCGCGTCCAGTTGAGGATTGTCTGCGTCCGGCCGGAGCAGGGACCCGTCGACGCCGGCAGAGACCGGGAAAAAGAGCACCGTGCCGTCGTCCGCGCCAAGCCACACGCCGCTTGGCGCAGCACTCCCGCTTGCGCTGTTCCGCGTGAAGCAGCCTGACACATGCCCGCCGCGTACATGATCAACACGCTGACCGACCGACTCAGTGCTTCTGTGGGAGTCTTCCAGGGTGGTCTGTGTCCCCCTAGGGAACGCATCGTTCCGTGTTGCCCGCCGGCTCCCTCCCGGCATCCCCATCGCTATCGCCCCCGTGGTCTCTGTAAAGGTCAGCTCCACGCGCAACTGCGGCCCTACCTGCTGAAGAACCAACGTGCTCCAGTACTCCGCCGGAAGCACCGCAGCGATTTCCGCTCATCCATCGGGGTCGGCTGCGCCAACCCCGCTAAAGCGGCGGCACTCAAGCGCTGTCGGCGAGAACGACCCCGTCCTACCGCAGACCTCATGACGCATCGAACAGTGCTCTTCACTGTCGACTCCACCTCCACCCCTGCCGGTGCGGCGCTACGACTGGGTCGTCAGCCTCAGATCATGGGGAGGCACCTGTGCAGGATCCCTCAGCAAACCCTCCCATCGGAGAAGACTCAAGAAGTCTCCGTCGATGGCAGTCAGCGACGGCATGCGGTAGTCACGCAACTGCACAGGGTTCCTCCATCTCGGGATCCTGCCTTGCGCCCCCGATCATGTCAACTAAAGTACACAGCAGTTGGCCTTCGACAGAGTGAGAGACCGGTACGTGGTCGTGTGCAGTCATCAACAGGACGGTTTGCGGAGCACGTCGGGGAGTTCCTACCTGTGGTGAGCCACAACGGCCCGTCGCTAGCGGAGAAACTGAGAGCCTTGATGGCCAGCCGTCTGGACGCCAACGGCCGTGCCCACACGTCGCGCTCACTGTCCGCAGCAGTGAACGCACTGCCCGGTGAGCACGCGTCTGTGTCATTCGCCGCCATCGCCAAGTTGGCCAACGGCTCCCAGGACAACCCGACCGTGGGCACGATCGTTGCGCTGTGCAAAGCACTGAACAACGTGCCGCCGGCTCATCTCCTTCCGCACGAAAGTTATAACGACCTCGCGGCTCTGGAGGCGTTCGAAAACCCAGACGCACGCCGCGTCCTAGCGCTGCTCAATGGCCTTCCAGAGAGCGAGCTGCACAACATCATCGCAGCCCTGGAGCAGCGCCGGGCCGAACTCGGCCTGGAGCCGGCGACGAACGCTGAATCCGGAAAGGAAAAGGGCAAGCGCCGACGGCGCCGCAGTAAGGATGAAGCCGCACGTTACGCGGCCGATGCACTGGAGGGGCTGTAAGTGGTGGACGGCATAGTCTTCGGCACCTGCACCGCAGCAGGGTTGCTGGTTACTGCCCTCTGCACTCGCAGAGCCGTGGGGAACCCACGCGTCGCCACCTGGGCGATCGCCATCGCCTTCGCCATCTGCACGCTTGGCGTCCTGTGCGCCGTGCCAGCGGTGGCCAACCAACTGCAGCACGCCACAGGCATGCCCAACGCCGGCAAGCTTGTAGCCCACGTCTGCGCGATCCTCTGGTGCGCTGCGATTCAGATCACGATGGTTGATCTGGCCTACCGCCCTGAGTACCTCAAGTCGGCAATACTCCAACGCGGGTTCGCTGCCGTGTTGGAACTGGCCATCATGGTGCCGCTCTTCCTTGCAGCCAACCGGCCTGGCATCCAGTTCACGACCGAGTACGTCGACAACCCCAAGGTTGCCGCATACCTACTTATCTATCTCTCCTACGTCCTGGTCACCTGCGGCGAGCTGATGTTCATGTGCGGGAGAACGTCACGACGCAATTGGGGGGTCCGCCCTTGGAGCAGCGTCGGCTTCGCGCTCTCCTCGATCGCCGCGATTCTCGGAATGGCCTATGCAGTCTGCAAAGGCTCTTACATCATCCTCTACGTCCTTGAGGATCCCTGGCCGCTAAAGATCGAGGAGGTCGTGAGCCCGACACTAAGCGGCCTTGCAGTGCTGTTCGTCTTCAGTGGAATGACCCTTCCCATGGTCGGCGCTCTCCGGGAACGACTTCGCCAAAGAAGAGCTCTCACAGACGACTGAACCAGCAGATATGCATTACGAGATCGTCGATCACAACTCTGGTGGAGCGGCAGACGAGTCGAGCTGTACGCCGGATTCTGTCACCCGGCCACCTCACGGCGGCCGGGGAGACGGCCATCCATCTAGGACCAGCGTTACCGCTGGCCTCGTGCGGTCTACCCGCGGACTCGGGCGGGCCGCCCTCGATCGTCCGCGCAGGGGCACCGGGGCGCCCCCTCTTGACCTTGCTCCGGGTGGGGTTTACCTAGCTGCCCAGGTCACCCTGGGCACTGGTGGTCTCTTACACCACCGTTTCACCCTTACCAAGGGCCAAAGCCCCAGGCGGTTTGCTTTCTGTGGCACTGTCCCGCGGGTCACCCCGGGTGGCCGTTAGCCACCACCCTGCCCTGTGGAGTCCGGACGTTCCTCGGGAAGCCCCCTTACAGGGACTCCACGCGGCCGTCCGCTCGGCTCGTCTGCCGTACAGCCATGCTAGCCGACCGGACACCGCCGGCGGCTCTGACGCTCATGATCATGCTGCCGCAGCACTCCGGCTGTATCCACTGAGCAGCTTTATCCTGGCCGGCCGAGAGACAAGGCGCCCATATACAAGACGGCCCTCCCGGCGGGGAGATTGTGAGGGGGTGCGGCGGACTGTGCGCAAGGTCGTCTCGCAACCTTTTTTCGCCGCTCCTTCGTCGCGGTGAAAAAAGGTTCCGTTCCTCCCCTGCGCTTCGTCCGGCACCCCCTCAGAATCTCTTTTTGCCGGGAGGGGGAGGGGGGCGGTCCTGCGGCTTCTGCTGGTCGGGGGGCGTGGTGGTCGGCCGGGTGTGAGCCGGTCGGCGGGAGGGGTCGTCTGCTGCACGACCGCCGCTGGCGGGTGCGGATAGCAGGTCCAATTCCTGATAGTTGGTGAGGGTTTGGGGTTGACTCCCCCAACCCAAATAAATAGATTTACCTATGTCAAAAGGGGGCAGGGCAAGCCCCCCGACACTCCACCACCAACCACAAGGAGACGGTTCGTGGAACTCGTTCCCATCTCCCGGCTGGGCGCGGAACTGCGCACTCAGGCCCAGTTGGAAGTCCAGGTCGCCGAGGGCGAGCGGCAGCTAGTGATCGTCCTGCCAAGCAGCCTGGACCAGCTGTGGATCACTGCCGGCTACAACAGCGGGAGGCCCCGGCTCTTCTGGCGGCGGCGTACCTTCCTCGGCACCGCGACCGACGAGTCCGGCTACCTCGACTGGACCGCCGACCCGGCTCCGCTGATCCGCTTCGTCATCAACTACGCCTACTCCCGCAGCCAGATCGCGCCCCAGTACCAGAGGGTTCTCGACGCTCTGCGCGGGCGTGGCCTTGACGCGGAGCTGGCGCACGCCGACGGCGGCGGCTTCCAGATCCGCATCGGGCTGCCGGACCTGACGTACCTGCTGATCGGCGCGGACGAAATCCTTCCTCCCCGGCTGGAGCAGGTAGAGGGCTGGCACGTCGAGCACTACGGCCCCGAAGACCACATCGCCGTGGTGTACGACTCGATGCCGCACAACCGCCCCCGTGGCGCCAGCCTCGGCGGCGCCCACGTGGACGTGATGGCCGACCATGTCGCCCGGTACGTCGCCAGCGTCATGGCCCGCTACGGCGGCCGTCACCCGCTGGGCGCGCCGGTCCGCCTCCAGCAGGACGCCACCTCCCCCGCCACCGTCGCGTGGCTGCTGGAGGAGCTGGTCCGGCTCCCGCGCCACCACGGCGAGCTGGCCAACGACGGCGGCGCCCTGATCACCGTCGCGCGCCGAGACGGCAATGACCCGGCGACGGTCGAGCTCCCGGCCGTCGTCGTCAACCGGATCAGCGCCCTGCTGCTGGCCGAGGTCACCGCCTGCCAGACCTACGGCGGGTAACAGCTCCCGCTGAGCTGATCGCACCACCGTGCCGGGCCCGGAGGGCAACCGGGCCCCGCACGCGACTCCACCACCGCACGGCGTGCAAGGACGGACCTTGAGCATCACCTTCACCGACATCTTCTGTGGCGCTGGCGGCGCCAGCACCGGCCTGGTCAACGCAGGTTGGGAGCTGAAACTGGCCGCCAACCACTGGCAGACCGCGATCGACACCCACTCGGCGAACCACCCCCAGGCCGAGCACGTCTGCGCCGACGTCTCGAACTACGACATGCGCCGCCTGCCGCGCACCGATGTGCTGTGGGCCAGCCCCATCTGCACCGAGATCTCGCCCGCCGGGGGCCGCCGCCGCAGCAAGAAGGTCAGCGGGCTCACCGAGGAAGAACTGCGCTCGCTGCCCGACGCAGCGTTCGAGCGGACACGCGCGACCGCCTACGACGTCATCCGCGCCGTCGAGGTGCACCGGTACAAGGCGGTGCTCATAGAGAACGTCACCGAGTTCGCCACCGACTGGATCTTGTTCGACTGGTGGCTGAGCGGGATGGTCAAGCTGGGCTACAACTACCAGATCGTCTGCGTGAGCTCCGCGCACATCGGCGACGAGCTCAACCCGGCCGCCCCCCAGTGGAGGGACCGCCTCTACATCGTCTTTACCCAGGTCGGCATGCGCCTTCCGGACGTCGCCCCGCGACCCCTGGCCTGGTGCGAGGAGTGCGACGAGGACGTATACGCGCGGCAGACCTGGCGGCCGGGCCACACCGAGACCCGGATCGGCAAGTACGGCCAGCAGTACGACTACACCTGCCCCAACCACGACACCGCCGTGATCGTCGCGCCCTACGTTCGGCCCGCCTCCGACATCATCGATTGGACGAACCTGGGGACCCGGATCGGGGACCGCAAGCGCCCCTTGGCGCCCACGACCATGGACCGCATCGCCGCCGGTCTGGAGATGTTCCCCGACGAACCCTCGGTGGTCACCGTCAACCACGGCGGACACGACGGCCGCGCCTTCCGCCCGGACCTCACCCCGTTGCCGTCGCGCACCGTCAAGATCGGCGAAGGGCTCGTCGTACCGCCCGGCGCCTTCCCGCACGCCACCACCGCGGATCTGGCTGCCCCGCCCTTCATCGTTGAGTTCCGCAACCACGCCACCGCCGAGCGCGTGGATCGGCCCCTCGCCACCGTCACCGCGGGCGGCAACCACCACGGCCTAGTGATCCCGTTCCGGAAGGGCTCGACCGCCAAGCGGACCTGCGAGCCGCTGCACACCCTGTCTACACGCGACTCCGCCGGTCTGCTCCGCCCAGCGGTGAAGATCGAGGACTGCCACTTCCGGATGCTCCAGTGGCGCGAGCAGATGAGTGCCCAGCGTTTCCCCGAGACCTACATCGTCAAGGGCCGCAGCAAGGCCGAGAAGACCATGCAGGCCGGAAACGCCGTCAGCTGCAACGTCCCGCAGTGGCTCGGTCACGCTGTCAGCGCCGTCCTGTAAGCACCCGCAGGCCGCCCCCTCCGGGCGGGGCGGCCTGCTGACATCTGCCAGGCCAGCACATAGGCAGATTTACCTACATCACCCAGGGGCGAACTCGCCCCGGGCGTTCATCGCCTTGGCGGACGGCAGGGCAAGCCGCCGCCGGGCTCTCCACCACAACGAAGGGACGCACATGTCCAAGACCACACCCCGCCGGGTGGTCACGGGTGAAGTCAGCTTCGCCCGCTGGACCACCCAGGCCCTCGCCGTCGCGCGCGGCCTGCGCGCGCTGCCCTCCCCCTCGGTCCGGTACGCCGTGCCGGAGCAGACCCGCGAAGAGGCCGAGATCGAAGCGCTTGCCGTCAGTCTTGGCGTCCTGGCGCCGCGCCCGGCCACGCCGAGCCGGCCGAGCGCTGCGGGGGGCGTGCGATGACGACCGCCCAGATGTCGCTCTTCGAGGAGCCGACCATGACCGGCGACGATCCGCTGGACCTGCTCCGCAACGCGGATCTTGTCGTGCTGAACTCAAGCGGCGGCAAGGATTCGCAGGCCATGGTCTCCTACGTGGCCGGGCTGGCCGCCCACGTCGGCGCGCTGGACAAGATCGTGGTTGTGCACTGCGACCTGGGCCGGGTCGAGTGGAGCGGCAGCCGTGAGCTCGCCGAGTTGCACGCGCGGCACTACGGGCTGCGCTTTGAGGTCCGCAGCCGCGAGCAGGGCGCCTTCTGGAGCAGGTCGAGGAGCGCGGAATGTGATCTAGCGCAAGTGTTCGATATTACACGGCTCTGCTATTGAGAACCTGCCGCACGTAGCCTCAGCCACCGTTCATTGTGTACAGAAGCACAGTTATACAACTGTTCCCTCTCCTTCTGACGGTCCCCACTCTGTCGAAAAATATCGGCTGCCGTCTGGTGAGCATCGATGGATTCCTCGAACTTTCCAAGTTTCGCCAAGGCGCAGCCGAGGTTGCCCAGCGCCTCGGCTTCATGCTTGTAGCTGCCAAGTTCCCTGCAGATGGCGAAAGCACTAACGAAGGCTATGCGTGCCTGCTCAAACCAACGAATCTGTAGGCAGATGCGGCCGGCTCTGACTAGTTCGTCACTCTCGCGCTGACGGTCGCCTATTTTCCCATAAGTTTCCGCCAAATGAATAAAGGCCATGATGGCCTGGTCGAAACGGCTCGTTCTTCTAAATGTGTCACCAAGATTCTCCACGACTTGGGCTTGTCGCCCCAGGTCCCCGAGTTCAATAAAAAGAGCCAGGGCCTCGTGAAGAGCTTCGATAGCTTCGTCAAAACGCCGCATCTTACGGAGTGCAAGGCCTCGTGTATTCAAGGCAGCACCTGCACCCTTGCGGTTATCAACCTTCATACATGCATCGATGGCCTGGTTGCATGCATCGATGGCTTCAGCGGAGCGCCCCGCCTCATACAAGGCGATACCGAGTTCATGCAGCGCTTTCCCTTCATCTAGCACATCCCCGGATTCTCGAAAGATAGCAACGGCTTGAGTATAGGAAGTGACAGCGTCGTCGAAACGCTGAATTCCCAATAGGGCGTCTCCGAGATTTCTTAGCGCTTTTCCTTCAAGCTGGTGGCTACCGGTTTCCTGGAAGAGGTCAGCGGCGCGCCGGTGAGCGTCAACCGCCTTTGAAAATTGTTGCTGACTCGAGCGACTCAATCCGAGATTAGTCAGAGCCATTGCTTCAAGGCGACTCATATCTATTTCTCGAAAGATGTTCGCGGCCCGCTGATGAGTATTAGCCGCCTCTGGTATCTGGCCGAGACTGTCCAGGGCCGTACCAAGATTGCCTAGTGCCACGGCTTCGGAGTGCCGATCACCGAGTTTTCTGAAGAGTCGGATAGCTCGCTTGTGTGCGTTGACAGCGCCAGCAGGTCGCTGCGCCTCTGCAAGCGCAAGACCGAGGTTTGTGAGCGCCGCCCCTTCACCATGCCAATCGCTGATCGATCGACAGATTTTGGCAGCAGTTTTGTGGGACTCAATGGACTTCGAGAAGTTACGAAGATTTGTGAACATTAGACCGAGATTGCTGAGCGCCGCAGCCTCACTTCGGCTGTCACTGGTCTCACGGAAGAAGCCGACTGCACTCTCGAGCGCGCGGGCCGCCTCTGAAAACCTACCCAATTCACCCAGAGCCAATCCGAGGCTAGAAAGCGCGACACCCTCGCCGTGGCGGTCGCCCAGGACTCTGAATATTTCCGTCGCCTCCCTAACTATGTCAATAGCCTCAGCGGGCCTTCCGGCTTCCCGAACCGCCGTTCCTAGGCTGCTGAGCACTGCAGCCTCGCCCTGCCGGTCGCCAAGCTCGCGGAAGATTTCCACCGCGATGCTGTGATGGTCAACGGCCTCGTCAAACCTGCCCATCTCCTGGCATGCCTGGCCAAGGCTCGTCAGGGCCCAGCCTTCAGTCTGTCGGTCCTCGTGCTGTCGGGCCGAGTCGCGGGCATTTTCGGCAACGATCACCAAGTCCCCCAGCTGGCGGCGCCAGCCTAGGTATCTGGACAGAAAGTATGCTAGGCGCCACCCGATGATGGGTGGATCAATGGTTTCTTTGGTGGCGATGGCGACAAGGTTTTCACGCTCGATGTCCAGCCAAGCAAGAGCCGTATCCCTCGAATTGAAGCATGAATGGGTTTCTTCTTCGCCATATGTCAGATAGGTAGAAGCGTCAACGGTGGTATCTGCGTAGTACTCATAAAGATGGCTGAGTGCTGCTGGTCTGCCATCTGATTCGGCATGGAGACAGCCTATTTCGTCGGCGTAGATGCGGACGAGGTCGTGGAGGCGCCAGCGTCCCCAGATGTTGCCAGGCTCTATCAGGTGGGCGCGGGCAAGGTCTTGGAGGAGACGGCGAGTAACCGGTGGCTCGGATCCTGCGAGATGAGCAGCGGTTTCCGTGGAGATGTCAGGGCCTGGGTTCAGTGGGAGGAGCCGAAACAGGCGGGCTTGCTCGGTGTTGAGGTGGTGGTAGGACAGGTCGAAGGCAGCGCGTATGGCTTTGTCCTCGCGTCGGAGTTCGCCGAGTCGGTTCTGGGTGTCGGCGAGGTCTTCGGCCATGGAGGCCAGCGGTCGGCTGGGGATATCGGCAAGCAGGGCTGCGACGATCTGCAGTGCCAGCGGTAGGCGGCCGCACAGCTCGGCGATGGTTTTCGCGTGTTCGAGCTGGTCGTCTACTCGGGTGTCGTCGCTACCACGGGCATGGTGCAGTGCTTGGCGGATCAGATCGACGGCCGACTCGGGTGCCAAGACGTCCAGGTCGTGGAGGCGGGCGCCGATGTCGAGGGTGTGGCGGGAGGTGACGAGTGTCCCAGTGGCACCGTCAGTGGCGAGGAGGGGTTTGGCCTGTTCGGCGGTGGAAGCATTGTCAACGACGACGAGGATGCGCTGGCCTTGTTCGGCGTAGGCGGTAAGGACCGAGCGGTAGAGCCGGGAGCGGTCCTGCGGATGGGCGGGGATGTGTTCGCCTGGGATGCCTAGCGCGCGCAGCAATCCGTCCAGGGCGTGTTCGGGGCTGAGACGCCGGTCGTTGTCGTAGCCGAACAGGTCGACGAACAGGGCGCCGCCGGGGAACCAGCCCTTGCGTCTGAGGGCCTCGTGGGCGACCTGGAGGACGAGTTCGGTCTTGCCCACTCCTGCGAGGCCGGCAACTGCTGAGACCAGCGCTGGCTTCCTGTCCTTGCGGTCTGGCGCGAGGGCTCGAAGGAGCGTCCCTACCTCGTCGTCGCGGCCGGTGAAAGTGGGCGAGGGTGCGGGGAGACCGCTGAGTGCGGGGGTGATTTTCGGGGGCAGTTGGACGGTGATGTCCCGGCCCTGAATGACTGCGTGGAAGAACACCCCTCCGGTGATCTTGTTCGTCACCGTCGCATCCAGCTGGACCTGCTGGTGCCACCGCTCCAGCTCAGCGCCGAAATCGGGATCCAGCGCCGACCGAGCCGAGAGCACGCGACTCAGCGCCGCAGCGCGGATAGGGTCTTCCGGGGCTTGGGCCAGAGCTGCGAATTCTGTCTCGCCGGAGCTGATCGCTGGCACATCCGACGTGGTCTGGCCCAATCTGAAGGGGCGCCGTACCAACGTGCTCAACCACGCCCATGCCTGCTTGGCTGCTTCACCGCCCACGCCGCCCGCCAACGCGGTCAGCAGCTCCGTCGAGATCGGGTCCATCAGACACCATCCTCGTGTGCCTTGCGCTATCCCCCCATACGTCCACGCTAAGCCAGACCACCAACCAGCGGAGATCGGACAAGGCCGGCCCGATGGCTGTCCCGACCGCGTTCACTGTCCGCAGAATCGAGTATTGCTCGCCGCCAGCACTCGATGAGTTCAGCCTATTTCATACCCCGCTTCCCCTCGGGTTCTGGCCGCATGGCTGAGGGCGCCAGCGTCCTCGTATGCGATGATTGCAGCGTCCCATGCCGCACGTATCTCGCTCTCCTCTCTTTTCGCACGTCGCAGGGTGCGAGCAAGAGCCGCGTATTCTTCGCCTGCGCTATGAGGGTCTAGGGATTGCCTGAACATCTCAGCCGACCGCCTAAAAGCCGTAATCGCCTCTTCGGGGAGTTCCAATTTGTCGAATGCTGCCCCGCAATTCCCAAGACTTACGGCCATTCCCCGACAGTTGCCGATGCTTTGGTTGATATTGAAGGCTCTTTCGTGCAGTTGTGCGGCCTGCTCGTAGCCGCCCGCCTCGTACAGCACTAGTCCGACGTTATCCCACGTCGCGGCCTCTCCTTCTTCATCGCCAAGCTTCACGAACAGCTCGCGCGCGTACTCATGAGCTCTAATGGCCCCCTGTAGCTTGCCCGTTTGCCTCAAGGCGATCCCTATATTGTTGTACAGGTCGGCAAGGCTCGCCAGCTTGCCACCCCGAAGTAGCAGCGTGCGCGCATGCCCGTAAGCAGTGAGGGCATCTTCCGACTTTCCGACTTCCTGTAGGGTCAATCCGAGGCTGTTCCATGCGGAGGCCTCGGTCAGATCTTCCCCGAGTTCGCGGGCACTGTGAATGGATGTCTTGCATAGCAGCAACAAATCATCATATCGGCGAAGAAGCTGCAGGTACTGACTCAGAATTATAGGAAGACGTGCCGCGAACGTCAGATTTCCCACCCTTTCTGCTGCACGAGTGGCTGCTATTAGGTTGTCGCATTCCACCCCAAGCCATGTCATGGCATCGCCATAGGCGTTAAAGGGGCTGCCAGGAAGTGGCTGCTTTGTGCGAAGGCAGTCGTCCGCCGCGTCGGCGAGATCGTAATAATAGTCGAAGAGACGCTTCTGTGCTTTCTCGTGTATTTCTGTCGCATCGGGATCGGTCCTTTTGAAAGACTCGACCTTCTCGGTGGCGTATGTCCGGATCAGGTCGTGCATTCGCCAGCGTCCCCAGACCCGGCCATGCTCGATCAGGTGAGCGCGGGCCAGGTCTTCGAGTAGGCGCTGCGTGGTGAGTCGTTCTTCCTCAGCCAGCTGAGTGGCTGCCTCGGTCGAGATGTCTGGACCAGCGTTCAGGGAAAGCATGCGAAATAGTCGGGCTTGATCGGGATTGAGGTGCTCGTAGGATAGGTCGAATGTCGCGCGTACGGCCTTGTCCTCGCGTCTAAGCCCGCCAAGTCGACTCCGCGCATCGGCGAGGTCTTCGGTCATCGAAGCCAATGGTCGGGTGGGGCTGTCGGCAAGCAACGTAGCGACAATCTGTAGGGCCAGAGGCAAGCGGCCGCATAGCTCCGCGATGGTCTTGGCCTGCTGAAGTTCATCATCTACTCGGGTGTCGTTGCTCCCGCGCGCGTGATGCAGTGCTTGGCGGATCAGGTCCACAGCTGCTTCGGGAGCCAGGACGTTGAGGTCATGGAGCCGGGCGCCGATGTCGAGTGTGTGGCGGGAGGTAACCAGTACCCCGGTGGCCGCGTCACTGGGGAGCAGAGGCTTGGCCTGGTCGGCCGAGGAGGCGTTGTCGACGACAACCAGGATGCGCCGGCCCTGTCCTGCGTAGGCCGCCAGGACTGTGCGGTAGAGCCGGGAGCGGTCCTGCAGCTCGTCGGGGATGTGTTCGCCGGGGATGCCCAGCGAGCGCAGCAATCCATCCAGGGCCTGTTCGGGGGTGAGGCGCCGGTCGTTGTCGTAGCCGAACAGGTCGACGAACAGGGCGCCGCCGGGGAACCAGCCGTTGCGCCTGAGGGCCTCGTGGGCGACCTGGAGGACGAGTTCGGTCTTGCCCACTCCTGCCAGGCCGGCGATCGCAGAGACCAGAAATGGCTTCCCGTCCCTGCGGTCCGGCGCGAGAGATTGAAGGAGTGTCTCCACTTCGTCGTCGCGGCCGGCGAAGGTGGGCGAAGGCCCGGGGAGGGCGCTCAGCGCGGGGGTGACTTGAGGGGGCAGTTGGACGTTGATGTCCCGGCCTTGAATGACCGCGTGAAAGAAGACTCCGCCGCTGATCCGGTTCGACACCCCCGCCAGCGGCCTGTCCTCCCCGTGCTCGGTCATCGTATGCTCCTGAGCAAGCGAAGGCTTTGTGCCACCTGGCCTAGTGGACGTTGTCTCGTCCCTGCTTCACCTGGTCATGAAACGTGCCACCGCTGATCTCGTTGTGGACGTCACCGGTACCCGTGTTTACCTGCACCTGCTGGTGCCACCGCTCCAGCCCAGTCCTAAACTCGGGATCCGCGGCTGCGCGCTGCGCGAGTGTGGTGCTGAGGGCCTGAGCACGGCCTACGTCCGTCGGCGCTTGCTCGAGAGCGTCCAGTTCTGCTTCCCCGGAGGCGATCGCCGAATCCGATGCGGCGGGGCGCCGTACCAGGGTCCTCAACCACGCCCACGCCTGCTTGGCCGCTTCACCACCCACACCGCCTGCCAACGCGCTCAACAGCTCCGTCGAGATCGGGTCCATCACGCACCACCCCTCGCGTGCCTTGCGCTATCCCCCTATACCTTCACGCTAGGCCAGACCACCAGCCTCCGCAGATCGAGCGAGAGCCGATGAGTGTCCCGACTTCGGTCACTGCCCGCAATCAGACGTGGACGTATTCGGCAGAGTCGAGTATTGCTCTCCGCCAGCAGCTCCCGCTAACACAGGACTCGGCGCTCACCACCCGCGGGCGGTCGGTGTTCACCTGGCTTCCGATCCACACGTGGTCCGATGAGCAGGTCTGGCAGTAGATTGCGGAATCCGCGCTGCCCTACAGCCCGGTGTATGACCAGGGCATGAGTCGCCTGAGCTGCAGCTTCTGTGTGCTGGCCAGTGAAGACGATCTCGTGTGCGCCGCCCGGCTGCGCCCCGGGATGGCCGCACTCTACGCCGATCTGGAGACGCACATCGGACATCGCTTCAAGGTCGATCTTGCGATGGCCGACGTCGTCGCCCAGGCCCAGGCACTCGGGCCAATCACTCCTCAGCCGCGCGGGACCGCGATGCGCCGCCACCTGGGCGACCAAGCGACGGGCGCCTACCTGCGCAGGCTCACGGGCTGACCTACCGGGCCGGGGCGGGGTGGTGCGGCGGGCACCGCCCCGCCCCGGCCGCAAACGGCAAAGCGGGCCGACGGTTACGAGCCGAAGCTCGTACCAGCCCCGCCGAAGCGTGCTGGCTCGGGCAAAACCGCCGGCCCTTCTCCACCACCAACGACGAGGCCACATCAGGTCTCCCGCTGGCAGCGTCCATCAGTGTACGGCTCGGGATACGACAGGATGACACCACCATGACTACGACGAGAGAGCAGTTCGAGCAGCGGCTCGCCGCGCTGCACGACCCCTGGGTGACCCGTAAGCAGTTGGAACACCTCGCTGGCGTTTCGCCGAAGACGATCCGAAACTGGCTGGAGGCCCACCCCATCCCCGAGGCGAAGACCCGGGTCGGTGCCCGCAGCACCCAGCTCATCGACAGGCAGACGGCGGCGGAGTGGGTTCGCGTGCGGCTCTTCGGCGACAAGGAGGGGGCCACGGACGTGCAGTCCGGCCCGCGCTGGCCCGCCGAGCCGCGCCCCATGACGCACGCCCCCGGCGAGCGGTGGCGCCGTGTCGAGATCGCTCGGCGGCGCGGCGTGACCCCCGGCGCCATCGGCAACCTGGCCCAGGCGTACGCGGATCACCCGAGTCACCCCTTCCCGCCCGCCGCGGAGGACCACACGCGGGACGCTGCCGCCGTCGCCGCGTGGTTCGCCTGGTACGACGCCGAGCGCCCCGGCTACAGCGGGAAGAGCGCAGGCCGGAAGGACGCCACGCAGGCTCCATCCGGGAGAGTCGCCGAGGTCGCCGACCTGCTGCGCGCCGCCATCGCCGAGGGCACCAACCTGACCACCGAGACCGTCGCGGCTCGGCTGAGGGTTTCCCCCGACGTCGCCACCCGCTACCTGTCGCAGGCTGCCCAGGCGGTGATGCCTGAGCACGGGCTGATCGCTCGCAGGCAGATCCCCGACCTGTTCCCGGTCGCCGTCCGCAACGAGATGACCCCGCCGCAGCGGCGCGAACGCGTCAAGACACTGCTGCGACGCCGCACGGCGCCGAAACCCGTTCTCGTCGTCGGCGGCACGGAGTACTACCGACGCCAGGAGGCGGAGGCTCTAGTGAGGTCAGTGTGACGGTGGTTTGTGTCAATGGGGGTGGGTGACGATACGGGCTGGCCGTCAGCCGGCCGAAGTGGTGGGGCTATTGTGCGGCCCCTGTAGGCCGGCTGTCGTGGGAGTGGGTTGTCGGGGTGCGGGTGGTTCCCTCCCGGCGGGGAGATTGTGAGGGGGTGCGGCGGACTGTGCGCAAGGTCGTCTCGGAACCTTTTTTCGCCGCTCCTCCGTCGCAGTGAAAAAAGGTACCGTTCCTCCCCTGCGCTTCGTCCGGCACCCCCTCAGAATCTCTTTTTGCCGGGAGGGAGAGGGGGGCGGTCCTGCGGCTTCTGCCGGTCGGGTGACGGGGGTGGTCGGCCGAGTGCGGGCCGGTCGGATGAGGGCCGGTCGGCGGGGGGACGTCCGCTGCACGGCCGCCGATGGCGGGTGCGGAGAGCGGAGCCAATTCCTTGCAGTCGGTGAGGGTTTGGGGTTGACTCCCCATAACCCAAATAGATAGATTTACCTATGTCGAGACGGGGCAGGGCAAGCCCCCCGACACTCCACCACCAACTGCGCGCAAAAGCGTGCGGCGAGCCAGGAAAAGAGGCCCGCTCATGTATGCGGTGAGCATCGGCAAATTCACCAAGGTCAAGAATCCCGAATCCAAGAAGGCGTACCGCTGCGCGAAGCGCACCAAGTACGTCACCGACGACCCCTCCCGGATTGCCGAGGACGCCATCACCCTCCTGAAGAACGCTGGGAAGGGAATGCGCTTCTCCGGAATGGAGGCATTCGGAGAGGCCCACGGATTCTGGAACGACGGTCACAAGTGCCCGGACGCCGACCCCTCCGACGAGTGTGAGCGGCTGGAACTGGAAGCGTGCGGCAACTGGATCGAGAAACGGGTCCGTGAGCTCGGTACCGGCGAATCGGTGGACCTGCATCTTGCACTGGAAAGCGGCTTCACTGAGTTCATCATCACCGGAAAGTGAGCGAGGGCATGGACAGCCTCGAAACCCTCTTCTGTCACTTGGAGGACATCGCGCAGCGCGCCGAGGACTTGGCGAAGTCACCGAACCTGGACGACGCCGAGCGACATGACGTGCACTCGCTGTGGGACACGGCGATTGCCGCGCTCCAGGATCTCGGCGTGGCGTACACGCAGCGCGACGGCACGCAGGTGCTGACCAAGCCGGAGCGGCCGGCGCGGTGGCGCATTCTGCTGGGCCTGGCCGCGTCCGCCCTCAATCAGCTGAGCGCGGAGGAGTACCCCGCCGATGTGCAGACCGGCGGCGAGCTGGTTGGCGGACAGATGCGCTGGCGGCCGCGCATCCTGACGTACCGCTGGGATGCCACGCCCTACGTCATCCGCGAGCCGAGGAAGGGCAAGGAGGCGGCCCGCTGGGTCGTAGCCGACTCGAAGTAGAGCGAGACCGGTGCCCGGCCCGCCGCCGGGCACCGGCCGAATCACCACCACCCCTACGTCGACCGGGGCAGGGCAAGCCCCCGACACTCCGCCGCCAACCACGCCAGGAAGCGAGGCGCGCTCATGTACTCCGTGAGCACCGGCGCATACACCCTCCCCCACGAGCAGCGGGCACTCGCATGGATCGCGCTCCACTGCGAGGTTCCCGCCGAGTGGCCGCCGGAAGATCGCCGCGAAGAGCGCCGGTCCATCCGGGAGGACATACGCGAGCGGTACATCTCGATCGGCCGCAGCGCCGAAGACGCGGTGAAGGCCGCCTACAACCAGGGCCGCACCGTGCTCGACCTCAGCAACATCGAGGACGGCGAGCCGATCCCGTGGACGGTCATCACGGCTGACCTGCGCAAGGCATGCATCACGGAGTTTCACCAGACGCCGTACGGCACCGTGCTGCTCAACATGCGCTGACTCCGGTGCCCGGCCGTGCGCGCCGGGCACCGCTCGAACTCCGTGTTGCTCACTGCCGAAACCCCTTGGTGAGGGGTCGTTCCGGGGTGGTGCCCGGAGCCTGACGACGGCAGCCGCCCGACTCAGCAGGCATGGAAGAAGGGTGCGCTTTGACCACCATGGAGGAGGTTCTGGTGTCCGCCGACGGCGAGCATGTATATGAGGCCGTGGCAGACAAGTCCAACCGCTGGAACGGCTGGCTGTCTCCGCGCTTCACGCTTGAGACCGTCAAGCAGATAGCCGCCGACTGCCGGAAGTTGATCGAGGAGTTCGGGCGAGCTCACCAGGACGAGATCCGAGTCATCGAGGCCCGGAGCTGTCGGAGATGTCCGAGGACGGCGAGGAGCTCAAGGCCGCCATCGTGCTCCACATCCGCTGGGGCTACATCCACAGCGACGGCCCCGCCACCTGCGCGACCGTCGTGGAGCCCGGCGAGGACGGCCGGTACGCCATCGGCGCATGGGCGTGGACCTGGTCGGAGGTCTCCCCCAACGTCAGCGAGCGCAGCACGTACCTGTTCGACTTCTGCGCCGCAGCGCTGCGTGAAGCGGTGTGGTTCGAGGCTCAGCCCGCACCCGGCGACCCCGATCTCACTCCGGGCCGGGAGTGGGAGCACGTTGAGGGCCTGGATGTGAACAGTGTCGGGCTGGAGCAGCGCGAGGCGTTCATGCGGGCGTGCGCCGCGTTCATCTCCGACAACGCCGAGGCGCTGAATGACATCCCGGCCGAGCGGGCCGGAGAAGCGTTCTGGATGTCGGCGCGCGGTAACGACGCTATCCCCTCGCGGTCGCTCCTCGCGCTGCCGGACGTGCCCGAAGAGACGCGCGAGCGCCTGCACGCTTCGGCGGCCACGCACCGGTTCGGCACGGTCCACCAGGACGGCACCACGGTGAGCTTCGGCTGACCGTTCCCGCAGCAAATCCGCGCAGCTGACCAACAAGAGAGAACGGTTGACTCCTCCCCCCAAGAGATAGATTTACCTACACCGAAAGGGGGCAGGGCAAGCCCCCAGCACTCCACCACCAATCCGATCCGAAGGGATGCAGAGGCGATGGCCTACGGCAACGCAATCGACCTGGACGAGAGCACCCGTATCGTGCCGGTCTTCGACCCGGTGCTGCGCACCCTGTCCGTGCAGCTGTGGAAGGGCAGCGAACCGGCCGGAATCCATGGCCTGGTCGAGCACTTCACCCACCCCGACGACGTTCTCGACACGATCGACGAGTTCCTGGAGCAGTCCGGTGTCCGGGCGCTCACCGAGCACGAGATCGACGTGCTCGCCGGTGAGCTGATCATGGCCAAGGGCGGCCCTGACGCTGCCCTCCTGACGATGGCCCGCCAGAACCCGGAGTCCTTCCTCATCTACTGATCCACGCCAGCCGGGGCGGCGCGCGGTCGCGCCGCCCCGGCCCCCGCCCCTGGAGCCACAGCGCAGGTTGGATTCCACCGTGGCTCCCGGACACCGCCGAGGGACAGGGCAAGTTCCCGGCGGCTCCGCCACCAACAGCACGCCACTGACACCCGAGAGGATCCGGACATGACCACGTACCAGGTCTGCTGGAAGTCTGCGCCGACGACCCGCTGAGCGCCGCGAAGGAGGCGTGGGACATGCTGCGCGATCCCGAAGCCTTCCCACCCGTCTTCGAGGTCCGTGCCGACGGCGAAACGACCGTGGAGGTAGACCTGCTGGACGACACGATCCGTCCGACCAGCAGCAACCTCGCCGGCGGCCCCGGCACGGACCTGTTCATCGCGGCATACCTGGCCACCTACCCGCACCCGCTGCCCGGCCTGGACGCCAGCACCGCCCGCATCGTACGAGCCGACCAGCTCCGCCAGGGTGACGTGATCCTGGGCGCCTTCCAGCTGGACGACCAGCAGCCCGGCCGCGCGACATTGCAGTCCCACATCCCTCGGTACGCCGACCCCTCCCCTGCGTGCGGGGCGTGCAGTCCGGACTGCGCCATGTTCACCATCTCGGCGCAACACACCGGACGCACCGCGTTGCACATCACCGCCGTCGGCCGCGAGGTCACCGGCCCAGAAGACTCCGACGAAGAGCCTTTTAATCTCAACGACTTCGCCGACACGTTGTATCTGATGATCCCGCACACCGCCGACGGCCAGCAGGCGTAGCCGCCGCCACGACCGCAGCCCTCGGGGCCCGGGGACACCGGCACGGTGTCCCCGGGCCGGTAGGCGTGGATGTCGTAATGCGCGCCGCATCATGTCCCTGGGCCGAGGTACTGTCACGCTTGATCAGCGCGAACAGCATCACGCGCCCGAGGGAAAGGGGAGCCCGTGACGCGCAGCAGAATGACGGAGACGCCGATCGAGGATCTCGATCTCGGCTGGATCGGCATGACGATCGAAGTGGACACCCCCGACGGCAGCCAGGTTGGGTTCCGCCTCGCACGCTACGAGAGGACCACCCGCGACGGCGAACCGCTGTGGATCCTCTTCAGCACCGACCACCCGTGGCGCACCGAACTGACCGCAGGCGCCAAGATCCGGTGGATACACCGGCCGGCCGACCCCGGCCGGCCGACGGGGTATTACGTCCCCCAGCAGCAGTACACCAGCCCGGTAACGGCTCCTCCGGCCGCGCCCGCACCTGGCCAGCTCAACCCGAACTCCTGGGTGACTCCACCGGCGCCCGGAACCCGGTGACACACGCCGCAGACGCCGCGACCCCCGACCTGGACCGGTAACAGTCAGGACGGGGGTCGCGGTGCGTCTGCATCAGCCGGGCAGGGCCACTGACTCATCTGACGGAGCGGACGTCTCGACGGCTGGCACCGGAGACGGCGGCGGCACCGACGGCGACGGCGCCACCACGGGCGTCGGCGACGACGGCGATCCTGCGCTCGCCGGAGCGCTCGCGGCGCCGTCCAAGGACGCCTTGATCTCGCGTACCACGGCCTCGGGCACGCCCAGACGCTCCGCCACGGACCGCACGCCGGTGAGCGCCAGCATCTGGCCCACGACGTCGTTCATCTGCTCCCGGAGCTTCCCCGTCTCCTTCTCCACCTCCCCGCGCACCTTCTCGGTGTACTTCCTGATCTTCTCCTCGGCCGCGGACTCCTTGTCGGCTATCTCGTCATCTGCCTCGAACCAGGCAGTCGCCAGGTCCTCCAACTGCTGCTCGCGCTGCCGACGCTCCGCCGTGCGGGCCCGAGCCTTCTCCCTCGCTTTGAGCTGGCGGGTGGTCCTCCGCTCTGCCATGGATGCCCTCCCCATCGGTAGGTACACGGTCATTGTGGTCCCCACGCAACGGCCGATGCTACGGCGAGTTGACTAGCCGTCTGGCGGGCTGTCCGCGAGTCGGAGGCTCGCTCCCGGACAGCCCGGACCACCCCCTGTGGAAAACCAGAACGTGGTGGTTGTCCCCAGGGGCGCTCAGGAGAGCGCCCCTGGGGACAACCACCAGCGCTGCGCGGACCGCGCCAACGGCACGGCCGGGATTGCTCGTTGGCCGGCTCGTTCCTCGCCTTCCCCAACTCACTGCACCCGACCACGCCGTTGGCGCGGTCGAAGCTCTTGCATTCACAATGTCACAAGGTAGGCTGAGCGCATGATGACCATCCACAAGCTCAGCGCTGGGGATGGTTACCTGTACTACACACGTGAAATCGCCACCGGTGACGAACGCCGGTCGGGCAAGCGTGAATTGAGCGACTACTACACGGCCGATGGCAACCCACCCGGCGTCTGGGTTGGCGGCGGGGCCGACGAACTTGGCGTCCAAGGCACCGTCACCGAGGCCCAGATGAAGGCCCTGTTCGGTGAGGGTCTGCACCCGGACGCCGACCACATCATCGCCGAGGCCCAGGCCCAGGGGCTCAGTCCGGCCGCCGCCGTGCGACAGGCCCGGCTCGGCCGGCGGTACTACCAGTACGAGCAGACCGAAGGCCCGCTCGCCGCCCTGATCCAGGATGCGATCCAGGACTTCGAGACGCGCGAGAGACGCGAGGCGACCGACGCCGAGCGCAAGCGCATACGTGGGCGTGTCGGCGCCATAGCCTTCCGCGAGGACTTCGGTCGGGCCCCGAAGGACGCCGAGGAACTCAGCCGCTACATCAGCGCCAACACCTCCTGTGGTCGCCAAGCGGTCGCGGGCTACGACCTGGTGTTCCGAAACAAGTACGGCTCCGTCCTGTGGGCGCTGGGCGATGAGGAAACCCGTCTTGAGGTGCAGGCTGCCCACGAGCAGGCCATCGCCGAGACGCTCGCCTGGATCGAGGAGAACGCCCTGGCGACCCGTACCGGCATCAACGGCATCGCGCAGGAAGACGTGCGCGGCGGCCTGATAGCGGCCCGCTACCGGCACTACGACAGCCGCCGCGGCGATCCGCTGCTACACGACCACGTCGTCGTCGCCAACAAGGTCCGCGGGCTGGATGGCAAGTGGCGCAGCATTGACGGCAAGCTGCTGTACGCGATGGGAGTTGCGGCCAGCGAGCTGTACAACCAGCGCGTGGTCGAGGAGTTGTGCCGCCGACTCGGAGTACAGGCTGAGGAGCGGGAGGTCACCCCCGGCAAGCGGCCCGTGATGGCCATCAGCGGCCTGGAAGACGACCTGATCGAGGCGTTCTCCAAGCGGGCCCAGGACATCCGCAAGGACTTGGACAAGCTGCTTCAGCAGTACCGGCACCGGTATGGCAAGGAGCCCGACACCGGCGCCCGCATGGCCCTCATCCAGCAGGCCGCGCAGATGTCCAGGCCGCACAAGAAGAAGGCCCGTGCGCTTTCGGATCTGCGCGCGGCCTGGCGTGAGGAGGCCATCGCGCTGTTCGGCGCCGCGCGGGTCGACGGCTTGGTGGAGCACCTGCGTGCCATCGCCCGCCGCTCGGCCACGGATCAGGACCCGGTCGCCGCGGTCGACGTCGAGCAGGCCGCGCGGGACGTGCTGCAGGTGGTCTCCTCCGAGCGCTCGGTGTGGGGTGAGCGGCATGTGCTCGCCGAGGCTCGACGCCATGTCGTTCGCCTGACCCGGGGCCGTGGCGACACCCGGGGACTGGCTGAGCGGATCACCCGGCAGGTGATCGCGCACGGCTCGATCGACCTGACTCCCCCGGACCTCCACCAACCCTTCGCGCCCTTGCTACGCGCCGACGGCAGCAGCATCTACCGGCGCCGCGAGTCCCGGCTCTACACCTCCAGCGAAGTCCTGGCGGCCGAGTCCCGCATCCTGAACGCCGCGCGTACCTCGGTCATCCCGCCGCTGGGCACCGACCGTTTCACCGCCATCGCCGACCGCTTCGGCGGGCCCCCGCTCGACCCCGGCCAGCGTCGCCTGGCCCAGGCGTTCGCCTGCTCCGACAAGCTGGTCGTCGTCGGCATCGGTCCGGCCGGCTCGGGCAAGACCACTGCCCTGCAGTTGGTGCGCGACGCCGTCACCGCCGGCGGCGGACGCCTCATACCTCTGGCCCCGTCCAGCCGGGCGGCGAAGGTCATGGAGGACGACCTGGGCACCGTCGCCCACACGATGCACAGCTGGATCGCTCAGCGCGACCGGCTCGCCGAAGGACGCAAGGTCAAGGACGCCTTCCAGCTCCGTCCCGGGGACGTCATCGTCGTCGACGAGGCGGGCATGGCCGGAACCCGCAACCTCGCCCGGATCGTCGCCGAGGCAGAAGCAGCCGGCGCCCTGGTCCGCCTGATTGGCGACCCCGCGCAGCTCGGCGCGGTGGAGTCCGGCGGCGCCCTGCGGCTGGTGGCCCGCGAGGTCGGCGCGGTCGAACTGGAGCAGTTGCACCGCTTCCACACCGGCGGGGAAGCGGAGGCCACCTTGGCGCTGCGCGACGGCGATCCAGCCGACGCGTGGACCTGGCATCTCGCCCAGGGCAGGATCGTCGGCGGGGGCCCGCAGGAGATGCTGGACTCGGTCTTCGCCGCCTGGCA
The DNA here is from genome assembly GCF_055572275.1 of Streptomyces sp. NPDC030798. Lineage (NCBI taxonomy): Bacteria > Bacillati > Actinomycetota > Actinomycetes > Kitasatosporales > Streptomycetaceae > Streptomyces > Streptomyces sp. NPDC030798. The sequence continues at coordinate 803,709 of NZ_JBVIDR010000002.1, read as the reverse complement.
GACCGACACCGAGGCCGGCCTGCACTCGCTGATGATGGCCGACGACACCGATGCCGTCCGCGAACTCAACCTGCGCGCCCAGGCGTTCCAGATCGCCTCCGGCCGCCTGGACCTGACCCGCTCCACCGCCCTGCGCGACGACCTGCAGGCGGCCGTCGGCGACCTGATCGTCACCCGGAGGAACCAGCGCCGCCTGACGGTCAACGCAGGCCTGGACTTCGTGAAGAACGGCGACCAGTGGCGCATCGAAGCCCTCGACCAGGCGGGCAACGCCACCGTCCGGCACACCGGCCACGGCGGCCGTGTAGTGCTCCCGGCCTCCTACCTGCGACGGCACGCTGAACTCGGCTACGCCTCCACTGTGCACCGCGCGCAGGGCCTGACGGTGGTGACCGCGCACGGTTTGATCACTGCCAGGACCAGCCGCGAGTCCGCGTACGTCATGGCAACCCGCGGGCGTCTGTCGAACCGGCTGCACGTGGTCGCGGACGAGGGCCAGAGCATGCGGCACGTGCTCGACACGGTCGCACGCAGCAACCGCGGCTCGGTCTCCGCGCACGAGACCATCCAGGCCGAGCAGGACCGTGCCTACAGCATCGGCCAGCTCGCCGCCGAGTACACCGACGTCCACGCCCGCGCGGTCAGCCACCGCATCAAGAACCTCGCCCGACGCGTCCTGGGCGGCGCGGCCGAGGCGTTCATCGACTCCGACGCCTGGTCCGCGGTCGAGCGCTCGCTGAAGAAGGCGGAAGCCGAAGGCTGGGACGCCGCCCGGTTGCTCGCCGCCGCGTACGGCGAACGCGACTTCGCCGACGCCGAGGACGTCGCTGCGGTGCTGTCCTGGCGCATCGACGCCCGGGGGGAAGAGGGCCGCGCTGCCGCCGAGCGTGCCGCCGAACGGGAGTCGGACCCGGGCCGCAGCCGCCCGCTCAAGCACCTCGACGAGCCGTTACTCGACCGCCTTCTGGAGCGCGCCGAGCGCCTGCGGCGCGAGGCGCTGGACGAACTGCACCGCGCCGACGCGGCGGTGGCTGGCCAGCCCCGCCATATCGTCGTGAACGGCCTGCCGCACCCGGCTTGGCCGCGCCGACCGCACGGTCACCTCACCCGCGCCGACCTCGCCGCCGCCATCGCCGACGCCCGGCGCCGCATGCGCCGCGCCGCCCTCGAAGGCGATCAGGCCGCCGAGCGCACCGCCGCCGCGGAGCACGCGGAGCTGCGCCGCGAGCAGAAGCTGCGGCGGGACATGCGCCCTCTCGACCGCATGCGCGAGGACTGGCAGCGTGAGCCCCGGCGCGGCGCCAGCCACACCGCCCGCCAGCCGATCGAGGTCACCCGCCGCGAGCTGACCGCCAACCTGCACCGGCAGGACGAGGCCCGCCAGCGACTGCGCCGCGCCGAGATCATCGCCGAGCGCATCCGCGCCGAGCGGCGCCTGCGCGACCAGCTCCCCCACGGCCCCGCCTCGGTGCCGGACCACTCGGGCCCGCTCCCGGACTGGCTTGCTCCCTCGGCCGCCGTACGGGACGCGGACACCCCCGAAGCCTGGCGCGCCCACCTGGTCGAGCGCCGCATCGTGCTCTCCCAGCGGCTGGAGCACAACGGCGCGCTGCTGGCCGCGCACCCGCCGGCCTGGGCGCGCATGCTGGGCCCTGTCCCGAGTACCGGCACCGAGCTTCGGACGCTGTGGGAGCGCACCGCGGCGCTGGCGGATGCCTGGCGGGTCCGGCACGGCTTGGACGACGCCGTCGAGGGCATCGGCGAGCAGCCCGAGGACCCCGGCGACGCCCACGCCTGGGCGACCCTCCAGGATCGGATCGACGAGGTCAGTCGGCGCACCCGGGCGTGGGCTGCCGCCCGCGCGCGGCCGGACGATCCCGTCTCCGGCATACGCATCGCGGCGCGTACCGCTGAGGCCTTCCACCGCCGCCTCCTGGAGGCCCGCTTCACCGACGCCGACGACCGGCATGCGGTCACGGCCGCCGCCGCGGGGTTCGCTGACGTCGCCTTGCGTCTGGTGTTGGACGGCGAGGAACCGCCGGAGCAATGGGTCCAGCAGATACCAGCGCCCGACGAGCAGGACGAGGAGCAGAAGGCCCAGTGGCGGGAGCTTGTAACCGCCTTGGCGAGCTGGCGCATGCTGCACCAAACTGACAGGGACGACCCCCTCGGGGAGAGCTCCGATGAAACCGACCTGCGTGCGCAGTGGACTGAGCTGCACGACGCCCTGACACTCTTCCAGCGCTCGCGGATCCAGCAGCGGCTCGCCGAGCTGCACGCCCTGCGCGAAAGCGAGCGCGCCCGGCGGGGCCTGCCGCCGACCGGCAGCCCGGACATCGCTCGGACGGTCGCCTCCTCCCGGCGAGCCCGCCAGGCGGCGGAGGACGAGCAGCAGCGCCAGCAGCGTCCCGGCCCCGGTGTGGGCCCCCGCCGGGGCCCAGTTAGCTAACAACGAAGGAGAGGAAACATGGAGGAGCGGCCGACCGACGGCCTCAGTCAGGAGCAGCGCGGACAGCTCGCCTCGTGGCTCGCCGAGCGGCAGGCACGCATGGCTGCCCTCGGGCACACCTCGCCTCCGGAGGGCACCCTGGATGAGCGGCTGCGGGCCATGGACGCCGCATTCGAGGCCAGCCCCGACAGGGACGACGAAAAGGCACAGGAGAACCACGAACTGCGCCGGACGGTGGCCATTCTGGAGGAAGCGATCCGCGCCCTCCTCAGCGGTCAGCTGCCCCTGCCCGGGACGGCCACGACTCGAAGCTGAAGAAGGCTGACGCCTCGGCTCACTACCGCACGCCTACGCGTTGGGCGCCTGACCCTACCGGTGCATCTGCCGCTCCTCCCTGTACCTCAGCGTGCCGCCGCAGCGGCTGCGGCGGTCAACCGCTTGGCAATGCGCCGACGTCGTCAGTGTTGAGCCCGGTACTGCCGCCACGCGGCGCGCCGAGGACAGCGAATAATGGCGGTCATGATGCGCCGCATGCCCGCTGCCAAGGTCGGCAGTGAAGGAGTCACTCACACCCAGCTCGCTGTCCAGGATGAGTTGGGGTGGCTGTTTAGGGAGCAGCCGACCGAGGACTACGGGATCGACGCCCACGTCGAAATCGTGGAGACGGAAGAAGTGCTGGGTCGACTGCTCGCGCTGCAGATCAAGAGCGGTGAGAGCTGGTTCAAGGAGACCACTCAAGACGGCTGGTGGTTCCGGCCCGATGCCGAACACGTCCAGTACTGGCTCAACCACTCCCTGCCGGTCGTAGTGGTCCTGTACGAACCGAAGGCTCGGGTCTGTTACTGGCAGCTCGTCAGCCGCGAGACGCTGCAAAGAACCCGCCAGGGTGGTTGGAAGCTGCTCGTTCCCTGCAATCAGATCCTCGGCAAAGAAGCGGCTTCGGCGCTGCGCGAGGCCGCCGAGGGCGACCCGTACGTGCTGCGCATCCGTGATCTGCAGCTGGCTCGGCCGTGGATGGAGCGACTCGCGGCCGGCGAGCGCCTCGTCATCGACATCGAGGAATGGGTCAACAAGACCTCCGGACGGGGCGAGATCGTCCTCGGCGTCGACAACGAGGACGGCCAACCGCCGACCGAGCTCGCGAGGTGGCCCATCATGCTCGGACTTTCCAGCTACGCCGATGTCGTGCCGGGGCTGTTCGCCTGGGCTGAAGTAGGTCTCCACGAAGAGACCTACGATGAAGCCGACTGGGACCAATACGACACCGAATGCCGCGTCTGGGACAGCGAGATCACCTTCCACTCGGAGGAGTACAGCGATTGGAAGCAGGGCCAGTTTTCCGGGCTGCGCCCATACACTGACGACGGCGAGGTCGCGCTGTGGCGTCTGGAGCTGACTCTGAACGAACTAGGCACTGCCTTTTTGGTGGTTGACAGGTTCGGAGCCACGGGCAAGCGTCAGCTTGTGCAGTAAGCCGTGAGGCCGGGTTCCTCGGGTGCTGACGATCGGACCGTCGGCCTTGACCGACAGACGATCTCCGGCGTCGGTGGGCTCTGTCAGCGGTCATGTGCTTCGGCATCGGCGGTGGATGGTGTCTTACCCGAGTCGCAAGACTTTGCCGTCCCGTGATCCGTCGCAGGCGCCGCGGGCAGCCCGGGGCGCTCCCGCTCCAGCCCGACCCGCGCGTCGGCCTCCTGGCAGAGCAAGTCTTCGTCGCCAGGCTGCGGGCACTGAACCTCGTCTGCGGCCGGCTGCCCGCTGCGTGAGCTCCACGGTGCGAGTGCGAGGGGCACACCGCTCGATCGCACGGTTCAGAGCGGTTGATCTGTCGTACCCAACCCCTAAGCTCGTCGCCGTGGAAGAAGCCATGGTGTGTGCTGCTCTCGCTGCCTTGGCCAATGGCCTGCAGTACACAGCAAAGGAAGCCCTTGAGGTGGTGCCGTACGAGGCAGGCCTCTATGCGGTCCATGGCGACCTGCTGGCGGTCGAAGGACTCGCGGTAGGTGCGGTGGGCCATCCCCTCTACGTGGGGAAGGCAGAGCGCAGCTTGGTAGGGCGCGATCTGCGTACACATTTCGCAACGGGCAAGACTGGCTCCTCCACCCTACGACGGACACTCTCGGCGCTCCTGCGGGAACCACTCGAACTACGAGCAGTGCCCCGCAACCTCGCTCGGCCCGACGGCAGCGCCAACTACTCTCTGGAGAACAGCGGCGATGAGCGGCTGTCGGCATGGATGCACGCGAGGTTGCGGCTCTCGGTGTGGGTACGGCCTGACGGCGTGGTCCTCGATGAGGTTGAGACTGCCGTCCTCAAGGCGTTACGGCCGCCTCTCAACTTGGCCAAGATGGGAAGCCTGGGTGACCGCAGGGTCAAGGCAGCTCGCGCAGCGATGGCAGAGGAGGCGAGGGCCTGGCGAGAGTCGTAGCAGAATCTACGGTCGCGCCTGAGCTGGGTGCGGCTGGTTTCGAGGAAGCCGTGTTCAAGGAGGCTGCAGGCACCGACTCTTATATGTCACCCGTCGGCACAGTCCTGGGCTGCGGGACCCTCCCCGACCACCCTCAACGTGGACACGCGGCTACAACCCGCTACGCTCCATCCTGCTGAGGAGTGCAGCAACATTTGACGACGGCCAGACTCCCGGGCGAGACCAACTAGACTCAAATCTTCCCCTTTTTGACGCTAACTCAGGTGACAGCGCGGCACGTGAAGGACCTGGAGCCCGTCGCGGCGTACATCACACGGAGGTCACGATGCAGTTCCCGGTGATCCCCGTGGCCGTCGCCGCTGGCACGTCTGCCGTCGGCGTGATTGGAAACAAGGTCATCGCGGATCGAGCAAAGAAGAAGATCGCAGACCTCCAGGCCCACCACGATGCTGAGCACGCGAAGCACCGCGGCATCGCCGAATCCACCATCGCGCAGTTGAGAAGCCTGGGCATTCGGCAACAGTCCGCTCTCGATACCGTGACGCCTCGAATACGGGCCTTTGCTGAACGCAACGAGCGGCAGCTACGGATGCATGGACGCCAAGTCATCGAGAGCGGAGAGGCGCCGACGAATCGCGAAATCGATACGTCGCCCGAGGTCTCCGGCATCAGCGGGACCACGTCCACGATGAGGGGCATCGCGTCGGCGGCCGCCGGAATCGCACTGAGTGGTGCCACGTATGCAACTGTCGCAAATGTCGCCACCGCGTCTACCGGTACTGTGATCAACACGCTGAGCGGCGCAGCAAAGAGAAATGCCACCCTGGCGGTCATTGGAGGCGGCACGAAGGCTGCTGGTGGCGGGGGCGTCGCAGCAGGCGTTCGTCGGCTCAACATCATCACGGCGGTACCGGCGGTCGCGTTGACCGTCGGATCGCTGATTAAGCAAAAGTCCGATGTGGACAAGGATGTCGCGAAGTTCGACGCAGACGTCAAGAGGGCAGTCGCCACTTACCACCGGAGCTCGGTGCTCCTTCAAGCCGTGGACAGCCGAATCGGCGAGTTGCTCGCCGTGCTGGCTGGGATGGTTCGACGGGCCGGTGACGCGCTCGACCACCTGGAAGAGGCTGAGCGTGCGCCCGGCGGGTTCGACCTCGACTGCGATGACCATGCGCACCGGCTCCATACGGCGCTTCAGCTGGTGAAGGGCGTCGTCGAACTCGCCGAAGCACCTGTGATGAACCCAGATCTGACGCTCGACACGAGCGGCGAAATCCTCGTGGTCAAGTACCGCGACTACAGCCCGGAGTCCACGAATGCCTTAAGGCCCGTGTAAGTACCGTCGTCGAAACGGTCGGCCGTGTGGCCACCACCGCGGATGCCGCCCAGTACCTCATGGCGATCATCGACGTCGCCAAGGGCATTGACGCCAGTCTGACGGAGCGCGCCCGGATTGCCGCGGACCGCGACAAGGAGGTCGCCAGAATCAACGCCGCAAGCCAAGGCCTGCGGGACTACCTGGACCACGTATTCGGCGAGCGTCGCGACCTGCACCGAGGCTTCTTCGCTCGACTCGACAGGGCAATCGAGGACCGCGACCCGGAGACTGTGCAGGCTTGCGTCGCCGGGATCGTCGAGGTCACGAAGCACTCTCCGCTGAACGACATCGCCGAACTTCGCTCAATCTGGGCAGACCCGAGAGCAGTGATCGAAATTTAGGGTCTGAACCCGCACATTCCGCGAGGTGACAGGCGTCCTGCCGCGCGAGAACTGGGTGGCGACTGAAAGTCCAACCGGACCTGTGCATCGGGTTGCTGCCCGAACATCTCGAAGCGGTGAGGCGCTGGCTCGCATCGGCCGGGGCTCCGCGGTCGGCGCGGCCTAACGTCGAGCCGCTACCGCTCTGCCTCCGCCAGCGCGAGCAGCCGCTCAACGGACACCGACGTCGCGTCGAACGTCTCCGTGTAGCCGCCGATCGGCATCTGCACGTCACCGAGGAACACCCCGTGCCCTCCGATCCTGAGTCGGCGGATCACGCTCTGCTCAACCCGATAGGCATCCGCGCCCGTGGCAAAGTCGATCTGGGTGAACGGCACCCAGCCGTGGACCCGGAACCGGGCAACACGGTCCTCGCGGGTCCGTAGCCCAGTGATCCCGATCTTCACGGCACCGTACTCCGCGTGGGAGAGGACGTACAGGCGGGCCGGGGCGCCCGGATCCAGTCCGTAGCGCGCACAGTGCTGGCAGCACTCGCCCCTGGTCCGGACGTTGTTCAACCGGGGCGAGGAGGTCTTCGTACACCGCTCGCATAGCGAGAGCCAGGGCGAGGCGATGTTCTTGAACGGCTCCAGGGGGCGGAAGCCGGCGGCCCGCATGTCAGCGACCGCCTCGTGCGGGTCACCGGGGCCATAGCGCTTGCAGAACCGGCAGCCGCCGTTGCGGCCGGTGACGTTGTCGTACCGGGGCGCCACGATGTGCCCGGCCGCTACGCACTGTGAGAGCCACGGCTTGCCAGTCCCGAGGAAGTCCACCAGCACGATGAAGCCGTGCTCCAGCATCGCCGCCTTGGCCTCTTCTGGGTTCTTCGGGGCGTTGGGCGCGCACCAGATGCAGGCCCCCTGGCCGTTCATCACGTTGTTGCGGTTCGGATAGATGACCTGCTGGCACGGGATGTGACGGCACATCCAAGGTTCGCGGGCGCGGCCTGGGTAGGGCTCCAGAGGCTCGGCGTTGCCCAGCCGACGCATGTCAGCAGCCGCGACGTTGGCGGGGATCGAAGTGGGCACTGCCGTCCTCTGTCTGGGGGCTGAAGTGGTCTTGATCGACGGCGAGGGGGCCCGCCGCCGGGTCGCGCTCGGCCTGGTCTACTGCTCTGGGTACGTGGTGAGGTACTGCAGCGCGGCGGAGAACGCGGTCACCATGTCGTTCAAGTCGACCGTGCTCCGGAGCACCGCCGAGCTTCCCTGCCCGCCGCCTTTATATCCGTGGTACCGCGGGTGGCCTTTCCCTCTCGACTTCTCCGTCTTGAATCCGTCGTCTTCCGGTGCCACCACCATCGCCTGGACGGTCGAGCCCGCGTGCTGCACGAAGCTACGGCGGGCGAGCCAGCCTCGATGTTGGTCCGCGAGTTCTCCGTCGGCCGCGGGCGTCGCCCCTGGGATCCCAACCATGATGCGGATCTCAAAGGGAGTGCCCGTGCCGCCTCTGGGACTCCTCGGATTTAGGCGCTGGATCTCGGCGGCAACGTAGCCGTCCGCCGTCTTTCGCCAGGCGCAGATGTTCGCGGCTCCGGCCTCAGAGCGTTGCTTCGGCTTGAAGATCGTGCCGGGTGGGGCGGTAGCCTGCGTCATGCTGGCCAGTCGCCGCAGACGCAGTGCGTCGCTCAGCCCGATGGAGGCCTGGCTCGCCGGACCTATTGCCTCGGCCTCCAGTTGTATGAACTGCTGGAGGGCTCGTTGGGATAGGAGTCGGGCGAGGTCATCCGGCGAGCGGTTCCAGCTGGCGAGGAGGCCGGCGACGGTGAGCTGACGCGACCAATGGCTCGGCTCGTTGGGGATGGGATCAGCGTTCGGGCCCACCAGGTAGTGGGCTGATACCGGTATGCCCTTCGCGTCCGCCCAGGCGTCGTACGCCGCGAACTGATCGCCGTGAGCACCAGCACCGAGCTTCACCTCAATCACCGTGCGCTCGATGTCGTCCAGTAGGACGATGAAGTCGGCCCGGCCTGCTGGGGCTTCTCTGCCTGCCTTCACCGAGGCCTCCCGCCAGACGGTGATCCTGCCCGGTGCCAGGAGCAAGGCAGACCGGAGCGGCTCAGGATCCAGCTCGGCGATGAGGCACAGCAAGTCAGACCAGTCGTCCTCGGTACGGAGAAGGCGCGTCAGTCCGTAAGTCACGGCCGGACGCTACACGCCACCTCTGACAACTGGTGCCGGGGTAGGGCCGTTGTCAGAGTCGGCTGCCACGAAGGTCACCACGGCCCGCCTCAGGTCCGAAGCCGGCCACCGGCTCCTCTCAAAGCTTGCCGACTGCCCACGGGGTGCACTACGCACCGTAGAGGCGCCCAATCCGGCGGAGCACGCCACCGCCAGCCGCCTGTTCGGCCGGAACCGAGGGGCCGTCGACGACAAGCCGCCGCACCCACGGCCCGCTCCCGCCCGGCTCCGGCGTCTCGATCCACCATCCGCCGTCCTCGTCGCACCACACCCGTGCGGACGCGGCGGCGCCAGCCGACGCAACTGCCACCGGTTGTTCCTCGCCCGGTACAACCGGCACCACAGCGGCAACCCGTCGACCGTTGCGCGTCAGGTAGGTCACCTCGCCCAGATAGGTCGCCCGGTTGACGAGTTCACCCAGCTTGCCCCGCGCCGCCTCAATGCCCTGTTCCCTATCGCCCACCTCACCCATGCCGCGCATCCTAACTTCCTCAAACCTTAAGGTCCTTCAGGTTAGTGTGAATCTCGCAACTCCTTTCCGACAGCAACGCTCTTTGTTCTCGGAGGACTTGATGAGTCACCACCCAACCAACACATGGCTCGTCGCCCGTCACGGCACCGTCAGACGATCGACGATGTGCGATCGCGCGGTGAGGCGGATAGCCGCCCCGGTCCTGCTAGCCGTTGCGCTCACCCTCGTCAGCGCTTGTGGTGGCTCCGATAGCGACGCGCAGCAGCCATCCCCCTCGCCGACCCGCACCCAAGGCACAGGCACGACGCCGGTGCGGCTGCCGGTTCCGGACGGGTTCGATGCCACCCGCGGCTGGAGCACGAAGGCCAGTCCCGAGACCCCGGACGTTCAGGCCGGGTCCAGTGGCTTCCCCCTGGTGGCCGTTGCGCCCCGCAGCAACCTGGTGGTGCAGGCCGCCGAAGACACCTCCCGCGTGCAGGCGTACGACCTGGCCACCGGCAAGGTCGCCTGGACCTTCACCCCGGCCGCGCTGAGCGACGTCCGCACCGGCGTCTTCGTCGTGACCGTCGGGGGCCGCGAGCAGGTCCTGCTCGCCCGTCAGGGCAAGACCAGCGGCAACGGGCTGAAGCAGTCCGCCCCCACCGTCACGGTGGACATCATCCCCGCCCGCTCCCCGGCCAAGGCGACCGCCGCCCACCATCTCGACCTGCCCGTCCCGTCCGACCGGGCCCTGTCCTTCGCCGCCAGCGGCAGCGGCTTCCTGGTCGGCGCCGCGGACCACGGCACCTACAGCCAGGCCACCGTCATCGACCCGGCCACCGGTGCCAAGCGTTCCGTCACGGCCAAGGACGTGACGATACCGGGCTGCGGCGGGGCCACCTGCACGCTTAGTGCCACCCCGACGTTCGCGACCTCCGCCGGCGTGGTCTCCACGTACCAGCAGACCACCGGCTGTGACCGGTGGGGCAACGGCAGCGGCCAGCCGTGCACTACCGGCTTCCAGGTCGGCGATGCGTGGACGAGCACCACCACCGCCCCGCGCGGCATGCACACCGGCATCCCACTGGCCGTCACGGGCAAGTACCTCATCGCCGCCTGGCACTCCAGCGACTCCCAGACCGACCAGCCCGCCCTCAGCGCCGACTCGAAGACCACCTTCACTGTCCAGGATCTGGCTACCGGGAAGACGATCGCCTCGGTCAGCTGCACCTCCGCCGATCGACTGGCCTTGCAGCCCGGCTCTGCGCAGAGCTCCACCCGCACCTCCGCGAACGGCCGCTACCTGGTCTCCGGGCAGACCGCCTTCGACCTCAACTCCCGTACCGGCCGCTGCTACACCAGCTCGGCGAGCAGCAAGGGCATCGACTTCACCGCGGTCGGCGACGACGGCACCGCCTACGGCCTGATCCACACCGGCGACGGCAGTGACGCCTCCAGCCTGTACGGGCGACTGCCGATCGCCCCGGACGGCACGGACAGCACCGAGCAGGGTGCTCGCGTCGACCTCGCCGCGGGTAGCGCCAAGGCGCTGTCCGAGGCGGCCGAGGTCCCCATCTACCTGGCCGCCTCCAACGGCGTTTTCCGCACCGGCGAGATCCTGGCGGTCTACGCCCGCCGCTGAACGGCGCCCGCCACCGGCCCCGAGCACTCCCTACCTACGCCCCGGAGTGCTCGGGGCATTGCGCTGCTGGCCGTGGATCTCCTGCTGCGCGTGCCGCTGCGGACGCTGCTCCTTCTCCTTCCTCGGGCCCTTCGCCGTCGGACCCTTCGGCGCAGGGCTTTGCGGCTGCGCCGACGGCCGCTGGGCTGCGGCGGTCGCCTTCATCGCCGCCTGCCACGCGCCCTGGATCACGTCCTCCGGCAGCGCCGCGCCCTTGGCTGCCGCGTGGACACGCAGCGCCGCGAGGAACGGCTCGGCCATGAGCGCCCCTTCCTGCGTCGGCGCCACCTGCGTCTGGGGCTTGTCGGCCAGCTTCTGCGCCGCCGCCTGGGACTTGTCGGCCAGCTCCAGCAGCATCTCGGCCTTGCGTCGTTCGGCAGGTGTGGTCGCCGCCGCGGCGGCGAGCTGACCCCGGTCGCGCAGCCGCTCCGCCTGCGTGGCAAGGGCCTGCTGGGTCAGGGACCGCTGGTCCGGCGCCTGGCGCTGCCGCTGTTGCGGGACCGCGGCCGTGGGCGCTGTGGCCGGAGCGTCGGGGACACGGCGGCGCTGCGGCAGCGGCGGCGCCGGGGCCTCCGTGGACTCCCGCTCCGCTGCGGGGGCCGCCGGCTGTTCCGACTGGTTCGAGGCCTCGGGAGCGGTAGCGGCCGGCCGCGCCGTCGCGGCTGGGCCGTCGGTGCTCGCGCGCAGCTGCCACCGGTCGCCGTCCTCGCCTCGCACGTAGGCGTAGCCCTGGCCGGCCAGCATGGCGGGCACCTCACTGCCCCGACCGCTCAGGTACAGCTCGACCGCCTGGTTGGCCCGCTGGCCTGCCTCGGCCCGGTCGGTCTGCCCTCGCACCACCCGCTGGTTCTCCCGGAACAGCAGGCTGATCATGTCACCGCGGGACAGCTCTCCGTCCGGTACCGGCTCGCGGGGCAGCGCCGCGCGTACCTCGTCGAACCACCGGCTGCGGAACGGCTCGTGCTCGGGGTTCCAACCCGGCCCAGGTTCCTGTCCGGGAGCTTGAGCCGTGGCCTGCGGGGCCGGGCTGTTGGTGGCCTGTTCGCCGTCCACTGCGGTGCTCTGGGCAGCCTGCTGGGCGGCCGGTTCGGGGTCGTAGTAGGTGCCCAGCGGGGTGGTCTGCCCCTCGGGGAGGTAGCCGCGCAGGTGGGAGATGTGCTCCTCGGCCGCGTGGTGCAGCACGCGCAGCGCGTTCCAGCGCAGGCCGTCGCGGTTTCCGCCGCGCTCCAGTCGGTCCAGCAGCGTCCGGATGCCATGAGAGATCATCTCGACGGTGCGCACCCATAGCATCCGCCCGGTGCCCAGCGTGGCGTTGTCGGCCGAGAGCCGATGGACGCCGAGCCAGGCCCGGTCCATCACCTCTCGCGCGGACTCGAAGGCAGCAGTGACGCGCCGCCACAGCGGGTGCTGCGCGAGGTCGCCGATCCGGTCGGCGACCGTGTGGTAGGCCTGCTTGATCGTCTCGAATCCGCGTTCCATCAAGGCGCGCACCCGCCCGCCGGTCTCGCGGTCGGCGCCTTCCTCACCGGCGGGCCGGATGGTGATCCGCGAGGCGAGCCATTGCCAGGCCCCCCGCAGCTGGTCGGCTAGGTCGATGCGCTGGTCGGGCGGCAGCAGGCCGGTGAGCCGGTCGGCCCGGGTGGCCGCGGCACGGTGCAACCGCCACACCGCCCGCCAGGCGGCGGTGTCCCGCTGCCCACCACGGTCCAGCCGCCGGGCCAGCGCGAAGGCAGCGTGCGAGATCACCCGTGCCGTCCGGGCCTGGATCGTGCGGTCCAGACCGTGGGTGCGCACATCGCGCACCAGCCCCTCGGCGTAGGTGCCCAGCGCCTCACGGATCGCCGCCCGCAGGCCCTGCGCCGCGTCGCGAACCTGCCGGATCGTCTCCCACTCGGGGGTGCCCCAGTAATAGCCTGCCTGGTCCTGGACCGCCCCCATGGCGGCGTCGAGCTCCGCCGCGTCGGCCGCGTCGACCGCCGGGTTCTGCGTGCGCGGCAGAATCGGATCGGCGTCGATGCTCCGCAGGGTCCGGTCCAACTCCTCGCGCAGTACCTCGTACCGGGCGTTGAGCCTCCGTTCCTCCTCGTCACTCAAACGGCGTGTGGGGGCCGCGGGCGCCGACGCGTTCGGCTGGACGCTCTGCTGCTCACCGGCGCCGCCGCCGCGGAGCACCGCCATGATGCTCTCGAAGTGCTGGTCCAACTCATCCGTGGCCGAGGAGCGTGGCTCCTCCGTCGGTGCCTCCGGCTCCTCCTCCATCGTGTCGCTGGCAGGCTGAGCGCCTGCGGCGGGCTCGTACGCATCGGCGGGCCGAACGGAGGGCTCCGTCTCCGCCTCCTCGGTGCCGTCGACCGCCGTGTCAAAGTCGGCCAGGTCCGTGTCGGTCTCCCGGCGCCGCACGCCGCCTTCGCCGTCCATCTCCCACTCGTCGCTGTCGTAGACGGCCCCGTCAACCACCAGGTCGTCGCCGATCACGTCGCGCCAGAAGTCGAAGTCGTCCGCGACGGCATCGACATCGGCTTCCGCGGCGAGGTCGGCACCGTCGGCTGGCGCAGCCTCCTGCTCGGCCACCGGGGCGGGGGAACCCTGCGGAGCCGGCGTCACGGTGGCCGCTTCCGCTGGCGCCGACTGGGCGGGCTGCTGGGCGGCAGTCGCCTCCAGACGCTCCGCTTGCTCCCGGGCCTGCGCGATCATGGCCTGCAGCAGCCGCCGGTCGGCGACCGAGGTGAACGCCCGGCGCGCGTCCATCGAGCGCCCGGCCAGCGTCGCGGCCGAGATCAGCTCCCGGTAGCTGCGGGCGAGGGCTTGCGGATCGGTGTCGCCCAGTCTGGCCAGGGCGACAGCGCGCCACGCCTCCTCGATCTGCGCGGCCTCGTTCGCGGCGGCGACGCCGGTCTCTTCGCGCAGCTCCCGGGCCTCCGCCAGCATCGACCGGCCGGTGTCGCAGGCCGCCCATGCCTCGTAGGCCTGCCGCAGCTGGGTGAACTCCCGCAGGAAGGCGTCCCGGTCCGCGTACAGCTGCGCTGCCGCGCTGTCGTCCGGTCTCGCCGGGGCGGCACCTGTGACGGCAGTGTCCGTGCTGTCCATGGGCGGCCCGGACGGCTGCCTGGTCACCGCCTGCTCCGCACCGCGCTCATCTGCCGCTCCAGCGCCCGCTTCCGTCTGCGGCTCGGCGGCCGTGACCTCCTCGGCACTCTCCTGTACAGCCGTGGGCTCTGCCTCGGCCGCAGCGACCGGCTCTTGCGACGCCGCGGAAGCCCCCTCGGCGAGAGCGCCCACCGCACCGTACGGACGGCCCTCGGCGCCGGCGTCGAGCGGCACGTCGATGAGGTCGCCCAGTGACTGCGGCAGCATCAGTGGCTGCACCTGGACGTCGAGGCTGGTCCACTGCGGCAGTGACCACACGTACGGGCGCCGCTCGCCGCCTCCCAGCAGCAGCTCGCCGGCGATGGAGATCCGCCCCTCCTCGACGGTGGCGGGGCCGTCCGCCACGAACAGCAGCCTTTGCGGCGAGACCTGCCAGAAGGCGTCTCCCGGCCGTACCTCGCCAAGCGGCTTGGCGCTGGTGTGGCGCTCCGGCAGCACGGCCGACAGGCGCCGGATTCGCTCCAAAGACGCCTCCTCGCCTGCCCGCTCGTTCGCGCTGCCTGGGTCCACCAAGTCATCCAGGCTGATCAGCCCGTCGTCCGGCTCCTGCGCCGACAGCCGGTTCCGCGCGATCAGGTCCTCGGCCGTGCCCTCCTCCTGGGCCCGCAGCGACTCACTGATCAGCGTGTCCTTCAACGACCCGAGCAGGTCCCGCACTTCCTGGCGTGCAGCCTGGAAGCGGTCGTGCTCACCGATGACGGTGAAACCGTCCTCCGTGCGCTGCAGCGCGTTGCCCGTACGCCAGGTCTCGACGATCAGCTCCCGGCGCAATGGGGTCAGGGCCGGCCTCAGCCAGGTGACCGCGCGGGACCACGGGATCTTGCCCGCGCGGACGAGCGTGCCGCCCACGGAGACCGCGATCTCCAGTCCCGACCGGGAGGAGAAGGCACTCGCCGTCTCCTGGCCCTGCTCGTTCCCCGGCCCCACGGGCATCCGAAAGAGCCCGTCGTACAGCTGCGGGTACCGCTTCTGGCCTCTGTCGAGATCGAAGATGAGCTGACCGAAGTCGTGGTCGGTGATCCGGCTGAGCGCGGCCGCGATGTCACGGTCGGTCAGCGGCTCGGGCGCGGCCTCCTCGCCGCCCTCGGCGGTCTCCCCCTTGCCGGGCGGCCCGTCCTGCTGCGGCTCAGCCGAGTGCGTCTCCGCGGACGGCTGCTGGCGCTCGGCGATCGCTCGGCGCAACTCGGCGTACTCCTCCACCACCTGTGCGTCCCAGCCCAGTTCGGCCATGACCTCACGGGCCACGTCCAGCTGCACCTTGACTGGCGTCAGCGCCGCGTCCAAGTGCGGGAACAGCTGGTCTTCGACCGCGCTGAACCCTGCCAGGCCCACAATCTGGTCCAGCGCATCGCGCACAGCGGCCGGCTTGAGCTTGCGACTGCGCGCCGTGCGCTCGGCCTCGTCAATCGTGTGCAGGACCAGCACCAGCGCCTCGCGGACGAACGGATTGGTCAGCTCGGGCAGCCGGTTGTCGGCGGTGAGCTGCTCCTCCAGCGTGGCCAGCAGTTGCGGGTCGTCCGCGTTCGGGGTGATCAGCGTCTTGTAGTGCTCGGCTGCGCGGTCGGCGATTTGCCCGATCCGCTGCCGCAGATCACCGGCAACCTCTTCCACCAGGGCGCGGGTGGCGGCATCTTCCTCGCCGAAGCCGTCGAGGGTGTGCTGGAGGTTGAGCAGGAACTGGTCGAAGGGGTGATCCTGCTCCCACACGATTCTTGCGCGGCTGGAACCCAGGGCCTCGCTGATCTCGCGGGCGAGGTTGGGGATGGTGCTGGCCTGCCCGCGGCGTGTACCGACCTGGGCGCGGCGGCGGATCTTGTCATAGTCCCATGGCAGGGGAGCCGGCCGCCCGGCAGCGGCAACCTCGCCCGCAGCCTCCGCCGGTGCGCCCCCGGTCTTCTCGGCGTCGGCCGTCTCGGCCGCAGAGGCCGGGGCGCTGCCGTCCTCGAACAGCGACGGCTGCTCGTCTGCGGTCTGCGGAGCCGCCTCGGGTACCGCCGATGCGGTCTCAGGTATCTCGGTTTCCACTGACTGGGGCTGCGGCCCGATGTGACCGAGGATGATGCGGTCGCCGAGTCCGTCGAGCAGGCGCTGCCGGTCCTCGGCGTCCGGGGCCTGCTGCTCCGGGGCGGCGTCCGGGACCGATTCCTGCGCGGCGACCTGTGCCGGCTCCTCGCGCTGAGTGTCCTCGGACAGCTCCAGACGGCCCAGCTGCTCGTAGGCGGCCGGGACCGCCAGGCGCAGCACCTCTTCACGGCGGGTGGTGGAACCCAGGTAGGACCAGATCAGGTGCTCGGAGCCGCCGTCGGTGACCAGGTCGTCGGCGGCCCGCGCGAAGACGAGGGCGAAGTTGTCCTGGTCGTTGACGTGCGCGGCGCGCACCAGCCGCTCCTGCTCGGCGGCGGTCTCCACCAGCCACGCCGCGATGTCCTCCGCGGCCGGGGCCATAGAGTCGCGCAGCGCGTCGCGCACCGCCGCGGTCAGCCCCGCGCGCGCCTGCTGCGCGTCCCAGCAGGGCGCGAGCGCGCTGCCGGGCAGATGCGCCGACAGCCAGCTGGCGACCTCCTCATCGGACACCAGCGACTCCCTGGCCGAGGATGGGCGGACCAGCGCGGGCACCTGCGCCGTCACGGGCAGGGACACCCCCGGCAGATCCGCTACGCCCAGATCAGGCACAGGCCGTTCGTGGCGCGAGCCGTCAGCCTCGACGGCAACGGCCAGCTGGCCCTTCCCGTCGGTCGACAGGCTGACCGTGACCAGCGGACCTCGCACCGGTTCCGGCGCCGCGCCCGCGCCGGCCAGCGCCTGCCGTTCCGCCGCCTCGGTGACTGCTACCACGGCGGGCTCCGCCTCGGTGGCGGGTTGTTCGGACGTGGCCTGCTCCGGTGCGGCCGTGACTGTCTGCTGTGCGGCGGCGGGCTGAGGCAGTCCCTCACCGAGAGTGTGCACCCAGCCCAGCGAGCCGATCTCTAAGCGCTCCTTGGCCCGGGTCACCGTCACGTAGGCCAACCGCAGCTCTTCGGCCGCGGGCAGGACCAACTCCCCGTTCTCGTCCTCCGACGGCTGCGGGAAGTCCGGGCCGATGCGCACCCGGTCCCATTCCCTGCCCTTGGCCTTGTGGGCGGTGGAGACCACCAACTCCGGGCGGGTCTCCTCGTCCTTGGCGTCTTCCGGCACCAGGCCCCCGATCATGCCCAGCAGGCCTTCTGGGCTGTAGCGATCGACGAGCCGGATGAACATCTGCAGGGACTTGTCGTCCTCGCTCTCGGCGTACTCGCGGACTTCGTTCCAGCTGTCGAACGCCTGGAGTTCGGGGTGCTTGGTGCGGCGCCCACGCTGAAGGTCACGCGCCGCCTTCGCGATCTCTTCGATGTCTCGGCCGCCGCCGACCAGCGCCACTCGCTTGCCCGCCTCGAAGCCGGCGAACACGGCGGCGATCGCGCCGACGTTGGTGCGGGTGAGCACGGCGTCGGGCTCCTCGACCGGACCGAGGGTGGTGTCCAGCGCGGGGTTGCCCTCCAAGACCAAGTCCGAGCCCAGCAACTGCAGGTAGGCGTTGCCGACGGCCGCGACCTGCGGGCCGAACCGCCAGCTCTGGGTGAGCGGCAGGACTTCGTCGGCCGGCCAGTCCTTGAGCGCGTCGATCGCGCCGCGGAACTCGTAGATGCTCTGGTTGCTGTCCCCGACCACGATCGTCTGGGTGTCCTGGTCCTGGATGACCTTCTTCAGGACCGAGTTGATGTCCTGCGCCTCGTCGAACAGGATCACGTCGTAGTTCAGCCGCGGGTTGGTCAGAGCCCACAGCTTGAGGTAGTCGTCGTGACTGAAGTACAGCTTGTTGCTGTTCGGGTCGGCGATGTCCGCCCACGCGCGGCGGGCGACCTCCAGGAGTCCGGCAGCGGCCGGGCTGGCCGCCCAGCTCTGCCCGAGGTGCTGCGTCCCCAGCTCGGCGTCGGCGCTCTCGCGGAACCGGCGGATGGCCGACATCACGATTCGTGCCACGTCCTCCGGCTCGATGCCGCCGCCCTTGTACTTCAGCGGTTCGCTCAATCCCAGGGCTTGGGCGACGTCCTTCGGGCGGCGCGCGCCGCCGTTGCGCCCGGCCTTGGCGATCTTGTCGCGCAGCGGGGTGTTCCTCAACGCGGCTCGTGCGAACGCGTGGGAGGTGTCCGCCGTGACGTTGCGCGGGAACTTCCGCTTCGCCTCGTCAGCAATGCTGCGGTTGAACGCGACGTAGACGATGCGCTTGTCGGGCATCCGCCGGGTGACCATCTGCAGCGTGGAGGTCTTGCCGGTTCCGGCGAGCGCCTGGACAGCGATGTCCCGCCCGGCGAGGGCTGCATCGATGATCTTCTGCTGCTGCTCGGTGGGCGGGTACTCCGTCACCGGGGTCGCCGGCGCGGATACCGCCCGCTCGTCCATGGTCCGTAGGTAGGCGCGGATCTCCTCCACGACATGGTCGCGGTCGGCCGCCCGGCCCTGGTAGCGCCAGCGCCCCTCCCGGAAGGCGAAGCGGCGGCCCTTCTTCAGAAGATCGCGCAGCTCTGCTTCCTGCTCCCAGTACCCGGCGGCGCCGGTGCCGGTGACGAAGGTCCCTCCGCCGTCGGTGACGATCTTTATGCGGCTGGACCACGGTCCTGTTGTCGCTTCCGGCTCCGTGACCGTCACGCTCTCCTCCTGCTTCGGCTCCTCAGTGACTGGGGCCGGCTCGGCCGGCTCCTGCTGGTGGTCCTGGGGCGCCGCGGGTTCCTGGGCCTGCGGGGTCTGATCAGCGCTCTGCTGCTCGGCGGCGAGTTCCGGCGCGGGCGGGGCCAGGCCGAACGCCCGCGCGGCGCTGGCCGCGGTCTCCTCGGGCGTCGCGTGGTCGAGCAGCAACGGCAGCGTGAGGCGGGCCTGGTGCGCGGGCAGTGTCGCCAGCTGCTCCACCTGCGCCCAGGGGATCGGCGCGGACAGCGGCAGCACGCGGGCGTCGGCCATGGCCAGCAGATCGGCGGGCAGGAAGCGCCCGTTCAAGCTGGTGGAGACCAGGTTGTTGTGGGGGACGATCTGGGCACCGCGCACGATCGGGTCGCTGCCGTCGGCCGCGTCCACCTCCAGTGACTGCAGCAGCAACAGCACGTCGCGGACCTGCCCGTCCGGAAGGTTCAGCGTCGTCACGACGGCCAGCCGCGCGTCCTCGGTCGGGAGCGGGTTGGCATGGTGGGGCAGCGCCTCCAGATGCTGATGCGTCAGCCGAATCCCGGTGTCGCTACCGCCGGCGTCCAGTGTCCTCGGCGCAGCGTCCTGGGTCTGCTGCTCGGGGGCTGTCTGCCGCGCCTCGCCCTGCGAGGCCGGTGCCGCATCCTTTTCGACGCCCGGGCCGGGGGTGGCGAACAGACCCTCCCAAAGCCCTTCTTGCTGTGCCGTCGCGGTGATGCGGGAGGCCAGCAGGGTGGCGTATTGCGTCATCCTGCGGAAGTGACGCAACGCCACCGGAGCGCGGTACCGCTCTTCTTGGAGGTTATGGGCGAGCGTCTGCGCCGCGCGGGCCAGCTCCGTGCAGCGGCGGACGACGTCGTCGGCGGGGTGGGCGAAGGGGTCGCGGCTGCTGCCGACCGGGCCCTGCCGCAGGTCCTCCAGCGCCCGGTGCACCGCCTCGCCGTCCGGGCGGGCGCCGACCCCGCGCGTGATCAGCCGCTTGCCCGCCGGGGTGTCCTGCATCCGCCAGTAGCCGGCGAACATCTCCTCGAAGTCCACCGTGGCCTCGTCCTTACTGGTGTAAGGCTCCCCCGCCGGAATGACGGTTGGCGGGCCGGCCTGCTCGGGCGGCTCCTCAGCCATCCGGTACGTCCGACCTAGGCGGAGGAGATCGTCGACCAGCTTGCGGACATGGACGTCCCGCGTGGTCTGCACCATGCGCCTCGGCAGGTACCAGAAGGCCTGGTTACGGGAGAAACGGAAGCCGTGCCGGTCAAGGGCGGCGCGCACCGGAGCATCGCGCTCCTCGTTCGTGGTGCCGCGCACCACCGTGCCGCGGTAGTGGTGCTCGATCTCCAGCGCACTGGCCTCAACTGCGGTCTTGGAGCCGGTGGCTGGCTCCGGCGTGGCCCGCGGGCCCGACTCGGCCCGCAACTGCTCCTGCCGCCGTGCCAGGGCGGTGCGCACCTCGACCGCTGCCTGCGGGTCGTCGGCACTGGCGCGGCAGGCGGCGGCATGCTCGTAGCTGGCCCGCACCAGCCGGGTCAGCCCCTTGCCGTCGTCCGGGCTGCGGTAGGCGCCTTCCTGCAGGCTGAGCACCAGTGCATAGGTAGCGTGCGCGAGCTTCGTCGTGCGGCGGGTGACCTCCTCAAGTGTGCCGTCGTCGGTCGTGGCCCACTCGGCGGCGTACAGCGCCTGCCGGATCTCCTCCAGGGCCGTACGCGCACTGCCCAGCGCGGCGTCCGCTGCCCGTCCGGTCCGCTCGGCCAGGTCGCGGGCGGTGGCCGTCTCCAGCCACGCCTCCCACGCCGTGGTGATCCGCTCCACACCGTCGGCGAAGGAGCGGTCCGGGCCGTACGCGGGGGAGTCAGCCGCAGCCAACTGGTGGGCGGCGAGGGCCTGGTGGTGCCGGTAGGCTCGCTGGGCCAGGTCGCGCAGCACGGTGCGGCTGACGGAGTTGTCCGCCTCCTCGGCCGCGTCCAGCGCGTATGAGACGATCTGCATCCAGTCGGTCAGCGCGGTGCCGATCGCGGTGTCGGGGGCCTGGCGGATGTTCCACATCGCGCCGCGCAGCTGGGCGCTGGCCTCGCCGCCCTTGCCGGTGTAGACCTCGGGCCAGCGGTCGTAGGTCTCGAATAGCAGCTGCCGGGCGAAGGTGAGATGGTCGCTGTCGGCGTACGGGGTGGGCCGCTCCTTCAGCGGGTCATTGCGCGCCAGGACTGCCCAGGCGTCGGTGTCCAGCCCGGAGGCGTCCAAGAGCATGTCGAACAGGTCGCCGCCGGCGGCATGCATGCGACCCAGGTGCCGCTCGGTGCGCTGGGCGAGCCGGGCGGCGTGCTCGGCGACCTGACCACCGGTCTCGTCGGCGAGCCGGGATGCGGCGGCGGCCAGCCGGTCGTAACGGGCGAAGACATCCGTCGGCGAGAGCTGTTCGCCGTGCTCGACCTCCGCGCTGGCCTCGGCGAACTCGCCCAGCGCCGGGGCGGCAGCGTCGCCGGGCCCGGCGACGTCCAGCGCGTCACGCAGTTGCCTGATCGACTCGCCGACCCGTTCCCGGCCGGCCACCAGCTCTCCGCCGTCGGCGTAGCGGTCGAGCAGCACCGCCAGCCGGTGGGCCTGCGCCAGCGCAGAGCCGGGCACTTCCACCGCCGAAGCCGATTCCGGCTCGGGCTCGGGTTCGCTCGCCTGGTCCGCTTCACCCGCCGCGGCTTGGTCGTCTGCCGCGGCCGACTCGGTGTCCTCGGCAGCGCTCTGCACGCCCGGCGCCATGGTGTCGGGCCTGGGGCCAGCAGGCGTGCCAGCGGGGGAGGTGCTTCTGGTGATCTCGAAGCGGACCCCGTCCGGCCCTGACAGCGCGATGCCGTCGGGGTTCTCCTCCAGGAGCAGCCCGTCGGCGATGAGCTGCGCGATACCAGCCGCGAGGTCGACGCCGTTGACCGCCGCGGTACGCGCGCCCTCGGGACCGGTGACGGTGTACTCGTCGAAGATGGACAGGCCGGGGATGAACTCCATCGCCTCGTCATCCGCGACGGTGATCGGCTCGTCGGTGTCCCACCACTGCTGGAAGGCCGTGCTCTCGCGGTCCTCCACGGTCGCGCGGTAGCGGGCGGCGTGGTCGCGCAGCGCGTAGGCCATCTCCCAGGTGCGCCTGACGACCTCCGGGCCGCGCTGCTCCCGGTCCCACTGCTCGGCGACCTTGTGAGCCAGGTCGGCCGCGGCCTGGAGCACCTGCCAGTCGGCCACCTGCTCCAGCCCCAGCAACCGGCTGCGACGGGCGTCCTGGAACTGCGAGAGCATCAGCTGCGCGGACGCCGCCAGGCTTGCCTCGGCGTCGGTGCCGTCGGCCAGGCGGGTACCGAGCTCCTGCTCCCACGCCCGGTAGCCCTCCAACGCGGCATGCTCGGTGGCCCAGTACTCGGCGCGGTCGGCGTAGGGCTCCTCCCCGGCCCGCTCGCCCGAGGCATGCGCCGCCGGAGCGCTGATGGCGGGGCGATCTGCCGCTGGGGTGTCGTCCTCGTACAGGTCCTGGCCGGTGGCCTGGTTCTCGATCTCGGCATCGAGGCGGGCCTGTTCGGCGCGGGCCCGGTGGAGCTTGTCGAGCTTGGTGAACGGCTGGTCGACCAGCTTCTGAGCACGGTCGATCTCCTGCTTCAGCTCCTCCACGGCGCCCAGCAGCCGGGTGTGGATGTCACCGAGCCGCTCGCACAGGTTCTCCAAGCGGGCCACCAGGCCGAGCGGCGGCTTGGTGTCGCTGACGAGCCCGCCGACGTCGTCGATGGTGTAGGTGGCCTGGGGGATGTCCTGCAGACCCCGGATGCGGAACTCGATGTAGTCGTGGACGGAGTTGATGCGGGCCTCGAACTGCTGGCCGCCCACGGTGGCCACGTTCTCCCAGCGGCTGACCGGCCCATGCATCATGCGCTGGATCAGCGCGATCTGGGTCCGCAGCGCGGTTGCCGCCTCGCCGCGCTTGGTGACGACCGTGCCGTTGGGCAGCTCCATGCGGAAGGCGTCGCCCTTGGTGTCGGTGCGCAACGACAGGGCTCGCGCCACCAGGTCGGCCCGCTCCTGGGCCTTGGCCAGGGTTTCGTCGGCGGTGTCGACCACGTTGCGCAGGTGCTTGTGCGTGCGCTGCCAGCTCTTGTAGGCCGCCTCCAGCTGGCGGACCTCCTCGTCGGCCTGCAGCTTCTTCAGCAGCAGCGGGTTGCCGGTCGCGATGGCCTTGATCTCGCCGTATTCGAGGTAGTCCTTGCCCAGGTCGCCGTCGAGCGCTTGGTCCTGCTCGTCCAGTTCACGGCCGGTGCGGACCTGGTCGATGAAGCGTGCCTTGCGCTCGACCGTTTGCCACATGAACGCGTCGAAGGAGCCGGCTTTGGTCCACCGGTAGATCTGGACGGGGACGCCCTGGGTGAAGTGCTGGTTGAACTGCCGGATGATGCGGCCCTCGCGCTGGGTGACGTCGGAGGGGCGCCAGGGGCAGTCCAGGTGGTGCAGCGCGATCGCCCGGTCCTGGACGTTGACGCCGACGCCCATGGTGTCGGTGGAGCCGATCAGCACGGCGACCTTGCCGGCGCGGGCGTCGGCGAACAGCTTCTCCTTCTCCTCGGCGGTCTGCGCGTCCTGGGCGTAGCGGATCTTGTCCTCGGGGATGCCGCGCTTGACCAGCTCGTCGCGCAGGTAGTCGTAGGCGATGAACCGGCCCTGCTTCTTGGCCTCCTCCGAGGCGGTACCGCGGTCGGCGAACACCAGCTGGAGGGCGCCGGTCAGCTCGCTGGGGTTGCCCTCACGGTCGGTGTAGCGGTGGTCCTTGTACTGCTGCCAGATCTGGGCGATCTTGTCGGCGGCGGCATCCAGCTTGCCGGGACCGTCGGGGGTCATGCCGACCATCCGCAGGTCCATGGCGGCCAGTCGGCCGTCGTTGCTGATCTTCAGCAGGTTGTCCACGGAGGCGTCGACCTCGCGGGCGCGCACGGCCTCCGCGCGGTCGGCGATCTCCGCCATGTACTCGCGGTCGGCGTCGGTGGCGGGGACAACGATGGTCTCGCTGGTGTAGTCCGGGACCGGCAGGTTCAGATCGTGCTTGGTCTTGACGTCCGCCATGGACTTCCACAGCTGGCTGAACGACTTGGCGTTGCGGAAGCCGCCGATCCGCTCCTTGATCCGCGGGATCCCCTCCGGGGAGATCTCCGGGGCCATGGTCTCCGCGAGGTACTGCGCCTGGAAGGAGGAGAACGCGGATATCTCGGCGGCTTGCAGAAGGTCCGGGCGGAAGTAGTCGAGCATGACGTACGCCTGGGGCATGGCGTTGGGGAACGGGGTTCCGGTGGCGCCGAGGCCGACCTTGCGGTCGTACGCCTTGAACATCGAGCGCAGCTTGACCTTCAGGTCCTTGGCCTGTGCGGAGACCGGCAGCGACAGCTCGGAATTGTTCGCGCCGACCTCGCCGTTGGCGAAGTCCTGGACTTCGTCCACGGCGATGAAGTCGATGCCTGTCTGCTCCCACGAGATGCCCGTCGTGGTCTGCTTGACCAGGTTCTTCTCGGCGCGCTGCGTGTGGCGCTTCAAGTCGCCTTGCAGCTTCTTGATGGTGTCCTTGGACACGGGCCGGCCCTCGCTCACGGCGGTCGCCGCGTCCAGTGCATCGGCGATCAGCGGGTCGCCGCCGGGGTTGAGGGCCGGGTCAAGCGCCTGGTCGCTGCCGGTGAGCGCCTTGTGGATGCGGGCCCGGTACTCGGCCGTCTGGTCGGCGACGAACTGGGCCTGTCCGCGCCCGGACATCGGGATCCGCTTGAACAGGGACTGGGGCAGGATGACGGCGTCCCAGTCACCATTGGCGATCTGCGCGACGTACGCCGCGGCGGATTCCTTGGTGAACTCGCTGCTGTCGATCGCCAGCACACGTGCCTGCGGATAGGCCTTCAGGAAGTCGTTGCGGAAGTCGTTGACCGTGGAGTTCTTCACCACGATCGAGGGCTTGTTCACCATGCCCAGGCGCTTCATCTCCATGAGCGTCATGGCGATGGTGTAGGTCTTGCCCGCGCCGACCTCGTAGTCGAAGAAGGTGCCGTACGGCTCGGACAGCGCGCGGGCGACGCCGGCGCGCTGGTGCGGCAGCGGGGTGATCGTCTCGGAGAGACCAGGGAACGTCAGGTGCGAGCCGTCACCCTGGTAAGGGACGTAGGAGTTGTAGAGCCGGTTGTAGGTGTCCAGGACGTCCTTGGTGCGCTCGGGGTCCTGCCACAGCCAGTCGGCGAACAGCCGGTTCAGTTCGTCGGCCTTGGCGATCGCCTGCTCGGTCTGGTCCGCGGCCCACCGCTTGGCGTCCCGGATGTCCTCCGCGGTGGCGTTCTCGTCCGGCTTGGGTGGTTTGACCACGAGGGTGGCCCGGCGCAGCATGCGGGAGAACAGCTCGACGGCGTCCCGGCGCGCGGTGCCGTAGACCTTGGTGGCCGCTCGGGATTTGCGCACTGCCGTCGGAGCGTCGACCTCCCAGTCAGCCCCGGAGGTGCGCGTCACGGTGACGGCCTTGGTCTGCAGCAGCTGCTGGATGAACTGCTCGTAGTACTTGGGTGCGACCCAAGTCGCGCCGATCTCGACGTTCTCGATGTCCCCGGGCTGCGCGTCGGACGGGAGGACGCGGCGCAGCGCGGCGACGTTGGCCTGCAGCGGGTGGTGGGCCCGGGATTCCTCCGGGACCATCCGCAGGATCTTCTCGGCCTGTTCGATCTTCTCGCGGACGTTCCCGCTCAAGTACTCGGCGGCGGGCACCAACCGCTGGGTCCCCGGCTCGTTGAACACCAGCTCGCCGAGGGCGTCCCGGGCCTCGTCCAGGGACTCGATGCCGAGCAGGCGGGCGATCTCACCGAGCCTCACCTCGCCGTAGGTGTTCAGGCTGATGGCCAGCGCATCCTGCGGAGTCTCGGCGCTGGTCTTCTCGGCCTGCGGCTTGGTCACCGCCCGGGTGAAGATCGCCGACTTCTTGGCGGTGCGCGACTCCTTGTCGTAGACCTCCAGCGCGTACACGCCGGCGGCGTACGGGTCGGTGCGGAACGCGCCGTGCGCACTGCGGCGGTCGCGGCGCGCCTCCCGGTCGTTGAGGAACCCGTACTGGGCGGCGTAGGCGTCGTAGTGGGCGTTGAGCTGTTCGCGCAGGGAGGTGGCCTGATCGTCCTGCCGGTTGGACTCCGCGCTGAGCAGGTCGACGTAGGTGTCGCGCAGGCGCAGCAGCGCACGCAGCTCCTCCACCGCGTTCTTGAACAACGGGCGGTCGGCCAGCTCGCCGCCGACGACTTGAAGGAACGTTCCGTCGCCCTGGTCGATGAGGGTGCCCTCGAACCGCTGGAGCTCCTCGCCGAACATCTCCTGCGCCTGGCGCATCCGCTCGGCGCGTTGCTCGACCGTCATCCGCTGCGCGGCATCCGGGGAGGCGCTCATCGTCAGGCCCGATTCCTGGGCCTGACGGGTGATCGCGGCAAGTGCCTCGGTCAGCGCCTCCGTGAGGTCGGTACCCTCCTTCGGGCGGACGGTCAGGTCTTCGCGGCTGTACTGGGTGCTGGTCAGCCCGATCGTGCCCAGCACCATGTCGGGGTGCTTGGCGAAGTATGTGTTGACCAGGACGCTGCGCTCCGCGTCGACCTGCACCGGCGACAGGCCCACCCAGTCCGGCGGAGTCTCCGGAACCTTGCCGTCACGACGGCGCAGGATGAGCACGTCGGTGACGACGTCCGTGCCCGCGGCCCTCTGGTGCGCGCCGGCCGGGAGCCGCACCGCACCGACCAGGTCCGCCCGGTCGGCGATCTCCAGTCGGGCGGTCTTGCCCATGGAGTCCAGCGTGTAACGGCTGGTGATCACGGCGACCAGGCCGCCGGGCCGCGTCAATTCGAGCGATTTGACGATGGCGTAGTTGTGCAGGGCCAGACGCAGCGGGTTGTGGACGGGATCGGTCGGAGCGATCTCGTCGAAGGGGACGTTGCCGATGACGGCATCGAAGTAGCCCTCGGGCAGGCGGGTGTCCTTGAAGTCCTGCGCGCGGATCTCCGCGTCGGGGTACAGGGCCGCGGCTATCTCGGCGGTGATCGGGTCCAGCTCGACTCCGGTCATCGCTGCCTGGGGCGGGGCGAAGGCGAGGAAGTTGCCGCTGCCGCAGCCCGGTTCCAGCACCCGGCCCTCGGAAAAGCCCAGGTTCTTGAGCGCTTGCCAGATCGGCTGTACCAGGGCGGCGTCGGTGAAGTGCGCGTTGCGGACGGTCGCCTCGGCCGCGTGCCATTCTTCCTCGGTCAACAGCGACCGCAGCTCCGCGCGCACCCCGGCGAACTCCGGCTTACGGGGGTCGAAGGCCTGCCAGGCCGCTCCCCATGAGCTCCAGCGAGCCAACACGGCCTGTTCGGCCTCGGTCGCGGGCCGCTTTTCCTCCCGCAGGGTGTGCAGAACTCGGATCGCGGCGATGTTTGCCCGGATCCGCGCCAGCGGGCCGGACGGCGCGAGGTCGTCCTGGCTCCGCGGCCTGAACCGCAGCCGCTGCACCTCCGTCGGCGGAGAAGCGACGGCGCGCCGCAGAGCGACCTTCGTGACATCGACGGCATACGGCTCGTCGTCACTGTCAACGTCCTGCACCAGCAGGCGCCCATCGGCGCTGCTGACGACCACCGCCTCGGTCAGGCGTTCCGGATCGGTGTCGACGTCGCCGTCCTGTGGAGGCCCGCTGGTGACTGCCGGCTGGTAGTCGGGGAGGGTGAACGCGGCCGAGGCGGCCTCCCAGTCCCGGTGGGCGATGACGTCCCCCGCCTGGAATTGCTCGACCTGTTGGGGCGCTTCCTCCCAGGTCGCCTTTTCCTCCGGAGGTGCCTCCGCGCCGCGCGGGGGCGTCCTGGCCCCTTCCTCGGTGGGTGGCGGCCCGCTGATGATCTCGGTGACGATGGCCTGCTCTGCCGACTGCGGCGCGGCTTCGTCGTCCGTGCCCTCGGACAGGCTCCCTTCCTCCAGCGCCTGCCAAAGCCGGTCGAAAAGGTCTTCGGCCCACTGCCGGTGCACCAGTATCTGTGGGGAGGCCACCTCGTGCACCGAGCCGTCTTCTGCCACGCGGACCAACAGGTAGTTGCCGCGCTCGGTATAGGCGGCCTCGGGGCCATCCGAGCCGATGGCATAGAGCCGGTACTGCCACGGCTTGTTCTCCGGGCTGGTCGAGGCGCGGAAGACGATGGCCTCAGACGCAGCCTGAGCGTCCAGGTCAAAGAGCTGTCGAGGAGTCTGGTACATCGCGATCCTCCACCACGTCGCGGCACGGTCGGTCTGTTCCGGGGGTGGATTAGGGGGGCGCTACACGTTGCGCCCCCGGGGTCGCAGGTCCTCCACCGAAGTACCGAACAGGCGCAGGAAGGACGGCGTCATGTAGTCGAGTACCTGCCGCAACTGCTCGTCGGTGAGGTCATCCAAGGTGGTCGTGCCGTCGATCAGGGCATCGGCAGTGGAACTCACCCATTCGGTGTGCTCCTGGGTTCGCCGCATACGCTCGGCGAACTGCTCGTCGCTCTCCAGCAGCCCGTCGTCCGCCTCTGCTTCAGCGGCTGCATCGGGCTCGGGCGGCAGCCGCACGAACTCGCTTATCACCTCGTACTCGGCTCGCGCCTTGAGCATGCCCAGCCGTCCGACGCGCTGCTCGTGCGTCTCGTCCGCCGGCGGCCAGTCGTTGGCCACCAGCTGGTCCCACAGGTCGCCAACCTGCTGCTCGACCTGCTCGCCCAGGTTGGTGAAGAAGGCCACGGGGTCGGGAATGGCGGCGTAGCGCTTGGGCAGCCACCGCCGCCAGTACGCCCGAGCCTCCACTCCGTACCGGTTCATTGCCATCGCGATCTCTCCTTGCTGTCACTCGCCGTCAGGGGGTGTGTCATGGTCTTCAGCGTTTGCGCCCGGTGAGACAGCGGAGCTTTCCCGCTTCCCACCGGCCTCTGCCCGGGTGCCGCCGTCGGCGGGTGTGGGGGCGGCTGCGAGAATCGCGGCGAGGTACTCCTCATCACCGCCCCACTTCTCACGGTGCCGGTCGCGGTGGTGGCCGTTGCGGCAGGCACCGACCCACAGGCGGCCGATCCGCTCGATCGCCCGGGCGAGGGCGTCCTGCCACAGGTACGGGGCAGAGCCGGCGTCCTCGCCGGGGGCATAGGCAGACTGGTGGGAGGTCCACAGAGCGGTCAGCTCCTCGACCACGGCACCGTGCCGCCACCAGCACTGCCGGGGAAGCTGGTCGTTGGTCACCTCGTAGCGGTCGGCCATCCAGATGACCCAGGCCACAAACTCTGGCCACAGCGCTGCTCGCTCGGCCGGTTTGAGCTCAGCCCAGTGCACCGGGACACCAACGACACGTTCCTCCTCGGCGCCCTCGCCGCCGGAGTGGCCCCCACTGCCGGCGGCGCGGTGTTCCTCCAGCACCGCTACGCGTTCGCCGAGCAGTACCAGCTCCGCGTTCATGGAGACGACCTCCTCGTTCACCGAGGCCATCGCCTTGAACAGGTCGTCAAATCCGTTAGCCATCGACGCGGCCCGCCTTGTCCAACGTCAGACGTCGGCCCTCGACGATCTCGCGTGCCTCGCGAGTGGCGGCCTTGATTTCCTCGGCCCGCGGTCCTTCGTGGGCACGGGTGAAGCTGACAAGAGTCGCCGGGGTGCGACGGTGGAAAACCAGGCCGCCTCGTTCGGGGATCATGCGAATGTCGGCCGGCTCCAGCACCGCGCGGCGTCGCAGTGAAGTGGAGACCGACACGCGGTCTCCGTCGTCAGAGATCGAGGCGACGTCCTCGTCGAACTCTCCCGCCAGCGCGGAGTACGCCTTGAGCTCTTCGGGGTCCGAGATACCACCGAGGAAGATCTTCACGGTGCCAGCCGCCATCATCTTGCGTACGCCGAGCTGTCCCCACCGCTCCTCCGCCTGGGCATAGGACTGCAGGACGGCCATGACGAAGATGTTCTGGGAGCCGGAGACGCTCATCAGGCTCGGGATTTCCGGCAGGGGGGCGACGTTGGCCAGTTCGTCCAGGAAGCAACCCAGCGGTATGGGCAACCGCCCGTTGGGGGCGCGCCCCGCGATCGCCTTGGCCGTGTCGAACAACGCCTTGGCGAATGCTGCGTTCAGTGGCGCGAGCGCCGAGCCTTCTTCATCCTCGCCGATCAGAAACAGTGTGCCGCCCTCGGTGAGGTACTTCTCGATGTCGAAGACCTCCGCGTCGCCCTCGGGGGCGAAGATGGCGGCGACGTTGTCGTCATACAGGGCGATGAAAGACTGCTGGGCTGTTCGCCAGGTCGCGCTGCGCTCCTCTTCCGCGGCGGCGTGCTGGCCGGCCAGGGCCTCAGCCAAGGCGTGCTTGCCCTGGAGCGCGAGGAGGTCGACGGCCTCCCGGTTGTCCGGATCGGCCGCCCAGCTCAGCACATCGGACACCGGACGCTTGTTCAGCGCGGCGGCGTGCAACCAGCAGGTGATCAACGTCTTGGCGTTGAGAGAGAAGTAGCCTCCATTGGAGGTGCCCTCCTCGCTCTTGGTCGTGGCGACGAGCGTCTCGGCCCGCTTGCGGGCGACCTGGTAGCGCTCACACCCGGCGGTCAGCGGCCACCGCAACTGGTTCGGCCAACCGGACAGCCCCGTCGGGTCGAGAACCCACACCGGGCCGTGTTCCTTGCGCAGCACCGCCGTGTTGTACAGCACGTCGGTCTTGGAGCTGGTGGCCAGCACCGTGCCCTGGAAGTCGAGGATGCCCGGGAGGATGATCTGGCTCGTCTTGCCCTCCCGAGGAGGCGCAACCAGGACCACGCTCTCCTCGATCGTGATCCACAACGGGATGTGTGAGGGGTCGGCGTTGCCGATATGCACGGCGACGTGCCGGATGGTGATCGAGCTCGGGTCCTTCTCGTACATGGTGGGTCGCAGGGAGGAAGCCCGGGCCAAGGCCTGCTTCTCCCCCATGGCCTTTTCCAGCTGTGCAACAGTGGCCATGCCGTCGGCACCGTCGACGCCGCGCCGCTTCCACCACGAGTAGCCCTTCCACGCCCCGCAGCCGGAGGCGACCAGCAGAACGGTGAAGGAGCTCCAGAAGGCGATCGGCCCGCCGACGCCGGCGTGGGGCCAGACGGTGCCCGGTTCGCCGGGGTGCGAAAGGATCGCCAGAATGCCGTTCCCGGCGGCGTTCCAGCCGACCGCCGCGGGCCGGCCGTGCTGCAGCAGCCCGGAGAGCACCGCCGAGGCCCACAGCAGCGCGGTCAGCGTGAACGCGACGATCAGAGGGATGACCCAGATGGCGTCGCGGCCCATCCGCAGCCGTACGGCGGTCTTCGGGACGGCGGCCTTGGGCATCATGCAGCGGCCCCCTTGTGCAGACGGATCATCGGCGCCGTCGGCGGCGTCACCTCGGTTCCGGAACGCTCGGTCATGCGCCTGTTGGTGTCGGTCAGCCGGACCTCGGTCGCCGTTCGGATGTGCTCAACGAGGTTGATCCGAGAGCCGACCTGCCAGATCGCCCGCCCGGGGGCGCAGATGTTCGCCCCATCCGGCAGCGACTTGCGAGCCCAGGAGGTCAGCCCCAGGTAGTCAGCGGTCTTCTCGGCTTCCTCCCGATCCAGGTGGTACACCACCCGCGTCGCCGTGAGCTTGAGGATCGCGGCGGCTTCGGGGGCCTCTTCGAGGACCAAGTCCGCCAGATGGTGCAGGATCGCCCAGAAGGACAGGCCGAGCCGGCGGCCGTAGCGGACCAGCTCTTCGAACAGGCGGGCTACGGGGCGGTGGCTCAGGATGTGCCAGGCCTCTTCGACGATCAAGGTTCTTTTGATGTCGTCGCCGGGCTTGATCCACCCGAACCGGATCCAGGGGCCGATCACCGCCATCAGCAGCGGCATGGCCTCGCCCTCGCGTGGCAGCCGCGTCAGGTCGAAGATGATCAGCCGGGCGTCCAAGTCGATACCCTCGCTGGTCGGTCCATCGAACAGACCCGCCAGGTCCCGGTCGGGGTTGCACAGCTCGTCAAGCGCCAGCGCGGCGGGCTGACCCCACTCGCTCAGCTCCTCTGGGCCGACCGCTTGCTGACCCAGCAGGGCCTCGCGCGGGGCGGTGAGTGCGTTCAGGACGTCCGACAACACAGCAACGCGACCGTGCGTGCGAGCGCTCGCCGAGGCGGCCTTGTGCGCTTCGGCGAGGGCAAACTTGGTCTGCGAGGACAGCGGCCCGCCGACGAGGATCTCCATCATGGAGACCAGCACCTTGAACTGGTGCTCGCTGGGGATGCGTGGGTCGAGCGGATTGATGCGGATGCCCTCGCCGGCCTCGGCATCCCCATAGATCAGACGGATCGGCTTGATGCCCAGCTCACGGGCGATGCCGTCCCATTCCCCCGTACCATCCTCACCCTGAGCGTCCAGGACGCAGAAGTTTCGGTCGCGGAACCGAAGCTGACGCAACACGTACGTCTTCTCCAGAGCCGACTTGCCGTGGCCGGACTTACCCAGAATCAACACGTGCGGACTGGGCAGGCGCACGCGCGCCTTCGGGTCATAGAGGATGAACGGGTCGAAAATGTACGCCTTGCCGCTGTAGGCCTCCCGCCCAATGATCACCCCGCGCGGATCCATGCTGGCAGCGCCCACGGCCGGGTACAGGCCGCAGGCATTTGCGGAGGTCGAGCGGATTGCCCGCCGCCTGGTCTGCGTCTGGGTGCGCAACATCTCCAGCACGTCTGATCAGCGTCCCTCCTTGATCAGGCCACCGGTGAACGGCAACGTGTTGGCGAAGGCCCGGTGGTGCTCCTTGTCGCACCACTCCAGGCGCAGCCCACTGCGGGTGGCGGCGTTGCGGATGGTGTCGGCGTCGCGGCGCAATGCCTCGCTGCTGGGAGAGGTGACGGTCAGCCACCCGGCCAGGCGGATACCTGCCGCGCCGTTGGCGATCTCCTGCATGGTGGACAGGGACGCCTTCTGTGCCTTCTGCTCGCGGGGGTCCTCGATTTTCCCGGCCCGCTTGTCGGCCTGCCCCAGCTCGTTTGTGGCGTCAGCCATCGCCTCAGTAATGGCCTGGTCGGTGGAAACGAGGTCCATGGTCACCGACATCGACACGATGACGTCCTGTACGTACAGCAGCAGCGGCGCGAGGAAGTTGATCCCGACAGGCAGGACGGGCCACTCCTTGATCCATGCGGTGCGCGAGAACCAGGAGTCCGGGGAGGCCTCCCAGCTGCGGGAGACCATGTGGTCCTTTGGGCGTGCATCGATCTCGGCGGGCCAGGCGGTGACCCGGTCCATACCGGTGGTGTCGTCGATCCAGTGGCTGGGGTCGTAGGCGTGGTGCAGGTAGGAGGCGAGCCCGGCCTCGTCCAGGTTGCGCACGTGTCGCAGCTGACCGCGTGCCAGCGAGCGGATGAACGACTCGACCTCCTTGCCCAAGGTGACCGCGTAGCCCTGGTGAAGGGTGTTGTAGCGGCGGGCTTCGGCAACGAGTTCGGAGGTGTAGGGGATGCCGAGCGCGAGGATGAGCCGGCGGTCTTCGGCGGTGACGGCGACCTGGCGTATCAGCTCGCCGTAGGAGTGGTCGAGCCAGGCCGGGGCGTGCGGGTCGCGGCGCGCGGCGGCATCCCGGACGTGCGCATTGGGGTCGGTGGGGATGATCCGGGCGATCCACTGCAGGCGGCGGATCCGGCCGCCGCCGTCCGCCGTCGACTTCAGCAGGAACTCGTACGCCCGGATCAGGGCCTCTTTGTCGTCGGTGTCCAGGCTGCCGAAATCGCGCATCGCCTCGACCTCGACCGCCGCGGTGAACATCAGCTCGTGTGGCTGGAGGAGGATAGCGATCTGCCCGAACGCGGTGCGCGCCGAGATCCACTCCATGTCCTGCGGCACACCAGGGGGCACGTCGATGGGCACCCGGCGCCCGTCGGCCATCCGGCCCACGTGCGCGGCCTTGGAGCGGTACAGCAGCGAACCGTCACGCAACAGCCGCTTGTAGGTCCGGTTGATCTCGAACCACTTGAGATAGGTCCGCCCCTTGTACGGAGCAAGCGTCGCCCAGGCACAGCTTCCTGCGATCACCAAGAACGCGATGAGCTTGAGAACGACGCCGCTCAGCAGCCAGACCAGGCTCAGGCCGCCGACGAACCCGACGCCCAGGACGAGTTGTTCGTCGGCCTCCAGCTTCCGACCGAGCAAGCCGCGTGGCCGCGGCCTCGGGAACGTGAATGTACGCATCGAACAGAATTCCGATCATGGAGTCGCTCATCGCGGCTGATCATCGTCAGGTTCCGGGGCTGGCTCCTCGGCCGCCGGCTCGGAGGGCGGCCATGACGGCGGAGCAGCCTCCGGAGCGCCGACCCCATCGCCGGCTACAGCGGTGTGGTCGTGTGCGGGAGCGGCCGGAGGCGGCATGTACTTCGAGGAGACGCCCGCCGGGCCACCAGGGCCGGACTCAACCGTCCCTGATCCACTTCCAACGGCTTCGCCGACACCGGTTTCCGAACCGGGCGATGGCGTGTCCGGGGCAGCGGGGGCGTCGTCGCCGGTGCCTGCTGTGGCGCCGTCCACGGCCCGGTCGGCTGCCTTTTCGGCCTGGTCCTTGGCCATGTCGACGCCCTTCTTGCCTGCCACGGCAGCCGCGCCGACCCCGGTGGACGCCGCTGCGGCCTCTGCTCCCGCAGCTTCCTCCCCGGCGCCGGCCTCTACCTCAGCGCCACCGCCGTCGCCGCCGCCAGCGGCACCTCCACCACCGGCTTCGGCAGAGCCGTCGCCTCCGCCGTCCGATGCGCCGCCAAACCGGCTTCTGAGCTCACCGAAGGTGTCACCAACCTGGCTGCCGAGGTTCTGCGCTCGGCCTTTGAGGTCGTCGCGGGCCTGGTACATGTGCTGCAACTCGTCCCCGACCAGCGGCAGGAACTTCGCCAAGGAGAACGGCAGGAACAGTGCCAAGAAGAGCAAGGCGAGCGCGGTAAATACCGTTGCGAACGCCTGAACGACCGACACGTCCCCGTGGCCGCTGGTGGACAGCATGCCGGTGGCCAGGGCGATCGTGGTCAAGGTGACGTACTTGCTGGCGATGACGGCGCCCATGACACCGATCCACCGCTTGGTGTGGTTCCACAGGCTCTTGTCCACGAGCCCGCTGAACACCGAGGTACCGAACACCAATCCGGCCAGAATCAGCGCGTTGCGAACGATCAACTCCAGCCACACCCCGGCGACAGCGGTGAGCATGCACATCGCCAGGAAGATGACGATGACCGCGCCGCCTGGAATCGCCATCAGCGCGGCCATACCCGAGGTGACGGTGACCACCATGCTCGCCGCGTCCCCAGCGACCGGCGCGAACATCGCCTCGGCGGCCTCGTCGAACAGCTCCGTGACGTAAGCGACGGCGGCTGGTGCCAGAGCGGAGACCACCACCGAGATCAGAAGAAAGCCGATCGACTCACCCAGCGCCTGCAACGGCGGGACTCCTTGCAAAGCACGCTTGGCCGCGGCGATCAGCCAGAGGATCACGGTAAGGACGGCGGAAGCAGCGAACGCCATGCTGTACGTGCGCAGGAACCCCGGGTTGCCCCAGTCGATCCGGGTGGTCGACAGCAGAGCCTTGATCATCTGCGTGAACAGCGATGTCACCGCGTTGTTGAAGAACTGCGCGATGTACCCCAGCGGGTCACTCATGAAGTCGACGGCCTTGTTGGTGGCCTCGACCGTGTGGCAGATCTTGTCCGCGAACGGGATGTTCTTACACGACCAGTCGCTGAACTCGTTGGCGTGCGCCTGCCTTGCTGTGAAGAGCACCTGGAAGGTGGTCGTCACCCCCATCAGTACAAGGAGTCGCCTACACAGGCGCTGCCTCGTCTCAGCCGATGTACGGAGGCGCATCGAACTCCTCATCAGCCGTGCGGAAGTCGTTGACCGAGCTCGGTTCGCTGCCGGTGGATACCGGCGTCGGGCCATTCACCGATGTGACTGACGAGAGCTTCCAATCCCCCTTCTGCCACTGGAGGGTGAGTGTGTAGGTGGTCCAGGACGCCGAGACGGGAAGCGGCGCCTTCTCGCTGGTCGTACCGATCAGCCCGGCCATCCAGACCTCGACAGTGGCGACCTGGTCGGTGTAGCTGACGGTCTTGGTGCCCATGGCCGCAGCCCGCGCCACGAGGCTGTCAGCATTGACGTCGCTGATGCCGAGCGAGGAGAGCACCTGTTTCATGCCGGTGTCGTCGTTGTCGGTCAGCCTGTCGCGCGCCTCCGATGTCGCCATCGCGGCGATGATCTTGTGTCGCGTAGTCGTGTCGGTGAAGTACTTCGCCGAAGACCGGGCGATCTGATAGTCGACCGCGGCCTCCACCGCGCCGGCCTGGGAGTGGGGATAGCCAACCGGAACGCCGTCGACCATCTTCAAGGCGGAGGTCTGCGGATTCCCGCCTGCACCGCCAGCGTTTTTCCCCGGCGCCGCACCGTGCGTCGGGCCGGGGCTGGAAGTGCGGCTCGAGTCAGTGGAACTACCGCTGCCCCGATCGAGGTTGACCACGACGGCCAAGACGAGCAGGACCACGAACAGCCCGCCGGCGACCGCCGCGCCACGCCACCACGGCTTGCTGCCCTGTGCCGGCCCGCTGCTGTCTCCGCCGAGCGTCTTGGTACCACGGCGCGGAGGTGGGGAGTTGCGTGTCATCTCAGATCCCCATGCCATAGACGATCGTGAAGATCGTGCCGAGTGACCCGACGACGAACGCGCCGATCAGGGAACCGCCGACCTCCTTCTTGCCCTTGGAGACCTGCGCCACGTCGTGCTGGCCCTCGCCCACCTTGATGTGGAAAGCGCCGAGAGCCGCCCGGCCCAGCAGCGCGAGTACCACCCCAGCCATGATCGCCTGAATCACAGTGCGCGCCGTATTGCCCAGAGCGGCAAACGGCCCCCAGTCCGGGGCTATCCCATTGACCAGATTCCCGATGCTGCCGTTGGCGGCCAGCGTCACCACGTGGTGCGCGACAGACATCGTCACTCCTTCCACGTCCTCGCGTCGCGGAACTGGGTCCAGTACGGGCCGAATCGGCCTCAACGTACAGAGACCCAAGCTTGACAACAACTGTTTATGACCCTGACGACGGGCTAGGGTACGCCTACGATCACCCGTTCGGTAGCCGAGGCCCGTCGGCGACGCCTTGGCCGAGCTCTGTGCGAGGTAGGTGCATGCCAGAGAAGCCCACCGCCGAAGACTCCCGAGCAAGACTTGACGGATGGCCAAATGCCCAGTTCAGTGCTCGCCTGATGCCCGACTTCCTGACAGTTGAGGAAGCTGCTGGCTGGCTGCGGACGACGAAGGGTGCGGTGATGGCCGGCCTCCAACGCGGCGAGCTCCCCGGCCGCAAAGTCGGCGGCGAGTGGCGCATCAGCACCGCCGCTGTCCTCGCCCTCTTTCGCGGGGTGGTGCCGGAGGGTGGCACATCTTGATAGCCGACGGGAGGGAGGTGATGCTCTACTGGGTGTGGTGATTCACATGTGTTTATGACGGGGGGTCGGGTGAAGGCCGTTCGCAACGTCGCCATCGCGGTATTCGCGGCGTTCACGTCGGTGATGGCGCTGAGCACCTTGGTCGTGGCCGGGGCGACCGGCGAGGCCAACGCCCAGACCTGCAACGGCGGTCTGCAGCCCGTCGGCAACGGACAGAGCGGCCCCGGTTCGGCTGGCGACTCGGTGAAATTCGACGGATCGACCCAACCCACCGACTCCCAGGTCATCGTCCCGCTCGACCCACATGGCCCGCAGACCCATGCAACTTGGAGCGCTGCCCGGATACGTAACGCCGCCACGATCACCAACGTCGCCCGGACCCGGGGTCTCGCCCCGCGCGCCGCCGTCATAGCAGTGGCCACGGCAATGCAGGAATCAAGTCTCGACAACCTCGACAATGGCGACCGGGACAGCGTCGGCCTTTTTCAGCAACGCCCGAGTCAGGGATGGGGAACGGTCGCCCAGCTGACTGACCCGGTCTACGCATCCGGCAAGTTCTACGACGCTTTGGTCAAGGTCGCTGACTGGCAGACCAGGCCCTTGACCAAAGTCGCCCAGGCCGTCCAGAGAAGCGGAACCCCTGACGCATACGCCAAGTGGGAGCAGGACGCTGGCGCTCTCGTCGCCAAAACGTGGGGCACCCATGCTGTGACCTCGGTGTCCACCGGATGCGACAGCGACGGCAGCGATGACCCGGCCGCCCACTTCACGGCGAAGAACCCCCGCACCCCAGCCCAGGCGATCAGCGCGGCTCGCCGGGCCGCCGGAAGCACCGGCTGGTATCGGCGATGCGACAACTTCGTCGCCCAGGCCTACGGTTGGCGAAACAGCGGATCAGTGACCGCCAACGCGCATTGGGACCGCCTGGTCGACATGGGCCTCGCCCACCCCGGCGACAACAACCCGCCGGCCGGCGCGCTGCTGTTCTACGACACCGGCGAGTCGGCTGGCCACGTCGCGCTGTACCTGGGCGACGACATGGTCGCCAGCAACGACGTCTTGAGGGCCGGGAGCATCGGCATCGTTCACCGCAAGGACATCACCGACGGCACCTGGCGCCTGCGCTATCGGGGCTGGGCCGACCCCGCATTCCCCGGCGCCGGCGGCACCAGCACGATCTGACCCCTCTCTCGAACAGGAAGGAGTAGACGCCATGAACGCTACCGACGCGATGGTCCAGGTTCGCATCACCACCGACGGAACGTGCTTCATCGATGACGAGTTCTTCGCCCCACCTCCGGGCGCCTCCCTCAACGAAGCCGTCCTCTCCCACCTTCAGCTGGAGGCCGCAGCTCTCGATGCCCCCGTCCGCGCCGTCATCCATGATGAGCAGGCTCATTACACCCTGGCCATCCAGGTCAACAGGGACGGCACCAGCGAACCGCTATCGGACGACTCGACCAAGGCACAGGGGGCTGCGCAGGTGGACACCCAGGTGACCCCATCACCAGGTCCGTCCAGCACCCAACCCCCCGTCGCATTGCCGTGGGACGAACCTCTCGCTCCAGACCGTCCGTACGAACCGCTACCCGAGCCGTACCGGGCACGGCTTGAAGAAATCTGCGTCACCGCCAGAGAGGGGCGCTTCCCAGAGGCCGCCACAAGCGCAGATGCACTGATAAGCGAACTGACCACGAAATACGGCCCAACCCACCTGTACACGCTGGCTGCCGGAAGCGTTCGCGGCGACATCGCTTGGCTCATGCGCGATGACCGTCACGCTCTGCAGATTTGGATCTTCATCGCCAGGGCATGGCACAGTCTCCTCGGGCCGACGCACAAGACAACCATCCGCGCCGTCGGCAACGCGGTCGGCTGCTGGCGGCGCCTCCCCCGATCGCACTCCCTGGCCGAGGGAGAGGAGATCATCTCTCTACTGCAAGAGATCCCCATCCCCCAGGGCGAAACGAACCTCAATGCAGTCCGTCACCGTCTCCGGCACCTGGCCGCTACTCGCTGAAAGGAGAGGAAGCAGTGAACCCGATACGAACGGGTCGCACCATTCTTTTCCTCGTTCCGTACATTCTCATCCTCACGGGGATTCTGGTGGCGGGCGAGAAGGCAAGCACACCTGGAGGCGCCACCGGCGCTCTTCAGGCACTCGCAGTCGCCGCCCTCGGTGCCTTCTGGGCCCGCCTTCGCGGACGCTCGTGACGGTGCAACTGGTGCGTGAGCGGCGGTGTAGGGCGCCGGTCGTAGACGGCCAGGTTGCGCCGTGCGCAGGTGAACGCCCTCCTTGCCATCTGGCGGGTGTAGGGCGAGCGCGGACGACGACAGCGACTCTTACACCGCGGCGGCGCTCCGTCTCGTCGTGGAGGTGCTGTCGGGCACGACGCGGCACGCGGTCTCGACCGTCGCGCGGCAGCACTGACGCGCGGGCCGAGCAATCCTCAGCACAGCTCGCCCGGCTCATACTTTGCGAAGTCCCGCTTCTCCCGGTCCCACACCCACACGTTGGATTCGCGCCACAGGCGCGGGTAGTCGTAGAACTCGATCGCGTTCCGTTCTCCCGGTCCGGCGACCTCGATACCGGTGTCTCCCTCGATCCACCGGCCTGTGGGCACCTTCGTAGGCCTCCACCCGGCGTTGGCAACCAGGATGGCTTTCACACCCTTGATGCCGGCCCCTCCGTCTGGGAGAGGGACCCGCCACTCGCGCTCATGCAGCCACGTTGACTCCGCCGAAGTACGTACCGCCCAGTGCCCCAGACCGGCTTCCTGGAATGCCTTGTGCACGTCTGGTGGGACGTAGGCCACGGTCCCTCCGCCGATGTGGTTCACAACTTCCCGAACGGTCACCAGACCCCATGGTGTGAAGCCTCGCGCCGCGATGAGGTGGTCGAGATGCCCAGGAGGGCACTCGGAGAAGCACAGACATGGGGTCCCCGAGCTACCCGGCTCCGCTGCGCCGAAGGGTGGGAAAGCCCGGAACTTCTCCTCACACAGGATGGTGTCTAGACGCTGCTCCGGGGTCATGCCTCTGATGTCCTCGGGTACCCAGATGGGCCGACTCCCGCTTCGGCCAGTGAAGTGGATCAGATACTCGCTCTGCGCAGGACCGACCGGCCCCAGACTCAACACCATTCCCGCCCCCAGACGCGTGATCTCCTAGGTCTAGGTCATACAGGATGACCACCTGTCGGCCCACCCGGACTTCCTCGTAGAAGGCCCCGCCGGGAGAGAGCGGCGGGGCCTGATCATGTCAGTCCCTGTTGAGGGACATGCACTGGCACGGCTTCCACTGCGCCGGCACCTTGTCGGGCGCAAACCGCAGGAGAGGTGCGCCCTTGTAGCCGTTGCGGAACAGGGAACACTGGGCGCTGGCATGGTAGTCGTCGCTGGTCTCAGTGGTGATGACCTCGGTGACCGGATCGAACTTCCAGGTACCAGGGCGCATGTACTCCCCGAACCAAGAGCGGAGACCGGCGTCGATCGTACCGTTGCGGCCACCCCGGCTGTTTCGGGTGTTGATGCCACAGGCCTCGGCGAACTCGTAGACGTCGAAGTTCGGGTCGTTGTACCCGAGGACCTGCGCGGTGACCCACATGACGTTCATCCGGACACGACGAGCCTCGTCGGCCGTGAGGA
This sequence comes from Streptomyces sp. NPDC030798, assembly GCF_055572275.1. Lineage (NCBI taxonomy): Bacteria > Bacillati > Actinomycetota > Actinomycetes > Kitasatosporales > Streptomycetaceae > Streptomyces > Streptomyces sp. NPDC030798. Next base: position 762,864 of record NZ_JBVIDR010000002.1, on the reverse strand, counting down.
CTTCCTGCGACCGCTTGGCAGGGGTGTCGTCGTCTCGCTTGTGGCCAGCTCGGTCGATCCGGTAGGGGGCGTCGGACCAGTCATGCTGGGCGATCTCAGCAGCGAATTGTTGGGCAAGGCGGCTCAACGGCATGGTTTGTCCCTCCGATGAGGACGTGATGTCGTCGTCCCCCGACGGGACGACCTGCTCTGAGAGTACTGGCGAGGTGTGGAGTTATCCACAGGTCCTCACGCGCCGCGGCTCAGGGCCTTACGTTGCTGCCTTCGGTTGATCAGGAGTACGGAGGTGGTGGATGTCGTATGTCGGCAACCTGATCGCTACCACCAAGGCGACCGTGCATTGTTATCGATCAGGGGATTTGAGGGCATCCGACAGGGCGGCTACATGATCCCCCTCCACTTCCAAGGCCGGGAACCATGACGGCCACGGAGGCAGTCCACGCGGTACTGCGCTTCCTCCTGCCACTCTGGTCGGGTCGCGGCATGCTGGGCCGCGTAGGTCGCCATGCGCAACTCGCGTGTCCCGGAGAGCAGTTCGTACCCCTCCCACTCCGTCACATCTACGCCGTACAAGTCGCAGAACTCTGCGTACTCGGGGGCGCTCACGGCACCGGTTGTGGTGAGCTTCACCGCGGTGGAGACCAGGTCCCACTCCGGTGGGCCCACGGACACTCGCTCGAAGTCCAACAGGATTGGGCCGCGGGCCGTCCGGGCGACGTTGCCCACCCACGCGTCACCATGCACGACACAGTCGGGCAGCCCGGAAGGACGCTGTACCCACTGGCGTTGCAGTTCCTGATGCCGTTGCCGGAGCCACGACCGGTCGTCCTCGGTCAGGGACGTCGCGGCGTCGATCCTATCCGACACACGGACGAACGGGTCGAGCTCGCCCAGTGGGAAGTCGGGAACCGGCAGCGGATGAAGTCTTTTGAGGAGCTGTACCACGTCGCGGACGGTGCCGTTTGTGTGCGCTGGTAGTTCCTCCCAGAACGTCACCGGGCGCCCGCTCACCTCGACCGGCTGGTCGACCGGCAGCGCGCGAACTGCTGGTACGTGATTGTTGGCCAGCCACTGAGCGACGTTCACCTCTCGGACGGCTGCCGCCGACTGACCGGGACGCGCGATGCGTACGATGGCGCGCTGACCCGGCAGACGCCATATCTCGTTCTCGGCGATGCGAATCGGCTCGGCGGCAGATGGATCGAGTCCGGCCGCCGAGCAGGCTGCGACCAGGACCGCGGAGGAGGCATGGGCCGAGATCGTCATGCCTGCAACGTAGCGCCGATTCGTTCGCGAAGGTACGCCACTTCGGGGATGCGACGGTGCCGGGCGGCGAACCGGTTGAGCTCCTTCAGGTCGTCTGCAGCTCGCCGGGAAGTCAGGTGGCCGGCGTCCGTGAGGGCCTGGTGGCCAATGGCCGTGGCCTGTTGCGGATCGCCTTTGGCCATCAGAAGGCTCGCCAGCTTCGTACCGGAGATTGCGCGCGAGCGGGCGTATGCGTCGTCGTGGCCTTCGATGGCGATCTCGAAACGCCGGCTGGCCTGTCCGGGGTCCTGGTCCTTCAACAGGACCAGGTCGTAGAGCGCGTGTGCGGTGTCCCCGTGGTGCTGGGCTCCGTTGTAGTACGCCATCCAGGGCGGATCATCCTGCGGATTGGACCTCGCAAAGGCATCGTCGGCGGCCCCGACGGCAGACATCGCACCGCCGATGTCGCCCATCTTTCCGAACGCGCGAGCACGTGCGGTGTGCAGCATGGCCTGGATGGTTGGTGTGAGCCGGTCGGCCCGGACGAGCCCCTTCTCCGCGTAGGTCAGGCCTGTGTCTGGGTCGCCGATCCAGATGGCCTGCCGTGCGAGGAAGGAGAAGACCTTGGCACGCAAGTGCCAGTCGTTGGCCTCCTCGGCACAGTCTGCGGCGATCTTGAAGGCGATGCGGGCGTCGTCGTGTGCGTAGGCGTCGAAGTGGGATGCGCCGACCACAACGCCCAGGCGTGCGACAGCGGTGTAGAGAGGGGCACGGAGCTGTTCGGGGCAAGGGACGGTGAGCAGACGGACTGCCCACTCCATGGCTCGGCTGGCGAGAACGCCGACGATCCCTCCGCCGCCATGAGCGTTGTCCCGCCGGTAGATGTCTTCCGCCACGTTCAGGACTGCCGTGATGTCCTTGGGGCGAATCCTGGTGGGTGGCTCGTGCGGGGTGGTGGGGGCGACGAGCGCGGCAAGGTCTATCGATGCGATGGCGGCCAGACTGCTGTTGGCCAGGAAGGCGCGACGGTCCACAGGCTCAGTGCTCCCCAGCGGCGACGAAGTCTCTCTGCCCAGGATGCGCCCTTGGTGTACCTGAACGGTGCCCTCCATCGCAGGGCCGGCATTCTTTTCCGTTTCACGACGGCGCTTTTCCGCTTCGCCGTACACCATCCCCCAGGCGCGGGTGAGCACGCCGCCGGTCCCCAACACCTCGTCCAAACGCTCCGCCAGGTCGCGGCGGCAGGAGGCCTGGCCCTTCTCCACCTTCTCGATGAGGGAGGGGCTGGCCTGCACCAACGGGCCTAACGAGGACGCCGAGTGGCCACGCATCTTCCTCCAGTACCGCACCTCGTGCCCGAACCAGTCTCGCGGCGAGGCGTCGGGAGTCAGCTGCTTTTCGGGTCGTGGCATGACGAGGGTCCCCTGGGTCCTGAAACGGAAAGTCGAGCTTTCCGTTTCCGCATCTGCACGTTTGGGCTTCGGCCTGACTCAATGGTTGCTGACCGATCACGCACCAGTACACACCGCAGTCGGGCCTCTCGCGTGAGGTTCGCCAGAACGAAGTGGATCTGGAATGGCCAGTCTCCTTGCTCACCCCACCGCTGCAACCGGCGTGCGCGGAGCGACGCGCGCTACCGCGGGCATGCTGGAGATGGACTACGACGTGACGCCGCTGTCGGTGCGGATCGCACGGGTCATAGTGAGCGCGCACTTGCGCCTGTGGGGCATGGAGAAGTTGGTCGACACGGGGGCTCTCGTCGTCTCCGAGCTGCTGACCAACGTCCTGAACCACACTCGGCCGGACCGCGATGGGCGCCGCAGCGCTCTCATCACCGTCACCCGCACCCCCGATGGAGTGGCGCTCTGCGTGCACGACGAAGACCCATCGCTGCCGCAGCGTCGATGCGCCGGCGATGAGGACGAGGACGGCCGCGGTCTCCAACTCGTCAGCGTCATCGCTGACCAGTTCGGCGTGTCCCGCACTCCCAGCGGCGGCAAGGACGTCTGGCTCACCCTGCTGAGCCCTGGTGAGCCGAAGGCCACCCCGTGATCATGCCGACGGCAGTCTGCCGCAACCCCATTCTCAACCACACGACAGCCCACGCCGGGCGGAGGTAGCACCGAATGACCAGCAGAGCGATACAGGCCGGACAGCCGGCGGTGCCTGCAGGCACGGCCCTTGTGTTGTACGCCTGCGTCCCCGCGTCGCTCGGTGCCCTGGCAGACGGGGCTGTCGACGCAGCCCGTCGCCACGCGAAGGAAGCACACTGCTTGGTCGTCGCCGAGTTCGTTGACCAGGCGGACCCCTTGGGTGACCGTGACGGATGCCCGGGATGGCACAACGCCCTGACCGCAGTGGAAGAGGGCAAGGCCATGGGCATCATCACGCCGCTGATGGTGATGCTGAGCCGGGGAAAGGTCGAGCACCTGGCCGCCTGGCAGCGGCGCACCGGCGCCTATCTGCTGACCTCGTCCGTCATCGACACGCCGGAGGCGAACGGCTTACTCACGCAGGGGGCAGCGTGAACCCGGAGAAACTGGCGGCTGCCTCACTGACCACGCTGGCCCGCCTCTGGTATGTGCTGCGTCACCCCCGCTGGTACGCCCGCCGGTGCGGCTTCGGCACGTTCCAGATCCTCTTTCTGCCCGCGGTGACGACCGGGAGCCTGCTCACGGCTCTGTATCTCGGCGGCCCGCGGTAGCCCGCGCGGCGGGCATCAAGCCCCCCTCCTCGGCCATCGATCCGACTCGTTCCCCCACGGGCCCAGGTCGGCCGGGGAGGGGTTCCAGGCCGGCCATCCGGCCGGCATAAACGATCATCCAGAAGGGATGAAGGCATGGCTTCTGCTGCTGTTCTGACCAAGCCGATCACGGAGACCACCACGGCTCCGGCGGAGGAGGACCCCTTCGACGTCCAGGTGGAGGTCGTCACCGAGATCGACGCCGAGCAACTGCCGCAGGCCTGCGGCACCGGCGACGGCTGCAAGTCCACCTGCGCGTCATCGTGCACCAGCGCCGTGTGACGTACGGCCGCTGACGTGGGGCCGGGGGGCTCCCCCGGCCCCACACCCTTCCGAACACAACGGCGGAGGCACCGATGGGCAAGCACACCAGGGTCTACCAGCACACGGGGGCAGCGCTGCTGCGCGCCGCCGCAGCACCGCTGACGGCGCTCCCCTCGTCATGGCCGGACCCGCACGACACAGACGCGGTGAGCGATTGGCTGCGAGACGTCTGCCGTCAACGGGTGTTCGCCGACGCGATCCGGCAAGCGAGCGGTGATCTGGCCGCGCGGCTGAACGACATTTGCAGCGGACGCCCCGTACACCCGAGGCAGATTCGGCGTGCCTACCTCGCTACCGTCTCCTACGTTCTGCGCGCCACCGGGCGCCCGACGCCCTTCGGTCTCTTCGCTGGGGTGGCGGCCGCCGGGATCGACAGGGAGCCGCACGTGCGGTGGGGCGACGCTCACCGCGCCGTCATCCGGGCAGACACCGAATGGCTGGACGACGTCTGTACCCGCCTGGAGTCCATCCCGGAACTCCTGGACCGCCTGAGCGTCGTCCTGAACTCGCTGGCCATGCCCCGCGGTGACCGACTGCATGTCCAACACGGCGGCCCGAGGGGCGCCTCTGTCCGGCGCAGCCGCGTCGTGCGACTCATCGAGAAGCACACCACTCGCCCTGTTCGCGTCACCGCGTTGCTCGCCGAGCTCGACAGGGCGTTTCCGGAAGCCGATCCCGTTCGTGCGCGTGCGCTGATCGCCTCCCTCATGGGGCAGAAGTTCCTCCTGACGAACCTGCGGGCCCCAATGACCGAGACGGATCCGCTGGGCCACCTCGTCGGCGAGCTCAACGCGATCGACGCGGACAGTGTGCCCTCCGCTGCTGGCATCCTCGTTGATCTCCTGGCCGTGCAAGAAGCCTTCCGGGAGCACAACACGGCCCCCGCCCGCGACCAGGACATCCTGCGCGAGGCAGCCGTGAGGGACTGCCGCAACGTATCCGCGGCGGCACGCAGTCCGATCGCCGTCGATCTGGTCCTGGACGCCGACGTGCGGATCCCCCGCAGCGTCGTACGGCAGATGGAACGTGCTGCCGACGTGCTGCTGCGACTCACCCGACAGCCGGCGGGACAAGGCGTGTGGCGGGATTATCACGCAGCGTTCTGGGAGCGTTACGGCAGCGGTACCCTCGTGCCGGTCAAGGACGTCATCGACCCGGTGGCCGGGCTCGGCTACCCGGCCGAGTACCCGGGCAGCCGGAGACTCACCGCGAGGCTGATGGTGTCCGAGCGGGACGGGCGCCTGCTCGCCGTGGCATGGGAGGCAGCTACTGCCGGCAGCCGCGAGATCGTACTCACCGACGAGCTGGTCGACCAGATCGCGGGGGCGCCTGCAGCGCGCGAAGCAGCACCCCGGTCCGTCGAGATGTGCGCCCGCATCCACGCCCGCGACCTGCAGGCCCTGCAAGATGGCCACTTCACGGTCACGGTCACACCGGCAAGAAGCGCAGGGACGCTCACCTCCCGGTTCACCCCGGTCGCCACCGGCTCCGGCCTCGAAGGGGTGTACCGCCAGGTCCCGCCCAGCATTGAAGGCGCACTCACTGCCCAGCTCTCCTTCCCGGGCCTGTACGCCCACATCGAGAACGTCGCGCGTATCCCTGCCTACCTTCCCCATGTGATCTCTCTGGGAGAGCATCGACCCGCCGGTGAGAAGGTCGAGGTCATCGACGTCGACGACATCGCCGTCACCGCCACTGCCAACCGCCTGTACCTCGTCAGCCGTTCGCGTCGTCAGGTCATCGACCCGCAGGTCTTCCACGCGATGGCGCTGGAGAAGCAGCCGCCGCTCCTTGCCCGCTTCCTCGCCCACCTGACCCGGGCCTTCGGCCCCGCCTGGACCGGGTTCGACTGGGGCCCGCAAGCCGAGCGGCTACCGTTCTTGCCGCGCGTGCGCTACGACAAGACCATCCTGTCGCCAGCCCGCTGGTACCTGTCCGCCGACAGCCTTCCCCCTGCCAAGGAGGACAGCGGCCAGTGGATGGACGCCCTCACCTCCTGGCGGAAGATATGGCAGTGCCAGGGGCCCGTAGAGCTACGCGACGACGACCGTGCCCTACGACTGATGCTCGACGTGCCCGCACATGCCGCAATCCTGCGGGAGCACCTGAACCGTAACGGGCAGGCCGTGCTCACCGAGGCACCGCCGGAGGACGGATTCGGCTGGATCGGCGGCCGTGTCCACGAGGTGGCCGTGCCGATGACCAGCACCCGGTCACCCTCGCCCAATCCCCTCACCGGTCGCCTGCCCGTGCTGCGCAACCGCACGCTCGGCCCCCTCCCCGCCGCACCCGCCGCGCCCTGGGTGAACGTGCAGCTCTACGCCCACCCCGATCTCCATGACGAGCTGATCGCCCAGGGCGTGGCCACCTTCGCCCCGCGTCTGCAGAATCACCCTGACTGGTGGTTCATCCGATATCGGACGCCACACGGCGCGGACCACATCCGCCTCCGCGTTCGCGCCGCGAGCGCCGGCCAGCGCAGCGCCTACACCGAGGCCATCGGAACTTGGGCGGCGATACTGCACAACTGCGGCATGATCAGTGACCTGGCGTTCACCACCTACACTCCCGAAATCGGCCGTTATGGCAGCGGTCGCACCCTCGCGCGCGCCGAAGCCGTGTTCGTCGCCGATTCGTACGTCGCAGCCACGGCCCTCGCAGGCACCACAGCTCCGGGCGCCCAGGGTCACGCGCTCACAGCCGTGGGCATGGTCGACATCGCTTGCGGCCTGCTCGGTGCTGACGAGGGCCTGCGCTGGCTGGCCACACGCTCGGTAGCAGCCGCCGCTGGACGCGATGCGACCGACCAGGCCATCGATCTCGTCCGAGCCGGAAACCCAGCCGCACGCGGCTGGTCAGCAGCCCTCGCCGACGCGTGGCACCGCCGAGGTGAGGCCCTCGCCCGCTACCGCGAGCTTCTGGACGACGGTATGGACGTTGATGCGGTGTTGGAGTCACTGCTGCACATGCACCACAACCGGATGCGGGGCGTCAACCGCGACGACGAGAAGACATGCCGCCGCATCGCCCGCCAGACTGCCATCGCGTGCCTCGCATGGTCGGAGGCACACCGGTGAACCCTACGGCCCAGGCAGCGCCCGGCTGGCCACAGTCCCTCTACTCGGGAGCCGCCGGCATCACCCTTTTACAAGCGATTAAAGAGCTTGTGGGCGTGGGCGATACGGAAGCGATGCGAGCATGCGCCGAGTCCATGTTCCGTATGCCGATCATGGCGGGCACCGAGGGATTCGGCCTGTACGAGGGCGCCCCAGCAGTCGCCTACGTCCTCACCTTCACGGACACCCCCTCCACCGAGCGGCTCCTGTCTGCCCTCGACGGCCATGTACGGCGCATGACGACCTCGCGGCTGGAAGCCGCCCGCGCCCGGCTGGAGAGCGGGCAGCCCGCGAAGACGGCCGAGTTCGACCTGATCAGCGGACTGGCTGGCTTCGGCGTCTACCACCTGCGCCGGGGCAACATCGGTGAGCTGCAGGGCATCCTGTCCTACCTCGTTCAGCTGTGCGAGCCCATCATCGGCGGCGGGCAAACGCTGCCTGGCTGGTGGAGCATCAGCGAAGCCGGGACCGCGTGGCCGGCCGACGGGCACGGCAACTTCGGTCTCGCCCACGGCATCACCGGGCCCCTGGCGCTTCTCGCCACCTCCTCGTTGCGCGGTTACACCGTGCCCGGCCAGGAACGCGCCATGACTCGCATCTGCCAGTGGCTGGACGACTGGAGGACCGGCGACGGGCGCTCCGCCCACTGGCCGGAGTGGATCGACTTGCAGGAGCAGCGACGCGGCAGTACCGCGAGCATGGGCCCGAAGCGACCGTCGTGGTGCTACGGCACTCCGGGGATCGCCCGTGCGTTGCAGCTCGCCGGACGCGCGCTCGGTGACGCTGCGCTCCAGGAGCATGCCGAGCAGGCACTCGCCGGATGTTTGCTGGACCCGCAGCAGCTCGCCCTGCTGACCGATGCTTCCTTGTGCCACGGGTGGTCGGGGCTCATACAGGCGGCCCGACGTGCTGCCGAGGACGAGAAGGACGGACAGCTCTCCGACCTGCTCCCAAGGCTCTGGGCCGGGCTCACGACGCACCTCGAAGAGCAAGGGCCACCGGCCCGCTCCACACTCATGGAGGGCACCGCGGGACTGGACCTGGTCCGCCTCGACGACTCCAAGTGCGCCACGCCCGAGACGAGTTGGGATCTCTGCCTGTTGTTGAGCGGCTGACCCGTTTCACCACCATTTCCCACCACCACGACGTAGCTAGGCTCTGCCCGCACTCCGCCCAGGACGAGCCGGGCGCTCCCGGAAGGACATGTATGACTGAGCACAGCACTCCGCAGGAACTACGCAACCGCCTGGTCGACCGGATCGTGAAGGCCAGCCTCCCGGGCCTCTACGACGCCCGGGTCGAGGACGCGATGCGCACGGTCCCCCGGCACGACTTCATTCCCCAGGCATCTCTGGAACTGGCCTACGCCAACCAGGCCGTAACGATCAAGGACAACCCGGACCCCGACGCCCTGCCCCTCAGCTGCGCCTCACAGCCCGACGTGGTGTTCTTCATGCTCGCCCAGCTGGGCATCCAGCCGGGCAACAACATCCTGGAGGCCGGCGCGGGTACCGGGTACAACGCCGCGCTCATGCGACACCTCACCGGCCCGACCGGGACCGTCACCACGCTGGACTACCACGAGGACGTCGCTGCCCACGCGCGGCAGCGGCTCGACGCGACCGGCTTCAGCGACGTGCGGGTCCTCACGCGCGACGGCGCCCTGGGGGCCCCCGAATATGCGCCGTTCGACCGGCTGATCGCCACCGTCGGTGTATGGGACCTGCCCGCATCTTGGTGGGATCAGTTGGCCGTCGGTGGCCGCCTGGTGCTTCCGCTGCGCTGGCGCGGCCTGACCCGCAGCATCGCCTTCGTCCGCGAAGCCGACTGCCTGCGCTCGGAGTCTCTGGCCACCTGCGGCTTCCTGCCGATGATCGGCCAGGACGGCGAACGTGAGGGCTACGTCGACGAGGACCACCTGGTCAAGCTGTACTGGGATGCCGACCAGCCCATCCACGCGCTCAGCCTGCGCAAAAGCCTGGCCGAGGCGAAGGAACACCTCCTGTGGACCAACGTAGCCGTCGCACCGGACGAACCCCTCGACGGGATCTGGCTCCGCCTCAGCGCAGTGGATCCGGCGACCTGCCGCATCACCGTCCGCCCCGAGGTTTTCGCCAGCGCCGCTGGCCTCCATCGCCCGGCCATCCCCGCTCTGAGCCCTGCCCTGGTCGAAGGCGACTCCCTGGCGTACCTGGTTCTCGAACCGGTGGACGTTCAGGGCAGCAAGCGGTATCGGCTGGGCGCCGCCGGGTACGGGCCGGCCGGCCGGGAACTGGCCGAGCGACTGGGTGTGCAGCTGCGCGCCTGGGACGACGACCGCACCCTGCCCCCGTCGATCATCGCCTACCCGGCGGGGACTCCCGACGAGAAGATGGCCAGCGGACACGTCATCCACAAGCCATCCGGCCGCTTGGTCATCGCGTACTGATTCTCCCTCTCCACCGGGCGCGGCAGTTGGCGCAACGGATGCGTCCGCTGCCGCGTCATGGCTGCGACCTTCACTCTCGCCTGGTCGCTACCTGCGACGCTGAACCGAGGCGCCGACGGCCACTCCTGGTCCAGACCGTCGGGGAGCGGCTTCCGGTTCGGCCACATCGTCACCACTGCAGTGCAGGGGCGGCAGGTACGTGGCTGCCCCTCTACGTCACCGCGGCGGAATGGGGCTGACCAAACACTCGGACAGCCACCTCCCGCCTCTGCAAAACCCACCAGCCACTCCTGCAGCAAGCGTCGGCGTTTCGGCCAGTCTCAGTCCCGCGGCAAGCCTTACAGCACCGCCACCGTACGTGCGGCGCCCCCTGTTTCTGGGCCGCGCCAGCGACCGGAATCGAGCGTGTTCGATTCGCTCTCCACCTCGTTGAGCCAGGCACCGCCGGACCATCCAGGCACGGCGCCAACCCCAAGGAGAGATGCAGGTGCCCCCGACCGCCGCCTCTGCCGAAAGCTCCCCAACGCCTCCTCCCCCGCCTCCGGCCACCATCGTCTACGAGGGGAAGTTCGGGAAGAACCCGCTGGAAGAAGCCGACTTCCGCAGGATGTGCGCCCGGCTTCCCTCAGTCCTCGGCGACACCACACGGATGGCGTGGGCCGTCGACCGGCGCGGAGTTGTCCTTCTCCTCGCCTGTCAGATCCTCACGGGAACTGCGGCCGCCGTTGTCCTGGGCTTCACCGCGAAGGCCATGACCCACCTGCTCGGCGTCGGCACGGTGACGGAACGCCTGCACGGTGCCCTCCCTGCCCTCACGGTGGTCGCAGCTGCGGCGGCCATCGGCCGGATCAGCAGCGCCCTCGCTTCTTACGCCGACGGTCGGATCACGCCCCGCTTGGTCACCGAGGCCGATGTCGCCCTGGTCTCCGCGGTCTGCCGCGTCGAAGCCGCCGCCTACGGCACGGACGGCTTCGCCGACCGACAGGAAGCCGCCGAGGTCGGCGTCACCCGCACCACCATGATGGTCAAGGACGCCCAGAGGTTCATGTCCGCGCTCATCCGCATGATCGCCGCGGCCGGCGTGATCACTGCACTGCACTGGATGCTGCTCCCGCTGCTGCTCCTGGCCGTGCTCCCCGCCGGTGCCGGAGCCGTGCTGTCCGCCCGCATCGACTATGAGACCCACTACGCCAACGTCGGCGACCGCAACGTCCGCGGCATGATGCGCTGGTGGGCCACCTATCCCCGGTACGGCGACGAGGTCCGCGCCAACGGCATGACCGGCTACCTCACCTACTGGTACCGCGCCTTGTCCGAACGCATCGACCAGCGCACCCTGACCGCGGCACCGCGCATGCTCCGCATCACCCTGGCGACCTCCGCCGTCGGCGGCCTGTTCCTCCTGCTCACCTGGGCGGCCCTCGCCTGGCTCGCCTCCACCAGCCGGGTCGGCCTGCCGGTCGCCGCCATCGCCGTGGTGGGTGTCCAGACCGCGCTCGCCTCCCTGTCCCAGGTCGTCATCCACGGCGCCGCTCTCTTCCACACCTCTCTCTACCTCGCCGACATGCGGTCCTTCCTCGACACCGCGGCCGAACAAGCCCCCCAGCGCGGCCACCTGACCATCCCGGCGCAGGTGGACGAGATCCGCCTCGACGAGATCGCCTACCAGTACTCCGGCAAGGACGAACCCGCCGTGGCCGGCGTCTCCCTCACCCTGCGCCGCGGCGAGATCCTGGCCATCGTCGGCGAGAACGGCTCCGGCAAGTCCACCCTCACCAAACTCATCACCGGCATCCTGCTCGCCGACAAGGGCCGCGTCCTGTGGGACGGCACCGACCTCGCCGACGCCGACCCCGAGGCAGTTTGGAAGCGCACCGCGCTCGTCCCGCAGAACTTCGCCTGCTGGCCCCTGCGCGCCCGGGAGAACATCACCCTCGGCCAGCCCCGGACCTTCGACGACGCCCCGGTGTGGGCCGCCGTCGACGCCGTCGGCATGCGCGAGGCCATCGAGAAACTGCCCCACCAGCTCGACACCCTCCTCGCACGCGAGCTGTTCGGCGGCGCCGAGCTGTCCGGCGGCCAGTGGCAGCGCCTGGCCTGCGCCCGCGCCCTCTACCGGCGCACTCCCCTGCTCATCCTGGACGAGCCGACCTCCCAGATGGACCCCCGCGGCGAACACCAGATCTTCCTGGAGATCAAGCGGATCGCCGCCGAGCGGATGACCATCGTCGTCACCCACCAGCTGGAGAACACCCGCCTCGCCGACCGGATCGTGGTCATGCAGCACGGCCGGATCACCGAACAGGGCCACTACGACGACCTCGTCAACGCGGGCGGCCTCTTCGCGGAACTCGTGGCTCTCGCCCAGGACCGCTGACCCGTCCCTTCACCGCACCGATGACCGACGCACAATGGAGCTGCACATGAATGACGCCTGGACCACGATCGCCCGCCTTGCCACCCAACTGGAGGAGCATTCCACGCTCCCCCGCGAACAGCGGGTCCTCCTGCAGTTGCTCAAGATCCAGGAGGAGGCCGGCGAGGTCGCCGAGGCAGTGATCGGAGCGATGGGGCAGAATCCTCGCAAGGGTTTCTCCCACACCTGGGATGAAGTTGAGGCGGAGGTCTGCGACGTCATCGTGACTGGCATGGTGGCCTTAATGCGCATGAACCCGCACGCTCCCGACGTGTTCGCCAAGCACCTGGAACACATTCGACAGCGGGATGTGGACGACGCCGCACAAATCGCGACCCAGTAGTCAAGGTGGAGTTCGCTGCACCCTCGGTGGGTCGGCACACGCTCGCTCACGACGCAGATGCTTCCGGTGGCGTCTGTGAGACGAGGGATCGGCTGGACCTCTCGGTGGGGCCGCCTGTCCCTTGGAGCCGAGTGGCACGTCGAGCACCTCTATTTTCGAATAGATCGAACATTCCACTGATGTCCAGTTTGTCGTCTGGACTTGGTGCTTTACGCTGGTGGACACTCGGGGACATGTCCCAGGGATCACACGACGCCGCCCATAGCGCGGTTGGTTACCAGCATCAGACCTGGTGGGCGCTGGTGGAACTGTTGCGCTCTGGACCCGAGCGTCCGGACTCCTCCCTCACGCTGGAGATGTACGACGACATCGCCTGGGACGTGTCTGGGACACCCACCGAGTTGCTGCAGGTCAAACACCACAAGGGGAGGACCCGGCGACTGACTGACCGGGCAATGGACGTATGGAAGACCATCCAGGTGTGGATGGATGAGTCTTCGCCAGGTGATGCCAGCGGCCCGTCTCTGGTTCTGGTGACCACGCAGACTGCGGCACCGGGAAGTGCAATGGCCCTCCTTCGCACCCAAGACCGGGACGAGCCGGCCGCTCTGAAAATTCTGGAGGCAGTCGCCGCCGAGGAGGGATCGGGCGAAACGCGTGAGACGCGTCGCCAGTTCCTCGCGCTTGCTCCTTCGGTGCGGCGCACATTCGTGCACCGCATTCGCGTGGCCGACGGCTCTCCGCACGCCGAAGAAGTGCATGCCGCGGCCCGGACTGCCCTGCAGTGGACGCTGCCCACCGGTCACGAGGAACTGTTCATGGCCATGGTGTGGAAGTGGTGGGATGGCCAAGCACTGGCTCTGCTGCAGGGCCGCCTGACTAGCCTGGACGTGGGATCGGCCCAGGCCGCTATCGCGGAGATCCGGGATCAGTTCACCAGCGAAAATCTGCCCACTCTCGTGCACCTGCTGGACGTGAACGAGGACGAGATCAAGGAGCAGCACCGTACCCGTCCATTTGTGCAGCAAATGGAGTGGGTCGCTTACCCGCCTCGCAACCTGCAGAAGGCGATCGTCGACTACTACCGGGCATACACCCAGGCAGCCCAGTGGGTGGACGAGGACCTCATCGGCATCGCAGAACTCGAACGCTTCGAGGCGGAGTTGATCGACGAGTGGGAGCGTGAGTTCGAGTGGATGACGGAGGGACTCGCTGAGGACGCGGACGAGAAGGCCAGGCAGGCAGCAGGCCGGAGTCTGCTACGCACCTTGCTGGGGCAGACGGGCATCACCGTCCGCTCCCGCTACAACGACCCATTCTTCGCCCGCGGCCACCGCCATGCACTAGCTGACGCCGGCAAGGTCGGATGGCATCCTGAGTTTGAGGAACGCATCAAGCAGCTGCTGCACGTGCACGCCTGAGTGGTGCATGCGAACGATCAGAGGGAAGCGCGGATGACCGGGTGGAGTGAGCAACCCTCCGTCGTCGCGGCGATGCTCAATCCGGCATTGATCGCCGGGCTGCTGGCGACTACCGCCGAGGGACACGCCAAGGAGACCAGTCAAGGCGTTCCTGTGGTGCTGTCATTCGTCGCCGCCCCGCTCGTGCTGCACCGAGGCACCCGCGAAGCCCTCCCAGCATCGACAGCCACGCACCTGGCCACCTGGGTGTCACGAAACCCGGTGCTGCGCGCAGGGCTCCCACAGCGTGCGGTCAGTCTCGTGGAACCGGTCCGGGCAGGCATTCGCTTCGGTCTGGCACACGACGTGCTCACCCTTGACCGGGACCGCCTGTCCGCCGTCCCCCGCAAGCGGCCGCGCGGAGTGCGCCCTGCGCCTCAGCTCAACGAGATCCTGCGTAAGGCCAACCTCGTGGGCCGGTGGCTGGCGAAGACCGACAGTCCCGCAACTGTGCTTGCGCTGCTGGGCGTGGCACCCTGATCCGGTGCAGCTGCTCGCGATCATCCTCTACAGCAACACCGGTGACCGGCGGATCCTGGAGTTCGAGCCAGGGGCGATGAACGTCGTCACCGGCGAGTCCAAGACCGGCAAGAGCGCCCTGCTGGACATCCTGGAGTACTGCCTCGGACGCGACAGTCTCCAGATGCCCATCGGGCCGATCACCCAGACCGTCGCCTGGTACGCAGCGCTGCTCGACCTGGGCGGTGGCCGGGCATTCGTCGCCCGCCCGGCCCCGCTACCGGGTAGGAGTTCGACGCAGCGTGCCATGCTGCGGTTCGGCACTGACCTGGAGGCGCTCGGGTTCGAGGAGCTGGAAGCCGACGTGGACTCCAACGCGGTCCGCGAGCAGCTTGGGCGCAGGATCGGTATCGAGGAGAACCTCCACGAACCTCCACCCGGGTCCGCCCGCCAGAGTGTCGAAGCTCATCTCGGTCATGCCACGTTGCTCTGCCTGCAACGGCAGAGCGAGATCGCCGACCCGAACTTCCTTTTCCACCGGCAGGGTGAGCAGGGCATGGCCCAGACCCTGAAGGACACGATCCCCTACTTCCTTGGCGCTGTTCCCCGCGACCAGGCCCTGCGACGCGCTCAACTCTCCGCAGCCAAACGTGACCTGAAAACTGCTGAGGCTGCCTACCGCAGAGCTCAGGAGGCCGCCCAGCTTGCCGGAGCCACCCTGTCAGCACTGTGGCAGGAGGCGTACGCACTCGGCATGGTGGCAACTCTCGAAGAACCGGAGCGTGCCGCTGCCGTCGCCGAACTGCAAGCGGCAATCACTCACGCGGATTCCGGGCCTGCCCCCACGGGCGACGGGGAAAGCGCCACACGCAGAGAGCAGTTGCTGCAGACGCGCGACGATCTGCGCAACCAGTTGCGCGGTGTCGCAGCCGAGCGGGAGATCCTGCTACAGCAGGAATCGACTGAGGTCGGCTTCGAGGGCGCTGTGCGCACCCAGACTGCCAGGCTGGCCAGTCTGCACCTGCTGGGCCTCACCCCTGACAGCAGCAGCCCTCTCACAACCTGCGCGTTGTGCGGCAGCACCATGGCTGATCCCGACCCATCGGTCGCCGACCTGGACCAGCACCTGCGCCGACTGAGCGACCAGCTGAACGGCATCGAGGCGGCCCGCCCGGCCCGCCGCACCGCGCTGACGGCTCTGGACGAGCGAGCCGATGACCTTCGCGGCCAGCTACGCACCGTCGAGGCCGCCCTGCGCCAGCTCACCGCAGCGACTTCCACCGCCGACCAGCTGCCACAAGACGCAGCACGGAATTTCATGAGAGGGCGCATCCACGCCACCCTTGCGTCCCTGCCTGCGGCCTCGGACGCGGAGCTCCAGCGGCTGCGGGAGCTGCTGGAGTTCACGCAGGGGCGAGTCAGCGCTTTGGAGGACGAACTCGATCCTGCGGAGGAGCGCGAGCAGGTCACCTCCCGGCTGATGGCAGTCAGCCAGGACATGACTGCGTGGGCGAACCGGCTCCAGCTCGAACATGGCGGAAGCAGCGTGCGCCTGGACCTAAGCCGCCTGACCGTCGTTGCTGACACCGAACAAGGGCCGGCTCCGCTCTTCCGTATCGGAAGCGGCGAGAACTGGGTCGGGTACCACCTCGTCGCCCACCTGGCGCTGCACCGCTACTTCGTCCGCCAGCACAGGCCTGTTCCCCGGATCCTGATGCTCGACCAACCCACACAGGCCTGGTACCGCTCCGAGGTCGACCAACGCTCCGGGGAACCTCGCAGCGATACCGACCGCGAGGCCGTAAGCCGGCTGTTCCGCCTCATCTACGACGTGGTGCACGAGCTCGCTCCCGACCTGCAGGTGATCATCTGCGACCACGCCAACCTTGCCGAGGACTGGTTCCAGGACTCCGTGGTCCACAACTGGCGCCACGGCGAGAAGCTCATTCCCCAGGAATGGATCGACCAGGCCACCCAGGGTCCCCCGTCGTGAGCCTGTTGCCCGGCAGAGCAGGGCTCTGCCGGGCTTCTCGTCCGGTTCGTTGCAAGGTGGACGACGTCCTCTGTCGCGTTTTCGCCCTGCCCTACGCCCGCACGCCCCACCGCTCAGGAGGTGGGAGCTGACCGGTATCCCGTAGCTGCTGGTCACGGACGGGATGATCTCGCTGTGACTGATGTGATCACGCCGGGGGTGGAAGTCGGCCAGCTGAGTACTCGGGAGCCCAGTGACGCCGAAATCCGTGACGCCAGGCGTGTTTCCCCAGGCCCTACTTGCCGGCCTGTGACTTGAACCGCCATACCGCGTGCTCCAGTCCGCCAGCCTCGTGCCCGAGGATCGCGGCTGTCTCTTCATACGTGGCTCGCAGTGCCTCGTAGCGTAGGTCCGTGATACCGGCATCCACAGCAAAGGCACGCAGGTGTACGTCCACTGCGACCTGCGATCGCCCGACTAGGTTGCCGATGTAGTCGACGCTCTTCGGCCCGATCCCTCTCACAGCGCGCAGGGCGGCACGATTCTGCTGGTGGTTGAGCCACGAATGGAGGTCGTCTCGGGTATCGACACCTCTTGCGACCAGCAACTCGGTGATGGCGTGGGCCGTAGCCACCCTGCCAGGCGCATTGAAGTTCATGGCGGCGGCAAGGTCTTCCGCGGCGAGCCGTGCCTGGAAGCCGCGGACTGTGGCGGCGTCAGGCCATGCCGATTGCAACTGGACAAGTCGCGGTCGGATGGTTGATTCGTACTTCCGTCGAGCGTGGAAACTGGCGTCGCAGATGACCGCCCCCATGTGCGTCCAACCTCGTGGCAGATGGAACGGGCCATCGCCAAGAACAGACCGAACGTGGACAGTGAGCAACTGAACGGGGCTATGAGCGCGCATGGACCAATGATGATGCTTTGGCCGGGAGCGCGGAATATCGATACGAGAAGGTCTCACAAAGCCGAAGGCCGCCAAGACACCAACCTTCTCCGCAACGTGGGCGGCATCAGCGCACGGAGGTGCCGCCACTCGTCTGCGGTGTCACGGCCTGACACTGCCTGTCTTTGGCGCGGAGTGTGGCGGCTGATGCCGCGAGGTCGTAGCCACCCCGCTCATGGATCATTTGTCTGGCGTGGTGCTCGGCCATGGCCTGCTTGGCGCTGACGTAGCCCTCGACGATCTTGACATCGATCGAGCGTAGCCAATCGAACGCCAGCATCCGCTTCAGTACCGCGGCGGCAGTCAGGTGAGGATGCTGGTTCTTGGGGACAGAGAGTTCCTCGTGTCCAACACACTCCAACGGTGCTTCCCGGACACGCAGCACCCCGTAATCGGCGTTCAGCAGCGCCTCAGTCTTGCCCCTGTCAGTGCGGTTGCGTTCGGCAACATGCCAGTAGGCCCCGTCGAATTCGACGGCTATGCCTCCGCTGTCATCCACGAACAGCATGTCGACTGATCGGTAGCGGCTGGGGATGCGCGGGTCGGTCAAGCGGACGTCGTGCTGTGTGGCGAAGCCACAACGTGATAGCACGTATGCAAGTTCTGCATAGAGACCGATTTCGAGCACTGATGTGGCCGACATCTGGCAGCGGCGGCATCCCGACCCCAGTCGGGTGCGGTTGACGACCATGGCCTGCCAGGTATGACCGCGCGAACAGCGCCAGGTCACGGTCGAGTTGCTGCCCGGCAGCACCTGGTGAGGCAGTAGGGGCCAGTTGGCTGCCCTGTCCCATTCAACCGCGAGATCGGGGTGCTTGGCGGCGAGGTTGTTGGTAGGTGTTACCCGCCGACCGGCGCACTCACCGCATTGCCTGGACTTCACTCGATTGATGACCTGCTGCTTCCACGTATGGCCGTTGCGGCACAGCCAGTGCACTGTGCGCCTAGACGCAGGCAGGATGTCGGTAGGGCGCAGTCCATCATTGAGTACAGGGTGCCAGGTGGCCGCTATGTCAGGATCGACAATGGCGAGATTGTGCTCTGGCGTTGCTCGTTGGCCCGAACAGAACCCACAGCCACGCCCATTGGCCACTCGGGAGGCGACCGTGGCAAGCCATTCGTGTCCGGCATCACACCGCCACCAGCGCTTCGGCCGCGGAGTACCGGGCCGGACATCCGCGGGTGTGAGAGGCGCATTGCGGGTGGGGTGCCATTCCCGTGCAATATGGGGAGCGAGGTCGGCGAGTGACTGTCCCGCAGTCGGTCGACGGCGGGTTTGACCGCGCTGGCCCAGGGAGCACAGGGGACATCCCGTCCCTGCGCGACGGCCGCTTCCGGTGCGCTCCCCTATGACGGCCGCCCACACGTGACCGCACGTGCCGCACTTCCAATGCGCCTTGCGGCGGGAGCCAGGGCCGATATCTTCCGGGCGCAGCGAGCCGTTGAGTTCTGCGTGCCACTCCGCCGCTAGATCTGGGTGCCGCACCGCGAGGTTGTTCGTGCCATCAATTCGCGAGCCACTACAGAATGGACAAGACGGGCGGAGTGTCCGCTGCGAGACCTTTTCCGTCCAATGATGACGATTGTCATGGAAGCAGCGCCAGGAAACCAGCGTCGCGGAGAAGGGGGTGACATCTGAGGGTGTGAGACCTGGCCGACCAGGGGCAGCGACCCATTCTGCTGCCAACTCCGGGTAAACAGTGCTCAGGTCATTGCCATACCCGATCCTGCGTCCCGAACAGTACGGGCATCCGCTGCCGCGCCAGCGTTCGCTCGGCGGCATGTCATAGCGATGCCGGTCATCCGTAGGGCAGCGCCACCAGCGAGCCGGCGTATTGGACCGGGCGGCGACCTGGGCTGCTGAAACCTCGTTGCGCTCACTGTCCCATTCCGCAGCCAGGTCCGGCCTCAGCTCGGCAATCGACCGTCCCGCGGCAGGACGACGCGAGGAAAGGACTTGCCGGGCGATGCCGCACGTCTGGCAGGTGTGCCCAGCCATGAAGTGCCGAATCTGGACTCGGTACGGCAATCCGCAACCCCGGCAACGCAGGTATGCGTACTTCGCGCTGCCGATGGTCAGGCGGGTTGGATCCAGTCCTTCGTTGAGCTCAGCCAGCCAGGCGTTCATCAGTTCTGGCTCCTCCGAGGCCTTCGGAGAACCGGGTCTGCGCACCTACACTCCCGTGGACGATCGGTTCGAGCTGGCAACGCGCAGACGGTGCGCTGCCAGCCAGCGGCCACCGAGCTGCACAGTGAGGCGCTACGAGAGACGCGACTGGGCTTTCGTCAGCACGTCGAACTCCAAGAACACGTCCCGCTGATCGTTTTGGTCCAGGAGTGCACCACCCCCAACCTTCCATCACCTGGCTTCCTGCTCGGCGTCCAGACGCACTCCGTGGAAGGCGCCAGCAATGATGCTGTCCAGACCCTTGCCGTCGCCGACGACCTCGGCCACTACCTTCCCCAGCTCCCCGGGGGCAGCGAGCAGAGTGTCGAGGATGCGGTCACGGACCTTCTCCGACTTGAGGAAGTTCTCCAGGCTGTTTTCCAGTGCCCGCGACCTCAGCACCTCATCCGACTTGGCCGCTTCGATGACAAGCGCCATCAGCCCGGCGACGGCGGACTCCGAGAGGTCGTCGAACAGGCTGTTGAGGGTGTCGATGACCTCCAAGAGCGGGACCAGCTTGGGATCCTTCACCTTGGCCGTGCCCACCGCGCTCGGCCCGCTTAGCTTGTCGCCCTTCTCGGTAACCGAGGCATTCGTGATGCCCTTGTCCTTCTGCTCGATCGCGACCAACCGAGCGCTGGAGATGTCGACCTCGTCATGCGTGTGCTCAGCCTTGATCCACTGAGCAAGTTCACGACAGAACGCGCACAGGTCTTCCAACGGGGAGCCGGAGTAGTCGTATACCTGGGACAGGAAGTCGTACAGTCGCACGAACGAGGAGACGTTCTTCCGGAACTGCACCAGCCGCTCCACGGCCTGAGTGTCCTCGTTGTGCTGGGCCTGGTCCCACGCCTGGGCGAACCGGTCCTGGGCCCGGCTCATCGCTGCGGTGATCGCATTGCGGTCACCGTCCTGGGCACCTTGGACAAACTGGGCCACGTCCTGGGTGTCGAAGATGCCGAAGGTTCGCAGCCCCATCGCCAGCACGTGCAGCTGGTTCGGGTTGGTCTCGGTCTCGATCTCGGCTTCTTCGTAATACTTCGCGAACTCCGCCTGGATGTCCTTGGGATCATTGACGAAGTCCAGGATGAAGACGCGGTCCTTGACCAGGTTGCCTGATCGGAAGGTGCGGTTGAGGCGCGAGAGGGTCTGCACCGCCTGGATGTTGTCCAGGCGCTTGTCGACGTACATCGCGCACAGCAGAGGCTGATCGAACCCGGTCTGGAATTTGTCCGCGGCTATCATGACGCGGTAGTTCGGCTCGGCGAACGCCTCGGCCAGGTCTGGGCCGGCTCCCGGGTTCATCTTGGCTTCGGAGACCTCGTCGTGGATGCCGGACTCCGGGTCGTCCAGGGTGCCGGAGAACGCGACCAAGGTACCGATGTCGTATCCCTTGGACTTGATGTACTTGTCGATCGCCAGCTTGTACCGGAGCGCGTGCTTGCGTTCCGAGGTCACGATCATGGCCTTGGCGTGGCCGCCGAGCAGGTTGGCCACGTTGGCACGGAAGTGCTCGACGATGATCTCAACCTTCTGGGCGATGTTCGTCGGGTGCAGGCGTACGAACCTCTTAAGGGCCTTTGCTGCCGCGGCCTTCTCGACCAGGTTGTCTTCGTCGTCAGCCGAGACGTTGACACCATTCTTCTTGATCGCCTCAGCGATCTGATAGATAGTCCCATAGTTCTGGTAGCGCGGCAGGACGTCCAGGATGAACCCCTCCTGGATGGCCTGCTTCATCGAGTACACGTCGAACGCGGAAGGCTTCGCGTCGGGCGTCTCGCGGCGCCCGAACAGTTCGATCGTCTTGGGCTTCGGGGTCGCGGTGAACGCGAAGAACGACACGTTCGGGGTCGGGGCGTCGGCAAACGCGTTGATCGTGTCCTCGGCGTCGACCTCCGTGCCCTCGTCGACTTCCTGACCGCCGGCGCGCAGTACCTGACGCACCTTCTTCGCCGTGGCGCCGGCCTGCGAGGAGTGCGCCTCGTCCGCGATGACCGCGAACCGGTGCCCGGCCAGCGAGTCGTCCTGCGATAGGAGCTTCAACACGGCCGGGAAGGTCTGGATGGTCACCACCACGATGCGGCGACGGTCCTGCAAGGCCTTGAGCAGCGCACGTGACTTGGAGCCCTGGTCGGTGCGGGCCCGCTTGTCGACGTTATAGACATAGTCCGGCTTGCCCTCGATCTGAAGAACCGCGCGCTGCATCTGATCGTCCAGCACCGTGCGGTCGGTGATCACCACGACCGTGTCGAAGACCTTGCGCCCGGTGTGGTCGTGCAGGTTCGACAGGCGATGTGCAGTCCATCCGATCGTGTTCGTCTTGCCAGACCCCGCTGAGTGCTGGATCAGGAACCGTCCCCCCACGCTCTCCGCTTTGACCTGCTCGACCATCCGCGAGACGGCCTGCCACTGGTGGAAGCGCGGGAATATGACGTTGGTGGAGGTCTTGCGCTCACGCGTAATCGCGTTCGTGCTGGTCTTGACGTCCACGAACAGCATGGACCCGAAGATATCCAGCCACGTGTCGCGGGCCATGACCTGCTCCCACAGGTACGCGGTGGCCGGCCCATGCTCGTTGACCGGGTTGCCCGCGCCGCCGTTGTTGCCCTGGTTGAACGGCAGGAAGTAGGTGTTCTCACCGTCGAGATGAGTGGTCATGCGGACCTCGGACTCGGTGACCACGAAGTGCACCAGCGCCCCGGTACCGAATGCCAGCAGCGGCTCTCCCTTGGGCTTGCGGTCCTGGGCGTACTGCTTCACCGCAGCGTCGATGGACTGCTTGAAGTTCGTCTTCAGTTCGAATGTGGCCACCGGGATGCCGTTGATGAAGGCGACCAGATCGATGCTGTCGTGAGGCTTTTGCCGCGAGTAGTACACCTGCCGCATGATCCGCAGGCGCACCTTGTCGTAGGCGGCCATGCGGGTGGCATTCGTCGGGTCCGCCGGGCGCCACTGGACCATCTTCATCTCGTCGCGCAGCCCCACGGGGACGTTCGAGCGCAGCAACTGCAGGGTCCCGCCTGGGCCACCGCCCCTGTTGTCCAGCGGGGTGGAGCGTAGCTGCACGATCAGGTCGAGCAGAGCCTCCTTCGCTGAGTCTGCCCGCGGGCCGGAACCGATGCTGCGCTTCCATGCCTGTGGGTCCAGGTCCTTGAACCAATCGAATACGTCCTCTGGGTACAGGGCACGTTCGGCGTCGTACCCCTCCCCGTTCGCGGAGTACTCCCATCCATGGGCGGCCAGGTATTCGCAGATGCGCTGCTCGAACTCCGACTCGTACGTCAGGTCCACCACGGCTCAGGCCTCCTCGGAGATGTCGATCTGGCCGGTCACGGCCGCAGTGATGAGCGCCCTACGGCGCTCCCTGACGAGCTCGATATGCCGCTGCGTCTTCGTGATCAGATTGTCGATCTCCGCTGTTTCCTCATCGAGGTGCTTGAGGATGAGATGCTGTTCAGCGAGGTCAGGAACGTTCATCGGAAGGTTCACGATGTCGTCCCTGCTGATGTTCAGCATCGAAGAGCTCGCGCCAGACGCGGCCATCTCGATCAAATCCCTGACTCGGCGGCTGGCCATCAGGTGGGCGACATACCGGGGCACGGCCTTGGACTCGTCGAGCGCGAGAGCGTAGAGCTTGTCGCTCAGCATGAGCCGTGGGTAATCTCCGGACACCACTGCCGCGCTACCGACAAGGTCACGGGTGTTGGCTCGGGAGACCAAGAGATCGCCGCGCCGCACCACGGTCGATGGACGCGGCTCCAGGTCTTCGGGAAGTTCTTTGTTCTCTTCCGGGCGGAAGACCCCGCGGTTGGCCGCCCCGGCTTTCAGGACTGCCCAGGTCTCGACTCCATCTGCAGGCCAAGGAAAGCACTGCGGGCTCCACCCCTGTCGAACGGACCGCACCAGGTGCTTCAGCCGTGTACCGGGCGCCGCCGGCACGACCTCCGCAAGCTCATGCTCCACGACAGCTTGACGTCGTTCCTGTAGCCGTCCAATGAACCGCTCCAGCGCGGCAATGAGCCTGTCGATCTCTGCGATCTCGCGATCCAAGTGATCAGCAATGGCCCGTTGCTCAAGACTGGAGGGAAGCGGGAGGGGAATGGCCGCCAGCTTCTCGGCCGTCAGGTGCGGCATGGAAACGACGTTGCAGTACCTCCGCAGGTACCCGGTGGCGCGCAGGGCGATCAGATAGTACGCAAGGAATCGCCCATCATTACCAGTTTTCGACCGGACACGGTTGATCGAGTTCTGGAACCCCCAGCCGTCGAGGTCTTCACCGACGTACGCGGCACGCCCGAAGCCCCCCTGCCCGCCCTCGACCACGACCACGTCACCCTGCCGAAGGGTGAGGTCGTCCAACTCAGAAGGTGAGAACCACATTTCCTTCACGTCGTCCAGAGCAAGGACGCCGTCAGGCTGGACGTTGGCCGCCCTCATGTACGGAGCAAGGACATCTTGGCCTGTGTCTTTTGCCTGGAGCATCTTGCCCAGAGTGACGCTCCCCAGGTGCTTGACCTTACCGATCGTCCACGGCAGCTGGGTATCTCCCCAGGGAAGAGGGGTGCTCACTTGCTTGCCTCCACCTTGTGCAGCAGGCCGAGGATCTCCTGCAGGGACTCGTCGAGGGCGGCGTCGATCTCAGCGAGGGTGCGCGGGGGCACGTACTTGTAGAAGTGGAGGGTGAAGGGGATCTCGTAGCCCACCTTGGTCTTGGTGTGGTCGATCCAGGCGTCCTCGATGTGCGGCTTGACCTCCGCGTCGAAGTACGCCTTGATGGTGGCGTCCTTGGCGTCGTGCCTCTTGGGGTGCCCATTCCAGCCGAAGGGGACGATCTCGGTATCGCGGAGTGGAACGTCGGGCTCCGGCTCCCCCTTGTTCTTGCCAGACTGGAAACGGCAGATGTCGCCGTTCTCGTCGCGCTCGCCGAGGGTCTGCCACAGGGCCTTGCGCTGCGCGGAGGTCAAGCTGATGCCGCGGGAACCGAGGTGCTTGCCCAGGTCGTTGAGGAACTCTTCGCGGTTGAGGTACTGGCCCCCGTTGAAGCAGTTCAGGGCGTCGATGAGGCCGTCGACGTTGCCTAGGGTCTTGTGCTCAGCGACGAGGGCGACCCGTTCAGGTGTGGTCTCGAAGTTCCGCCGCATAGGCCGCTCGACGGTGATCTGCCAGAAGGCGAAGTCGAGGTTGTCGAAGATCTTGGACGTGTCGGAGGACTCCATGTCCGCGTACTGCTGGAGCACGCGCTCACGGGCGGCGTCGTTGATCTTAACGCGCTTGGAGCCCACGGACTTGTCCATCTTGGCGCCCAGGGCGGTGGCGTCGATGAGCTGCACCTTGCCCTTGCGCTCGGGGCGCTTGTTGTTGTCGAAGATCCACAGGTACGTGGGAATGCCAGTGTTGTAGAACATGTCGCTCGGCAGCGCGACGATGGCTTCGATCAAGTCGTTCTCCAACAGCCACCCTCGGATGTTGCTGGAGCCGCTCCCGGCGCCGCCGGAGAACAGCGGGGAGCCGTTCAGGACGATGCCGGCGCGGGCGCCGCCGTCCTGGCTGTCAGCGGGGTTCATCTTGGCGATGGCGTGCTGGACGAACAGCAGCGCGCCGTCGGAGGTCGGGGGCAAGCCCGCCCCGAAGCGACCGCTGAAGCCCTTCTTGTGCTCCCTCTCCACGTGCTCGGCGATGTTCTTCCAGTCCACGCCGTAGGGCGGGTTGGAGAGGATGTAATTGAACGTATCGTCCGGGAACAGGTCCTTGGTCAGGGTATTGCCCAGCACGATGTTCTGCGTGCTCTGACCCTTGGCGAGCATGTCGGAGCGGCACATGGCATAGGACTCCGGACGCAGCTCCTGCCCGTACAGGAGGAGCTCGGCATCCGGATTCATGCGGTGCAGGTGCTCCTCTGCCACGCTGAGCATGCCGCCGGTGCCAACAGTGGGGTCGTAGATGCTGCGGATGGCTTCGCCAGACAGGCCCTTGTCGTCCTCTGCGAACAGCAAGTCGACCAGCAAGTTGATCGCGTCGCGGGGGGTGTAGTGGTCACCGGACTCAGCGTTGGACGACTCGAAGTCCATATAGATGAGGTGCTCGAACAGCTCGCCCATCTTGGAGTTCGGCACGGCCTCGGGGGACAGGTCGAGGTCGCGGAACTGGCGGACGATCGTGGCGAGGATGCCGCCCTTCCTCATCCGCTCGATGTGCTCGGGCAGGTGGAAGTACGTGAAGACGTCGATGTCCTTGCTGAAGCCGTGTACGTACTCCAGCAGGTTGTCGGCCATGTCGTCGCCGGAGTCGTACACCGAGGCCAGGGTGTGCTTCGTCGTGTTGTAGAACTTCACACCGCCGGTGAAGGACTTGATCATCTTCACGCGCAACGTCTCGTTCGGCTGCTGGGCGATGATCGCGGCCACCTGGGCGCGGTGGGGTGCCATGACGCACTCCAGGCGACGCAGGATCGTCATGGGCAGGATGACGTCACCCGCCTTGTTGCGGGCGTAGACGCCGCGCAGGGTGTCGGCGATGGCCCAGACGTCCTTCTTTAGGTCGACCACTTGAGTTGTCCTTCCTGGCACGGATGAGCGGGCACCCGCTGAGATGCTGACCAGTGACGGTGCTGGTCCACTCACGAAAATGTAGAGGGTGCCACTGACAGGGCCGACACCCTTGAGACAGCAAGACCCGCTTTGGGATAAAAAGTCCAATTATCGTGTGCATGCTGGCCGCACGGATACGAGCGACAGCGACGGCGTTCTCTAACCACCGCACGACCGACAGCCAAGAGAAGCGCACTGTGAGAGCGCCGAGCTGTCGCTGGCACTCGCGATGCCTGGCCTCCCTCGCCCAAGTACGCCAGCCTCTCCGGCCGCTCCGAGGGCCTTGGCCGCACTCAGTAGCGCCCATGACACGGCCCGGCGGCCAGGCCCTCGGGTCCCGGGCTGAGGAATCCTGGCGTGAACAGCCGAAGGCCCGGACGTACATTCGACATGTGACTGGGATGCCAAAACGCATCGACCCCAACACAGACCGGGCAACCGCTGCAGCCATGCTGGGCTGCTCGCCTGACGAGGTCGGATACTGCCCGAGGTGCCAAGGGTTGACTCGCAGATACGGCCGCGACTCTCAAGTCATCTGCCGGGCCTGCCGGGCGGCTGAAACCACCAAGAACACATCCGGCTGATTGGCCGAAATCAACCAGCGGCCGGCACCACGCCCTCACCGAACGCCGCGACGTCTTCGGGCGCCATGTCCTCGCGAAGGCGGACGAACCGGGCCGGGTGACGCCAAACTCCTCGGTCCTGTGCACGGTCCACATCGATCTCGGCGACCAGCTCTGGCGCCACGAGTACGACCTCCAGCGGGGTCCGGGATCCCCACGACGTGGTGAACCGTACGCCTGCCCAGGGATGGCTCGTCCCCGCTTGAGTTAGCAGGCCGGCGAAGCGCCGGGCACGGTCGGGATGCAGCTGGGTACTACGCGCGACCGGCCTCAGCACCCCATCGCGGTCGTAGCGGCCCAGCAGAAGACTCTGCGGTCGGCGGAGCGTGCCGGTGATCGCCCCCACGATGCCCTCCGTCGTGTCCCGTCGGCGGATCTTGTACCAGCCTCGGGCGCCGGGGATGTACCGCTGCTCCCGCCCGCGGATCACCAGCCCTTCGACGCCAGGAACCTCCGTCCAGGAGGTCAGCCAGTCCTGCGCCGCCCGGACGTCGTCGGTTTCAGGGCAAAGCGTCCAAGGCGGCGCGAGCGCGTACTCGGTGAACAACTCCTCCAACTTCGCGCGTCGACGTTCGTACGGTTCCTGGAGCAACTCTTGTCCCTCGACCTGAAGAATGTCGAAAGCGACGAAGTGGGCGGACAGCACCTCAGCCAACCGCGCAGCCGTCCGTCCGCCGGACGCCGCGCGACGTTGCAATGCCTCAAATGAGAGCTGTCGCCCCTCCCACACCAGAAGCTCCCCATCGAGAACCAGGCCGTCGGGGAGGCGCGTAGCCGCAAGGACCAGGTCAGGGAACCGGCTCTGCACCAGGGCGCCTCTACGCGACTGGAGCAGGACTGGACCCGGTCGAGGCTTCGGGGTGAACAGGAGGGCACGATAGCCGTCCAGTTTCGGTTGGAAGATCAGCCCTCCAGGCAACGCTCCGGGCGGGGGAAGCTGGTCGCGAGCCTGCGCCAGCATCGGTTCCACCGGCGGTCGGAGCACCATAAGCCCTGTCTACAGCTCCGGCGCATTGACCGCACGTTGTGCACCGACGACCTGCCGCGCAGCCACTTCCAAAACCTCGACTCGCGAACGGGTCACCACCGAGATCCGCAACAGAGCGCACCCAGCGGCGAGGCACACAGAGCCTCTCCGTGCGACCGCTGACGTTCCCGCAACAGGACCAGGCCACGGAACTCCTAGCAACAAGTGTTTACGACAGAGCATCTCAAATACGCCTATAACCCCCTTACCGCGCTGCCATCCAGGGGACGCGTGGGCTAACCTGGCGGTAGGTCATAAACACCTGTAGATGACTGGCTCTGGTGCGCTCTTCGCTCGCGCGCGAAGCTCCGCCCGCCGTCATCCACGGGTCGGCTGCACGCACATTGGGGGAGGCTCGGCCTTGCTGGAGACAGGGCACGCGCATGCGGAATATTCGACTCCGATTCGGCGCGACATACAGGTTCCGGTGCCTCGATGACCAGAAAAGAAAAGGCGCTGGAAACCGGTTCTTCTGCTTTCGATGACCGCTATATGATGCCCCGCGAGGTGGAACACCGCCTGGGTATTTCACCTTCAACTCGGCGCAGGTGGACTAATCGGGGTCTACTGCGCGCCTACCCTCTTGGCCCGTATTACCAACCCGGACCAGGTGCCAACCGGAGAGGAAACAGGAATGGCAGCAGGGTGCGCTACAGCGAGAGGCAGGTGAACGACCTTTTCGAGCGCATCAAGAGGGGAGAGCTAGCACGCCCCCCGAAGCCGGCTGAACTGTAGGACCGCGGGCCGAGGAAAGCTGTACTCACCACACGGAAGGGGCACATGGCCGAGTCCGACGCGCCATTCGACCGATGGCACAAGAAGTACCCGAAGCCAGGAGACAAACCGTGCAAGTGCGGCACAAAGAAGAATCCACTGTACCCATCGGCCGACCACGGCCGGGGACAGCAGTGGCAGGCTCGTTACACCGACCCGAACGGCAAGCCTCGACGGCCGATGTTCGACACGTGGCAGGAAGCTCGTGACCACCTGGACGAGGTGCGGGTAAGCATCCGCGGCGGCACGTGGGTGGACCCGGACATCGGAAGCCAGAAGGTCAAAGCGTTCGCAGAGGAGTTCATCGCGCGCAAGAAAAAGAAGAACAAGAACGAGAACACGACCGGCACCTACGAGACACATCTCCGGGTCCACATCGTTCCATTCCTGGGCTCGCGCGTCGCCAAGACGCTGAAGCGTCGGGACACCATGTCGCTCGTCGATCACCTCATCGGCAAGCCCGGCATCGAGTCCGCGTACTACGTCCACCAGATTTACAAGACGTGGCGCATCCTCGTGAACTATATGATCGACGAGGATGTGCCCCTGCCGGCGAATATCGTTTCCCGTATCGAGCTTCCGGAGATCGAAGAGCGGGAAAAGGTTGCGCTGTCCCCTGAGCAGGTCGCGAGACTGGCTCTCGCCATGCGGCAGGTCGAGCCTCGTTACGAAATCCTCGTATGGATCGCAGCTTGCGCTGGACTCCGCGAGGGGGAGGCTTTTGGTCTCAAGGAGACCTCAGTCGTGTGGGAGCATGACCTGCTCTACGTCGAGGAGCAGCGGCAGCGGGGCAGGAAGGCGAAGCTGAAGACCAAGGCGAGTTACGCCACGCTGCCCGTCGACCACTTCCTTATCGAGCGCCTTTCGGAGCACTTGTCTCAGTTCAGAGGTCCCGCTCCGGTTTCCAAGGCGGCGCTGCAGAAGCGGAAACAGCGCGGCTATGTACCGCCGCCTGACGAAGGGCTGATCGTCACGACCCGGACCGGCCGGCCGCTGTCGCGCAGCCACTTCAACGACAAGTGGCGCGCGGCCGTCGAGCTGGCCGGGTTGCCGGAAGGCACTCGGTTCCACGACCTCAAGCACTTCTACACGAGCCGCTTGGGGGCAGATGGCAAGTACGACCCGAAGACGGTCCAGGCGCTCTCCCGGCACGCCGAGTTCTCCGAGACGTGGGACACCTACGCACACCCGCCTGTGGCTGTGCAGGGCGTGAAGGTGGACACCTTCAGCGGTCTCTTCGGCGCCGGCGGACCCGGCATCGCGCAAGCGCAGCTCGGCACCCGGCAGCGGGCCAACGGCGTCGACCGCGCGGCCGCATGACGTCGATGCGGGACTTGACACCGACCGCACCGCAAGTGCAAGACTCTTCGACGCAACGAGGCGAACCATCGTGGCGCGAGGGTGAGTTGACCCGTGGAACGGTCTCCCCACCCAATTCGACCCCGATTCGACCCCGGAGCCGAACGGCAGAGTGGACACCCCCTCTGACCTGGGCCGGAGGGGTGCGACAGGACGAGCCGGGCTGTACGCCGGGTTCTGTTCCCCGGGGTCCTCGCGGACGCCGGGGCGACGGCCATCCATCTAGGACCGACGTTGCCGTCGGCCTCGTGCGGTCTACCCGCGGACTCGGGCGGGCAGCCCTCGATCGTCCGCGCAGAAGCACCGGGGTGCTTCCTCTTGACCTTGCTCCGGGTGGGGTTTACCTAGCTGCCCAGGTCACCCTGGGCACTGGTGGTCTCTTACACCACCGTTTCACCCTTACCGGGGGCCGAGGCCCCCGGCGGTCTGCTTTCTGTGGCACTGTCCCGCGGGTCACCCCGGGTGGCCGTTAGCCACCACCCTGCCCTGTGGAGCCCGGACGTTCCTCGGGAAGCCCCCTAGGGGGACTCCACGCGGCCGTCCGCCCGGCTCGTCTGCCGTGTCGACCATGGTACCGGGCGCCGGGGCCGGCGCGGACCGGCGGCGGCCGTCGCGAGCACCGAGCCCGTCAGGATCAGGGCGAAGGCGGCCAGCACGGTGAGGGTCAGCGGCTCGTCCAGGAACACGGCGCCGGCCGCCACCGCCACCGCCGGGTTGACGTACGTGATGACCGTCGCCCGGGTCGGACCGGCCTCCTTGATCAGCTCCAGGAAGGCCACGAAGGCCAGCGCGGTGCAGATCACGCCCAGGCCGGCCAGGGCCGCCAGGACGGAGGGGGACGGCACCGAGGCCGGCCGGGTGAGCACCGCCGCCGGGGCGTACACCAGGGTGGCCAGGGTCAGACAGGCCGCCGTGAGGTGCAGGGACGGGACGTTGCGCAGGCTGCGCGCGGCTATCAGCGGCGCGGTGGCGTAGCCGATGACCGTCAGCAGGACCTCGGCCAGCGAGCGGGCGTCGCCGCCGGTGAGGTGGGGCAGGGTGAGGACCGTGACGCCGGCGAGGCCCAGGGCCAGACCGGTGACGCGGCGGGCTCCCAGCCGCTCCGTCCCGCCGGACGGGCCCAAGAGGCCGAAGCAGCGGGACAGGACCACTCCCGCGATCGGTACACCCGCGATCAGCAGGCCCGCCGTCGAACTGGACAGATGGCGTTCGGCGTCGGTGAGGGTGAACCAGGGGATCATGATCTCCAGGCCGGCGAAGGCCAGCAGGGGGCGCCAGTGGGCGCGTACGGCGGCGGTGAGACCGCCCTGGCGCACGGCGAACGGAAGCAGGAGCGCCGCGCCGAGCGCACACCGCGTGAACACCAGCGTCGGTGGGGACACCTCGGCCACCGCCACCTTGATCAGCAGATAGGGGACGCCCCAGACCACTCCCATCAGGGAGAAGAGAAACCAGCCACGTGCAGTCATGCCGTGAGTGTCGGACCGGTCAGCGGCGGGTGTCTTGAACGCTGTTGCGGTACGCCGCCGGCGTCACCCCCAGCACCCGGCGGAACCACCGGGTCAGGTGCGCCTGGTCGGCGAAGCCCACCAGCCCCGCCACCTCCGCCGGGCGCAGGCCCGCCTCCAGCAGTCCGCGGGCCCGGTTCACCCGGTACTGGGCGAGCCAGGCGTAGGGGGGTATGCCCATCGTCGTACGGAAGGCTCGCAGGAGCTGGTAGCGGGACAGGCCGAGGTCGGTGGCGAGGAGGGTGAGCGAGGGCGGGGCGGTCAGTCCGTCGGCCAGGCGGTCGCGGACGGTGCGGGCGATCGTGGCGGCGCCCGGGATCAGGTCCGGGACCGGTCGGGCGGCGGTGGAGTGGCGGCGGGCCAGGGCCGTCAGCAGCCAGGGCAGGCGGGACTCGGCCTCCAGGGGGTCGGGGCAGGCGCTGAGTTCGGCGTGGGCGAGGCGGAGGGCCCCGGCCAGCTCGGGGTCCTCCAGCAGGGGCTCACGGAAGTGCGGGAGGCCGCCGAGGATGCCGTCGGCCAGGAGGGACGGCTCGGCGTACAGGGCACGGTAGGCGTAGCCGTCGGTGGCGTTGCCGGGGCCGCCGGTGTGCATCTCACCGGGGTCGAGGACGACGATCGTGCCGGGGCCGGTGCGGATGTGGCCGCCGCGGTAGTCGATGATCTCGCAGCCGCCGACACAGACGCCGATCGTGTACTCGTCGTGGGCGTGCGGGGCGTAGGTGTGCCGGCGGAAGCTCGCCGTCAGAAGATCGAGCGCGGGCCCGCCGTTGCCCAGCCGAGCCCGTGTCCACAGCGCCTGTTCCACGACCCACCCCTTTCCGCCGCCCTCAGGGTGCAACGCGGCCGGGCTCAGAGAAAGTCCGCGGTCTCCAGCTCGAAGGCGAACGGTTCGGGGAGCGTGAGCGGCTTGCCGAAGGGGACGGTGCAGTGCCCGCGGTAGTCGTCGTTCTCCGGATCGCCGAACAGGGTGACCGAGGATTCGTCACGGTCGACGAGCAGGTAGAGGGGGATGCCCGCGCGGGCGTAGCAACGGCGCTTGGCCTCCCGGTCGGTCAGGGGCTTGGTGGACGTCACCTCGAGGACCATGGCGACGCCGTCGCAGGGCATCCAGGAGTCGGCACCCCGGTAGAGGCGCAGGGCCGCGGGGGCGAAGGTCCCGTCCGGGATCACGTGGTTCTTCGGGCAACCACCTCCGCTCCTCAGCTTCAGGCCCTTGTTCCCTGAGAACTGCATGTCGGTACGGGACCGCCTGATCACTTGGCTCACGATCAGGCCGATGTGGTCCTCATGGTCCCCGTCCGGCGGCGGCGTCACGACGATCTCCCCCTCGATCAGTTCGGCCCGGAAGCCCTCCGGGGTGTCGAGGGACAGGAAGATGTCCAGCAGTCCCTCGGCCGGCGTGGTGGGCTCATGCGCCACGGCAGTCATGTCACGCCCCTCCTTCGGTCGGTCGCCAGACTGGGACATCCCAAGATCACCTGTCCATGAGATCGGGAACCGTTCCCTCGATCGTGGCACAGCGGCAGGAGCCGCGTCAGGCGCCGGACCGCTCACGCGGGGGCGAACAGGAGCTTCGCCGTGCCCGGGTCCGCCTGGACGAGGCGGACGCGGAGGCGTTCGCCGAGGGGCAGGTGGGGGCCCTCGATGCGGCCGATGACCGCCGGGGACTCCACCTGGACGGTGCCGACGGTCGGCCGGTGGTCGGCGAGGTCGATCACCAGGCCCTCGAAGACGTCCCCGACCCGGTCCTTGAGCAGGGCCGCCTCGACGATGTCGACGCACTCGCGCTCCACGGTGCCCTCGCGGTGGCCGCCCTCGGTCATCTCCCGGGGCAGGGCGTCGAGGGTTTCGAGGACCCAGTCGGGCGGGGACACGCCCGCGACGGCCGCGAGGCAGAGCTCGGCGGCGTAGCGGTCGGCGAGGCGGCGCAGCGGGGCCGTGCAGTGGGCGTAGGGGGCGGCGACCGCGGCGTGGGTGGTGATCGCGGGCAGGTGGCCGTCCCGGAAGACGGTGTAGCCCGCGCCGCGCAGCAGCGTGGTGCACTCCTGCAGGAAGGCCGCGTCGCGCGGCTCGTACGGGTCGAGGGTGCGGATCAGCGCCGCGTACGACATGTGGTGCGGCCAGTCGATGTGCAGGGCGGCCGCCGTACGGCGCAGCCGGGCCACGGCTCCGTCGGGGGCGGCCGGGAGGGTGCGCAGGACGCCGGTGCCGGTGGCCAGCATCAGCTCGGCGGCGGCCATGCCGGTGAGCAGGGAGAGCTGGGCGTTCCAGTCCTCGGCGGGCAGCGGGGCCCGGTAGGACAGTTCGTAGGTGTGGTCGCGCTCGGTTATCTCCTGCTCGGGGACGCTGAGCGAGATGCCGCCGCGCTCCACCTCCAGGCGCTCCAGGGCCCGGCCTATCTCTCTGAGCAGCGTGAGCGGCTCCTCGGCCGTGCCGCCGTCGAGCTGCCGTTGCACGGTCGCGTAGTCCAGCTTGGCCCGGCTGCGGATCCGGGCCCGGTGCACCTCGACGGCGACCGTACGGCCCTCCGCGTCCACGTCGACCGTCCACAGCACGGCCGGCCGCACCTGCCCCGGCAGCAGGCTGGCGGCGCCTTCGCTGAGCACGGCCGGGTGCAGGGGGACCTTCTTGTCGGGGAAGTAGAGGGTGTTCACCCGCCGGTGCGTCTCGGCGTCCAGCGCGCCGCCGGGTGCGACGAAGGCGGCGACGTCGGCGATGGCGTAGCGGACCCGGTAGCCGGTGCCCAGCCGGGACAGGTGCATGGCCTGGTCCAGGTCGGTGGAGGCCGGTGGATCGAGGGTGAAGAAGGGGAAGTCCGTGGCGTCGTACAACGGCAGGTCGGGCGCGGCCGCCGCGCGCTCGGCCTCCTGCTGGACCTCGGGCGGGAAGGCCTCCGGTATGCCGAGGTCGGCGCGGAGCGCGGCGAAGGCGGCGCGCAGGGGTGCCTCCAGGGCGCCGGTCACGCGGATCTTGCGGCGGGGCATGAGTCGAGCGTAGGGCGAGGGGGCCCGCGCGGCACCCCGTACCCTGGCGCAGAGCCGATCGAAGGAGTACCTGTGCTGGTCCTGCTGCCGCCCTCGGAAGGAAAGGCCGCCTCGGGCAGGGGCGCCCCGCCGGCGCTTCAGTCGCTGTCCCTGCCGGGGCTGACCGGCGCGCGGGAGGCGGTGCTCGAGGAGCTGGTCGAGCTGTGCGCGAGCGACGAGGAGAAGGCGCGCGAGGTGCTCGGGCTGAGCGAGGGACTGCGCGGCGAGGTCGCGAAGAACGCCGGGCTGCGCACGGCCGGCGCCCGCCCCGCCGGGGAGATCTACACCGGTGTCCTGTACGACGCCCTCGGCCTGGCCTCCCTCGACCCGGCCGCCAAGCGGCGCGCGGCGCGCTCGCTGCTGGTGTTCTCCGGGCTGTGGGGCGCGGTGCGCGTCACGGACCGCATCCCGTCCTACCGCTGCTCCATGGGCGTGAAGCTGCCCGGGCTGGGCGCCCTGGCCGGGCACTGGCGGGCGCCGATGGCCGAGGTGCTGCCCGAGGCGGCCGGGGACGGCCTGGTGCTGGACCTGCGCTCCGCCGCCTACGCGGCCGCCTGGAAGCCGAGGGGTGAAGTGGCCGGGCGCACGGCGGCCGTACGGGTGCTGCACGCGCCGACCCGGAAGGTCGTCAGCCACTTCAACAAGGCGACCAAGGGGCGGATCGTACGCAGTCTGCTGTCGGCCGGGGTCGCGCCGAA
Source organism: Streptomyces sp. NPDC030798 (assembly GCF_055572275.1). Lineage (NCBI taxonomy): Bacteria > Bacillati > Actinomycetota > Actinomycetes > Kitasatosporales > Streptomycetaceae > Streptomyces > Streptomyces sp. NPDC030798. The sequence goes on along the minus strand of NZ_JBVIDR010000002.1, from coordinate 727,646 downwards.
GGGCCCCGCCGAGCTGGTGGAGGCGTTGCGCGACCTGGGATACACGGTGGAGGCGGAGGCGCCCGGGAAGGCCGGGCGGCCCTGGGCGCTGGACGTGCTGGTGGAGGAGATTCACTGAGCACGACCTCGGTTCATTGCAGCCTGTGCAACGGTCGTTGCGGGTGGTGAACCCGGTGGGCACGATGAGCGCATGACCTCCCCGGTGCCCTCCGCCGCCTCGGCTTCCTCCGTGCTGGATCTGGCGCCTGTCGTGCCCGTCGTGGTGGTGGCCGACGCCGGTGACGCCGTACCGCTGGCGCGGGCGCTGGTGGCGGGCGGGCTGCCCGTGATCGAGGTGACGCTGCGGACCCCGGCCGCGCCGGCGGCGATCCGGGCGATCGCGCGCGAGGTGCCGGACGCGGTGGTCGGCGCGGGCACGGTGCTCACCCCGGGGCAGGTGCGGGAGTGCGTGGCGGCCGGGGCGCGGTTCCTGGTCAGCCCCGGGTGGACGGAGTCCCTGCTGGCGGCGATGCGCGGCTCGGGGGTGCCGTTCCTGCCAGGGGTGTCGACGGCCTCGGAGGTCGTGGCGCTGCTGGAGCGGGGGGTGCGGGAGATGAAGTTCTTCCCGGCGCAGGCCGCGGGCGGCACCGCCTATCTGCGCTCACTGGCGGGCCCGTTGCCGCAGGCCCGGTTCTGCCCGACGGGCGGGATCGGTCCCGAGACCGCGCCCGAGTATCTGGCCCTGCCCAACGTCGGCTGTGTGGGGGGCAGTTGGATGGTCCCGGCGGAGGCCGTGGCCGGCCGGGACTGGGCGCGGGTCGAGGAGCTGGCGCGGGGTGCCGCCGGACTCAGGGACGCAGGTGGGACGTGTCGTTGAAGAGCCGCACACTCGCGTTGCCGTCGGCGTAGTACGCCACCGCCGAGAGAGAGGCGGCGGAGAGTTCCATGCGGAACAGGGCCTCGGGCGGGGCGCCGAGGGCGAGGCGGACGAACGTCTTGATGGGGGTGACGTGGGTGACCAGCAGGACCGTGCGGCCCGCGTAGGCCGCGACCAGCTTCTGCCGGGTGGCCTCGACGCGGGTGGCGGTCTGGGCGAAGCTCTCGCCGCCGCCCGTGGGGTGGGCCTCCGGGTCGGCGAGCCAGGCGTTCAGGTCCTCGGGGTGGCGCTCGCGGACCTCGCCGAAGGTGAGGCCCTCCCAGGCGCCGAAGTCGGTCTCCCTGAGGCCCTCCTCGATCGCCACCTCGAGGCCGAGACGGGCGGCGACGATGCCGGCGGTCTCGCGGGTGCGGGCGAGGGGGGAGGCGACGACGGCCTGGATCGTGCCGCGCCTGGCAAGGGCTTCGGCGACGCGGTGCGCCTGTTCACGGCCGGCGTCGGAGAGGGACGGGTCGGTGCCGCCGCTGCCGGAGAAGCGCTTCTGGGGGGTGAGAGGGGTTTCGCCGTGCCGGAGCAGCACGAGGGTGGCGGGGGCGCCGAGATCGGGGGCGGTGCTCCAGCCGGGGCGCTGCTCGCCGGCGGTGGACGGCGGGTGCGACTCGGTGGGGGCCGGGGTGACGGTGCGCTGCTCGCCGCGAGGTGCCTCCCCCACGCTCGCATGCGCTCGCGCGGGGGCATCCCCACCGCCCACTCGTGCCGCCCCGGCGGCACGGCTGCCCGCGGTCACGTCGGCATCGCGGCCTGCCGCCAGAGCCGCCCGGGCCTTCGCGGCACCCGCAGTCGCGTCTCCGGGCGGCGCCGACGGCCCGGGCTCGGCCCGCTGAGTGTCCAGGGCGGCCCTGGAGGTGGACGCCGACCACTGTCCGCCCCTCGCGCCCGCGTCCATCGCCTCGTTGGCCAGGCGGTCGGCGTGTTTGTTGCGCTCCCGGGGGATCCACTCGAAGGTGACGCGGTCCGGCGGGAAGACGGTCCTCGCCTCGGCCGCCAGGGGTTTCATGTCGGGGTGCTTGATCTTCCAACGGCCGGACATCTGCTCGACGACCAGCTTGGAGTCCATGCGGACGTGCACCGTGGCCGTCGGGTCCAGCGCGTGCGCCGCGCGCAGCCCCGCGACGAGGCCGCGGTACTCGGCGACGTTGTTGGTGGCGACGCCGATGTACTCGGCCGTCTCCGCCAGCGTCTCCCCCGTGGCCGCGTCACCGACCACCGCCCCGTATCCGGCCGGCCCCGGGTTGCCCCGCGACCCGCCGTCGGCCTCGACGAAGAACTCCCGCACCCCTCAAGCCCCTTACAGACCCGACTCGGCCGTCCGCACCAGGATGCGGCGGCAGTTCTCGCACCGCACCACCGCGTCCGGCGCGGCCGCGCGGATCTCGTTCAGCTCGGTGATCGCCAGCTCCTGGCGGCAGCCCTGGCAGGTGCGGGCGTACAGCTTGGCGGCGCCGATGCCGCCCTGCTGCTCGCGCAGCTTGTCGTACAGCTTGAGCAGGTCCGCGGGCACGGAGCCGGCGATGACCTCGCGCTCCTTGGTCACCGCGGCGGCCTCGCCGTCGATCTCCTCGAAGGCCGCGTCCCGGCGCGCGGTGGCGTCGTCGATCTTCGACTGCACCGACGCGACCCGCTCGGTCAGCTCGCCGACCCGCTCCTGCGCGGCCTCGCGGCGCTCCATGACCTCCAGGACGACGTCCTCGAGGTCGCCCTGCCGCTTGGCGAGCGAGACGATCTCGTGCTGGAGGTTGGACAGGTCCTTGGGCGAGGTGACGGCGCCGGAGTCCAGGCGCTGCTGGTCACGGGTGGCGCGCTGGCGCACCTGGTCCACGTCCTGCTCGGCCTTGGTCTGCTCGCGGGCGCAGTCGCTCTCCTCGGTCTGCGCGGCCACGAGCAGGTCGCGCAGCTGCGTCAGGTCCTTGGTCAGCGACTCGATCTCGGCGTGCTCGGGCAGCGACTTCCGCTTGTGCGCCAGCTGCTGCAGGCGGACGTCGAGGGCCTGGACGTCGAGGAGTCGGATCTGGTCGGCGGGCGCGGCGTTCAGTTGGGGGCTCCCGGTTGACTAGTGGATGAGGGTGGATGCCGCGTGGGCGGTCCACGGGTCGGTGACCGTCCGGGAGACGTGGACCCTGAGGTCCCAGCCGTGGCGGTCGGAGATCTCGTCGAGCTGGGCTGCGGCCAGCTCGCACCAGGGCCACTCGGTGGCCCAGTGCGCCGCGTCGAGCAGCGCGAGGGGACTGTGGGCCACCGCCTCGGAGGCGGGGTGGTGGCGCAGATCGGCGGTGAGGAAGGCGTCGGCGCCGGCCGCTCGGACGTGGTCGAAGAGGCTGTCGCCGCTGCCGCCGCTGACGGCGACCGTGCGCACGACGGCGTCGGGGTCGCCGGCCACCCGGATGCCCTGGGCGGTGGCGGGCAGCCGCTCGGCGGCGCGGGCGGCCAGTTCCCGGACGGTGAGCGGGTGGTCCAGCTCGCAGACCCGGCCGAGGCCCCGGCGGCCCTCCGGGTCGGTCGGGTCGGGCACGAGGGGGCGTACGACCCGCAGGTCGAGCGCGCCGGCGAGGGCGTCGCTGACGCCCGGGTCGGCGGTGTCGGCATTGGTGTGGGCGACGTGCAGCGCGATGTCGTTCTTGATCAGCGTGTGCACGACCCGGCCCTTGAAGTGCGAGGCCGCCACGGTCGTCGTCCCGCGCAGGTAGAGCGGGTGATGGGTGACCAGCAGGCCGGCGCCGAGCTTCACCGCCTCGTCGACGATCTCCTGCACGGGGTCGACGGCGAACAGGACCCGGCCGACCTCCTGGTCGGGGTCGCCCACGACCGTGCCGACCGCGTCCCAGGACTCGGCCCGCTCGGCGGGCCACAGGTTCTCCAGCGCGGCGATGACTTCAGACAGACGGGGCACGGGAAAAGGCTACCTGGCCGTTCTGCCCGGCTGAACCGCGTCCGCCTCCTGCGTCCCGGATCAGCACAGCGGCCCCGGTCCCCTCAGGCGAATCGCTTCTGCGCCACCCGTATGTGTGAAGCCACAGCCCGACGGTGCCCCGCCCGTGCGTACGAAAACTAGCTTCGTCGCTGGAGGTGACCGAACCATGACGGCCTGTGCGATCGAACCGCCTTCCACCGGCGGGCCCGAGGAGGACGATGACGGTGTGCCGGGGACGGGGTGCGCCATCACGGCGGACGGCGCGTACGCCGCCCGGCTCGCGCGGGCCGGGAACTGCTGGTTCCCGGAGCGCTGGACGCTGGACGGCCCGGAGCCGTACGCGGTGCCCCTGCCCGGCAACCAGCCCGAGGAGCCCGGCACCCAGGTGCAGCCGCTGGCCGACGGGCGGGTGCTGATCCACCGGCTGGTGGAGCGGCGGCACACCTTCTCGCTGCTCTACCCGACCGGGCCCGGCACCGGTGAGCTGCCGCTCGGCGCCGTGGAGTGCCCGGAGCCCGGCAGCCGGCTCGGGCTGCTGCCCCCGGCGCCGGGCGGGACGCGGGCGTACGCCCTGGCCGTCGGCGCGCGCTCCACGGCGGTGTGGCTGGTGACGGGCGGCGTGTTCGGGCCCGAGCACGTGGCCGAGGTGCCCGGGCGCTGCTCGGGCGGGGTGTGGCTGGACCGGTCGGGGCGGCTGCTCGCGCTGGACCGGGAGCTCGGCGGGCGGACCAAGACGGTCGTGGTGGACCTGGAGCGCGGCGGCGAGATCTCCCCGCTGCTGCAGATCGCGGCGGACAGCGACGACCGGTTGCTGCTGGCCGATCCGGACAGCGGGCTGCTGCTGATCTCCTCGGACGCGCCCTGCCCGGGGCAGGAACGATTGGGCTGGGGGATCCTCGGCAGCACGCTGCCGGTGCGCTTCCCGGAGTGCCTGCGGGTGGCGGACTGCCCGGTGACGCCGTTCGCGATCCAGCCGGGGCAGGCGCTGACACCGGAGTACTGCGCGGTGGCGCTGCGCGTCGACGGGCCCTTCGGGAGCTGGGTCGCCCTGTGGCGGCCGGCCGCGCGCCAGTTGTGTCATCTGGCGGCGCCCGAGGGGTGGTTGGCCGGTGCCGGGCTGTGGACGCCGGACGGCGTGCTGCGGCTGCCGTTCGCCACGGGCGAGGTCCCGTGCGGGGTGGCCGAGTTGGCGGCGCCCTGGGGGGCGACGGGGGACGTCGGGGTCCCGGGCGGTACGACCGTCACGGGGCCCGGGGGGACGGGGGGACCGGGGGGCGTGGGCCTGGAGGATCCGGTCCGGGACGGCACCGCTTCCGGGGCGTGCGACGCGCCCGGGCAGGCGGCCGAACCGGATCCTCCGGAGCCTGTGATGGCGCGTCCGGTGCCGTTGCAGCAGGCGCCCCTGGGACGTCTTGTAACGAAGTAGTGCCGGTTGGCGTGTGCGCCTGGATTCGGCCCGCGGTGTGCCGGTTACACTCGCCCGGCTGTACGAAAGATCATGTTGACGGGGTGAATTCTTCCGATGAGCGACACCAGCACGATGGAGCAGCTGTCCGCCAACTCCTCCGAGGTGGCGGGCCACGGCCGGCACCGGGGCCCGGTGGCGGCCCAGGAGAGCGAGTCGGCTCCGCACGGCCGGCACCGCAAGCCGGTCCAGGAGACGGCCGAGGCGGCTGCCTGACGGTTCGTGAGCAGAGGGGGTGCCCGTCGGACGGCGGGCACCCCCTCTGTCGTGTCATCCCCGCTTCAGGCCCAGCACCTCGGCCGCCGCGAAGGTCTCCCCCGGCGGCCGGTCCGCGAAGTGCGCGGTGAGCAGCGCGTCGAGTTCGTCGTAGCTGAACGTCTCCTGCTTGCTGTCGAACCTGGCCTGCACCCGCGGTCGTTCGATGACGGCGATCATGCCGCCGTGGACGACGAGGAGTTGGCCGTTGACCCGCGCGGCGGCCGGTGAGGCGAGGTAGCCGACGAGCGGGGAGACGTGCTCGGGGGCGAGCGGGTCGAGTCCCTCTTCGGGCTGCCGGAGACCGGCGAAGACGTCCTCGGTCATGCGGGTGCGGGCGCGCGGGCAGATGGCGTTGGCGGTGACGCCGTACTTGGCGAGAGCGAGGGCGGTGGAGGTGGTCAGGCCGACGATTCCGCCCTTGGCCGCCGCGTAGTTGGGCTGTCCGGCGGAGCCGGCGAGGAACGCCTCCGAGGAGGTGTTGACGATCCTGCCGTACACCGGCCCCCCGGCCGCCTTGGACCGCTCCCGCCAGTGCGCGGCGGCGAAGCGGGTGGTGTTGAAATGGCCCTTGAGGTGGACGCGGACCACCGAGTCCCACTCGTCCTCGGTCATGGAGAAGACCATGCGGTCGCGCAGGATGCCGGCGTTGTTGACGAGGACGTCCAGTTTGCCGAACTCGGCGACCGCCAGGCCGACGAGGTCCCGCGCCTGGCCGAAGTCGGCGACGTCCCCGGTGTGCGCGAGGGCCGTGCCGCCGGCCGCGCGGATCTCCGCGGCGACCTCCTCGGCCGGTCCCGCCGAGGCCTCGCCGGAGCCGTCGCGGCCGGGCCGGCCGTAGTCGTTGACGACGACGGCGGCGCCGAGCCGGGCCAGTTCCAGGGCCTCGGCCCGGCCGAGCCCGCGTCCGGCACCGGTGACGATCGCGGCCAGCCCCCGCAGTGGCAGTGACATCGGACGGCCCCTCAGATCTCGATGCAGGTGCGCAGGGCGGTGCCGGTGCGCATCTGGTCCAGTGCCTCGTTGATCTCCGCCAGCGGGACCCGGTGGGTGATCAGGCCCGCGAGGTCCACGCGGCCGGCCCGCCACAGGGCGATCGTGCGCTCGTAGGAGCGCAGCACGTCCCCGCCGCCGTACAGCGACGGCAGGATGCGCTTCTCGTCGAAGAACAGCTCGAACATGTTGAGCTGCAGGAAGTCGTCCATGGCGCCCGCGCCGACCACGACGAGGGTGCCGCCGCGCCGGGTGTTGTCGTAGGCGGTGCGGGCGGTGGCCGACCGGCCCACGACCTCGAAGACGTAGTCGAAGCCCTCGCCGCCGGTGACCTGCTGCTTGGCGTCGGCCAACTCCTCGGGTGCCACGGCCCGGGTGGCGCCGAACCTCAGGGCCGCCTCGCGCCGGGCGGTGACCGGGTCGACGGCGACGATCTCGGCGGCGCCCTTGAGCCGCGCTCCCTGCACGGCCGAGATGCCGACGCCTCCGCAGCCGATGACCGCGACCGACGAACCGGCTTGCACGTCCGCGGTGTTGAGGGCGGCCCCGAGACCGGTGGTGACGCCGCAGCCGATCAGTGCGGCGATGTCGAAGGGCACGTCGTCCGGGATCGGCACGGCGCAGCCCGCGTCGACCACGACCTCCTCCGCGAAGGTGCCGGTGCCCGCGAAGCCGAAGACGTCACCGCCGGGGCGCCGGAAGTTGGGGGTGCCGGCGTTCATGAACCCGGCCAGGCACAGCTCGGTCTGGCCGCGCTTGCAGGCGGGACAGGCGCCGCAGGCGGGCAGCCAGCACAGGACGACCCGGTCGCCGGGCTTGAGGTGCCGGACGCCCTCCCCCACGTCGAGGATCTCGCCCGCGCCCTCGTGGCCGGGGACGAACGGCGCCGGCTGGGGCAGCACCCCGCTCATCGCGGACAGGTCCGAGTGGCACAGCCCGGTGGCCCGCACCCGCACTCTCACCCTGCCGGGGCCGAAGCCCGTCGCCTCGACGTCGTCGAGGACCTCCAGCTTGTCCTGGCCGATCTCGTGCAGTACGGCTGCGCGCATGGTGCGGCTCTCCCCTCGACGGTGGGCCTGCTCGGAAGTCCCGACTGTGGGTCTGCTCAGGAGTCTCGACCGGAGTCTCGACGGCGGGTCTGCTCAGGAGTGCTGAACGACGGTGTCGGCGAGCACCGGCGCGTCGTCCCTCTCGGCGGCGCTCACGGCCACCCGTACGCTTCCTTCCTCCCGCCACATCCGGATGCGCAGGGTCTCCCCCGGATGGACGACCCCCGCGAACCGGGTGGTGTAGGCGCGCACCCTGCTCACGTCCCCGCCGAGCAGCGTGTCCACGACCGCCTTGAGCGTGATGCCGTAGGTGCACAGCCCGTGCAGGATGGGCCGGTCGAAGCCGGCGAGCTTGGCGAACTCCGGATCGGCGTGCAGCGGGTTGTAGTCGCCGGAGAGGCGGTAGAGGAGGGCCTGGTCCTCGCGGATCGGCCGCTCGACGGTCCGGTCGGGGTCGCCGGCGGGCGGCTCGAGCCGGGCGGAGGGGCCGCGGTCGCCGCCCCAGCCGCCCTCGCCGCGTACGAAGATCTGGGCGTCGTTGGTCCACAGCGGGCCGTCGGCGTCGGCGACGTCGGTGCGCAGCACCAGGACGGCCGCCTTTCCCTTGTCCCACACGGCGGCGACCCGGGAGGTGGCGGTGGCGGAGCCGCACACCGGGATGGGCCGGTGGAGCGTCAGCGACTGGCCGCCGTGCAGCACCCTGGCCAGGTCGACGTCGATGCCCGGCATGGACAGTCCGCTGATCACCCCGGGCGAGCCGCTGCCCGCGACGGTGGCGAAGCTGGGCAGCACGTGCAGCCGCGACTCCAGGGTGTAGCGCAGCTCGTCCGGGTCGGTGGCGGGGATGCCCGCGCCGATGCCGAGGTGGTAGAGCTGGACGTCCTTGGGGGTCCAGGTGATCTCGCCGGAGCGGGGTTCGGCGGCGAGGGCCAAGGCTGCGTCGATGGGCATGGGGCTCCTGACGGGTCTCAAGACCTCGGTGCGGACGTCCGCACCGTCGGCCGCACCGAGGTCGTCCACGGGCGGATCTAGAACGCGTTCCAGTCCGGCGCCCCTTGTATAGCCCAGCGCTGCCCAGTTGTGAAGGCTCCTGACGATGTGTCAGCTCACGCGGGACCCGTGACATTTGTACTGCCCGGATCCGTACACGCGCATCTGCCGCACAGGGGGCCCGGCCCCCTACCGTCGAGGGGACGGGACGCCGGCGCATCGCGGTGCGATCATCGTCCTGACCATGGGACCGGCCATCTGATCGGGGGAACAGAGATGTCGTGGTGGGGGCGGACACGCTGCCGCATCCGGGATCTGCGCGCGGCGCGGGCCCGCTGGCGGGCGGACATGGAGCGCTTCCGGGCCGCGCAGCGGGCGGCCCGCAGGAACGGCGGGCCGCCGGCCGTCGACCACCCCGGGCCCCCGCCGACCGGCTTCGTCCTGCTGCCCTGGCTGCTGATGGGCATGGGGTCCTTCTCCAACCTGCTCCAGGGCCGCACCCCGAACCCGTGGATCGGCGGTCTGGGGCTGCTCGCCTTCAACTCGCTGTACATCTACGTCACCTTCCGCTCCTTCGACCGGGAGAAGCGCGCCTCGGTGTCCACCCGGGTGGCGCTGGCGCTGATGGGCCTGGTGACCACGGGGCTCGCCGTCGGGTACGGCGGCAACTGGCTGATGTTCTTCCCGCTGCTCGGCCTCGCGACCGGGGCCACGCTGCGCGGCCCGTGGCTGGGCCGCACCGGCCTGCTGCTCTCCGGATTCGCGGCCCTCCTCACGAGCGTGCGCGACGGCTGGGGGGACGCCGTGAACATCGGCTACGCGACCTTCCTGTCCAGCATGGTGACCGCCGCCATCCTCGGCCTGTCCGAGGCCGTGCGGGAGCTGCGCGCCGCCCGGGAGGAACTGGCCCGGCGGGCGGTGGAGAAGGAGCGGCTGCGCTTCTCCCGCGATCTGCACGACCTGCTCGGGCACACCCTGTCGGTGATCGTCGTGAAGTCGGAGGCGGCCCGGCGCCTCGCCCCGCGCGACATGGACGCGGCCCTCGCGCAGATCACCGACATCGAGTCGGTGGGCCGGCAGGCGCTGACGGAGATCCGGGAGGCGGTGACCGGCTACCGGGAGGGCAGCCTGGCCACCGAGCTGACCCGGGCCCGCTCGGCGCTGTCCGCGGCGAGCGTGGAGCCGGTGATCCGCCGGTCCGGGACGCCGCTCGCGCCGCAGACCGAGGCGCTGCTCGGCTGGGTGGTGCGCGAGGCGGTCACCAACGTCGTCCGGCACAGCGACGCCACCCGCTGCGAGATCACCGTCGAGTCCGCCGCCGAGCGGGCCCGGCTCACGATCACCGACAACGGCACCGGCCAGGCCGTCAGCCGTCCCGCCGAGGGCATCGGCGGAACCGGCCTGACGGGCCTGACCGAGCGCCTCGCGGCAGCGGGCGGCTCCCTCACGGCCGGCCCGGCGCCGCGCGGCGGCTTCACGGTCGCCGCCGAACTCCCGGCGGAGCCGGCGGAACTGGCTGCCGCGGGAGCGGCTACGGCGCCCAGGGCGAGCTGACCGCCCAGGTCACGTCGCTGCTCCAGGAGGTGGTGCTGTCGAAGTCGTTGGAGCCTCCGTTGCTCGCTATGTACACGTTGTAGTTGTAGTGGCGCAGGTATCTCGTCGGGTAGTTGTACGAGGCGAACGAGGTGCCCGTGCCGCTCTTGCCGGTCTGCGGGCAGAAGGTGGCGTCGGAGCGGAACTGGGCGGAGCCGTCCATCGGCTGCCGGTGGAGCCGGTAGTTGTAGTGGCGCAGGAAGTCACCGGGGTAGTTGCGGGACTCGAAGGAGACGCAGGAGCTGTCGGCGAGGCCCCGGCGCACGATCCAGGTGGCGTCGTTCTTGTCGAGGGACGAACTGCTCGACGTCACCGGGGAGATGACGGCCGCGTCGTCCTGGTGGCGGATGTAGTCGCCGGTGCAGCAGGAGGTCGTCGCGCGCAGCGAGATCTCCGATCCGGGGTTCAGGGTGCCGGTGCTGCCGGTCGGGCCGCCGTAGCCCACGGACACGATGTCGGCCTGGACGGCGTTGTCGGCGGCGTCCGTCGGGATGCCGGAGGTCATGACGCCCTCGAAGAAGGACCCGATGGAGCCGTTGCTGTTGTCGCCGCCGGTGCCGAGGACGATGGCGCCCTCCTGGTGCATCGGCGAGTAGCCGCTCGTGGTCGGCTCACCGCCGGAATAGGTGGTCGTCAGCCCGCCCGATTGCGCGTTTCCGTATTTCAGCGCGAAATGGTTCTGTCCGTTGTTCTTCAGCAGCGCGGTGACGAACGGAAGCGGTCCGGTGCCGGTGTTGGAGGTGTTCTTGCTGTACCCGGAGTCGGACTGGAACAGCCCGTTCTCCAGGTCCGCCTGCACCCATGGGCCCTGTCCGTAGCAGGGCGAGAACCAGCACTCGGTGCCGAAGTTGATGGCGTCCATGTGGCCGTTGCCGGTGTCCTTGTTGTTGGTCTCGGCGTTGCCGTAGTCGAAGCAGCAGCGGTTGTTGACATGGGTGCCGGAGGTCACCATGTACATCCCCTCGGCCTGCCCGTTCACGGCCACGCCCGAGGTGGAGTTGTCCCGGTAGCCCATGCCGGCGGAGATCTCCAGGCCGTAGACCTGGTGCCCGCCGACGGTTACCGGCAGGGCGTCCGCGGGTGCCCCGACGTCGGCCGCGCCGGCGCCGCCCGCACCCTCGACGGTGAGGTCGTTGTGGCGCGGCGACTGGTCGTAGATCTTGGTGATGATGCAGGTCGTGGCGGAGCAGAAGGAGTCCTGGGCGGCCGCGTTGGCGTATCCGCCGGCGGCCAGCAGGCCGATGTCGGCGGTGGCGCCGTCCTTGGCCCGCTGCACCTGGTACAGCGGCCCGTTGTACGAGGAGTACAGGGCCCTCACGAGGCTGTGGGCGGCGACGCAGGGGGTGCCCGCGGCGCCGTAGAGGTCGCAGGGCAGGGAACCGGCGGCGACGGCCTGGGGAGCGCCGGTGCCGAGCAGCAGCGCGGCGAGGGTGGCGCAGACCGCGAGGACGGACAGGGCGGCGCTTCTCGGTCGCCGGGGAAGGGCGTGCGTGAGCGGTGGGAGCACGGGGGCACCTCGGTGGGTTGTGGGGGTGGTGCGGAGCTTGTTCCTTACGGGTGAGCGGTGGCGCACGGGCTGCGGTCGATATACCGAACGCCGTTCGATCGAAATACCGAACTTTTCCATCGACGAAATACCGAACAAATCCCGGAATTGCAGAGGCGATTGTTTTCGGGTGACAGAGGACCGTCAACCCCTGCGGAGCGGAACCATGACCGAGTCTTTAATGTGCGTGCCGGAAGCTAGGCTTGGCCTGTGACGGACATCCGGGTGCTGCTCGCCGAGGATCAGGGCATGATGCGCGGCGCCCTCGCCCTGCTGCTCGGCATGGAGGACGACATCGAGGTGGTCGCCCAGGTCGCGGCCGGCGACGCGATCGTGGAGGCCGCGCTGCTGCACCGGCCGGACGTGGCGCTGCTCGACATCGAACTGCCGGGCAGAAGCGGCCTGGACGCGGCGGCCGAACTGCGCGAGCAGGTGCCCGACTGCCGGGTACTGATCCTGACCACCTTCGGCCGGCCCGGCTACCTGCGCCGGGCCATGGAGGCCGGGGCGGCCGGCTTCCTGGTCAAGGACGGTCCGGTGGAGGAGCTGGCCGCGGCGATCCGGCGCGTGCTCGGCGGAGAGACGGTGGTCGACCCGGCGCTGGCCGCGGCCGCGCTCAGCGCCGGACCGAACCCGCTGACGCCCCGCGAGTGCGAGGTGCTGAAGGCGTCGGCGGACGGGGCGACGGTCGCCGACGTCGCCGCGAAACTCCACCTGTCCGAGTCCACCGTGCGCAACTACCTCTCCGCGGCGATCGGCAAGACCGGCACCAGGAACCGCGCGGAGGCGGTACGGGAGGCCCGGCAGCAGGGGTGGCTGTAACCGGGCCTCGTCCTGCCGGGGTCACTTCGTCACTTCCGCCGTCCGGTAGCTGGTGCCCTGCGGGGCCACGCAGGCGAACCAGTTCGCCGTCGGGTATCCGGCCACCGGCACGATGGCCGGGTCCGGCACGTTGTCGTGGTGGGTCACGGGCCCCTTCCTGACGATGGTCGTTCGACCGTCCTTCCAGGTGCAGGTGACCTCCCGGGCGGTCTTGCCGACCTTTCCGATCACCACACGGTCGGCTCCGGTCACCCCCAGGGGGAAGGCCGCGGACTCCAGGTCCGTGCCCGCCATGTGGTCCAGCTCCTTCTTGGTGTCGAACAGGACCTGCTGTGTGCGGCCGTCCTCGTACCGCCGCATCGCGAAGTACGAGGTCTTGCCGACCAGTCCGGCAGGCGTCCGCACGAGGAGGTCGAGGCCCCGCTCCGTCATGGCGTCGAACTGCCGGTCCGCCTCGTGCTCGTTCCTCGGTGCTCCCCAGACCTGCACGGAGACGGACCAGGCCTTGCCCCGGTAGGTTCCGTCGATCAAATTCGTCTCCTGCGGCTCGTACACGTGCCGGGCCTCGGGCGAGGACGGTGTGGTGGCCACGTTCGCCTGCCGGTCCCCGTGGGTCCCGGGCAGCCCGGCGAACGCCAGCGCGGCTCCCGTCGAGCCCGCCACCACGACCGCCGTGGCCGCCGCCACCGCCCAGCGGCGGGCTCTGCGGCGCCGGCCCGCCCGCATGACCGCCTGGACGGGGGCTGTACCGATCTCGACCTCGTCCGCGGCGTCCGCGAGGAGGAAGGCGATGTCCGACTGTGTCATCTCGTGCTTCTCCCGGTCCGCGCTCATCACTTCCGCCCTCCGTGCGTCACCGTCTCGGCCAGTCCCGGTATGGCGCGGAGTTTCGCGATCCCCTTGGCCGCGTTGCTCTTGACCGTGCCGACCGAACAGCCCATCGCCTCCGCCGCCTGGCTCTCGCTGAGGTCCTCCCAGTACCGCAGCACCACCGCCTCCCGCTGCCGCACGGGCAGTTGGGCGAGCGCCGTGAGCAGGGCGCGGCGGTCGTCGGCCTGGGCGATCCGGTCCCCGGTCTCGGCCACCTCGCGCGCCGGCCCCGAGTCGTCCCTGGGCGCCAGGAACTCCTTCAGCCTTCTTCTGTGCTTGCGCGCGTGCAGGTTGATCATCACGCGCCGTACATACGCCTCCGGATCGTCGGCCGAGCCGACCCTGCGCCAGGCCACGAAGGCCCTCTCGAGCGTCGACTGGACCAGGTCCTCCGCGGCGTGCTGCTCCCCCGTGAGGAGAAATGCCGTACGCATCAGCCGCGGCCAGCGGCCGATCATGAAGCTCTGGAACTCCTCGTCCCGAGCCTGCTTCCGATCCCCCATGGGCACCTCCTAGACATCAAGAGGAGTCCACGAGCCGCCCGGACCGTTGCCTCATCCGCGAGAAACCGAAGAAGAGAAATGCCAGCTGTCCTGGGCCAGTCCGCCGCCGAGCGAGGCCAGCGTGAACAGGCCGAGCCCGACGAGAAACATCCGCTTGCGCCCGTACAGGTCGCCGGCCCGGCCGCCGAGCAGCATGAACCCGGCGAAGGCGATCGCGTACGCGTTCACCACCCACTGCAGACCGGCCGCGCTCAGGCCGAGGTCCGTCCGCATCGACGGCAGGGCGACGTTCACGACGGACACGTCGAGCACGACCAGGAACTGGCCCGCGCAGGCCAGCGCCACCACCAGCCGGGTGGGGGGTGTCACACGGCGGGACATCAGGGAGGGGGTGCCGGCGGCTTCGAGCATGGGTGTCATGCTCTCAACCCGGTTGCGGTCCTTGCATCGGGATTTCGGCCCAGCGGGACGTAGGTCCCCGGGCCTACACCACCGGACCGGCAGCCCCCGGGCGGACACCTGATGGCGGCTCAGAAACCCATGAGCGGGTCAAGAATTCATTAGAGGCCCGAAGCAACGGAATAGTTGCCTGTGCATACGAGGTTTACCCGGCACTCATGTCACGCGGGAGGCCTCACTCAATGACCCACACGACCGATCAACCCAGCCGGAGGGCCGGCGGCGCCGTCGTCCCGGTGCTCGCCTTCGCGGGCATCGTGGTCGCGGTGATGCAGACCCTGCTCGTGCCGGTCATCAAGGACCTGCCCCAGCTGCTGGACACCACGCCCAGCAACGCCACCTGGGTCCTCACCTCCACCCTCCTGTCCGGCGCCGTGGCCACCCCGATCATGGGCCGCCTCGGCGACCTCTACGGCAAGCGGCGCATGCTGGTCCTCAGCCTCGCCGTGATGGTCGTGGGCGCTCTGGTCAGCGCCCTCACCAGTGACCTGCTGACCATGATCGCGGGCCGTACCCTGCAGGGCTTCGCCATGGGCGCGATACCCCTAGGCATCGGCCTGATGCGGGACATGCTGCCGCGCGAGAAGCTGGGCTCGGCCATGGCCCTGATGAGCTCCTCCATCGGCGTCGGCGGCGGCCTCGCGCTGCCCGCCGCGGCTCTCGTCGCCGAGCACACCGACTGGCACGCCCTGTTCTACGGCGCCGCCGGCCTCGGCGCGCTCTCCATCGCCCTCACCCTGCTCACCGTGCCCGAGTCCCCGATGCGCGCCGAGGGCTCCTTCGACCTGCTGGGCTCGCTCGGCCTGTCGACCGGCCTGGTGCTGTTCCTGCTGCCGATCACCAAGGGCAGCGACTGGGGCTGGACCTCGGGCACCACGCTCGGTTTGTTCGCCGCCTCGGCGGTCGTCCTGGTGCTGTGGGGCGTGCTGGAGCTGCGCCTGCCGGCCCCGCTGGTGGACCTGCGCACCACCGCCCGCCCGGCCGTGCTCTTCACCAACCTCGCCTCCATCATGGTCGGCGTCTCCTTCTACGTCGTCTCGCTCGTCCTGCCCCAGCTCCTCCAGCTCCCCAGGGCCACCGGGTACGGGCTCGGCCAGTCGATGGTCGCCGCCGGTCTGCTCGTCGCCCCCCTGGGCCTGACGATGATGTTCACCGCACCGGTCTACGCCCGGCTCTCCGCCCGCTACGGCCCCAAGGTCACGCTGATCCTCGGCATGCTGATCATCGCGATCGGCTACGGTGCCGGGCTCGGCCTGATGAGCGCGGCCTGGCAGAGCCTGGTCATCGCGGTGATCCTCGGCGCCGGCATCGGTCTCGCCTACTCCTCCCTGCCCGCGCTGATCGTCGGCGCGGTCCCGGCCTCGGAGACCGGCGCGGCCAACGGCCTCAACACCCTGATGCGTTCCATCGGCACGTCCGTCTCCAGCGCCGTCATCGGCATGGTGCTGGCCAACACCGCGCACACCGTGGGCGGCGTCGCGATCCCGACCATGCACGGCTTCCGCGTCTCCTTCCTGATCGCCACGGCCGCGGTCGCGGTGGGTCTGCTGTTCGCGCTGTTCCTCCCCCGGGCGCCCCGCCCGGCTCAGCACACCCAGTTGCGGGCGAGCAGCGAGGAGGACGCGGTGCTGGAGCGGGCCGAGGAGGTGCTGCGCGGCTTCCGTGGCCGGGTGCTGGGCGCCGACGGCACGCCGGTCGCCCGCGCGAAGGTCACCCTGATCGACCGGCGGGGGCGGCAGGCGGGGGCCACGGTCTCCGCGGAGGACGGCTCCTACGCGGTCGCCGTCCCGGCGGAGGGGGCGTACGTGCTGGCCGCACGGGCCACCGGGCATGGACCGCTGGCGTCGTCCGCCAGGCACCAGGGGGAGACGGTCACGCTGGATCTTTCCCTGCCGGGGGAGACGGTGAGCGCCTAGCGCCCACGCGGCGCCCCTTGCGGGTGTACCCCCTGTCTCCGGCCGGCAGGGGGTACGGCAGCATGGGCGATCGGAGTGTCGTACGACCGGAAAGGCCCCCATGTCCGCACCCAAGCCCGAGATCCTGGCCGCGTTCGAGGCGGCGAAGGGGTTCATGCCCGTGGACGAGGGCCTGGCCCTGTACGCGGCCGCGGTGGAGGCCGGGCGGCTCGGGCTGCCGCTGCTGGAGGTCGGCACCTACTGCGGGCGGTCCACCGTCCTGCTGGCCGACGCGGCCCGGGAAGCCGGGGTCACCGCGCTCACCGTCGACCACCACCGGGGCAGCGAGGAGCAGCAGCCGGGCTGGGAGTACCACGACCCGGAGACCGTCGATCCCGAGATCGGCCTGATGGACACGCTGCCCACCTTCCGCCGCACCCTGCACCGGGCGGGACTGGAGGACCACGTCGTCGCCCTGATCGGCCGCTCGCCGCAGATCGCCGCGATCTGGAACTCCCCGCTCGGCCTCGTCTTCGTCGACGGCGGCCACACCGACGAGCACGCGAGTGCCGACTACGAGGGCTGGGCACCGCATGTCGCCGAGGGCGGCCTCCTGGTCATCCACGACGTCTTCCCGCACCCCGAGGACGAGTTCACCGGCCAGGCTCCGTACCGGGTGTACCTGAGGGCCCTGGAGTCGGGCGCGTTCACGGAGGTCTCCGTGACCGGTTCGCTGCGCGTGCTGCGCCGGACCGGCCCCGGGCTCTGATTCCGGCCGCCGGGCGCGGGGCGACGGCACGGACGCGGTTCTCCGCCTCGCCGCCCCCGTTGGCCCCGCTCCGCCACGTGTGCGCGGTGGGTGGCCGCTAGGGTGGCAGCGTGTCGTACCTAGGACCGGAATTCGATCCGCCGCAGCCGCGCCGGCCCCGGCGCGGACCGCTGACCGTCGCACTCGCCGCGCTGGTGCCCGGTGCGCTGCTCGGCTGGCTGGTGTACGCGGCGGTGGGCGGGTCCGGCGGGTCCTCCGGCGCCGTGGGCTCCGCGTCGCCCTCGGTGACCTCCGACTCCTCCGTGCGCAGCGCCGCGCCGCCGGACACGCCGTCCGCGTCGGGCTCCCCCACCGCCGACGCCAAGGCGCCGAGCCCGGCGCCCGCCCGCTCGGCCCCCGCCGCCTCCGGCCCGCTGGAGGGCAAGGTCGTCGTCATCGACGCCGGGCACAACCCGGGCAACTTCCGGCACACGGCGGAGATCGGCCGTCAGGTGGACATCGGGACGAACCGCAAGGAGTGCGACACCACCGGCACGTCCACCAACGCCGGTTACACCGAAGCCCGGTTCACGCTCGACGTGGCCCACCGGCTGCGCACCCTCCTCGAGCGGCAGGGCGCCACGGTGAAGCTGACGCACGACGAGAACGGCCCGGCCTGGGGTCCCTGCGTGGACGAGCGGGCCCGGATCGGCAACGCGGCGCACGCGGACGCCGCCATCTCCATCCACGCCGACGGCTCGGCGCCCGGCAACCGCGGCTTCCACGTCATCCTTCCGGGGTCCGTGCACGCCGGCGCCGCCGACACCCGCCCGATCGTGGAGCCTTCCCGCGACCTCGGCACGCGCATCGCGGGCACGTTCCTGCGCGTCACCGGCGAGCCGCCCTCCAACTACCTCGGCGGCGGCACCGGACTTGTCACGCGTTCGGACCTGGGCGGTCTCAATCTGTCAACGGTTCCCAAGGTGTTCATCGAGTGCGGCAACATGCGCGATAGCAAGGACGCGGCACTGCTGACCAGCGGCGCCTGGCGGCAGAAGGCGGCGCAAGGGATCTCTGAGGGAATCGTGAGTTTCCTGCGCGAGTCGTGACCGACGGGCGGAACCGGCCGGACAGTCCGATCTTCCGGACGATAGTGTCTACCGACGACGAGACGACTACGAAGGACCTGAAGTGAATATCCGCTCCCTCACTAGAGGCGACGGCGTGGTGATCGGAGCAGCGGTGTTGCTGTTCATCGCGTCGTTCCTCGACAACTACTCGTACGACGGGGCTCCTGACGGCCTCGACCTCCCGAGCCTGTGGGCGAACGGACCGGTCCTGCTCAGCGTCGTACTGGCCGGGATCATCGGCGCCGCGCTGATCGTCGTGGCCCGCGCCCTGCCGCAGCCCCTCAAGGTCGCAGGCCTTGAACTGAGCGCCTTCGGTGTCGCGTTCGCCGTGTTCGCCGCCTGGAGCGCGCTCGGCAACATCATCGACCCGGTGGGCGGTCTCAACAACTTCGGCGGCGACAACCGCGACGCGCCCACCGCCGGCACGGGCCTGATCATCGCCCTCGTCGCCACCCTGCTGATGGCCGCCGCCGCCGTCGCCACCCCCCTCGTCCCGGCCCTCCAGGCCGCCCTGATCCCGGCGCCCAAGCCGGCCGCCGCCCCGCAGCCCTACGGTGCCCAGCCGGCCGGTGGCTACGGCTACCCGGGGGCCCAGCCGCAGCCGTACGGTGCGCAGCCCCAGCCGGGCCAGCCGTTCGGGCAGCAGCCGCCTGCGCAGGCCGCCGCCCCGGCGCCCCAGCAGGCCGCCGGTGCCGACTTCTCGCCGTTCTGGTTCGCCGTGCCGGTGGCCCGGCCGCTGTTCTCGGAGGACGGCTCGCCGACCCCGATCGCCGAACTGGCGCCGGGCACCTGGTACCTGGCCGTCGAGCAGCGCGGGGCCGCGCTGGTGGCGCAGACGCAGGACGGCCGCCGTGGCGTGCTGCAGGACACCTCCGGCATCCAGCGCGGCTGAGTCCGCCCGTCGCCGGTCACGGCCCCTCGCCCTTCCGGGCGGGGGGCCGTTGCCGT
This sequence comes from Streptomyces sp. NPDC030798, assembly GCF_055572275.1. Taxonomy (NCBI): domain Bacteria; kingdom Bacillati; phylum Actinomycetota; class Actinomycetes; order Kitasatosporales; family Streptomycetaceae; genus Streptomyces; species Streptomyces sp. NPDC030798. Next base: position 708,556 of record NZ_JBVIDR010000002.1, on the reverse strand, counting down.
ACAGTCCTCCTGAATATCTGACGAGTCGTCAGGAGGCAGAGGCATGCGGCTCGGTCTGGCACTCGGGTACTGGGGACGCGGTCCGGGCGCGGACCATGTGGCGCTCGCGCAGGAGGCGGAGCGGCTCGGGTACGACTCCGTGTGGACCGCGGAGTCATGGGGGTCCGACGCCTTCACTCCACTGACGTGGATCGCGGCGCAGACGTCGAACATCAGGCTGGGGACGGCAGTTGCGCAGATGGCCGCCCGGTCGCCGGCCACGACCGCCATGCATGCGCTGACCCTCGACCACCTCTCCGGCGGGCGGATGCTGCTCGGGCTGGGGCTTTCGGGGCCGCAGGTGGTGGAGGGCTGGTACGGCCGCCCGTTCCCGAAGTCGCCGCTGACCGCGACCCGGGAGTACGTGGACGTCGTACGGCAGGTGCTGCGGCGGGAGGCGCCGGTGCGGTCGGATGGGCGGTTCCACCCGCTGCCGTACCGGGGGCCGGACGGCACCGGCCTCGGCAAGCCGCTGAAGTCCATCACGCATCCGCTGCGCGGCGACCTGCCCGTGTTGCTGGGTGCGGAGGGCCCGAAGAATGTGGCGCAGACGGTGCGTATCGCCGACGGGTGGCTGCCGCTGTACTGGGCGCCGAGCCGGCCGGAGGTGTACGGGGACGTGGTGCGGCAGCTGCCGGAGGGGTTCCTGGTGGCGCCGATGGCCCAGGTGCAGGTGTGCGACGACGTGGCCGAAGGGCTGCTGCCGGTGAAGGCCATGCTCGGCTTCTACATCGGCGGCATGGGCCACGCGGCCCGCAACTTCCACGCCGACCTCATGGCCCGCATGGGGTACGAGGCCGAGGCCCGGCGGATCCAGGAGCTGTTCCTGGCCGGGCGGCGCGCGGAGGCGGTGCTGGCCGTGCCGGACGCCTTCGCCGACGAGATCTCGCTGGTCGGACCGCCAGAACGCATCGCGGAGCGGCTGGAGTTGTGGCGCAAGGGCCCGGTGACGGACCTGCTGGCCCTGTCACCGGACCCGCACACGCTCAAAGTGCTGGCGGAACTCAACTCCTAGCGAGGCGCTAGCCCTTGGAGAGCTGGGAGGTCGAGGGGACCTGGTCCTTGACCGGGGCGCCGGCCTTCTTCCCCGCGTCCTTCACCTTGTTGATGACGTCGTCGAAGGACTTCGCCGCGTCCCCGTCGCCCTTGCGGAGCTTCGCGGGCAGGTTTTTGAGGGCCGCGATGCCGGCGGAGAGGGGGGCGAGGGCCTTGGAGAGGGTGGGGTCGCCCTTGGCGTTCTTCTGGGCCGCCTTGAGCCGGTTGTAGGCGAACACGCCGGCGAGACCGGCCTTGACCAGGGCCGTCTTGCGCCCGTGGGCGCCCTTCTTGAACTTGCCGGCCTTCCAGGGCTTGACGATCCACTGGTAGGTCGCGCCGGCGGCGAGGCCCGCGTTGAGCACGAACCGGGTCTTGGCGAACTTCTGCTTCTCGGCGGAGGTGGTGGGGCTGGGCGCGGCGGCCTGGGCGGTGGCGACGTCCCCGGCCTGCTTCGTCCTGGTGGTCTTCGCACTGCTTCCGCAGGCGGTGGTACCGGCGATCAGGGCACAGCACAGGGTGAGCGCGACGAAGAGGCGACGTATCGGTACGGCCACGAGGTCCTCCGGACATGTCTCCCCGAGCGGGTGCTTCCTCCGGAAGCCTCACCCGGCCGGGGGGTGTGCGCCACCTGGGCGACTCCGTCCGGGTCCGGCGGGCGGCTCACCTCCGGGAATGCCGGGCCCGGTTTCACCCTCCGCTGAGCGGCAATCCGAAGGGCATGTCTCGATATCGCAACGGTGCGAATCAGGCCGGGACGGTCGTCGCGGTCGTCGCCGACATCATGGCTTTCATCCTCGGTCTGTGGATTCTGATGTATCTGCTGGACGCCAACCGGGCCAACAGCCTGGTGCAGTTCGTCCACGACGCCGCCGCGTGGCTGGCCGGCTGGTCCCACGACCTGTTCACCTTCGACGCGGCCTGGGCCCGGGTGGTCGCCGGCTACGGCCTGGCCGCCGTGGTGTACCTCTTCGTGGGCCACGCCATCGCCAACCGCATGCACCGGCACTGACCCTGCGCCGCTACCCGCAGCAGTCGGGGTCCAGGCCCGTCGGCAGGTGGTCGCCGCCGAAGACGGCGCAGGTGGCGTCGTGGCCGCCGAGGGCGGCGACGGCGAGCAGCAGCGAGCCCGCCGTCCAGGTGGTCAGCTCCTGGGGCCAGACGGCGCCGTCCTCGAAGACGTAGCCCGTCCAGTACAGGCCGCTGTCCGCGTCCCGCAGGTGCTGGATGGACTGCAGGATCTCCAGGGCCCGGTCGGACTCGCCCATCGCCCACAGCGCGAGGGCGAGTTCGCTGGACTCGCCGCCGGTCACCCACGGGTTGGGCACCACGCAGCGCACGCCGAGGCCGGGGACGACGAAGCGGTCCCAGTCGGCCTCGATGCGCGCCTTGGCCTCCGCCCCGGTCAGGGCGCCGCCGAGGACCGGGTAGTACCAGTCCATCGAGTAGCGGTGCTTGTCGAGGAAGCGCTCGGGGTGCAGCCGGATCGCGTGCCTGAGGGCGCCGACCGCCAACTCCCAGTCGGGCTGCGGCTCTTCCAGCTGCTCGGCGACGGCGAGCGCGCAGCGCAGCGCGTGGTGGATCGAGGAGGAGCCGGTGAGCAGCGCGTCCGCGGTGGGCGTGCCGTCGTCCTCGCGGCGCCAGCCGATCTGCCCGCCGGGCTGCTGCAGCCGCAGCACCCACTCGACGGCGGCGCGGACGACCGGCCACATGCGGTCCAGGAACGTGTCGTCCCCGGTGGACAGGTAGTGGTGCCAGACGCCGACCGCTATGTAGGCGACGAAATTGGACTCGCGGGCGCGGTCGGTGACGTCGTCGTGGGCGCCGTCGGCGTAGGCGGCGTACCAGGAGCCGTCCTCGTTCTGGTGCCGGGCGAGCCAGCCGTAGGCCCGCTCGGCGGCCTCGTGCTCGCCGGCGGCGTCCAGCGCCATCGCGGCCTCGGTGTGGTCCCACGGGTCGAGGTGGTGCCCGCGGAACCACGGGATCGCGCCGTCCTCCCGCTGTACGGCGAGGATGCCGCGCACGGTCGCGGCGGCCTGCTCGGCGGTGAGGACCCCGGGCAGGACGAGGTGTTCTGTCCGGGGAGTGGTCACCGGGCGGCCGCCTCGTCGGCGAGACGCGGCAGGTGCGGCTTGGTCGCGTAGACGACGAAGCTCTTGCCGATGACCGGGTTCAGCGCCTGCTCGGCGAGCCGGGTGGCGAGGGGCTTCTTCATGATGTCCCAGACGAGCAGCTTGTGGTACGCCCGCACGGGCAGCGCCTTGTCGTTGTCGACGCCGAACGCGCACTTGAGCCACCAGTACGGCGAGTGCAGCGCGTGCGCGTGGTGGGTGCCGTAGGGCTTCAGGCCGGCCTCGCGGACCTTGGCCACCAGCTCGTCGGCCTTGTAGATGCGGATGTGGCCGCCCTCGACCTCGTGGTAGGCGTCGGACAGGGCCCAGCAGACCTTCTCGGGGCCGTAGCGGGGCACGGTGATGGCGATGCGGCCGCCCGGCCTGAGCACGCGGACCATCTCGGCGAGGACGCCCTTGTCGTCGGGGATGTGCTCCATCACCTCGGAGATGATGACGACGTCGAAGGACTCGTCCGGGAAGGGGAGGGCCAGCGCGTCGCCCTCCATGGCGGTGGCGGTCGCGCCCTCGGGTGCCTCGCCGGCCTCCTGCATCGCCGCGAACCACTTGGCGACCTCGCGGATCTCCTCGGCGTTCTGGTCGAGGGCCACGACCTGCGCACCGCGCCGATAGCACTCGAAGGCGTGCCGGCCGGCCCCGCAGCCGAGATCCAGGACACGGTCGCCGGGGGCGAGCGGGAACCGGGAGAAGTCGACGGTCAGCACGTGGCCCTGCTTTCGGGGTAGACGCCGGTGTCACTCGTCGAGGTCGCGGAGGCAACACTCGCTGAGGCCGCGGAGCGGCCGGGGTTCTGGGGTGCGGAGCCGCCGGCATCGTCCGACGTGCGGCGGCCGGTGACGGGCGTCGCGGAGCGGGCGGTGGCGGGCGTCGCGGAGCGGGCGACGGCCTCCCGGTAGCGGGCGACGGTGCCCTCGGCGGCGCGGGCCCAGGTGAAGTGACGCAGGACCCGCTCACGGCCCGCCCGGCCGAGCCGGACCCGCAGCTCGCGGTCGCCGAGCAGCCGGTTCAGCCCGGCGGCCAGCGCGCCCGCGTCGCCCGGCGGTACGGCCAGGCAGGTCTCGCCGTCGCGTCCGGCGACCTCGGGGATGGCGCCGCCGGTGGTGGCGAGCAGCGGGGTGCCGGTGGCCATGGCCTCGGCGGCGGGCAGTGAGAAGCCCTCGTAGAGGGACGGCACGCAGGCGACCTGGGCCGAGCGGATCAGGTCGACCAGTTCGGCGTCGGAGATGCCCTTGACGAACTCGACGGCGCCTTCGAGGCCGTAGCGCTCGATCGCCTGGGCGACCGGGCCCTCGGCGGGGCGCTTGCCGACGACGACGAGGTGGGCGGCCGGGTGCTCGGTGCGCACCTTGGCGAGGGCCTCCACGAGGAAGACCAGGCCCTTGAGGGGCACGTCGGCGCTGGAGGTGGTGACGATCCGGCCGGGCACCTCGGGCACGGCGGCGTCCGGCGCGAACAGGCCGGTGTCGGCGCCGATGTGCACGACATGGACGCGGTCGGGGCGTACGCCCAGGTGGTCGACGATCTCCTGCCGGGAGCTGCCGGAGACGGTGAGCACGGACGGCAGCCGGCGCGCGACGCGCTTCTGCATCCGGGTGAACGCGTACCAGCGGCGCACGGACAGGCGGCGCTGCCAGGCCTCGGCGGCGTCCAGTTCGAGCTGCCGGTCCACGGTGATGGGGTGGTGGATGGTGGTGACCAGGGGCGCGCCGACATCGCCGAGCAGCCCGTACCCGAGGGTCTGGTTGTCGTGGACGACGTCGAACTCGCCGCGCCGGGCGCGCAGATGGCGGCGGGCGCGCAGGGAGAAGGTGAGCGGCTCGGGGAAGCCGCCGGTCCACATGGTGGCGACCTCGAGGGCGTCGATCCAGTCCCGGTACTCGTCCCGCTTCGGGGTGCGGAAGGGGTCGGGCTGGCGGTAGAGGTCGAGGCTGGGCAGCTCGGTCAGGCGCAGGCCGTCGTAGCCCTCGTCGAGGACGGGGTACGGCTGGGAGCCGATGACCTCGACGCGGTGGCCGAGGCGGGCCAGCTCGCGGGAGAGGTGCCGTACGTAGACGCCCTGGCCCCCGCAGAACGGGTTCCCTTTATAGGTGAGAAGCGCGATGTGGAGCGGTCGCTCGCCGTCGGCGGCGAGGTCCTGCCGGGACCCCGCCTGACTGGCCTCAGCGGTCACTCTGGGCCCCCTTCTCCCTGCACTGTCCCGCGACACTATGACGGGACGCTAATCTAGAACAAGTTTCAGAGTTGATCGTTCAGGAGGCTCTGAATCTACCGGCAGGTAGGAGCGCTGGGACCAGTGGATCAGGTGATTCACGCCACGGCGCGGGCCCCTGCCCAGCCGGGTGATCACGTGCCTCAATGATGTCCTCACCGACTGTCACGGACGGGACCCATGCCTGCGGAAGCCAGTACCTCTCGGCCTGTCTCACCGCCGCTCACCGAGCGGCAGGAGGCCCGCCGCCGCCGGATCCTGCACGCGAGCGCGCAGCTGGCCAGCCGGGGCGGTTTCGACGCGGTGCAGATGCGCGAGGTCGCCGAGTCCTCGCAGGTCGCCCTCGGCACCCTGTACCGCTACTTCCCGTCGAAGGTCCACCTGTTGGTGGCCACCATGCAGGACCAGCTGGAGCACATGCACGGCACCCTGCGGAAGAAGCCGCCGGCGGGCGAGACGGCCGCCGAGCGGGTGGCGGAGACCCTGATGCGGGCCTTCCGCGCCCTGCAGCGCGAGCCGCACCTGGCCGACGCCATGGTCCGCGCCCTCACCTTCGCCGACCGCAGCGTCTCCCCCGAGGTCGACCAGGTCTCCCGGCAGACCACCGCGATCATCCTGGACGCGATGGGCCTGGAGCACCCGACCCCCGAGCAGCTCTCCGCGGTCCGCGTCATCGAGCACACCTGGCACTCGGCCCTGATCACCTGGCTCTCCGGCCGCGCCTCCATCGCCCAGGTCAAGATCGACATAGAAACGGTCTGCCGCCTGATCGACCTGACGAGCCCGGATTCCCCCTGACCCCCGGCTGTGACAAGGGTGTGACGGGGGCAGGTTGTTCCCTGTCGGTGCGGTCGCGATGATGGTCGGCATGTCTGAACACGGGGGCGGCTCGGACGAGTCGGCGCACAACAACGTTCCAAGGTCACGTCTGACCGACTACGCGGAGATGACCACTCCTTCGCAGGAGCAGACGGACTCTCCCCGGGCAAACTCCGCGGCGGCGCCCTCTCCTCGGACGGCATCCGTTCGGGCCGCCTCCGCCCCGGCGGACGAAGCAGAGGCGCGCAGACGTGAGTTCGCCGCGCTCCTCGGTGAGTTCCGCCGTACGCCGCTTCTGGTACCACTCGGCGACGGCCCCGGGCCGGAGGACGAACGGGGCCTGCTGACAGCCGACCTCGGCGGCGTCCGCTTCATCCTGGCCTTCTCCGACGAGCACGCGCTGGCCCGTTACGCGATCGCGCGGGGTGAGGCGGCGCGTGAGTGGACGTACCAGACGGTGCTCGGGGCGCGGCTGCTGGACGTGGCGGTGCCGGCGGCCGGGGTGCCGTGCGGGGTGGCGCTGGACTGCGCGGACGGGGAGGACGGCATGGTCCTCCCGCCGGTGCGCGGGATCGTGCCGGACGAGGTGGCGGTGGACACCGGCAGCGGGACGGGGGGTGCGCAGTGACCGGGAGCGGCAAGGACCTGAAGACCGACGGTCTCGACCTGATCGCCAAGGGGCTGACCGAGGCGCTGGGCGAGCTGAAGGAACTCGGGATGGTCGGGGAGGCCGGGGCCGGGCGCGGGTTCGGTGACATCGCGCTGTCGGGGTTGGAGTTGGGGCACGAAGGACTGACCGGGGAGTTCAAGTCGTTCTGCGAGCGCTGGGAATGGGGCGTGCGCTCGCTGATCGACGAGGGCAACGGCTTCGCCGTGAAGACGGGTCTGTCGGCGGGCACGTACTACGAGACCGAGAAGTACGTCGAGGGCAGCTTCAAGGTCGTCGCGAACGCGGCCGTCGGCAACCCGTACGCCTCCGAGGAGGAGGTGGAGAAGATGGGCTGGGGCGACATCGCGACGTCCGGTATGAGTGTCGACTACAGCAAGGAGTCCTTCGACCGGGCGCTGGCCACCAGCGAGCAGGGCTGGAAGGACGCCGGCCGGGACGTGATGACCTCGCACACCGTGGGCCCGATGGGCCTGAACCCGGAGAACCTGCACAGCGCGTTCGGGGTCTCGGACCAGGAGTACAACCAGTACCTGGACGACACCTTCGGCCCCTCCCCCGAGGCCCGCGCCAAGGCCGCCGAGCAGCAGCGCGGTGAGGGCTGATGGGTGTCTTCGGCGACATCGGCGACGGCCTCAACAGCGCCCTCGGCTACGGCGAACATCTCTACGACGAGGGCAAGAAGAAGCTCGGCGAGGCCGTCGACTACGGCACCGACAAGCTGGGCGGTGCCCTGGACTACGTCGGTGCGCACGATTGGGCCGACAGCGTGGAGGACTGGGGTGACGAGGTCGCCTCGGACCTGGGTGCCACCCCGGGTGAGCAGCAGCTCGGCCAGACCGAGGAGCCCGACGAGCTGGTCCACGGCAGCCCGGACAGGATCCGCGCGAGCGCGAAGCACCTGAAGGACTTCCACGGTGCCTTCGACAAGGTCAGCCAGGGGCTGCGCAAGGTCGACTCCTCGGGTTGGCAGGGTGAGGGCGGTGACGCCTTCCGGGAGAAGTTCGGCGTGCACCCGACCAAGTGGGCACAGGCGGCCGAGGCGTGCACCACGGCAGCCGACGCGCTGGAGTCGTACGCGGACACCGTCAAGTGGGCGCAGGGTCAGGCGAAGGAGGCCGTGGAGCTCTACAAGAAGGGCGTCAGGGCGGCCAAGGACGCGGTGGAGGCGTACAACAAGAAGGCCGAGGCCTACAACGCCAAGATCAAGGCGAACGAGGACCCCGGACCCAAGCCCGAGCAGGACCGGGAGGCGGGCAAGGCCGACGTCAAGGCCGCCGTCCACAAGCTCGCCGAGGCCCGCAAGCAGCGCAACGCCGCCGCCTCCCATGCGCAGGGCAAGGTCAGGGCCGCGCTCGCGCACGCACCCGCCGAGCCGCCGCCGCTGTCCCGTATCGGCAACGACCTGGCCGACGGCTACCAGGCGGTCAACACCGAGCTGACCCATGTCGTCGGCGGCGCCCTCAAGGGCACGGCCGGCCTGCTGAACTTCGCCCGCGGCCTGAACCCGACGGACCCCTACAACCTCACCCACCCGGCCGCCTACCTGCAGAACGTCAGCATGACGCTGTCCGGCCTGGTCTCCACGGCCGCCCATCCCGAGCGAGTCGTCCAGGCCGCCGTGGACGGTTTCAAGAAGGACCCCTCGGAGTTCGTCGGCCGCCTCATCCCGGAACTCATCGGCACCAAAGGCGCCGGTCTCGCCCGCGGCGGACTGCGCATGGCGACGGAGGAGGGCCTGGAGTCGGCGGCGCGACGCGGAGTGCGGGAGGGCCTCGAGCGTCAGGCCGTCAGAGGTGCCGGGGACCCCATGCCCGAGCGTGCCGACGTCATGCAGGCGCTGCGCGACTCCAACCCGCAGATACTGGACAAGAAATGGCCGGACACTGATGGCCGTTACTATGCGGACCGGGTGCTCGCCGGTGGCCGTCCGGACGGGGAGAAAGTCTTCGCAGGGCATGGCTATCTCAAAAGCAGGGCCGGCGAAACCGTGGTTCCCGAGGGAACCACCATCTCTTTCTACGTGCAACACGGAGAACCACTTCCGGGACTCAACGGCCTGACCGTCGAGCGAGGTGTCTACCCGGGAGGTTACGTGGAGACATTCGGACCGGGCGACGCAATTCCGAACTATACGCTGGCGCCTCCCGCTCCCATGGGCGGCGGAGGTTTCAGTGTGTTCGAGAATTCGACGACCGTCGGCAAGGAGACCGCCCTGAGCGAGCTGCTGAAGCCCGGCATGGGAAATGTTCACTGGGCGGCGTGCCGTGAGCTCAAGTAGAATGTCCCAACCTGTGAGGAGTCATACATGCCTGTAACAAAAAAACGCCACTGGGTGTTGACGGATGTGTCACTCGTCGTCAAGGGACGCGATCTCCAGCCCGAGGAGATCACATCCTTCCTTGGTATCGAGCCCACCGGTGTGCGCAACCCGGGACCCAGCAAATGGGGTCGCCCGGGCGAGATCGACGGAGAGTGGGGGATCAACTGCGACTCGAACGTCAGCCGGGACTTCCACGAGCAGTTGGGCAACATCCTTTCCGCTGCGGAAAGCAAGCGGACCGAGCTCGCGCAATTGGTCGAGCGGGGATACAAAGTGATCATCGACATCTACGGATTCGCCGGGAACGACTGCTCCCTCACCCTCCAGCCGGAGGAACTCAAGCGAATCGCACGTCTGGGCTTCCCCCTCTGGGTCGCGGCCAATATGAACGAACGCTGAAAGAACAGTCATGGAACATGGAGCGAAGTTGAAGCCGTGGGGTAACTTGAGCACGTCCCTGGTCGTATCAGGCCAGGAAGTGAATTGCGATTCCCTGCTTGCGGAGTTGCAACTCGCCGACAGTAAAGAGTTCTCTTCATCCGAGGGCGTGGGCGTCTATTCCGGCCCTGGCTGGGCCACTCTTACCGTTGACGAGCGGCACTCGAAAAGCCCCGATGAACAGGCTGCGGAACTTATCGGATTCCTCAGCCCCCGCAAGCCGGCGCTCGACGCGCTGAAGGAGGCGGGAAATTCGGTGAAGGTCGATCTGGCAGGCATTGCCGAATCATCAGGATTGGGGCTCCACCTCTCGCCCGACGTTCTCGCCGGTCTCGCAGAGCTGGGAGTCCCTGTCACCTTCACGGCGGTGCGGGCCTCCGGGGAGGACGAGGAAGACCCGCTCGCCTGGCTCGGCTGAACCCGTCGTCGTCCTCGCCCGCCGGGATCCGGGGGCCGCTCGGAGTTCCGGACACGTGAAGACCTACGAGACGGGTTCCCTTCGCCGGTATGGTCCGGATCAGGTCATGGGGGTCGCCGTACGGCCCGACTGCTGCCTTCCGACCTCTCAGCCCTACCGTCGCTGTCGGCCTCGGCGGATGCTCGCGCGTCTCGCCCAAGTCGGCTACTCCGGTCGGACTCCCTCACTCGCCTCGTAGGCTGCCTCCAGGATAGCTCTCTCGGGCGCGACAGAACCCCGCAAATAGGGACAATTTCGCCCAGGTCGCGCGGTCTAGTCCTCCGGTGGGAACACCGGCTCCTCGCCGTCCGCCAGGGTGATCATGATGGCCTCCACCGGGCAGCTCTCCGCCGCCTCCAGGATCTGCTCGCTCGCGTCCGTGTCCGGGGCGAGCGGGTGGGACTGGCGGGCGGTGTCCAGGCGGAAGGCGTCCGGGGCGTGGTGGAGGCACTGGGCCGAGCCGATGCACAGGGAGCGGTCGACCTCGACGTGCCAGCGGTCGCCCATGGCTACGACCCCGCCGGCAGATGGATCATCTTGTGCTCGAGGTACTCGCCGTAGCCCTCGGGGCCGAACTCCCGCCCCAGCCCCGAGCTCTTGTAGCCGCCGAACGGGCCGAGCATGTCCAGGCTGAAGGTGTTGACGGAGTAGGTGCCGGTGCGGACCTGGCGGGCGACCTCGATGCCGTGCTCGACGTCGGCCGTCCACACGCTGCCGGAGAGGCCGTACTCGGAGTCGTTGGCGATCTTCACGGCCTCCTGTTCGTCCCCGTAGGGCAGCAGGCAGATCACCGGGCCGAAGATCTCCTCCCGGGCGATCCGCATCGCGTTGTCGACGTCGCCGAAGAGGGTCGGCTCGACGTACCAGCCGCGGTCCAGGCCCGCCGGGCGGCCGCCACCGGTGAGGATCTTGGCGCCCTCCTCCTGGCCGATGCGGATGTAGTCGAGGTTGCGCCGCTGCTGGCGCTCGGCGACCAGGGGGCCGACCTGGGTGGCCGGGTCCAGCGGATCGCCGACCTTGAGGGCGCTCGCCGCCTGCGCGAAGGCGTCGGCGAACTCGTCGTAGCGCGAGCGCGGGACCAGGATGCGGGTCTGGGCCACGCACGCCTGGCCGTTGTTCATCCAGGCCGCCGGGACGATGCCCGACACGGCCGCCGTGACGTCCGCGTCCGGCAGGACGACCGCCGCCGACTTGCCGCCCAGCTCCAGCGTGACCCGGGTCAGACTGCGGGCGGCCACCTCCATGACCCGTTTGCCGGCGGCGACCGAGCCGGTGAAGGAGACCTTGTCGACGCCGGGGTGCCCCACCAGGTACTCGCTGACCTCCCGGTCGGCGGGCAGGATCGACAGCACGCCGTCCGGCAGGCCGGCCTCGCGGGCGATCTCGCCGAGCAGGTACGCGTCCAGCGGCGACTCCGGGGACGGCTTGAGAACGACCGTGCAGCCGGTCAGCAGCGCCGGAGCCAGCTTGGCGGCGGCGACGAACTGCGGCACGTTCCACGGCACGACCGCCGCGACCACGCCGACCGGTTCACGCCGGACCAGGATCGGGCCGAGCATCCCGTCCCGGCGCTCCTCGTGGACGAAGTCCCGCGCGACCCGGATCGCCGCGTCCCACACCATCATCGCGCCGAGCGCCTGCGCGAGGACGCTCCAGGAGTACGGGGAGCCGTTCTCCGACGAGATCACCCGGGCGATCTCCTCGTGCCGGGCGGCGATGCCGTCCTTGATCCGGCCGACGACCTCGATCCGCTCCTCCAGCGAGGCACGCGGCCAGGGCCCCTCGTCGAAGGCGCGGCGGGCGACGGCCACGGCCCGGTCGACGTCCTCCCGCGAGGCGTGCGGCACCCGCCCGATGACCTCCTCGGTGTGGGGGGAGATCACCTCGATGACGTCCTTGCCGAGCGGTTCGGTCAACTCCCCGCCGATGAACAGCTGTCCGTGTTCCACGAGCTCCGTCATGGCCGCCACCCTTCTGACGCTGTTTCAGAACTGATATCAGTTCTGGTCACAGGAGGCCAGACTCGGCACCGACCAGTCCCTGACCAGCGGCTGAGCCGCTGGTCGGGTTCTCCTCGTGGAAGCCACTCAGAGACTTCGGCGGTGCAGGGAGTCGAGGCGGGCGAGCTCGGCCTCGGAGAGCCGGAGGGCGCCTGCGGCCACGTTCGATGCCAGGTGGTCCGGGTCACCGGTGCCTGGGATGGCCAGGACGTGCGGGCCGCGGTGCAGAGTCCAGGCGATCCGGACCTGGGCGGGTCCGGCCCCGTGTGCCCGGGCGACGGCCAGGATCTCCGGATGGTCGCTGTCCTTCGCCCCGGCCTGGCGCCCGGTGGCGGCGATCGCGTAGAACGGCACGAAGGCGACGCCTTGCTCGCCGCAGGTGCGAAGGAACCCGTCCTGGTCGGGCCGCACTCCGAGGCCGTACATGTTCTGCACGCACACCACGGGCGCGATGGCCTGGGCCTCGGCCAGGTGATGGGGGTGGACGTTGGAGAGGCCGAGGTGGCGGATGAGCCCGGCTTCGCGCAGATCGGCCAGCGCACCGAAGCGCTCGGCGATCGAATCGGTGCCGACGATGCGGAGGTTCACCACATCGAGGTGGTCACGGCCGAGCTGGCGCAGGTTCTCCTCGACCAGTCCGCGCAACTGATCCGGCCTGGCGTGGGGCAGCCACGCTCCCGACGGGTCGCGTGGCTGACCGACCTTGGTGGTGATGACGAGGTCGTCCGGGTAGGGGGCCAGGGCTCGGTTGATCAGTTCGTTGGCCGAGCGCAGCGCCGAGAAGTAGAACGCGGCGGTGTCGATGTGGTTCACGCCGAGCTCGACGGCGCGGCGAAGCACGCTGATCGCCTGGTCGCGGTCGCGCGGGACGGCGTCGGGCACGAGCGCCTTGCCGGTCTGCGGCAGGCGCATCGCCCCGAAGCCGATCCGGTTGACCGTCAGGTCACCCAGTTTCCAGGTTCCCGACGCGGCGGCGGTGATCGTCTCTGGGGTCATGCCGGAAGGATCTCCACACGCTAGGGTGGCCGCCATTGATTCAGGTATGGGTGAATCCTCGGGAGGTGGCACTCCTGGTGGAGCTTGCGTTCTCGGCTGGAGACGTGGCGCAGGTGCGGTTCGCAGTCTCGCCGATGTGGCACGTCGGGAGCAGCTTCCGGCTGCTGGCCTCCGGTACCGCGGATCCCGTGCACCGGCATTGGCTGGAGCAGGTGCGGCCACGCGTCGCGGCGGCCGGACTGGACCATGCATGGCTCGCCGAACTGATCCCGCCCTCGGGCTATGTCCCGGACTTCCTCAACCCGGCACCCACCGGGCCGGCCCCCACACTGGCGGAGGAGCTGGCCGCGGTCGTGGCCGCTCCCGCGGACCGCATCCGAGAGGACCTCGACCACCTCGGACGCCACCAGGGCGGCATCGGACCCCGGCTGCGGTCCCTGCACGCCGATCCGGGCACCCGCCTGGCACGGGTCGCGGAGGAGATCGAGACCTACTGGGAACTGGCACTCGCCCCATACTGGGCGCGGATCCGCACGGTACTGGACGCCGACATCTTCCACCGTGCTCGGCAGGTCGCGCGGTACGGAGCCGGCCACCTCCTCAACGAGCTGCACCCACAGGTCAGCTGGAACGACGACGTACTGCGGCTGGTCCGCCGGCCCCGGTCCCTGTCCCGGGAGACGGCCGGCGCAGGGCTGCTCCTGATCCCTTCGGCCTTCAAAGGGCCCGGCCTGTCCACACGGGTCGCCCCGCCGGACCCCCCGCAACTCGCCTACCGGGCCCGGGGCACCGGCACGCTGTGGGAACGCCGCACCGTCACCGGTACCGCGGCGATCGCCGCGGTGCTCGGCCGTGCACGGACCCTCCTGCTCACCGAACTGGTGGCTCCGGCCACAACGACGGAACTGGCCCACCGCACCGGGATCTCCAAGGCCGGGGTCTCCCAGAACCTCACGGCACTGCGCGATGCCGGCTTTGTCACCGCCCACCGGGCCGGCCGCTCGGTGCTGTACGCACGCACGTCCCTCGCAGAATCCGTCCTCGCCGCCGACCAGTGACACAGAGGACGGACAGCCGTCGGTTTTGTCACCGGCCCGGGTGACAACTGGCCCACGGCCGGCCCGGACGCGAGCGGTGCCCCGCTGTAGCCATCTGACGTGAAATCAGTTCTAGTTGCTGTGAGCAGTGGCCGTACGGCGGAGGACAGATGGTGACGACGTTCGAGCACGGTGGAGGCGTTCGCTCCGTGGCGGTGCCCATTCCGGACAATCCCCTCGGCCACACGCTGGTGTACGTGGTGGACACCGACCGGGGTCCCGTGCTGGTCGACACCGGTTGGGACGATCCCGCGTCCTGGGACACCCTCGCGGCGGGACTGGCCGCCTGCGGTACGGCGGTGGCGGAGGTGTACGGCGTCGTCATCACGCATCACCACCCGGACCACCACGGCCTGTCGGCCAGGGTGCGGGAGGCCTCCGGCGCCTGGGTGGCGATGCACGCCGCCGACACCGCGGTGGTGCGGCGCACCCGGGAGGCCCGACCGGAGCGCTGGTTCGCCTACATGAGCGCCAAACTCGAGGCGGCCGGCGCCCCCGAGGAGCATCTCGCGCCGCTCCGCACCCCGCGCACCCGCGGCCTGCCCGGCCTCTCCCCCGCCCTCCCGGACCGGGAGATCGTCCCCGGCGAGCTGCTGGACCTGCCCGGCCGCAGGCTGCGCGCGATCTGGACCCCCGGCCACACACCGGGCCACGTCTGCCTGCACCTGGAGGAGGAGCATCCCGGCCGGCTCCCGGGGCACGGCCGGCTGTTCTCCGGTGACCACCTGCTGCCGGAGATCACCCCGCACATCGGCCTGTACGAGGATCCGGACGACGCGACCGCGACCGACCCCCTCGGCGACTACCTGGACTCCCTGGAGCGGGTGGAGCGCCTCGGCCCCGCCGAGGTCCTCCCCGCCCACCAGCATCCCTTCACCGACGCGCCCGCTCGGGTACGGGAGTTGCTCGCGCATCACGAGGACCGGCTCACCGGCCTGCTGGCCCTGCTGTCGGAGCCGCTCACGCCCTGGCAGCTGGCCGAGCGGATGGAGTGGAACCGGCCCTGGGCCGAGATCCCGTACGGTTCGCGCAACATCGCCGTCTCCGAGGCGGAGGCGCATCTGCGCCGCCTGGTGAAACAGGGCCGGGCGGAGCCGGTGGCGGGGACCGAGCCGGTGGCGTACCGCGCGTTGTGATCGGACCGGCTCTCGCGCCGCCTGATGTCCAACATCCTGGTCACGGTGACCGGCCGGACCACGGCCACCGCCGTGTCGTACTTCTCGACGTACCGCGTCGACGGATACGCGGGCGGCACGGTGCCCGCCGGGCCGCCCGTCCAGGCCGGTCACTACGAGGACGCCTTCCGCCGCGTCGACGGCACCTGGCTCATCGCGTCCCGGACGCTGGTGCTCCCGTTCGGTGGGCCGACGCCGAAGGCAGGCTGAGGCCCGCCGCCTCCCGTTCGGCGCTGGTCAGCGGGGGGCCGTCCAGCGGGCCCTTGCGGGGGCCGAAGCAGAGCGTCCACAGCATGTCGGGGGCGAAGAGGCGGGCCGGCGGGGTCTTCAGGCTCATCACGTCCAGCAGGCCCCGCAGGGCGCGCGGGTTCTCGGAGCCGGCCGCGACCGCCTTGTCGACGTACGCGGTGAGCAGCCGCTCCACGGCGGTCGGCGGCTGGGGGGCGGCCCCGGGGTAGTACGCGTCCTGGCCCACCGCCAGGTTCCACGCGTTGCCGACCGGGCGGGCCACCGCGCGCTGGATGCGGCGGGCGGTGCCGGGGGCGGTGGGGCCGTGCCGGTCCAGGACCCGGCCGAGGGCCTGCACGCTCTGGGCGGCGACGGAGAGGCCGTGGCCGTAGACGGGGTTGTAGCCGGCGACGGCGTCCCCGATGACCGCGAAGCCGTCCGGCCAGGTCTCGGCGTTCTCGTAGTAGCGGCGGCGGTTGGCGGTGCTGCGGGTGGTGACCGGGTCGGTGAGCGGCTTCGCCCCGGCGATGAGGCGCCCGATGATGGGGTCCTTGAGGCCGGTGAGCGCGAAGTGCTCGAACTCCTCCGGGTCGGCGGTGGGCCGGCCGCCGCGGGTGCCGGAGAGCGTGACCAGCCAGCGGTCGCCCTCGATCGGTACGACGACGCCGCCGCGGCCGGGTGCGTCGCGCGGGTCGGCCTGGACGTTGACGACCGGGTAGCGCAGGGCGGTCGTGTCGGCGGGGGCCGCGTAGACGCGGCTGGCGTAGACGACGCCCGCGTCCACGGTTCGCTCCTCGACCGGCTGGTGGCCGAGCTCCTGGAGCCACTTGTGGGCCTGGGAGGCGCGGCCGCTCGCGTCGAGGACCAGGTCGGCGTAGAGAGTGGCCGGGTGGCCGCCCGGCCGGCTGGACGGCACCCGGACGCCGGTCACCCTGCCCCGGTCTCCGGCCAGGCCCGCCACCCTCGTACCGTCCAGCAGGGTGATGCGGCGGCGGGCGAGCACGTCGGCGCGGATGACCGCGTCCAGCAGGTCCCGGCTGCATACGATCATGTGGTGCCGGGAGTCGGCGAAGCGTCGGAACCACTGTCCCGAGGGAGCCTTGCTCACCAGGTCCGTCATCACGTCGATGAGCCCGGCACCCCGGCCCACCAGCTCCCCGGTGATGCCCGGCAGCAGCTCCTCCAGCGCGGCGACCCCACCCGACCACAGCAGGTGGGCGTGGCGGGCCTGGGGCAGGCCCTTGCGCGGCTCGGGGCCCTGCGGGAGCCGGTCGGCCTCCACGATCGTGACCTCGTGGAAGCGGGTGGCGAGCACGGAGGCGGCCAGCATCCCGGCCGTACTGCCGCCGATGACGAGGGCGGTACGGCGGGTGCGGGGTATGTCAGGCATGTCGGATGAGACCTTCTGTGGCGGCCGCCTGCCGGCGGAGCGATTCGACGACCGACGCGTGGTGGCGCAACGCGAGCGCGATGCACTCCAGTTCGCTGTCGGGGACATGGGTGGGGTGCGGCTCCGCCGGTGAGCCGGCGCCGGGCGGTACGGGCCGGGGGGTGGGGGCCGGCGCGTCCGGGGGCGGGGGTGCGGGCGCGTCTGCGGGTGGGTCCGCGAGAGTGGGCGCGGGCGCGTCCCGGAGGGTGCGTACGGGCGCGTCCCCGAGGGTGGGTGCGGGCGCGTCCCCGAGGGTGGGTGCGGGCGCGTCTCCGAGGACGGGTGCGGGTGCGGCTGTGGGAGTGGGTGCGCTGGCTGCCCTGGGTGCGGCTGCGGCTCCGGGGGTGCGGAGAGCCTGTGTCCGGCCTTCGGGTCGTGGCCGGCGGACGGCCGTGGCCGGTCGCGCGGTCCCCCGCGCCCCTTCGGGAGCGCCGGCCCCCGTCGAAGCGTGCAGGTGGTCAGCCGCCGTCAGGATGTCGACCGCTGCCGCGACGCCGCGGGCCGTGTGCTCCGGGTGGCCGGCCGCTGTGGCCGCGCGGTGGGCCCGGGCTCGGCGGGAGGGGCTGAGGTGGGGTGCGAGTTTGAGGAGGCCGTCGTTGATGGCGGCCCGGCGCAGTTCCAGGCGGAGGGCGGCGCCGCTGACCCTGCCCATGGCGGGGGCGGCCGGCGCGGTGACCGTCAGCATGGCCTGCCAGAGCGGCTTCAGGCGCCGGTGGGCGCGGACCAGCCGTCGGTGTTCCTCGGCCACCGGCCCCGCCTGCCCGGCGATGAAGCCCACCGCGACCAGCCCCGCCTCGGCGATGGCGAACGGCGGCGCGGCGTACGTGGACAGCCAGTCCCAGTCACGGCCGCTCCACCGGGCCCCGATCGCGGCGATCTTGGCGACGTCGAAGATGAACCCGAGCGCGTAGGCGACCTGGAGGAAGACCACGGCTCGGCGCAGCCAGGTGTCCTCGACCTCCTTGAACCAGGCCCACAGGATGCCGGCCGCGACCAGCGCGGACACCATGTGCGCGACCAGGTACAGCATCACGAACTCGCGCATCCAGGGCGTGTTGGCGTAGTACGTGTCGAGGTCCCGCAGCCGCTCCACCCGGTGGTCGCCGAGCAGGAACGTAGTCCACAGGCCGAGGATGATCACGCCGTACGCCATCCACACCGTACGGGTGCGCCGGCGGCGGACCGCGGACGGCGGCTCGCGCCAGGTGATGATCAGCCACAGGCAGGCCCCGCAGTACGCGGTGAGGAGGGAGTAGACCCACAGGCCCGCGAAGTTGGGCACCCCGGTGATCTCGTTGATGCGGTGCAGGTTGCCCGGCGGCAGCGAGGCGAAGACGACGGCACCGATGCCGAGCAGCAGCGCGGTGGCCCGGAGGATCGGGTCCTGCCAGGCGCGCCGCAGCAGCGGCAGCTTGATGACGAAGGCCACCCCCAGCAGCAGCGCGGGGACGGCGTAGGCGGTGAAGGAGCCCGCCAGGTCCCAGCGCATCACGGCCCGCCGATGTTGCCCAGCGAGGACGACAGCCGGCCGGTGAGGGTGTCCTGGGTCAGCCGGCCGGCCGCCGCGCCCGGCCCGACGACCTTGGAGAACTTCGCCGCCAGCCGCAGCCCGCACTCCTCCGCCTCCCACTCCGCCGCCGCGGCCGTGGCGGCCGGCGACCGGGTGGCCATGGCGACGACCTGGTCCCAGGGGATGTCCTCCTCGGCCCGGGACAGCAGCCGGCGGGCGGCGGCGGGCATGCCGGCCGGGTAGTGCACGTCCAGCGTCTGGTAGTGGATGTGGCCGATCTCGTGCCCCGCGATGACGAACTTGTGCGCGTCCGGCGCCCGTTCCTCGACCACGACGATGTACTCCTCGTCCATGGCCAAGGTGACCCCGGAGACGTCCAGGCCGGGCGGGAAGGCGACGAACTTCAGCCGGACCGGGCGGTCCAGCTGGGGGCTGAGCGTGGCGCAGACCGCGTGCAGGAACGCCTTCGGCTCGGTCGGCGGCGTCAGCGTGCGGGCGGTGTCCCGGACGAGCCGGTCGAGGAACCGCTTCGGCGACCTCGTCGGTCTGCGCGACTTCGGCGATCTGTCGGGGCTCATGCGTGGTCCTTGCGGTCGTCGTCCTTGCGGTCGTGGTTCTGGCGGTCGTGGTTCCGGCGGTCGTGGTTCAGGTGGTCGTCGTTCCGGCGGTCGTCGGCGGTCGTCGTCCGCGGGGTCGTGGCCCTGGTGGTCGTGGTCCGTGCCGGCATCGCCCTGCCCCGTCGGGCATCGGCGGGCGTGCGGCGACGATAGGGCCGACAGCGCCGGAACTGCACGTTCCACGAGTGGCAACGATCGTTTACGGCCAGCCCCGGATCACCGGGCGATTCCAGCGGCACGCTTCAGGCGCCGGCCCGTTCGGACGTGATGATCATCTCCGCCAGGTCCGCCAGCGTGGCGAGCTGACGGGCGTTCATCTGCGGGGCACGCGCCGCCAGCCGGACCAGACCGCTCTCGCGCAGCCGCAGCAACGGGTCCGCCTCCGCCTCCAGACTCTGCAGCACCGGCTGCAACGCCTCGTACAGCGCCTCCTGTTCGTCCGCGATGAAGAAGCCCGCCGGCAGCCCGAAGAACCGGCGCAGCCGGTCGGTGTGCTCCAGGCCCGGCATCCCGCTCTTGCGCCACTCGCTCAGCCACTGCCTGCTGGTGCCGGCGATCCGGGCCAGCTCGTCCAGCGAGTACCGCTTGCCGTCGGGCCGCCGCCGCGTCTCGCGGATGAAGTCCAGCCGCTGCCGCACCCGTTGGGCGAGGCAGGCCTCCGGTGCCCGGCCGCCCGAGAGCAGTTCCACGACGACACCGACGGGTATGCCGGTGCGGTGGGAGAGCCCGGCCACGTCCAGGACCTCCGGCAGCCGGCCCGGCCTGCCGGTCAGTTCCCCGAGCCGGTCCAGCGCGTCGGCCAGCGGGCCGTAGGCGTCACTCACCGAGGTCCCCCCTGGGCGTGTCGTCCGTTCCTTGGCTGAGAGCTGCCGAGGCTACCCGGATCCCCGGGCGCCGACCAGACGTGACAACGCCCGCTGCGGAAAGTGGCAGCAATCGTTGACAGTTGAGGGTGCGGTGGGTGAGGATCGGGGCACTGAGAGCAAGATCGACCCGCCCCGGGTGCTGCCTATGGGGGAGCAGCATCCGGGGCGTTACGCTGTCCGCCTTCTCCCCACGAAGGTGAGGCTCCGATGCCTCAGCCCGTCCTTCTTCTCGGGACCGGCCGCCGGGCCGCGTACGCCGAGCATCCGCTGGCGCGGATCGCGGCGGTCCATCCGGTGGTGCTGGTCGACACCGCTCCGCCCGCCTGGGCGCGCCCCTATCTGTCCGGCCACATCGCGGCCGACCCGGGCGGGGAGGCGGTCGTGCGGTACGCGGCACGGCACTCGGTGCGGGGGGTGCTGCCGTGCGGCAGGGAGCAGTTGCCCGCCGCGGCGCGGATCGCCGCCCGGCTGGGTCTGCCCGGCATCCCGGAGGAGACGGCGGAGGCCTGCGCCCGGCCGGCCGCGCTGCAGGCGCTGCTGGCCCGCCACAAGGTGCCGTCGGCCGGCCCGGAGGACATCGAGGGGCAGCGCGTCTTCGTCGAGGCGGTGGTGCTGGACGACGAGATCCGCATCGCCGCGCTCACGCGTACGACCCCGGGCCCGCCGCCCGCCCGGCGGCCGCTGCGGCATGTGGTGCACGCGCACGACGGGCTGCTGCACAACCGCTTCCTGCGGCACACCGTGGAGCGGACGGTACGGGTGCTCGGCCTCGCCCACACCGTCGTCCATCTCGAGTTGCGGCTCACCGAGCGCGGCCCGCGCGTCGCCGATGTCGTCCCGTGCCTGCCGGGCGACCTGATCCCGCTGCTGGTCGAGCACGCCACCGGTGTCGACCTCGCGCGGGCGGCGGCGGGACTGGCCATCGGCAGGCTCCCGGACGTCTCTCCCACCCGCCAGCGGGCGGCGGCGGTCCAGTTCGCCCACCCGGCCTCGACCGGCCGCCTGACCCACCTGGCCGTGGACCCGGCGGTCGCGTGCGAGCCGTTCGGCGACGCGATGGTCCTCACCCGGCGGCCGGGCGACCTGGTCACCGCCGGCTCGGGGGACCGGATCGCGCACTGGGTGGTGGAGGGCGAGGATCCGGCGGAGTGCACCCGCCTCATCGACCGCCTCGCCCGCTACCTGGAGGTCACGGTGACCCCTCAAGTGCCGTGGGCCGCCTAGGCCCTGTCGGGGCCGGGAAGGACCGGCCCCGTACCCGTCCCGCCGTGATCCCGGTCACCGCGCCCCTGTGTGCACAGCCACTCCTCGGCCCGCTGTGAGCTGCCGGTAAAGTGGCGTCGTCGTCATCACACCCGTACGGGGGGAAGCCGGTGCAATTCCGGCGCTGACCCTTCCTCAATTCTCGGCTTCGCTCGAACCGGGAGACACCTTTCCGTGAGCCGTCCGCCCAAGGACGGTGAGCCGGACCGCCCCGCGCGGGACGTTGACCGGCCCGCGTGCTCGGCGACCCGCCGCGCACGGCACCGTCGAGGTTCACGGAGCCGAGCCGCCCGGGGTGTTCCCGTGTGCTGCAGGCTCCCCGTAGGGAGAGGCAGTCGCCCACCATGAACGTCCGCCGCAGTGCCGCGGCTCTCGCCGCGATAGGCGTGCTGGCCGCCGCCGCGCCCGCCACGGCCGCCGGCTCCTCCCCCTCCGCCTCGCCCAAAGTGACGGTCCCGGCGGGGCTGTTCGGCAAGGCCGACCCGACGTACGACGGCGTGTGGCGCCAGTCGCTCGCCCTGCTCGCCCAGCGCACGCTCGGCTACCGGCCCGCCGCCTCCGCCGTCGACTGGCTGCTGGGACAGCAGTGCGACAAGGGCGGCTTCGCCGCGTTCCGGGCGGACACCGCCAAGCCGTGCGAGGGCAAGGGCGGCGCCCAGCCCGACACCAACAGCACGGCCGCCGCCGTCCAGGCCCTGCGGGCGCTCGGCGGGCACGACACCGAGGTCCGCAAGGCCCTGGTCTGGCTGACGACGGTACAGAACAAGGACGGCGGCTGGGGCTACACGCCGAGCAGCCCGAGCGACACCAACTCCACCTCCGTCGTTCTCGGCGCCTTCGCCGCGGACGGTGAGGACTTCGGCCGGCTCCGCGCCGAGCCGGGGACCCCGTACCAGCTGCTGAGCGCGCGGGCCCTGCCGTGCGCCGAGGCCGGCGGTGGCGCCCTCGCCTACCAGCCGGACAAGAAGGGCAGGCTGGTCGCCAACGCGGACGCGACGGCGGCCGGTGTGCTGGGCGCGCTCGGCAAGGGCTTCGTGGTGGAGCCCGGCAAGGCCCGTGCCAAGGCCCCGGTGTGCACGGCCTCCGGCAAGGCCACCCCGGCCCGGGTCGCGGACAACGCCGCCGCCTACCTGGTCGGCGCGGTCGCCCGGACCGGCCACCTCATGTCGGCCCTGCCCGGCGCGAAGGACCAGCCGGACTTCGGCAACACCGCCGACACCGTCGTCGCGCTCGCGGCGGACGGGTGGAGCGCGCAGGCGAAGAAGCCGTACGCCTGGCTGGAGAAGAACGCGGCGCCGTGGGCGCGGCAGAGCGGTCCGGCCGCCTACGCCCAGTTGATCCTCGCCGCGCACGCCGTCGGCGCCGAGCCGCGCGACTTCGGCGGCACGGACCTGGTCCAGGCGCTGAACAAGCTCGGCCCGGCCCCGCAGCAGGCCAGGTCCACCGGTGCCCACCATGCGGCCGAGGACGAGAAGGGCTCCGGCTCCCGTGTCTGGTGGATCGCCGGCGTCTGTGCCGTCGCGGTCGTCGGCATCGGCCTCCTGCTGAGCGGGCGCCGGAAGAAGCGGCAGCCGTGAGCGCCGTCCGCCGTGCCACGGCCGTGCCCGGCGCCGCGTTCGCCCTGCTCGTCGCCGCGTTCGCCCTGCTGGCGGGTGCCGCCCTGCCGGCGCACGCGGCCGGGTACCGCTACTGGTCGTTCTGGGAGCGGTCCGGCGGCCACTGGACGTACGCCACCGAGGGCCCCTCGACCGCCCGTCCCGACGACGGTGCCGTGCAGGGGTTCCGGTTCGCGGTGAGCGCGGACTCGGCGGACGCGACGCGGCCGCGCGGCACGGCGGACTTCGCCACCATCTGTGCGGGTACGCCGGCCGAGCCGGGCACGAAGCGCGTGGCCCTCGTCCTCGACTTCGGCACACCGGCCGACGCCCCCTCCGGGGAGACCCCGCCCGCCCGGCGCACGGCCTGTGCCCGTGTCTCTGCCGACGCGACGACGGCCGAGGCCCTCGCCGCCACCGCCAAGCCCCTGCGCTACGACACCAATGCCCTGCTGTGCGCGATCGCCGGGTATCCGCACAGGGGATGCGGGGAGCAGGTGTCCGGGGCGAAGAAGCCGGCGGCCGGCGGGAAGCCGGCGAAGGGGGACGACGGCCCGTCGCTCGGCCTGCCGATCGGCGCCGGTGTGATCGCCGTCCTGGCCGGTGCGGCGGTGTGGCAGGCGCGGCGGCGCAGGGATGTCTAGCCGGGCCGGGCGGAGTGCGGCCGCCACCGTGCACCCCGGTGCCTGGTGGCTGTGGTCCCTGGGGTTGGGTACGGCGGCGACCCGCACCACCAATCCCCTCCTCCTCGCCCTGCTCATCGCCGTGTCGGGCTACGTCGTGGCCACGCACCGCTCCCCCGCCCCCTGGGCCCGCTCCTACACCGCCTTCGCGAAGCTCGCCGCCGCCGTCCTGCTCGTCCGCCTCCTCTTCGCGACGGTGCTCGGCAGCCCCGTCCCCGGCACCCACATCCTGCTCACCCTCCCCGAAGTCCCGCTCCCGCACTGGGCGCAGGGCATCCGCCTGGGCGGCAGGGTCACCGCGGAGGCGCTGCTCTTCGCCGCGTACGACGGGCTGAAGCTGGCCGCCCTGCTGATCTGCGTCGGCGCGGCGAACGCCCTCGCCGCGCCGTCCCGGCTGCTGAAGTCGCTGCCGGGGGCGCTGTACGAGGCGGGCGTGGCCGTGGTCGTCGCCCTCACCTTCGCGCCGCACCTCGTCGCCGACGTCCAGCGGCTGCGTGCCGCCCGCCGGCTGCGCGGCCGGCCGGACCGGGGCCTGCGGGGACTGCTTCAGGTGGGACTGCCGGTGCTGGAGGGCGCGTTGGAGCGTTCGGTGGCGCTCGCCGCCGCGATGGAGGCCCGGGGCTACGGCCGGACCGCCTCCGTCGCGGCCCCGGTGCGCCGTACGACGACCGCGCTGACCCTCGGTGGCCTGCTCGGCGTGTGCGCGGGAACGTACGGGCTGCTCACCGCGGAGGGCGGCACCTATGGGCTGCCGGTGCTGCTGGCCGGGGTCGTGGCGGCCCTCGCGGGCCTGCGGCTGGGCGGCCGGCGCTCGCCGCGCACCCGGTACCGTCCGGACCCGTGGGGTGCGCGGGCCTGGCTGGTCGCGGGCTCGGGGGCGGCGGTCGCCGCGCTGCTCACGCTGGCCGCCGTACGGGATCCGGACGCGCTGCACCCCGGTGTCGTCCCCCTGGTCGCCCCCGCCCTGCCCCTCTGGCCCGCGGCCGCCGTGCTGCTCGCCCTGCTGCCCGCCTTCGTCGTCCCCAGGGAGTCGTCGTGATCCGCTTCGAGGAGGTCGGCGTCACCTACGAGGGCGCTGCCGAACCGGCCGTCCGGGGTGTGGACCTCGAGGTGGCCGAGGGTGAACTCGCGCTGCTCGTGGGGCCGTCGGGGGTCGGCAAGTCGACCGTGCTGGGTGCGGTCAGCGGGCTGGTG
Source organism: Streptomyces sp. NPDC030798 (assembly GCF_055572275.1). Taxonomy (NCBI): domain Bacteria; kingdom Bacillati; phylum Actinomycetota; class Actinomycetes; order Kitasatosporales; family Streptomycetaceae; genus Streptomyces; species Streptomyces sp. NPDC030798. Next base: position 683,784 of record NZ_JBVIDR010000002.1, on the reverse strand, counting down.
CCGCACTTCACGGGCGGCACGCTGAGCGGGCGGGTCACGGTGGCCGGCCGGGACACCCGTACGCACAAGCCGCGCGAGCTCGCCGATGTGGTGGGCACGGTGGGGCAGGATCCGCTCGCCCACTTCGTGACGGACACGGTGGAGGACGAACTCGCCTACGGCATGGAGTCGTTGGGACTCGCTCCCGGCGTGATGCGCCGACGCGTGGAGGAGACCCTGGACCTGCTCGGCCTCGCCGACCTGCGCGACCGGCCCATCGCCACGCTGTCCGGCGGGCAGCGGCAGCGCGTCGCGATCGGCTCGGTGCTGACGCCCCACCCGAGCGTGCTGGTCCTCGACGAGCCGACCTCGGCGCTGGACCCGGCCGCCGCGGAGGAGGTGCTGGCCGTGCTGCAGCGCCTGGTGCACGACCTCGGGACGACGGTCCTGCTGGCCGAGCACCGCCTGGAGCGCGTGATCCAGTACGCCGACCGTGTCGTCCTCCTCCCCGCCCCCGGCGCCGCCCCGCTCCACGGCGATCCGGCGGAGGTGATGGCCGCGTCCCCGGTGTACCCGCCGGTCGTGGACCTGGGCCGACTGGCGGGCTGGTCCCCCTTGCCCCTGACGGTGCGCGATGCCCGCCGCCGGGCGGGCGAACTGCGGCAGCGGCTGGCGGCGACGGGCCACCGGGGTGCGGATCCGGCGCCGGGGGCGGTGAAGGGCGGCACGGCGGCCGGGGAAGGGTCCGGCGTGGACCGACCCGGCGAAGAAGCGACCGACGCCGGGGGCCGGCCCGCTGTGTACGCGGTCCGCGCCGAGGAGCCGTCGGGCGGGGTCACGGCCGGTGCCCATGACCAAGCGGACGAAAAAGCGCCCCGCGCCGAGGACACACCCCGCCCCGGTCATCGACCCGGCGAGCGCACACCCCGCACCGAGGACCGACCGGCCGAGGACACACCCCGCTCCGGCCATCGACCCTGCGAGCGCACGGCCGGCACCGAGGACCGACCGGCCGAGGACACACCCCGCTCCAGCCATCAGCCCGGCGAGCGCACACCCCGCACCCAGGACACACCCCGCCCCGGTCATCGACCCGGCGAGCGCACACCCCGCACCGAGGACCGACCGGCCGAGGACACACCCCGCTCCGGCCATCTGCCCGGCGAGCGCACACCCCGCACCCAGGACACACCCCGCTCCGGCCATCGACCCTGCGAGCGCACGGCCGGCACCGAGGACCGATCGGCGCCGGGCGGGAGCATGGCCCAGGGCCACGGCCGACCGGGGGCGCGCACGGTGGGTGTCGAGGACCGAGTCGGCGGTCGGCGCCCGGGTGAGGGCACAGCCCCGGGGGCGGTTCACGTCGCCCGCCGCTCGGACTCCTGGCGCCGTCGTCTCTTTCGGCGGGCCGGCGCCGTCCCCGCCCCGGCCGCCGTACCGTACGTCGCCGAGGTGCGGGCGTTGGCCGTGCGGCGGGGGCGGGTCGACGCGCTGCGGCAGGTGGACCTGGCCGTGGCGCCCGGTGAGACGGTCGCGCTGATGGGCCGCAACGGCGCCGGCAAGTCGACCCTCCTCGGCGCCCTGGTGGGGCTGGTCGAGCCCGCCGCCGGCACCGTGCACGTCGGCGGAGCCGTCCCGCACCGGGTGCCGCCCCGCGACCTCGTGCGCCGGGTCGGGTTCGTCCCGCAGGAGCCGCGCGATCTGCTGTACGCCGACACGGTGGCCGCCGAATGCGCGGCGGCCGACCGGGACGCGGGTGCCGTGCCGGGCACCTGCCGGGCCCTGGTGTCCCGCCTGCTGCCGGGCATCACGGACGCCACCCATCCCCGCGACCTCTCCGAGGGCCAGCGGCTCGCGCTCGCCCTGGCGGTCGTCCTGGCCGCCCGTCCGCCCCTGCTGCTGCTCGACGAGCCGACGCGCGGCCTGGACTACGCCGCCAAGGGGCGCCTGGTCACGGTGGTGCGCGAGTTGGCCGCCGAGGGGCACGCGATCGTGCTGGCCACGCACGACGTGGAGCTGGCCGCCGAGATCGCGCACCGGGTGGTGCTGCTCGCCGAGGGCGAGGTGATCGCCGACGGTCCGACGGCGGAGATCGTGGTCTCGTCCCCGTCCTTCGCTCCCCAGGTGACGAAGATCCTCGCTCCCCAGCAGTGGCTCACGGTGTCCGAGGTGCGGAAGGCGCTGGCATGACGACATCGCGGCACCTCTCCGGCCCCGCCGCCCGGGCCGGCGTCCGTCGCCCCTCCCCGGCGGGCCGCGCCGTCCTGCTGGGCCCTCGCTCCCTCGCCGTGCTGGCCCTCGTGAGCGCGGTCGGGCTGGTCGCCTTCTTCTGGCCGTTCCTCGCCCCGCCCACCTCCCGGCTCGGCGCCCACGCGCAGGACGCCCCCTGGCTCTTCGCCGGCCTGCTGGTGCTGCTCGTGGCGGTCGTGGCGGCGACGATCTCGGAGTCGGAGCTCGGGCCGAAGGCCGTGGCCATGCTCGGCGTGCTGGCCGCGACAGGTGCGGCGCTGCGGCCGGTCGGCGCGGGGACGGCCGGGATCGAGCCGATGTTCTTCCTGATGGTGCTCAGCGGCCGGGTCCTCGGCCCCGGCTTCGGCTTCGCGCTCGGCTCGATCACGATGTTCGCTTCCGCGCTGCTCACCGGCGGAGTGGGCCCGTGGCTGCCGTTCCAGATGCTGTCGATGGGCTGGTTCACGATGGGTGCCGGTCTCCTCCCGGCCCCGCTCCGGCTGCGCGGCCGCGCCGAGCTGCTGCTGCTCGCGCTCTACGGCTTCTTCGCCGCCCTGGCCTACGGCACGATCATGAACCTGGCGGGCTGGCCGTTCCTCGACCGCTCGGCCTCCGGCATCTCCTTCGACCCGCAGGCCACGGTCCCGGCCAACCTGGCCCGGTTCGCCGCCTACTGCCTGGCCACCTCCCTCGGCTGGGACCTGGGCCGGGCGGTGTGCACGGTCGTCCTGACGCTGACCCTCGGCCCGGCGGTGCTGCGCGCCCTGCGCCGGGCCACGCGCCGCGCCGCCTTCGAGACCGCGGTCACATTCGCCGCCCCCGACCGGTGAGCCGCACGTGAGCACTCGTATCCACGGGGTGAGGCGGCCGGTGAAGCACCCCACATGACGCAGGTCACCTACGACCGCCGACCGTAGTGGCAAATGTCCGATACATCCCTTCGCGCACCCCTGCTGACCTGCACTTTGAGAGCCACGCCACACAAACGATATTTCCCCTCGATCCGGCCACAACTAGTAAAAGGGGTCATTGCGGACCCACCCGGAGCCTGTTTCTCTGGACGACGTCGCCAGGCGCCACCAGCCCCCACGGGCCGGGGCGCCGACGTATGCGGCCGACCGCGAACCGACACGTGGTCCCGCACATGGGCGCCCCCCTGTCCCCGACGCAAGAGGTTCTCCGTGTCCGTCTCCTTCATCCGCCGCATCGCCTCCCCGAAGAAGGCCCTCACCACCGTCGCCGTGGCCGCCGCCACCGCCGGCATGGCACTGTCCGCGGCTCCCGCCCAGGCCGCCACCCCGGCCTCGGCCTCCTCCGCCCAGGCGATCGCGCACAAGATGATCCCGGACGCCGCGCAGTTCAACGCGTTCAGCAAGATCGTGGAGCGGGAGAGCGGCTGGAACCCCACCGCCACCAACAGCTCCTCCGGTGCCTACGGCCTGGTCCAGGCCCTGCCGGGCTCGAAGATGTCCTCGGCCGGCTCCGACTGGAAGACCAACCCGGCCACCCAGATCAAGTGGGGCCTGGACTACATGAACTCCCGCTACGGCAGCCCCGTGAAGGCCTGGTCCTTCTGGCAGGCCAACGGCTGGTACTGAGCCCACGGCCGGTACTGAGTCGACGGCTCCGAGACGCCCCTCCCCCGCCGCTCCGCGGCTGAACCGCCGCTGACGGCCGCTGGTCCGCTGCCGAAACCACGCACCAGCGCTGCACCGCGCCGCACCGGCGTGCGATCCGGGCGGGCCGCCCGGTACGACCCGCTCCCGCGCGGTCGACGGCCCCTCCTCCACAGCATCCGCACCCTCGCCCCGGCCGGGCGGGGGTGCGCGCGTGTGTGCGGAAGCCGTACAGGCGACGACCGCACCCGCGCGTCCTCCGGCCCCCTGGGCAGGCAGTCCCGGTACTGTGCGCAGGCCGACCCGGAGGAGCCATGAGGACACCGCCCACACGGGACCCGGAGGAGCGCGGGGTGCGGCTGGTGACCGTGCTCCTGGTGCTGACCGTGGTCAGCGGGCTGATCGACGCGGTGAGCTATCTGGGCCTGGGCCGGGTGTTCACCGCGAACATGACGGGCAACGTGGTGGTCCTGGGCTTCGCCGCCGTCGGCGCCCCCGGCTTCTCGGTCCCCAACACGGCGACCTCGCTGCTCCTCTTCCTGCTGGGCACGGTGGCCGGCGGCCGCATGGCGGCGCGCTTCGGCGGCGGGCCGCGCCGCAGGTGGGCCCGGCTGACGCTGGCGGCGGAGGCACTGCTGATCGGCGTGTCGGCGGCGGTGGCCCTTGCCTGGCCGGACACGACCGGGACCCGGTACGCGCTCATCGCGCTCACCGCCTTCGCGATGGGCCTGCGCAACGCGACGGTCCGCAAGCTGGGCGTCCCCGACCTGACCACCACGGTCCTGACGATGACCCTGACCGGCCTGGCCTCCGAGTCCCGCCTGGGCGACGCCACCAGCCCTCGCTCCCCGCGCCGCACGGCCTCGGTGATCGCCATGCTCGCCGGCGCCGCCCTGGGCGCCTGGCTGGTTCTGCACGCCGGCCTGGGCCTCCCGCTGCTGCTCGCGGCGGCCGCGTCGGGAGTGCTGGCCTTCGTGGCGTCGGGGCGGGAGTGAGGCGGCGGACCGGACCTCGGGGGAGGCAGGAACGGGCATAGGGACGGGGTGTTCCTGCCTCCCTCGGGGTGGGCCGGCGGCGCCGGGAGCCGTCGGCCCCGACCGGAGGGCTGTCAGTCCGCTTGCACCTGGAGTTCCTTGACGCCGTTGATCCAGGCCGAACGCAGCCGGCGGGGGTCGCCGGCCAGGCGGAGGGTCGGCATGGCGTCGGCGAGGGCGTTGAAGATCAGGTCGATCTCGAGGACGGCGAGGGACTTGCCCAGGCAGTAGTGCGGGCCTCCGCCACCGAAGCCGAGGTGCGGGTTGGGGTCGCGGGTGATGTCGAAGGCGTCGGGGTCGGTGAAGACGTCGGGGTCGTGGTTGGCGGAGGCGTAGAAGAGGCCGACCCGGTCCCCCTTCCTGATCTTCGCGCCGCCGAGTTCGGTGTCCTGGGTGGCCGTCCGCTGGAAGGAGTTGACCGGGGTCGCCCAGCGGACGATCTCCTCGGCCGTGGTCGCCGGACGCTCGCGGAGAAAGAGGTCCCACTGGTCGGGGTGGGTGAGGAAGGCGTGCATGCCATGGGTGATGGCGTTGCGGGTCGTCTCGTTGCCGGCCACCGCGAGCATCAGCACGAAGAAACCGAACTCGTCGGAGTTGAGGTTGCCCTCGTCCTCGGCGGCGACCAGGGTCGTCACGATGTCGTGGGCCGGGCACTGCTTGCGCTCGGCGGCCATGTTCATGGCGTAGGCGATGATCTCGGCGGCGGACTGGGCGCCGACCTCCTCGGTGATGGCGTACTCGGGATCGTCGTAGGCGATCATCTTGTTGGACCAGTCGAAGATCTTGGAGCGGTCCTCCTGGGGCACGCCGATCAGCTCGGCTATGGCCTGCAGGGGCAGTTCGCAGGCGACCTCGGTGACGAAGTCGAAGGGTCCGGAGCGGGCGCGGGCGGCGGCGACTATGGCCCCGGCGCGGGAGCGGAGCCGGTCCTCCAGGGCGCGGATGGCGCGTGGGGTGAAGCCGCGCTGCACGATCTGGCGGACCCGGGTGTGCTCGGGCGGGTCCATGTTGAGCAGGATCAGCCGCTGGGCGTCGATCGCGTCCCGTCGGATGTGCTCGTTGAAGCGGATGATCGCGGTGTTGAGGGTGGAGGAGAACAGCTCCGGGTGCGTGGAGACGTACCGGACGTCCGCGTGCCGGGTCACGGCCCAGTAGCCGGTGTCGGCGAAGCCCGCGAGGCCGTGGGGCTGCGGGATCCAGCGGACCGGTTCGGTGCGGCGCAGCTCGGCGAACTCGGGGAGGGGCACGCGGTGGTGCAGCAGGTCGGGGTCGGTGAAGTCGAACCCGTCGGGCAGCGCGGGGCAGTGCATCGGCGACTCCAGCCATCTGACGGACCATCAGTGGGGTGCCGTGAACGTAGTAACGGGTTCTAGAAGTAGCAAGACATGTGTCGGCCCGAATCGCATGGGCGCCGCGGACGGTTCGCACCTTCGGCCGCTGCACGACCCTTGCGGCGGTGGACGGTGTGTCAGCAGACTGCATGCCAGAACTAGTACGCGTTCTAGTTCTGCGTGGCGGGCGGGCCGGGACGCCTCCGCGCCGCGCGGGCGACCGAGGAGAGGACGCACCCCCATGGCCGCGGAACCCGTGATCGTCGAAGCCGTACGCACCCCGATCGGCAAGCGCGGCGGCGCGCTCGCCCATCTGCACCCCGCCTATCTGCTGGGCGAGACCTACCGTGAACTCCTCGGCCGCACCGGCATCCCCGCCGACGCGGTCGAGCAGATCGTCGGCGGCACGGTGACCCACGCCGGCGAGCAGTCCATGAACCCCGCGCGCACCGCGTGGCTGGCCATGGGGCTGCCGTACGAGACGGCGGCGACGACCGTGGACTGCCAGTGCGGCTCCTCGCAGCAGGCCTCGCACATGGTGGCCAACATGGTGGCGGCCGGGGTGATCGACGTCGGGATCAGCTGCGGTGTCGAGGCGATGTCCCGGGTGCCGCTGGGCTCGGGGTCGAAGCACGGGCCGGGCAAGCCGTTCCCGGACGAGTGGAACGTCGACCTGCCCAACCAGTTCGAGGCGGCCGAGCGGATCGCGCGGCACCGGGGGCTGACGCGGGAGGACGTGGACGCGCTGGGGCTGCTCTCCCAGGAGCGGGCCGCCCATGCCTGGGCGGAGGAGCGCTTCAAGCGGGAGACGTTCGCCGTGCAGGTGCCGACCACGGAGGAGGAGCAGCACGCCGGGCAGGGCATGTGGCGGCTGGTCGACAAGGACGAGGGGCTGCGGGACACCTCCTTGGAGGCGCTGGCGGGGCTCAAGCCGGTGATGCCGACGGCGGTGCACACGGCCGGGAACTCCTCGCAGATCTCGGACGGGGCGGCAGCGGTCATGTGGGCGTCCAAACGGATGGCCCGGGCACTGAAGCTGAAGCCCCGCGCTCGCATCGTGGCCCAGGCCCTGGTGGGTGCCGATCCGCACTTCCACCTCGACGGCCCCGTCGACGCCACGAAGACCGTGCTCGGCAAGGCGGGGATGTCACTGAGGGACATCGACCTGGTGGAGATCAACGAGGCCTTCGCCTCCGTCGTCCTGAGCTGGGCCCGGGTCTTCGAGCAGGACCTCACCAAGGTCAACGTCAACGGCGGCGCCATCGCCCTCGGTCACCCGGTCGGCGCCACCGGCGCCCGCCTCATCACCACCGCGCTGCACGAACTCGAGCGCGCGGACAAGGAGTTCGCCCTCATCACGATGTGCGCGGGCGGCGGCCTGGCAACGGGCACGATCATCCAGCGGCTTTGACTTGCCCCTCGGGCTGAAGCCGAGGATTCCGGCCTTCTCGACCGGGTGCCGTGCCCTACGCGGCACGGTTTCCGGTCAGGGATCCGGGAGGTCGGTGCGAACCGGCCGGTCTCACCCCCCGCAGCGCCCCCGCCACGCGTACACGGTCACCTCGGCCCCCCGCACCCGGATCCGCTCGCACACCTGGAAGTGGCTGCGCAGCTCCTCCCGTTTGGCGGCCTCCTGGGGGAAGGGGTCGAGGGGCTGGTCGGGTGGGTCGGAGAGGGCGATGATGCGGGGGGTGGCGCGGATGCGGTGGTGCAGGGTGGGGGGCGGGAGTTCGGTGCCCTGGAGGGTGCCGGAGGCCGTCGGCGACCGGGCCAGGGCCAGGTCGTTCAGGCGGGCGTAGAGCGTCGGGCTGGAGAGGAGCCATTCGCGGCGGCGGGCCGGGAGGAACAGGACGCCGTCGCCGGGGTGGGCGACCCGCGCGACCGCCCGGGAGACGGCGAGGACGTCGTCCTTGCGGCTCTCCGGGGAGCGCACCAGCAGCGACCAGGGAAGCAGGACCGCGATCGCCGTCACCGAGGACAGTGAGGCGGTCAGGATCCGTGGCCCGGGGGCGAGCCGGCGCCACCACCCGGCCGCCCGGTCCAGCGCGGCCCCGGTCAGCAGGGCGAGGCCGGCCATGCCGTAGAGGACGTACCGGTCGACGTACCAGGGCCGGGCCAGGGACACCGTCATCAGCAGTCCCGCCGGGGCCACCAGCAGCGGAAGGGCGAGCCGCACCAGGACAGCCCGTCCGGTGTCCGTGCCGCGCAGCAGCAGGCGGGCGCACAGGGCACCCGCCGTCACCATCGCCGCGTACTGCAGCCACGCCATGAGGCTCGCGCGGCCGAGCCAGCCCAGTTGCCGGTCGGCCTGGCCCGCGCTCACCGCGGCCAGCGGTGCCAGTGCCAGCGCGACGACGGCGCAGGCCGTGCCCCAGCGGCGCCACACGGGGCGCGGCACCCGCAGCCACCACAGGGTCAGCGCGTGGGCCACCAGCACCAGGGCGGCGAACTCGTGCAGCCAGCCCGCCAGGGCGAGCGCCGCCGCGTACCCGGCCCACCACCGGCGCCGCTCCGCACCCACCCCGCGCAGGAAGAGGTACGTCGCCCAGGTGACCCCGGCCGTGACGAGCGCGTAGGAGCGGCCCTCCTGCGCGTACTGCTGGGTGACCGGCAGCAGCGCGAGGACGAGCCCGGCGAGCACCCCTGCCCGGGGGCCCGCGAGCCGTGCGCCGATCGCGCCGACCCCGGCCGCCGCCAGGGCGGTGGCCAGTGCCGAGGGCAGGCGCAGGGCGACCGGACCGCCGTCCCACACCGCGAAGACGGCGTGCAGGAGCAGGTAGTACAGGCCGTGCACCGCGTCGACGTGGCCGAGCAGGTGCCACAGTTGCCCCAGGGAGCGGTGGGCCACCTGGTAGGTGACCGACTCGTCGCGCCACATGCTGCCGTGCCGGTCGATCCCCCACAGTCCGAGCGCGAGCGCGGCCACCGCGGGGACGAGCACGGGCACGGCCCGCGCCGGCGGGGGCTCGGCGATCCGCGTGCCCGCCTCCTGCCGCGGCGGGCGCCGCAGATCAGGGTGGCGAGCGATGGTGTCCTCCCGGGACGTGCCCACCGTGCTCGGCACCCGGCCGGTGGACGGCGGGTTCCGGCCGGTGTCGGCCGGCTTCCGGCACCGCGAGCGCGCGCGGCCCCGAGAGCAGACGGGTCGCGGCGAAGCCGGCGCCGACCACCATGGCACCGCCCACCGCGTCCAGCACCCAGTGGTTGGCGGTCGCCACGATCGCGGAGACCGTGAGCAGCGGGTGCAGCAGGCCCAGCACCTTCAGCCACCCCCTCGGCGCCACCACCGCGATCACGATCCCGCACCACAGCGCCCACCCGAAGTGCAACGACGGCATCGCCGCGTACTGGTTGGTCACCGCCGTCATGGCGCCGTAGCCGGGCCTGGCCAGGTTCTGGGCGCCGTGCACCGTGTCGACGAAGCCGAGCCCGGGCATCAGCCGCGGCGGCGCCAGCGGGTAGAGCCAGAAGCCCACCAGGCCGAGGAACGTGGCGAAGCCGAGGCTGGTGCGCGCCCAGCGGTAGTCCACGGGCCGGCGGACGTACAGGACGGCGAGGACGGCCAGCGGCAGCACGAAGTGGAACGACTCGTAGTAGAAGCCGAGGAGGCCGTTCAGCCAGGGCCGTGCGACGGCGGTGCGGTTGGCCCAGTGCTCCACGTCGAGGGACAGGGCCCGCTCGAGGGAGTGGATCTGGTGGCCGTGCGCCTCGGCGGCGGCCCGGCTGCCCTGCGCGGCGAGGCGCACCGAGGAGTAGACGGCGTAGGTGACGCGGATGAGCAGCAGTTCCAGCAGCAGGCTGGGCCGGCTGAGCACCCGGCCGAGGGACGGCAGCAGGGGGACGTGCCGGGAGCGGGCCGGCGCCGGCGCGGCGTACCGGGTCGGGATCGGCGCCCGGTAGTACGGCGAGGTGCGGGGCAGAAAGGGCACGGCGACGGCGGCGGCCAGGGCCGCGAGCAGCACCAGGTCGTTGCGCAGCGGGTACACCGCCGGGATGTTCGGCAGCATCATCCTCGCCGGGAGGGTCATCACCAGGACCACGGCGACCGGCCAGACGTACCGGTCCGAGGCCCGTCTGCCGACCCGGCCGACGACGGCGAGCAGCACCCACAGCAGCTGGTGCTGCCAGGTGGTCGGGGAGACGGCGACGGCGGCGCAGCCGGTGACGGCGACCGCGAGCAGCAGCTGGCCGTCGTGGGCGTAGCGGACCGCGCGGCGCAGGGCGAGGGTGCTGACGGCGGCGCCGAGCAGCAGGAAGAGGGTGATCTCCAGCGGGCCGGTCGGGCCCAGGCGGAGCAGGGCGCCGTGCAGGGACTGGTTGCCGAGACCGTCCGCCTTGCCGCCGAGGCCGACGCCGGCCATGTGGTGCACCCAGTAGGTGTAGGTGTCGTGCGGCATCGCGGCCCAGGCGAGCGCGGTGCCGGCGGCGAAGACGCCCACGGTGGACAGCGCGGCCCGGCGGCGCCCGGTGCACCACAGCAGCGGGGCGAACAGCAGCACGGTCGGCTGGAACGCGGCGGCCAGGCCGATGCACAGCCCGCTCGCCCGCTGCCCGCGCACGGTGAAGCAGCCGAGCAGCACCAGCAGGACCGGGATGATGCTGGTCTGGCCGAGCCACAGGGCGTTGCGGACCGGCAGGGACAGCATGAGCAGGCTGATGGCGACCGGCGCGGCGAGCTGCGCGGTGCGGCGGCCGACCGGCGGGGGCAGTGCGCGGGCGGCGACCAGGCCGAGGGCGGCCACCAGGAGCAGGGTGCCGAAGGTCCAGCCCCAGCCGAGGGCTTGTTCAGCCGAACGAGTGAGGGGCTTGAGGACGAGACCGGAGAACGGTGTGCCGGTGAAGCGCGTCGAGTCGTACAGCGAGCCGTTCACGTGGAGGACGCCGTGGGGGCCGACCCAGGTCTCCAGGTCGGTGAGGCGTTCGCCGCTCGGGGTGGTCAGCACGAGGGCCATCTGCCGCAGCGCGAGGATCGCGGCCACGGCCCACAGCGCGAGCCGGGCGGCGCGCAGGCGCAGGTCCGGCGCGGCCGGTCCATGGGCTTGTGCCGGTCGCCCGCTGTGCTCCACGTCCGCCACGCCTGGTCGGCCTCCCGCCGCGTCGTCCCGGGCGTCACCGCACCGGTTCCCGCGCACCCTCGTACGCCTCACTCTGTCCGGATGACCCAGATGGCCCCGATGGCGCAAATAGCCCAGATGGCCGGGATGCTCTGAATCGCCGGGATAATCCGGATGACCCGGAAGACGATAGTCCGCGCGCGTTGCGGTTGCTTGCCCGTGACGCGAGAAGGATCACAGCGAAGGACCGGAATGGCTGCCCGGAAGCGGACAGACGTACCTGCGTACGCATCGTTTGGCTGCACTGTGCATCGACTCGCGTACACGACGTGAGGCACCCAACGCCGCCTATGGTCGCTTTTCGGCCCTGCGTCACCGCCGCCGTCCGGGTCGCGTCCCTGTCCCCGTCGAAAGGTAGGCGAGCCCCGTTTTGGCGACCGCCGCAGCCGTCATCCCGCATGAGAAGACCCGCCGGGCCGCGCAGGCCACCGGCGTCACCGTCACCGACCCCGCGCTCGTCAGGCGCGCCGTGAAGGCGGCCGCGCTGGGCAACGCGATGGAGTGGTTCGACTTCGGCGTCTACAGCTACATCGCGGTCACCCTCGGCAAGGTCTTCTTCCCCTCCGGCAACCCGACCGCCCAGTTGCTGTCCGCCTTCGGCGCCTTCGCCGCGGCCTTCCTGGTCCGCCCGCTCGGCGGCATGGTCTTCGGCCCGCTCGGCGACCGCGTGGGCCGCCAGAAGGTCCTCGCCCTCACCATGATCATGATGGCGGCGGGCACCTTCGCGATCGGCCTCATCCCGTCGTACGCCTCGATCGGCGTCGGAGCCCCGCTGCTCCTGCTGGCCGCCCGGCTGGTGCAGGGCTTCTCCACCGGCGGCGAGTACGCGGGCGCGTCGACGTTCATCGCCGAGTACGCGCCGGACAAGAAGCGCGGCTTCTTCGGCAGCTGGCTGGAGTTCGGCACGCTGGCCGGCTACATCGGCGGCGCCGGCCTGGTCACCGTGATGACGGCCCTGCTCTCCTCGCACGACCTCACGTCCTGGGGCTGGCGGATCCCGTTCCTGATCGCGGGCCCGATGGGCGTCGTCGGCCTCTACCTGCGGATGCGCCTGGAGGAGACCCCGGCGTTCGCCGCCGAGGTCGAGAAGGCGGAGGCCGCCCGGCCGAAGGTGCCGCTGCGCGAGATGGTCAGCGGCCAGTGGCCGGCGCTGCTGCTGTGCATGGGCCTGGTGCTGGTCTTCAACGTCACCGACTACATGCTGCTGTCGTACATGCCGAGCTACCTGACCAGTGAGCTGAAGTACGACGAGACGCACGGGCTGCTGGTGGTGCTCGGCGTGATGGCGCTGATGATGATCGTCCAGCCGTTCGCGGGCGCGCTGACCGACCGGGTCGGCCGCCGTCCGGTGATCGCCGCGGGCTGCGCCGGCTTCCTGTTCCTCTCCGTCCCCGCCCTGCTGCTGATCCGCCAGGGCAGCCTGCCGGCCGTCGCGCTGGGCATGGGGGCGCTGGGGCTGCTGCTGGTCTGCTTCACGGCGGCCATGCCGGCCGCGCTGCCCGCTCTCTTCCCGACCCGGGTGCGCTACGGCTCCCTGTCCATCGGCTTCAACGTGTCGGTGTCCCTGTTCGGCGGGACGACCCCGCTGGTCGTCACGGCGCTGATCGGGGCGACCGGGAACATGATGATGCCCGCGTACTACATGATGGCCGCGGCTGTCGTGGGCGGATTCGCGGTGTGGCGCATGGCGGAGTCGGCGGGGCGCCCGCTGCCGGGGTCCGCGCCCGCGGTGGCGGAGCGCTAGGGCCTGCCGTCCGGATCAGGCCGGGCGGGCGAGGACCGCGCCCGGTCGGCAGCGACGCCGGAATTGATCCCCCGTCGGCCCCTCCCGGCTGAGACGATGCAGGGTAAGCGCAGACACTCGGCACTCGGGAAAGGCAGCAGACTCATGAGCGGGTCGCAGCACTGGGACGACGTCGACACCTACTTCAGCAACCGTCTGTCACCGGACGACGATGCGCTCCAGGCGGCCCTGCGCGACAGCGAGGCCGCGGGGCTACCGCACATCAGCGTCACCGCACCCCAGGGCAAGCTCCTCCAGCTGCTCGCCCAGATCCAGGGCGCCCGCAACATCCTGGAGATCGGCACCCTCGGCGGCTACAGCACCATCTGGATGGCTCGAGCCCTGCCGGCCGACGGCAGGCTCATCTCGCTGGAGTACAGCGCCAAGCACGCCGAGGTCGCCACCCGCAACCTCGCCCGCGCGGGCCTGGACCGGGTGGCGGAGGTGCGGGTGGGCCCGGCCCTGGAGTCGCTGCCCAAGCTCGCCGACGAGAACCCGGCCCCGTTCGACCTGGTCTTCATCGACGCCGACAAGGGCAACAACCCGCACTACGTGGAGTGGGCGCTGCGGCTGACCCGCGCGGGCAGCCTGATCGTCCTGGACAACGTGGTGCGCGGCGGGCGGATCGTCGACGCCGGCAGCACCGAACCCGACATCGTCGGCACCCGCGCCGCCCTCGACCTGATCGCCACCCACCCGAGGCTCACCGGCACCGCGCTCCAGACCGTGGGCAGCAAGGGCTACGACGGCTTCGCGCTGGCCCGGGTGCTGGCCTGAGCCGGGCCCGGGGCCCACGCCCGGGGCTCATACCTCGTGGTAGAAGCCCACGTTGACGCTGCGCGGCTCGGTGCGGTCCTGGATGATGATCTCGCCCGCACCGCCGCGCGGCAGCGTCACGCTGCCGCCGTAGGCGATGGTCTGCGCGTACTCGCCGACGGTCAGCCGCACCTCGGACGACGGCTCGGCCTGCGAGCCGCGCAGCCACACCACCTGCCAGGCGCCGTCGGGGCCGCACTGGAACTCCAGGTGCACCCGGGAGACGAACAGCCAGTCCTCGGGGGTGACCAGCCGGCACACGGAGGCGTCCCGGCCCACTCGCAGCACCGCGCCCGGCTCGCTGGGCGCGTCGGCCATCGTCATGCCGGCCGTGGCACCCGTGTCGGCCGCGGAGACGGCGGCCATGGTGAGTTCGAGCACGTGCGTTCCCCCTGGGACGTTCCTGTGCGGTGGCCGAATTGCCGCACCGCCGCCGCATGATAAAACGCCCGGCGGGGCCATGTCCGGCACAATGGGCTCATGACCGAGCGCAAGCCTCCGGGGGTGCCGTTCGAGTCCTGGGTGGACAAGCAGATCCGGGACGCCCAGGGACGCGGCGAGTTCGACCGGCTGCCGGGCGCGGGCGAGCCGCTGCCCGCGGAGCTGGAGTCCACGTACGACGAACTGTGGTGGGTCAAGCGGAAGATGGCCCGCGAGGGGCTCGCCGTGCTGCCGCCCGCGCTGGCCCTGCGCAAGGAGGCCGAGGACGCGCTCGCCGCGGCCTACGCGGCGCCCTCGGAGCGGATCGTCCGGAAGATCATCACCGACGTCAACGTGAAGATCCGCGACATGATGTTCAAGCCCCCGCCCGGCCCGCCGCTCGGCAAGAAGCCGTACGACGTCGAGGAGGTCGTACGGGAGTGGCGCCGCCGCCGCGCCGAGGTCACGGGGGAGTTCCCGGGCCCGCACGGCTGACGGCCCCGACCGCACCGGCCGGGACCGTCTCCTCGTCTCGGATCAGATGTTCTCGATGAGACTTCTCGGATCAGAGGTGCAGCAGCCGTCCGGCCAGCTCGCGGTAGTCCCGCAGCGCCAGGCGCAGCTGCTCGGTGTCCGACTCACGGGTGGGGCGGTCCTCCTCGCCCTGCCAGGACATGCGCAGGGTGCGGCGGCGCCGGGTCACGGCCTCGTTGAACCGCACGGCGATCTCCTCGAGCTCCCGGTCCGCCTCCTCGACCGCCGCACGGGGCTCGTCCACGAATCCGGCGGCCGTCTGCCGCAGCCGCTCCTCCCACTGCTCCGACTCCTCGTGCGGGAGCAGGGGGGCGGCGGCACCGGTGTGCCCGTTCCCCTGCCGGGCGGTCCCGCTCGGCGTGCCGGTGTCCCTGGCCGTGCCGGTGCCGGTGCCCGCGCCCGTGTCCGTGCCCGGCCGGGTGTCCGGCGCCGCGCTCTGGGGGACGCCCGTCTCGCGGCCGGCCGTGGCGCCCGAGGTGGCCGCACCGAGCCCGTCGTCCGGCATCCGGTCCCCCTGGGCGGCACGCTCCCGGCCGGGCGCCGACGTACCCGTGTCGCCCGGGACGCGGTCGTCCGCCGTCAGCCCTTCCCGCCCCGGACCGGCGACACCGGGCGCCCGGTCCACGCGGTCGTCGGACCGCAGCCGTTCGCCGGACAGCCGCTCGGAACCCGCCGGGCCTCCCGGCTCACCGGCCATGCGCTCACCGAGCGTCGGCTCGCCCGGCAGGCGGTCGCCCGGGGCTCGTTCGTCTCCCGGCTTGCGGGCGGGGCCGGTGATGTCTTCCTCCGGCCGGTACCTCTCGTACTTCTCCGCGCCCGGTCCGGTCTCCCTGTCCTGCGCCATGGCTCAACTCTCCTTCGGACGGCCCCGGTGGAGGGACCACGGGGTGTGGGAGCGGGTGGAGCCGTGGCCGTTGCCGGTACCGGTCAGAGCGCCGGCGCGGTGGCGGCCGGCCGCCCTGCCCGTGTCGATCAGGTCGTCGAACAGCTCGCGGCCCTCCACGAGCGCCGCCCGCAGCTCCTCCGTGCCGCCGCCGGCCCCGCTCGCCCCGGCCCGGGACACCCGGTGCAGGTGCCGGTAGCCCTCGACATGGTCGGCGTGGTGCACGGACAGCGCGTCGAGTTGCTCCTCGTACCGCCCGCCGTCCGGGTAGCCTCGGGCGCCGGCGAGTTCCGCGAGCAGCCGGTCGGCCTCGGCGACGGCGTCCCGGGGCGCGTCGACGAACCGCTCCTGCACGGCCGTCCAGCGCTGCGCGTACCGGTCGCGCTCCGCCGGGTCCAGCGGACGCTCGCGCAGGTTGCCGTGGCGTTCGATCCGCTCGGTCAGTTCCCGTTCGGCGGCCGTGGTGTCCCCGTCGTGCCGGGCCACGGCCCGCTCGTACTCGGGCCCGAAGCGCCGCTTCAGGTCCGGCCCGCCGTGCCTGCCGCGGGCGCGCAGGATCACGGTGGCCGCGAGGAGCACCACGACCGCCGCGATCACGATCACAGCGATGATCCAGCCTGTGGACATGGTTGCCTTCCAGGTCGGACCGGCCCCACTGGCCGGTACACCACTCGGGTGACCCGGAAGGCGGGCCACAAACGGGCGTCAGGCACCGAAGCGGCGCAGTCCCGTCACCGACCAGACGGTGGCGATCCGCCCGTCCACCACCTCGAACAGGTCGATGCCGCTCTTCTGGATGCCGTCCGGCAGGGTCACGTACCAGCGGCAGGCGACCTGCCCGGGCCCGGCGTCCACGAGCGGGGTCCCCTGGACGGCGTAGTGCTGTCCGGGCCGGGCCGTACGGAAGGCGGAGACGAAGTCGACGACGGCCTGCGGGCCGTGCAGGGCGTCGGTGGCCCTCCCCTGCTCGGGGTCGTTGCCGAAGCGGATGCGCAAGCCGGGCGCCAGGAAGGCCTCGGGGTCGCTGAAGTCGCCGTTCCACAGGGCGGTCCAGCGGTCGAAGAGCGCGATGCCGGCGGCGGTGGTGAGGGTGCCGCCGGTCGCCGGGGAGGCCGGGAGGGCGGACGCGGAGTGCGGAGTCATGGCTGATCGCCTTTCGGGTGAGGTCCCACTGCTGGTGGACCTCAGCCTCCGCCCCGGATGCGACAACCCCCTGTCGGTGATTGCCGTCACATGCGCAGTTCCCCGAGGGGCACCAGGTCGGAGCCCAGGGTGTCGAGCGAGGCCAGGTCGACGGGGCGGGGCGGGGCCGGTTCGGCGAGGGCCGTCACCGCGCGGACGCGATCGAGGCGGAAACCCCGAGCCGCCTGCCGCAGCCGGCACCAGGCGGCCAGGTACCAGTGCTCCTCACCACCGAGGAAGCCGAGCGGCTCCACGTCCCGGGCGGTGACGGCGCCCGCCGCGTCGGCGTACTCCAGGCGCAGCACCCTCCCGGCGGTCAGCGCCTCCCGCAGGGGCCCGGCCACGACCGGCTGCGGGGTCCGGGCGGGGCGAGCGGCCGGTACGAGGAGCCGTACCCGCTCCGCCAGTTCCGCCGCCGCCCTCCGCTCGCGCCCGGGCATCACCGCCAGCACCTTGTGCAGCGCGCTGCGCGCGTCGGCCGCGAACGGCGTCCCGGCGAGGGCGTCGAGCCCGACGGCCAGCGCGGTCGCCTCGGCCGGGGTGATGGTCAGCGGCGGCAGGGTGCGGGCCCGGTCGAGGACGTACCCGCCGCTGCGGCCCGGCTCGGCGTGGATCGGCACCCCGGACTGCTGCAGTGCCGCCAGGTCCCGCTCGATCGTGCGGACGCTGACCTCGAAGCGCCGGGCCAGCACACGGGCGCTGCGCGGCCGGGGAGCGGCGGCGCGCAACTCCTCGACCAGGGCGTAGAGACGGTCGGTTCGGTTCACGGGGACAGTCTGCGGGGGCGCGGTTATCCGGTTGCGGCGGGTCCGTGACCGCGGCCCAGAATGACCGGCATGACGTGGACGATCACTCCGGAGCCGTACGACTCACCGGTCGCCGGTGCGCTGTGGCGGGCGTACTACACGGAGGTCAGCGACCGCTGGTACCTGCTGCACGAGGGGCACCGCACCGACCCGGCCGAGTTGGAGCGGGAGATCGCGGCCCGTACCGGAGCCGAACTGGCGCCGCCGCGTGGCCGGTTGCTGGTGGCCCGGTACGACGGCGAGCCGGCCGGCACGGCGGGCGTGCGGCTGCTGGACCCGGACACGGCCGAGCTCACCCGGGTGTTCGTGCGGGAGGGGATGCGCGGGAGGGGCGGGGCCGCGCTGCTGGTCGCCGCCGCCGAGCAGGCCGCCCGCGCGCTGGGCGCCCGGCGGCTGATCCTCGACACCCGCAGCGACCTGGTGGAGGCCCGGGCCCTGTACGCCCGCCTCGGCTACGCGGAGACCGGGCGCCACAACGACGACCCGTACGCCGAACACTGGTTCCGCAAGGACCTGTTGTCGCCCGAGGCCGACGCCACGACCGAACCCGAAGCCACCGTCTGCGGCCCCGAGCCCGGGACGTCGTCCTAGCCCGAGGCCATGTTTCCTGCCGCGCTCGGCAGAGCCGCGCCCCGGTCCGTCAGCCGGCCCTCGTCACCGTGCCGCCGTTGTGCGGGCGTTCCCGCTCCGCGCCGCACAGTTCGTCGGTGAGGTCCTTCACCACCCGGTCCAGGTCGGTGGACCGGCCCGGGGCCCACCAGTCGCCGAGCAGTTCGGCCAGGGACTCCTCGCGGGCCGCGGCCAGCCGTTCCGCGGTCTCGCGGCCGGACTCGGTCAACACCAGGTCCAGGCCCCGGCGTTCGGCCAGGCGCCGCTCCTCGACCTGCCGGGCCGCGGCCATGACCGCCTGCAGCGGGACGGAGGTGCGCTCGGCCAGCACGCCCGGCTCCACCGAGCCGTACCGGCGGATGCGCAGCAGCATCCAGCTCGCGGCGGGCAGCAGGTCGTAACCGGCCCTTTCGGTGATCTCCTGGTAGATCTGCCGGCGCCCCTCGCGGGTGCCGAGCACGGACAGCGCGCGGCACACCTCGTCGTAGGAGGAACGTTCCACCGGGTTGGGCGGGATCGTCTCGGACGCGTCCGGCGCGGTGACCGAGCCGCGCAGCCGGTCCTCCTTCAGCAGCCACGCGAGGACGAAGCCGAGGACGGCGACCGGGGCGGCGTAGAGGAACACGTCGGTGATGGCCGAGGCGTACGCGTGCAGGGCCGCCGGGCGCAGGCCGGGCGGCAGGGCGGCGATGCCGCGCGGGTCGGACTTCAGCGTGTCGGCGCTCGCACCGGGCGGCAGCCGCACGCCCCGGAAGGCGTCGGCGAGCTTGTCGCCGAGCCGGCTCGCGAAGACCGTGCCGAAGATGGCGACGCCGAAGGACGCGCCGATGGAGCGGAAGAAGGTCGCACCGGAGGTGGCGACGCCCAGGTCCTCGTACGACACCGCGTTCTGCACGATGAGGACGAGGACCTGCATGACCAGGCCGAGGCCGAGGCCGAAGACGAAGAAGTACAGGCTCATCTCGGTGGTGGAGCTGTGCTCGTCCAGCCGGTGCAGCAGGAGCAGGCCGATCGTGGTCACGGCGGTGCCGGCGATCGGGAACACCTTCCAGCGGCCGGTGCGGCTGACGATCTGCCCGGAGATCGTGGAGGACAGCAGCAGGCCGAACACCATCGGCAGCATGTGCACCCCGGACATGGTCGGCGAGATGCCGTGCACGACCTGGAGGAAGGTCGGCAGGTAGGTCATCGCGCCGAACATGGCGAAGCCGACGATGAAGCTGATCAGGGCGGCGAGGGAGAAGGTGCGGATGCCGAACAGCTTCAGCGGCAGGACCGGTTCGGCGGCCCGCCGTTCGACGGCGACGAACGCGACGGCGAGGACGACCCCGAGCACGGCGAGCGCGATGATCTGCGCCGACCCCCACGCCCACGTCGTGCCCCCGAGCGAGGCGACGAGGACCAGACAGGTGGCGACCGAGGCGATCAGGAAGGTGCCGAGGTAGTCGATGACGTGGTGGGCGGTGCGGCGCGGGATGTGCAGGGCGGTGGCGATCACGGCGAGGGCGACGACGCCGACGGGCAGGTTGACGTAGAACACCCAGCGCCAGCTCAGGTGCTCGGTGAACAGCCCGCCGAGCAGCGGTCCGAGCACACTGGTGGCGCCGAACACGGCGCCGAACAGCCCCTGGTAGCGCCCGCGTTCCCGCGGGGGCACGACGTCGCCGACGATCGCCATCGACAGCACCATCAGCCCGCCGCCGCCCAGGCCCTGCAGTGCGCGGAAGGCGATCAGCTGGGGCATGTTCTGCGCCATGCCGCACAGTGCGGAGCCGATGAGGAAGATGACGATCGCGGTCTGGAACAGCCGCTTGCGCCCGTACTGGTCACCGAGCTTGCCCCACAGCGGGGTGGCGGCGGTCGAGGCGAGGAGGTAGGCGGTGACGACCCAGGACAGGTGCTCGAGGCCGCCCAGATCGCTGACGATGGTGGGCAGCGCGGTCGAGACGATGGTCTGGTCGAGCGCGGCGAGCAGCAGCCCGAGCAGCAGGGCGCCGATCGAGACGAGCACGTTGCCGGAGACGTGCTCGGCGGCCTGCACGTCCTTCGCCGTGCCGTGCGTGTCCAGGGTCATCGAGACCTCCCGAGGCTCGGGTGCACACCTACCATCGTCGGCGCTGTCACCGTTTACGGCCTCTTGAGTCCCCCATCGCCCCGGTCTTCCACCTGTCCTTCTGTCCGTCCTTCCGCCTGCCGTTCCGCCTCTCCGTCCGTCCGGGTGTCCGTCCCGCACGGCGGATGTGAAGGATCTCTGCATAAACTCGGGAGTTCCCGAGGGGAGGGGACGGACACGTGACGGAACCGACGGGCCACACCTGCCCGCAGTGCGGGGCGCCGAGGGGGGCGGACAACACGCCGTCCTGCGACTGCACCCGACGCGTCGCCGACGCCCTGCGCG
Source organism: Streptomyces sp. NPDC030798 (assembly GCF_055572275.1). Classification (NCBI taxonomy): domain Bacteria; kingdom Bacillati; phylum Actinomycetota; class Actinomycetes; order Kitasatosporales; family Streptomycetaceae; genus Streptomyces; species Streptomyces sp. NPDC030798. Next base: position 663,050 of record NZ_JBVIDR010000002.1, on the reverse strand, counting down.
AGGCCCGCACGGCCCGGGCGGCAGCGGCGGAGGACTTCCACCCGATACGCATACGCCCCTACGTGGAGGTGGGCGAGCCCACCGCGGGTGCCGAGCCCGACCGGGGCGCCGTGGCGACGGACGGCAGGGCTCCGGCGGAACCGGACGGGGTGACGGGAGCCGCGACCCCGCAGGAGCCGGGACGGCCGGACCCGCCCGTGGCACCCACGGAACCCGCCCCCTGGAGCGAGCCGATCGGGACGGCGAACGCCGCGCCCCCGCCCCCGCCCCCGGAGAAGGCACCTCGCCGTTCCCGCCGCACCCTCCTCCTGTCGGCCGCGGGTGCCGGTGTCGCCGTCGTGGCGGCGGCCGGTGTCGCCAGTGGGCTGCTGTCCTACCGGGCGCCCGCACGGGACCACGCGGCCCAGGAGATACGGCAGAGCGTCCCTGAGGTGACGCCGGCCCACGGCAGGCCGTCCCGGTCCGCTCCGGCGCACTCCCCCTCGACCCGCCCGGCGCCCGCCCCGCCCGCAGTCACGCCCGCGAGCCCGTCGGCCGACCCCTCCCCTTCCACGGCCTCCCCGAGCCCGTCCCGCCCGGCCTCGCCGAGCCCATCCGCGACGGTCGCCCGCACCCCGAACACACAACGCACCTCCGCGCCGGTGCTGCGGCTCGGCGACCAGGGCCCGGAGGTGACGGAACTGCAGCTCCGCCTCAAGCAGTTGCTCCTCTACGGCGACCAGGTCACCGGCGTCTTCACCCGCCCGGTCGAGGACGCCGTGCGCAACTACCAGTGGGCCCGGGGCATCCAGGGCGACGACCTCGGTGTCTACGGCCCGGCCACCCGCGCCGCACTGGAGTCGGAGACGTCGGAGCCGTAGCGGCAAGGCAAGAGGCGCGCCCGCCCCACTCGGCCCCCGCTCGGCCCCCGCACACCCTTGGCCGGCCCACTCGGCCCACGCGCAGCAGGCCCGCGCTCGGCATGCGGCCGGCCCGCTCAGCCCGCGCTCGGCGTACGGCCGGCCCGCTCGGCACACGCACAGCCGGCCCGCGCTCGGCATGCGGCCGGCCCGCTCAGCCCGCGCTCGGCGTACGGCCAGCCCGCTCAGCCCGCGTGCGGCCGGCCCGCTCAGCACACGTGCAGCAGGCCCGCGCTCGGCCCACGCACAGTCGGCCCACGCTCGGCGTGCGGCCGGCCCGCTCAGCCCACGCACAGCCGGCCCGCGCTCGGCGTACGGCCGGCCCGCTCAGCCCGCGTGCAGCCGGGCCCGCCCGTCTCCCAGGGTCTCGACCCGCACCTGCGTGAGGTCCCGGACGACGACGTCGGGCCCGTGCAGGGCGGCGCGGGGGCCGACGCCCACGACCCGCATCCCGGCGGCCCGCCCCGCCGCGATCCCGGCGCCGGAGTCCTCGAAGACGACACAGTCCGCCGGATCGACCCCCAGCTCGGCGGCGCCCTTCAAAAACCCCTCGGGGTCGGGCTTGCCGGCCCCCACCGACTCGGCGGTGATCCGCACCTCGGGCATCGGCAGCCCGGCAGCCGCCATGCGCGCGCCGGACAGGGCGACGTCGGCGGAGGTCACGAGCGCGTGCGGGAGTTCCCGCAGGGAGGCGAGGAAGGCGCGCGCCCCGGGCACCTGGACCACGCCGTCCAGGTCGGCGGTCTCCTCCGCGAGCATGCGCGCGTTGTCGGCGAGGTTCTGCTCCATCGGCCGGCCGGGCAACAGCACCGCCATCGACGCGTGCCCCTGGCGCCCGTGGACGACCTTCATCACCTCGTCGCCGTCCAGTGCGTGCCGCTCGGCCCAGCGTCGCCAGATCCGCTCGACCACGGCGTCCGAGTCGACGAGGGTGCCGTCCATGTCGAGCAGGAGGGCGCGGGCGGTGAGAACGGTGGCCGGCATCGGCAGCTCCAGACAGGAACGGGGCAGAGAACGGGGCAGGCAGGGAGGCGGCTCCGGGCAGGAGGAAGGGGACAAGGCGGCCCCGCCCGCCGGTCAGGGTGAACGGGCGGGAGCCACTTTGTTCATCCACGGTACAAAACATGCCGGGATCACGCCACCGCCCCCGCGAAACGTTCACACGCCGTTCGGCCGGGACCCCCCGAGCCCGGCCCGGCGCGCCTCAGCCCGCGACGGCCTCGTACAGGCTCCACACGCCCAGTCCCAGCATCAGCGCCGCCGCGATCTGCGTGATCAGCCGCAGCGGCACCCGCTTCATCAGCGCCTTCCCGCCGACGATGCCGAGCCCGGCCACCGCCCAGAGGCCCAGCACCGCACCGAGCCCGACGGAGACCGGGTCGTCGTAGCGGGCGGCCAGGTTGGCGGTCATGATCTGCGTGAGGTCACCGAACTCGGCGACGAGGATCAGCGTGAACCCCGTGCCCGCGACCTTCCAGAAGGACTGGTCGGCCGGCCTGCGGATGTCCTCCTCGTCCTCGTGCTTCTTCAGCAGCAGCGCCGCCGCACCCCCGAGGAAGAGGACACCGGTCAGCGCGTGCACGATCCGTTGCGGCAGCAGGGTCAGCGCACTGCCGGCCGCGACGGCCAGCACGACGTGCAGCAGGAAGGCGGCGGCGACGCCCGCGAAGACGTAGGAGGCGCGGTAGCGGGTGCCGAGGACGAGGCCGGCGAGCGCGGTCTTGTCCGGCAGTTCGGCGAGGAAGATGACGCCGAAGACGAGCGCCGTCACGGTGATGCTGATCAAGGTTCCTCAATCGGTCGGGGCTGCCCCACCGAGAGTGCTTGCCTCATGAGAGACACCTCGGCACGGCAGCACACTCGGTGCCCGCGCCGGGGACGCGGACGTGCACTGCTTGCCGAAGGTCTCGCTGGGCGGTCCGCGCGGGATCCGCCTCCGGGCGCCGGCTCAGGCTCGCTGAGCAGTATGTCGACGGTCCGGCGAAGAGCTACTCCCCTTCTGCGCCGCCCATCGTACGCGAGGAGAAGTTCGACCGTGAACCTTGTCGTGTCATGCACACGACACTAACGTCTTACCGAGCGCTCACCTCCCGGCAACACGGCACCGCGAGCATTCCCTCGCTCGCGCTCCAACACCCCCACCCCTCAAGGGAGTTCGCATGCCGAAGTTCTACGCGCGTCGACGAGTGAGCATACTCGCCGCCCTCACCGGCCTCATGGCCTCCGTCGCCCTCCTCAACTCCCCCACCGCCTCCGCCGCGCTGCCCACGCCGGTCAGCGCCGCCACCGCCCGCAGCTATCTCTCCCAGCTCACCGTGGCCACCGAGAACCGCACCGGCTACAGCCGCGACCTGTTCCCGACCTGGAGCACCATCTCCGGCACCTGCAACACCCGGGAGTGGATCCTCAAGCGGGACGGCACGAACGTCGTCACCAACTCCTCCTGCACCGCCACCAGCGGCAGTTGGTACTCCCCGTACGACGGTGCCACCTGGACCGCCGCCTCCGACGTCGACATCGACCACCTCGTCCCGCTCGCCGAGGCCTGGGACTCCGGCGCGAGCAAGTGGACCACCGCGCAGCGCCAGGCCTTCGCCAACGACGTCACCCGCCCCCAACTCCTGGCGGTCACCGACAACGTCAACCAGGCCAAGGGCGACCAGGACCCGGCGACCTGGGTCCCGTCCCGCTCGGCGTACCTCTGCACGTACGTGCGCGCCTGGGTGCAGGTGAAGTACTACTACGACCTCTCGGTCGACTCCGCGGAGAAGAGCGCGCTGACGAACTACCTGGCGAACTGCTGACACCACCGCCCTGCACCGCCCCGCCCCGGCCGTCGGTCGCCGTCCGCGTGCCGGGGCGGCGCCTGCGCCCGTCCGGCGCGATCCGACGGCGCCTCGGGGCCGAGCGCCCTGCCCCGTCAGGCCGGCCGGCGGCGCACGAGGAACCCCGCCGCGGCGCCCGCGCCGAACAGGGCGGCCACCGACACGCCCGTCGCCAGCCAGGTGGCGCCCAGCCAGCGGCCGCCGAAGTAGCCGAGGGCGACGCTGTAACCGGCCCAGGACAGGCCGGCCAGCGCCGACCACGGGACGAAGTCGCGAGCCCGGCGGTGGGCGGCGCCCGCACAGAACGACACGACCGAGCGGCCGGCCGGAGCGAAGCGGGCCAGGACGACCAGGGCGCCGCCGCCGCGCGAGAGGGCCTCGCCGAGACGTTCCTGCGCGGCGGTCAGCCGGCGGGACCGGGCGATGGCGCGGTCCAGGCGCTCACCGCCCCGCCAGGCCAGCCGATAGGCCACGAGGTCACCGAGGACCGAGGCGGTCGCGGCGGAGAGGGTCAGGACGAGGATGTCGGGCACGTTGTGCGGGACCTGTCCGGCCGCTGCACCCGAACCGGCGGCCGCGGCGGTGGCCGCGGTGATCACCAGCACACCGCTCGGCAGCACGGGCACGAACACGTCGAGCAGCACCGACAGCGCCACCATGGCGTAGATCCATGGACCGGCGGCCAGTGACCCCACGCTCTCCCACACGACGACTCCCCGTTGCTCCCCCGTTGACAGCCATACAGCGTACGCCGGGGGTGTGACAGCAGGGGCGCAGGGGGCAGGCGTGATCAGAAGGTTACGTACGGGTGAAGGCGCCCTCCCGCCGCGCACGGGGAAGGGCGCCGTGATCCGACGACCGGTCAGGCCGCCACGGGGCGCTGCTCGGTGGCCGGCTCGCGCGTGGCCGCCGTACGCCGGGAGACCAGCCGGTCCAGGCCGAAGGCGCCGGAGCCGGTGAAGACGAGCAGGAAGAACGCCCAGCAGAACAGGACCGGCAGCTCGCCACCGTTCTGGATGGGCCACAGGGCGGCCTGCTGGTGGACGTCGAAGTAGGCGTACGCCATCGAGCCCGAGGCGATCAGCGCGGCACCGCGGGTGCCGAGGCCGAACAGCACGAGCGTCCCGGCGACCAGCTGGATCACGGCCGCGTACCAGCCGGGCCAGGTGCCGGCCGGGATGGTGCCGCCGTGGGTGCCCATGGCCCCGCCGAGGACGCCGAAGAGCGAGGCGGCGCCGTGCACCGCGAAGAGCAGGCCGGCGACGATGCGGAAGAGCCCTATCACGTACGGCTGAGCGGAGTTGAGACGTGCAGACATGGGGGGTTTCTCCTCTTCGGTGTCGGACGGGCCGGCCGTCCGGCGGTGCCGGACAAGGGGGACGCCGGGCCGGTCGTGGGGGCGGCGGTACCGAACGAGGAACCCAGGTTAGGTGACCCTAACAGGTGCTTGCAAGTTCAACATCAGGCCATGCTTCGCCTTCCGTTCATGGCCTCATCCCGCCCCACAGCGCACGTGGGGAGCCTCAGCCCCCTCGACTCCCACCCGAGAATGTGACCGAATCAACACCTGGCGTCCACCCCGTTGCCACCCTCGCCGCTCAGGACGTCCCCTCCCGCACATGCACATGCCCGGCGTTCGGACGGGTCGGCGGTGCCGGCGGCAGAAACCCGGACAGGACGTACCCGCACTTCTGCGCGACCCGGCACGAGGCCGCGTTGTCCACCTGGTGCAGCAGCTCGAGCCGGACCAGCCCGGCACCCCGGAAGGCCGTGAAGGCCCACTCGGACACCGCCGTCAGCGCCCGGGACGCCACCCCCCGGCCTCTCGCGGCGGCCACCGTCCAGTAGCCGACCTCGGCGACGGAGGCATCACCGGCCCGCTTCAGGACCACGTGCCCCAGGACCGGCGCCGCCGCCGTACCGGACTCCACCACGGCGAAGGCGAACCGCCGACCGTCCTCCCACCCGCGCCGCTGCTCCCCGATCCACCGCTCCGCGTCCGCCTCGTCCGCCACCCCCGCGCTCGTCCAGCGCCGCAGAGCCTCGTCCTGGTACGCCTCCACCAGCGCGACGGCGTCCGCCGGGCCCCAGGGCCGCAGCAGGAGTGCAGGTCCCACGCCGTCGGCGACCACGTCGAGCGACACCGGCAGCGGCCGGGCAGTTCTACGCCCTGTCATCGATCAGTCCCTCCCCCTTCGGCGCCTCCCACCGCGGCCGGACAGCGGACACCGCCCGAGCAGCCGACTTCCCACCGGCTCGGGAGAGTTCGCCGCGCCACCGCTACCCCGCGCTCCGCACGGACTGCCCCCGTACCTCCAGGCCGCCGAGGAGCTCCGCCGTGGCCTGCGCCACCGCCTCCACGGCACGATCGAAGACCTCACGGTTGTGCGCGGCGGGCGCGCGGAAGCCAGAGACCTTCCGTACGTACTGCAGCGCGGCGGCGCGAATGTCGTCCTCGGTGGCCTCGTCGGGCAGGGCGGGCGGACGCAGCGTCTTGATACTCCGGCACATGCCCCCAGTCTCGCCCACGCCCCGCACGCCTGCGAAGATCACGCAGAAGGCGGCCACCGACCTGCGGGGCCGACCGACGGGAGGATCTCCTCATGACCACCAGGACGCACACCGCGCAGCAGACCGTCGCCGTTCTCGGACCCGGCGGCACCGGCGGGCTCCTCGCCGCCCTGCTGTCGCGCTCCGGCCACCGCGTGATCTGCCTGGCCCAGGAAACCACGGCCGACACCCTGCGCGGAGCCGGCATCCAGGTCCGCAGCCGCCGGCTCGGGGACTTCACGGCCGCCGTGGAGGCGGACACCGAGCTGCGCGAACCCGTCGACGCGTGCCTGATCGCCGTCAAGCACACCAGCCTGGACGCCGCCCTCACCCGCGTCCCGGCCGCCGCCCTCGGCGACGCCCTCCTCGTACCGCTCCTGAACGGCGTCGAACACCCCGCCGCCCTGCGCGCCCGCTACCGCGCCGACCGGGTGGCCCCCGCCGTGATCCGGGTGGAGTCGACCCGGGTGGCTCCGGGCGTGATCGAACACGGCAGCGACTTCGTCGAGGTGGACCTCACGGCCGCCACGGCCCCGCGCCCCCGCCTCGACGCCCTGGCCGCGACCCTCACCGCCGCCGACGTGCCCACCCGGGTCCTCGAGGACGAGACGGCGGCCCTGTGGGCGAAGATGGCGTTCCTCGCCCCCTTCGCCCTGCTGACCACCCGCTACGCCCTCCCCCTCGGCGAGGCCCGCACCCGGCACCGGGAGGAGCTCCAGTCCCTGGTCGCCGAGACCGCGGCGGTGAGCCGTGCCTGCGGCGCCCCCGCGGACCCGGCCCAGGCCCTCGCCCGCTACGACGCCTTCGCACCCTCCACCAAGTCCTCCATGCAGCGCGACGCGGAGGCGGGCCGCCCCCTCGAACTCGACGCCATCGGCGGCGCGTTGCTGCGCGCGGCCGACCGGCACGGCGTACCGGTACCGGTGACCGCCCGGCTGGTACGGGAACTGCGCGACACCGGCCGCTGACCCCCGGCGGACGGTGGCGGGCGGCACGACCACCCGTTCGACTGAACCTCAGGAACAGCCTCGCGACCCTAATTCGAACAGGCGTAGCATTGTCGCGTGGCTACGACCTATGACTTTCCGAGTGACCTGCTCGCTGGTCAGGAGGAGCTGCATCAGGTCCGGGCCGAGCTGTCGGCCCTGCTGAAGCGGCTCCCCTGGTCGGTCGAGCCGCTGGACGGCTTCAGCGACGACAACGGGTGGCGCAAGATCGAGCGCCCGGCGTCCCCGGGGTGGACGGAGGACGAACAGGCCCAGGTGGAGAAGCTGCGCCGACGCGAGCACGAACTCGCGGTGTTCGTCAGCACCCACCGCTACTGGTCGGACCTCACCGGCCCGGACCGCGCGGACGCCCGCAGCCGCCTGAAGCACGCGCACGAGACCCCGCAGAACGAGGAACCGGAGAAAGGCTGAACAACGACAAGGCCCAGACCTCCGGGTCGTACTCACCCGCGGGCCTGGGCCTCGATCATGTCCTGCACTGGTGGGCGCGGACGGTTTCGAACCGCCGACATCCTGCTTGTAAGGCAGGCGCTCTACCACTGAGCTACGCACCCGGGACAGGTCGACAGCCTACATGGCCCTGGGGCCTGCGCTGCAAACCGTGCTCCGGGTGGGGAGACATGCATCTCCGAGACCGAGCCGCAGTGTGTCCTGTCACCAGAACACAGGCTCAGCCGCGTGCCCCCAGCGGTCCCGGGCACGCTGGTCCCCCACTTTCGCTCCGCTCCCGGGCGACAACGGATCCTGTCCGTGGTCCGGTGAGCGGGGGCGGGGTCCCTCACGCCTCCGGGTCTCCGGTTCGGCCTGGGCGGTCCGATGCCCCGCACGATCACTCATGTCGTGCGGGGGCGGTGCCGTCCGTCGCCGCACCGGGTGCCCGAGGGCGCGCCGTCCGATCGCCACCGCCGCGGCATCGTGGCGAGTCGTCCTGCGTGTGGCGGTCGTCAGCGGACGCTGCCAGTGCTCAGCGCCCCACTGTGATGTGTACGCCGGGTCGACAGCGATGATCGCCACGTTCTGCTCGGCGGCCATGGCAACCAGCCGAGTCCGGAGTACTGCCGTCGGGAAGCGGGAGACGAGGCGGCGCAGCCGTGTGGTCCCCCCGTGCTCCCGGCCGGCGCCGTCCGCGAAATGAAGATCCTCGACGGCGATCGCCCGTGCTCCGCTGCGCCGGGTGAAGTGCAGCAACCGGGTCAGCGCATGCCGGATCTGGGCATCCCGGTGCTGTGCGCTTCCGGACAGGTCGTAGGCGAACCGCCGTGGCCCTCCCACCGGGTTGCCATGCCTGTCGAGGCGCCAAGCGGCGAGGTGGTGCTCGTTCATGTCCACGGCGACGGCACCACCGGCGAGGGCCGCGCCAGGGGGCAGCGCCGGGGCCGCCGCTCGCCGCCATGAGGCGGTGACATACCAGCGGCCGCGCAGTACGTCGTGATGGATGCGATAGGCCACCGCGCGGTCCCCGGAGACGCGGTCGCGCCATTCACCCGCCCGGTGGGTGAACACGACGGCCGCTTCGAGCACGTACCTGCCGTACGGGGCGTTGGCCAGATGAGCGAGGCCGGCCGGCAGCCTGATCGAGAGCTGCCCGGTGTCGGTGACGCGGATGGTCTCGTTGCCCCAGCGTTTGCCGGACTCGCCGTCGGCAGACAGGAACATCCGGGCGGCCTGCCAGCGCTCCCGCCAGGCCTCCCGGCTCAGCCCGGCCTCCTCCAGATGATGACGCAGGTGGGCAAGCTTCTTGCCGCCTCGCACCACATGCACCTTGAGCTCGGCCCAGTCCGACTCCAGGGCGGCCAGCCGGTGCTGGAGCACCCGGAGACGACGGGACTTCGCGTGCCACTGCGCTCGGGTCGCACACCCGCGCACCAGCCCTGCCCGCCTGTCGGACTTGGCCTGCAGTGGACGGGCCAGCCTGGCTTCGATCCGCGTGATCTGTCCCCGCAGCCACGTCATTTCGGCCGCCTGACCGCGCCTTGCCAGGGCCCACTGGTCGTCGGTCGCTCTGGTGATGCTGCCCGCCCACCTTGCCGAGGAGCATGCAGTCAGCGCCCGCTTGCGCACTGTCCTGGACGCGGCGTCGCGGGACGCACCCCGCCGTGACAACGCCGCGAGGTCTCTGGAGGCCAGCGCGCCGAGGAAGCTGCCCACCTCGGTCAGCACAGTTGCGTCCGCCGAAGAGGGCCGCAACCGAGCTCGGACGGACACGCCGGCAGGGCCGGACACAAGGAACGGCGGCTTCAGTTGCCGCAGCGCCGCCATCAGCCACCCCCCTGCCGAGACGAAGATCCTTCCATCGCATCCAACGACGGCCCCCGGAGAAGGTCACCCATGCGATCCGGGAACTCCTGTCCCCTTCGAGAGGTCGGCAGCGGCCGGCGGAACCGGTCGTGCTGCCGCGGGACCGTCTGGGACGCCCTGAGCCGGCAGGCTCGCCCGGCGGCCCGCGGCTCGGGCGGCCAAGTCGTGGTTCTGAGCGCGAACTGAACGGCTCGTGTGTTCGTCTTTCTCGGGTGGGAGAATGACAGCAGCCAGGGGTGGATCACAGCACGGGAGAGGGATGTGACGGCGACACCGGGCACGTCAGGGACGCAGTCGTACCCGTCGTCGCCGGAGCCTCGGGCCCGGGGCGGGTTCGGGGTGCTGCGGGACACACTCGTGCTGATGAGCCTGCCGGTGCTGGCCGTGCTGGTGGTGCCGGGCGCGTTCGCCGGGGGTGGTACGCGGCGCTGGTTCGGGGGGCGGGCCGAGAGTCAGCGGGCCGAGGCGCAGGCCGCGAAGGACGCCGCCGCGGCCGCGTTCTACGAACTGGACACCGCCCAGCGGGATCTGCGGATCTCCGTCGAGACGATCACGGCGGTGGACGATTCCCCCGCCGCCCGGCGTGCCGTCTCCGACTTCGCGGCGCTCGGGCGGCGCATCGACGAGGTCAGCCAGCGGTACATCCAGGCCGTCGACGCCCATGACCTGGACCGGGACGATCTGGAGGTGGCAGCCGCTGTTCGGGCGCGCGGTGAGCTGAGCGCGGCCAAGGACGAGCTGGTGCGGGTCAAGCAGGAGCTGGACCGTTTCGGCGAGGGTCTGGCGCCGTTGCTCGGCAAGGCCGAGACGCAGCTCGCCCGGCTGGCCCCCGCCGTGGAGCGGGCCCGGCAGGCGCTGCTGGGCGCGAGCAACGCGCTGGACGCCGTACGCGCGAAGGGCCTCGGGGCCGACGACCTCGCCGCCCGGCTCGCCGCGCTCTCCCCCGAGCTGACCAGGCTGAACCAGGGCGCCGGGCAGCACGGTGTGGCGCCGACGCTGGAGCGGGCCGAGCGGGTGCAGCGGGAGGCCGCCGCGATCCGGGTGGAGGCCGAGCGGCTGCCGGAGAAGGCGGCCGAGATCGATCACCGGCTGGTCAGTCTGCGCACCCGGGCGCAGGCGCTGACCACGCGGGCGGGGCAGGTCGACCCGGTGCTGAGCGAGTTGCGGCGGCGGTTCGCGGCCGCGTGCTGGCAGGACCTGCAGCAGGTGCCCGCGCAGGCCGCGGAGAACGTCCGGCAGGCCGAGCTGAAGCTGCGCGAGGCGCAGGCGGCCCGGGACGCCCAGCGCTGGCCGGACGCGACGTCGCTGCTGTCGACGGTGCGGGCCCTGCTGAACACCACCGACGAGGCGGTCTCGGCCGCCGGGGACCGGCTGCAGCGGCTGAACGCGGTGCAGAAGGATCCGCAGGGTGAGATCGAGCGGACCCGGTTCGCGATCCGGGACGCGCAGCGGCTGGCCATGACGGGGCGCACGACGCCCGATCCGCGGCACGCGCGGCCGCTGGACGACGCGGTGGCCCGGCTGGAGCGGGCGGTCGGGACGCTGGAGGGCCGGCACCCCGACTACTGGCACTTCCTGACCGAGACGGAGGCCGTGCGGCAGACGGCGGCGCGGGTGGTGGCGCAGATCCGCGAGGAGCGGGGCGCCGGCCACTGAGCCGGGGGCTGAGCTGCGTGTGTTGCCGGGGCGGGGCGGGCAGGCGGATATTGAAATGGATGGATGGCCTCCGCTAGCGCCCGAGGGAGGCGGACATGGCCACACACGCACCAGTGCACGCGAGGCCGCGGCGGCGGATCTCGTTCGACGAGCACCTGCCCGTCGACCACAAGCTGAACACGGTCTACCGGATCGGCGCGGGGCTGATCGGCGTGTTTCTCGTCGTCTTCGGCATCCTGGGGCTGATCAACCACATCGGCTTCTTCAGCCTCAGCGGTGACCGGGTCGCCGGGCTGAACAGCAACGGCACGCTGAGTGTGCTGTCGATCGTCGTCGGGGCGATTCTGCTCGCCGGCATGGCGATCGGCGGGAACGTGGCGTCCACGCTGAACATGGTGTTCGGGGTGCTGTTCCTGCTGAACGGTTTCCTGTTCCTTGGTCTGCTGGACACCGACTACAACTTCCTGGCGTTCAAGATCTGGAACGTGTACTTCAGCTTCGTGGTGGGTCTGCTGCTGATGACCTTCGGCATGTACGGGCGGGTCGGCTCGAGCCTGCCGACCGACAACCCGTACTACCGGGCCCGTCATCCCGATCCCCGTACCGAGCCTCCGGGGCGTGAGCACGAGACCGGCACGCCGCCGATCACGGTGGCGCTGCCCGGCGGGGGCGAGCAGGAGAAGCGCCGGTCCGACGGCTCCGGGATGGGGTGAGCCGGGCCGGGTGCCGGTTAACCTGTGCGCATGCCTCGCTACGAGTACCGCTGCCGTACCTGCGGCGACACGTTCGAACTGAGCCGCCCCATGGCCGAGTCCGCCGCGCCCGCCGCCTGCCCCGCGGGCCACGACGACACGGTGAAGCTGCTGTCCACGGTTGCCGTGGGGAGCACGGCGTCCGCCACCGCTCCGGCCCCGGCCCCCCGAGCGGGCGGCGGGGGCGGCGGGGGCGGCTGCTGCGGCGGGGGTTGCTGCGGATGACCTGAACGCCCGTAGGTCAACAGTTGTTGACCTACGGGCGTTGGCCTACGGGCGTTGGTCGCCGGGCAACAGGTGCTGAGCTGACCTACGGGCGTTGGCCGACAGGCGTTGACCTACAGCTGTTGGCCGACAGGCGTCGGCCTACGTGCGTTGACCCGCGGGCCGCGTCGCGCGCAGGAACTCGCGGGTGATCCGCTCCCCGGCCAGCACTCCCCGCTCCGGCAGCGGTGTGATGGCCGGGGCGGTCCAGTTGGTCTCCGCCAGTTCGCCGTGGCCGGGCCGCCAGCCCCGGTCGGCGGCGAGCAGCAGGTCGGCGTCCAGGAGGGAGTCGCCGGCCGCCAGGATCAGTTCCGCGCCGGTGCGCCGGGCGACCTCCCGTACCGCCGCGCTCTTGGTCAGCGGCTGCGGCACGGCGTAGATCTTGCGGCCCTGGAGCGAGACGGTCCAGCCCCGGTTCTCCGCCCAGACCGCCAGCTCCTTCACCCACTCCTGAGGCAGCAGCTCCCGCTCCACGACCAGGTAGGCGAACAGGTCCTCGGCGATCCGCTGCTTGCGCACCCACACGGGATCGGCGGAGCGCATCAGGTGCTCGCGGATCTCCTCCAGCGGCGCGCACTCGTCGGCGAGCCGGGCCCGTACCCCGGCGTTCCAGTCCTGGTCGGTGACGCCGTCCACCAGCAGGTGCCCGCCGTTGGCGCAGATGGCGTAGGGGGGCTGGGGGCCGGGGAGGTTGATGCGCTGGTACTGCTTGCGGGTCCGGGTCGTGGTCGGCACGAAGACGGCCGCGTCGCCCAGCTCGGTCAGCAGCTCGGCGGCCGTCTCGGTCATGTAGGACAGCGGCCTGCTCTCGTGCACCTCGACGCAGAGCAGCCGGGGTGCCCGGGCGTCGGGCATGGTCAGGGCCAGGGCCGCCGAGGAGTAGATCAGCGTACGGTCGAGATCGCTCGCCACCAGGACCGGCATCAGACGTTCACCGCCCGGCCGTCGGCGCCGGTGGCGCCCCGCGTGTACCGGGGGTGGATGAGCCCGACGCAGCTGTACGGCAGTTCGCCGACCTCCTCCACCGGTACTCCTCTCTGCTCGGCGAGCAGCCGGACGTGGTCGAGGTCGGCCCCGGCGCCGGCCCGCGCGAGGATCTTCCACGGTACCCGGCGCAGCAGGACCCGGGTGGTCTCGCCGACGCCGGGTTTGACGAGGTTCACGTCGTGGATGCCGTACTCCTCGCTGATGCGTTCGACGGCCTGCCAGCCGGCCCAGGTGGGGGTGCGGTCCTCGGTCATGAGTTCCTTGGCGGCCGCGTCGACGGTGTCGGCGACCTCGGGGAAGCGGGCGGAGACGGCGTCGAGGAAGGCCACGGAGACGTCGGCGCCGGCGAGTTCGCGGTAGAACTTGGCGCCGTGGAAGTCGTCCGGGCCGACCAGGTCGGCGCGCAGGACTGTGCGGGAGATCAGGCCGGAGACGGTGGAGTTGAGGCAGGCGGAGGGGATGAGGAAGTCCTCGCGGGTGCCGTGGGTGCGCACGCAGGAGCCGGGGTCGGCGAGTACGGCGATCTCCGGGTCGAAGCCGGTGATGCCCTCCTTGGTCTCGAACTCCTCGATGGCCTGGGCGAGTTCGCGGGTGATGGCGCCCTTGCCGGTCCAGCCGTCGACGAAGACGACGTCCCGGGGGTCGTGGTGGGCGGCGAGCCAGCGCAGCGCGGTGGCGTCGATGCCCCGGCCGCGGACGATGGAGACGGCGTAGTGCGGGAGTTCGAGGCCGTGCCGGAACTGTGCCCAGCGGCGCATGAGGATGCCGACCGGGGTGCCCGCGCGGGCGAGGGAGACGAGGACCGGGTGCGGTGAGCGCTCGCTGATCACCGTCTCGGTGACGACGCCGACGGCGTGGGCGAGCCGGGCGGCCGAGGCGTCCAGGGCCGTCTGGAACAGCTCCTGGTACTGGGCGCTGGGCTGGTACTCCACCGGCAGCGACTCGGCGTAGTGGGCCCCGCCGCTCTGGATGGCCTCCTCGCGCTCCTCGGTCGGCGCCTCCAGGGTCACGTCCGAGAGGTCCTGGAGCAGCCAGCCGACCTCCTCGGGCGCGTACGAGGAGAAGGCGGGGCCGCGGAGGGGCTCGGGCAGCATGGCCGGCCTTTCGGGTGAGGCGGGGGGCTGGGGGACGTAGGAGGGGACGGTGGCGAGGAGGACGTGCGGGGTGTGGGCGGCGAGGCGGGCCAGCAGGCCGTCGGGGGCGTGCAGGGCGGGGGTGTCGGCGACGGTGTCGACGACGGCGACCACGGTGTCGAAGCCGGCGCCCGCGACGTTGTAGGCGTAGCGCTCGCCGGGGCCGTCGGCGGGGTCGTCGTGGGCGGGGAAGACGAGGCGGGTGCGGATGGCGTAACCGGGGTCGTCGACCGCGAGGACGGGCGAGCGGGTGGTCGTGGAGAAGCGGACCTCGGCCTCGGTGAGCTGCTCGAGTTCGTGGGCGAGTCGCAGTGGGGCGTACATCAGCTCCTCGAAGCCGAGCACGAGCACGCGCCGGGCGCCCTCGGGCAGTGCCTCGGCGAGGCGGGCGGCCATGCCGGGCAGCGCGGCTTCCAGCCGCCCCCGGTCCCCGGGCGTGAACCCGTGCCGTCCCCCGTCGCGCAGTCCGTGCGGCCATCCCAGGTCGACCCGGCTTGTTCGCCCGTACGACGGCTCGGACGAGCCCCCGGGGTGCGGCTGCTCGGGGGTGCCGCCCCGTTGCGTGGCGGCCGTCTGCGCCGTCTCGTGCCGTGCGACCAGTTGCTGCCCCCGCTCCAGTACGTCTTCCGGCAGTCGTACGGTGCCGGAGGCGGTGGCGATGAGGTCGATGTGGGTGCCCAGCTCGGCGGCGAAACGTTCCAGCCGGGCGGTGTCCCCGGGTGAGCGCATGTCGACCAGGGCGACCACGACGTAGCGCCGGCGGTGGTGGCGGGCGTGCAGGTCGCGGATGGTGTTGAGGACGGTGTTGCCGGTGGAGAACTCGTCGTCGACCAGGACCAGTGGGCCGCTGCCGGCCAGCAGGGCGGGGTCCTCGGGGAGCAGGAGGTGGGAGGTGGCGTGGGAGTGGGACTCCTCGAAGCCGCCCGCCGGGGCGAGGCCGGGCACCGGGCGGCGGGTGGAGTGCAGGTACGGGGCGAGGCCAAGGCCGTCGGCGACCGCGTGACCGAGGCCGGTGGCGGTTTCCGCGTAGCCGAGGACGACCGCGCGGGCGGCCTCCGTCTCGCCGAGCAGCGCGCGGACCCGGCGGCCCAGCCGCACGCCGTGGCCGTAGACCACGGACGGCGACTGCGGTACGTGCTTGCCCAGCACGTGGGAGACCAGCAGGTGGGCCCGCTTGGGGTTGCGGCGCAGCGCGAGCCCCAGCAGGGCGCGCAGGCCGTCGTCGCCCTCCAGTTCGACACCGAGTCGCTGGGTGACCCAGGTGCCGGACCAGACCCCGTCGTTCACTGCGTTGTTCATGCGTTCCTTGCTGTCGGGAGGGTCAGCCGGGTATGCCGGCGGCGAGCAGTTCGACGAAGCCGACGTCCTCGCCGGCGACGCCGAACACCTCGGCGCGCAGCAGGGTCCGCTCGGCCCAGGCGCGGTGCGGCTTCACTTCGTTCATCTTGTTCGTGTAGGCCGACCGGAGTACACCCCCGCCGCCGCGTTCCGGCCGCAGGATGTCCTGTGCGTCGCTGAACTCCTCGTGGCTGACCACGGACAGCGCGTGCACGGGCAGGACGTGGGAGGGGTGGATGCAGGTCTTGCCGAGCAGGCCGTTGGCCTGGTCGAGGGAGATCTCCCGCAGCAGCCCGTCCATCGCGTGTGCGATGAGCTTCTCGCGCAGTTCGGCGGCCCGCACCTCCAGGAAGGGGCTCTGCCGCAGCTGTGGCTTGAACATGCGCTCGGGTGCCCGGAAGTACTCCCAGACGGGTCCGGTGACGGTGAACCCGGTGCCGTCGGCGCGGGCCAGCATGTTGACCACGTCGGCGATGACGGAGGCGACGATCTGGACGTCGTAGGCGGTCATGTCGGGGGCCCGGCGCAGCCCGTAGGAGGAGCAGAAGTCGGTGACGCCGAGGCGCAGGGCGAGGACGCGGTCGCGGAACTTGCCGACGGCGCGGGCGATGCCCTCCAGGGTGTCGACGCGGGACTCGCGGTAGAGCAGCTCGGGGGATTCCAGGACCGGCATCGCGAACAGCCGGCGTCCGCTGTCGGCCTCGGCGTGGGCGAGGGCCTCCAGGAAGGGCAGGCCGCGTTGCTCGGTGAACTTGGGCAGGACGAATCCGGACAGCAGCCGTGCGTCGGGGCCGAGGCGGCGGACGAGGTCGGGGATCTGCTCGGGGGCGCGCACCCGGATGAAGAGCAGGGGCGGTTCCACGTCCGGGCGGGCGCCGAGGTCGGCGAACTGGCGGACGAGGTTCACCTCGCCGGCGGCGACGTCCGCGTCGTCGATGGAGTCCTCCAGGCACAGCACCATCGAGACCACGCCGCCGCGCGCCTGCTTGACGATGTCGTCGGCGAGCCGCGGCCGGGTGGCCGGGCTGTACAGCGTGGCGCCCAGGGCAGCGGAGAGCAGCCGGGCCGGGGAGTCGGCGGTGAACGCGCACGGCTCCTGGTGGAAGAGGTGCTGACGCACCTCGGGGGCGATGTGCCCGAAATGACGCATAGGACTCCTCACAGGGCGCATGTCGAGCCTGTGGATTCGGTAAAGGGTGGCCGGTAATAGTACGTAGGGATCATTGTCCGGGGTTCCCTCCCGGGCATGAATTTCCGGTAACTCCCCTGTGTCGACGGGCAGCGCACCCCGCATTGTCGTGCCCAGGACCGAGAAGGCAGGATGACGGCATGACGCACGCGATGCTGAAGGGATCGAACGTCCCGCTGGAGGCCACCACGGTGCGCGCGGTGCTGCGCTGGACGCCCGGGCAGGGCGTTCCGGACGTGGACGCCTCGGCGCTGCTGCTGGGGTCCGACGGCCGTGTGCGCTCCGACGAGGACTTCGTCTTCTACAACCAGCCCCGGCATCCGTCGGGCACGGTGTGGCGGCTGGGCAAGAAGCGGGGGACCGAGGGGCTGACCGACACGATCCAGTCGGACCTGGCCGGTGTGGAGCCCGGGGTCGGCCGCATCCTGCTGGTCGCGTCGGCGGACGGGGTGTCCTTCGACCGGGTCCCGGCGCTGTGCATCCTGCTGTACGACGCCTCGGTGGCCGACGGCGAGCCGCTGGCCCACTTCGAGATCAAGCCGGAGACGGGCGCGGAGACGGCGCTGATCTGCGGTGAGCTGTACCGGCGCGGGGAGGGCTGGAAGTTCCGGGCGCTGGGCGAGGGCTACTCCAACGGGCTGAAGGGGCTCGCGACGGACTTCGGCATCTCGGTGGACGAGTCGGAGGCGGAGGAGGAGCCGCGCCGGGCCCTGCCGGAGACGACGTCGCAGCCGCTGCCGCCGGAGCAGCCGCCGGCGGTCCCGGGGCGGCCGGCGTACGGCTATCCGCAGCCGGCGTCGTCGGCGCAGCCCGCGGCGTACGGCTATCCGCAGTCGGGCTACGGCTATCCCGAGCCGGTGCTGACGGCTCCGGACCCGGATTTCCGCCTCCCCCCGCAGGGTCCGCAGTTCGTCGGGCGCCAGGGCCTCTCGTAGGCGCGGACCCCGCTCCTTCCCGGGCGCGGACTAGCGGTCCGCCTTCGTCTTGTAGCCGCGGCCCCAGGTCAGCCCCCACCCGTACAGCCGGTCCAGTTCGCCCTGGAAGCCGTAGACGAACTTCACCTCGCGGCGGACGACCAGTTCCCCCTTGACGTTCTCGATCATCACGACGGCGCAGGAGCGGGCCTGCGGGTGCCGCTCGTCCAGGCCTATCTCGATGCGGGGGCCGTTGCTGGGGTAGAGGGTGACGATCGCGTGGGTGCGGTCGAAGGCGGGCGTCTGGTCGTAGATGTACACGAACACCAGCAGGCGCTTGATCGCGTCGCGGTGGTCGAGGTTGACGTACATCGTCTCGCCGGAGGCCGATCCGAACCGGTCGTCGCCGCTGAGCTTGATGTACGGCGGTGCGTTGACGTCGCCGAGGTAGCCCCCGAGGGGCTGGACGACGCCCTTGGTGCCGTCGGTCAGCTCGTACAGGCAGCCCAGGTCGAGGTCGACGTTGACCATGCTCTGGCCGTGTCCGAGCACCTCCGGCGGCTTGAGGGCCTTGAAGGGGTGCCGGAAGAGGCTGGTGCGCTGGTTCCCGTCGAAGTCGGAGGTGCGCATCCGCCAGGTGAGGTTGACGCGCAGATGGCCGGTGGCCGCGTCCTGCCTGGTGAGGGAGACCTGCTGGTGCCTCTTGGTCAGTTCGATCGCCGTGGTCGCGGCGCTGCCGGAGTCGAAGTCGGCGGCCCGTCCGCCCCGCAGTCCGTCGAAGAATCCCATGTCCCGCCCCCAGGTCCTGCTCGATCGCGACGCCGTCGGGGCGGCCGGCCGTGCCGACCGCCCCGAACAGAGCGTTCCTCACCGGAGGGGGCACCAACCCCGCCGCGTCCCTGATCTTGCCCGTAGGGGGCGTGCCAGGGGGTGTCAGACCGTGGAGGAGACCTCGGCCTTCTCGTCGGCGCCCTCGCCGGCGGCGGCCAGGGCGCGGTTGCGGCGGACCGAGGACCAGAAGGACCAGGCGATCAGGACGACGCCGACGAGGCCGGTGACGACCTCGTTGATCTCGTACTGGATGGTGACCATGAGGATCACGGCCAGGGCGCCGATGGCGTAGTGGGCGCCGTGCTCCAGGTAGACGTAGTCGTCGAGGGTGCCCTGGCGGACCAGGTAGACGGTCAGCGACCGGACGTACATGGCGCCGATGCCGAGGCCGAGGGCCATCAGAACGATGTCGTTGGTGATCGCGAAGGCACCGATGACGCCGTCGAAGGAGAAGGAGGCGTCGAGGACCTCGAGGTAGAGGAACATGAAGAACGCGGCCTGGCCGGCGAGGACGACCGCGGAGCGCTGCTTGCCGGTGCGGGCGGCCTGTTCCTCCTCCTCGTGCTCGCGCTCCTCCTCTTCCTCGAGCTTGTCCTCGAAGTAGCCGGAGAGGCCGCCGACGACCATGTAGGTGATCAGGCCGGCGATGCCGGCGATCAGGACCGTCTGGGCCTTGTCGACGTGTCCGCCGCCGTGCTGGTGGGCGTGCGTGGCGAAGGTGAAGGAGGTGATGAGCAGGACGATCAGGGAGATGCAGACCGACAGCATGTCGACCTTGCCGAGCTTGGCCAGGGGCCGCTCGATCCAGCGCAGCCACTGGATGTCCCGGTCCTCGAAGATGAAGTCGAGGAAGATCATCAGCAGGAACATGCCGCCGAACGCGGCGATGGCCGGGTGGGCGTCGGTGACCAGTTCCTGATACCGGTGCTTGTTGTTCAGAGCGAGGTCGACGGCCTCGATCGGGCCCATCTTGGCGCTGATCGCGACGATGACGACGGGGAACACCAGCCGCATGCCGAAGACGGCGATCAGGACGCCGACCGTGAGGAAGATCTTCTGCCAGAAGGCGTTCATCTTCTTCAGGATTCCGGCGTTGACGACCGCGTTGTCGAAGGACAGCGAGATCTCCAGGACGGCGAGGATCGCCACGATGCCGAAGGCGGTCCACCCCCCGTAGAACGCCGCCGCGACCAGACCGAGCGCGGTGACCGCGAACGACCAGCCGAAGGTTTTGAGAAGCACTGGCTACCCCATCGTGTTGGTACGGGTCTCCCCCGTGCCGTACTCAGCTTTACGAAACGTTGACTCCGAAGTCTAGAGCGATGCCGCGCAGACCCGACGCGTACCCCTGGCCCACCGCTCGGAACTTCCATTCGCCCTGGTAGCGGTAGAGCTCGCCGAAGATCATGGCCGTTTCGGTGCTGGCGTCCTCGCTGAGGTCGTAGCGGGCCAGTTCCTGGCCGTCGGCCTGGTTGACGACCCGGATGAAGGCGTTGGAGACCTGGCCGAAGGTCTGGCCGCGTTCGTCGGCCAGGTGGATGGAGACGGGGAAGATGATCTTCTCGCACTGGCCGGGGACCTTGGCGAGGTCGACCAGGATCGACTCGTCGTCGCCCTCGCCCTCGCCGGTGAGGTTGTCACCGGTGTGCTCGACGGAGCCGTCGGGGCTCGTGAGCTGGTTGTAGAAGACGAACCACTCGTCGCCCAGCACCCGGTTGCCGGCGCCGCACAGCAGGGCGCTGGCGTCGAGGTCGAAGGGTGCGCCGGTGGTGGAGCGGGCGTCCCAGCCGAGCCCGATCATGACGTTGGTGAGATTGGGTGCGGCCTTGGAGAGGGAGACGTTGCCTCCCTTGGCGAGCGTGACGCCCATGATGGTGGTCCTCCCCTAGTGGTGCTTCCCTGGTTGTCCTGCGCGTCCGGCGCCGCCCGTAAACGGTGCGGCGCCGGACGGTGCAGGGGTCGTAACCCTGCCGGGATCAGACGTTGACGCCGAAGTCCTGCGCGATGCCGCGCAGGCCCGAGGCGTAGCCCTGGCCGATGGCGCGGAACTTCCACTCCGCGCCGTGCCGGTAGAGCTCGCCGAAGACCATGGCGGTCTCGGTGGAGGCGTCCTCGCTGAGGTCGTACCGGGCGATCTCCTGCTGGTTGGCCTGGTTGACGACGCGGATGAACGCGTTGCGCACCTGGCCGAAGGACTGCTGGCGGTTCTCCGCGTCGTAGATCGACACCGGGAAGACGATCTTCTCGATGTCCATCGGGACGCCGGCCAGGTTGACCTTGATCTGCTCGTCGTCGCCCTCGCCCTCACCGGTGAGGTTGTCACCGGTGTGCTCCACGGAGCCGTCGGGGCTCTTGAGGTTGTTGAAGAAGACGAAGTGCTGGTCGCTGGCGACCTTGCCGGAGTTGTTCAGCAGCAGCGCGCTGGCGTCGAGGTCGAAGTCGGTGCCGGTCGTGGTTCGCACGTCCCAGCCCAGACCGACGATGACGGCGGTCAGGCCCGGGGCCTCCTTCGTCAGCGATACGTTGCCGCCCTTGCTGAGGCTGACTCCCACGGGTCCTCCATGTGGTGTCCAGGGGCGGGGAGCCCCGTCGTGCTTCGGATATGGGATCAACGTGCCGATCCTAGTGACGGGTTCCCGCCCCCCGCAGACCTTGGACCCGGAGGATCACAGGGTGTCGAGCGCCTTCACGTAGTCGTTCAGGTCACGGGCGTCCGGCAGGCCGTTGACCACGGTCCACCGCACGACGCCCTCCTTGTCGATGATGAAGGTGCCCCGGACGGCGCAGCCCTTGTCCTCGTCGAAGACGCCGTACGCGCGCGAGACGTTGCCGTGCGGCCAGAAGTCGGAGAGCAGCGGGTACTCCAGGCCCTCCTGCTCAGCGAAGACGCGCAGGGTGTGGATGGAGTCGTTGGAGACGGCGAGCAGCTGGGTGTCGCGGTCGGCGAACTTCGGCAGGTTGTCGCGCAGCTCGCACAGCTCGCCGGTGCACACGCCGGTGAAGGCGAAGGGGTAGAAGAGCAGGACCACGTTCTTCTCGCCGCGGAAGTCGGAGAGCTTCACGGTGCGGCCGTGGTTGTCCTTGAGCTCGAAGTCGGGCGCCTTGTCGCCGACCTGGATCGCCATCGTCGTGCATCCCTTCGGTGGGCTGTTCGGGTGAGGGCACAGCGACGCCGGGTACGGCCGGCGCCGGGGTCCACCCTACGCAGTGATCACCGAGGGTCTGCGGCGGCCGGGCTGAGCCGTTCGGCCCAGCCCGGCCGGCGGTCACTTCTTGGACTTGGCCGCCTTGGGCGTGGCCAGGCGGCTGCCGCTCCAGTCCTTGCCGACGCTGACGCTCTTGGACGCGGTCAGGCCTGCGGTCGTCGCGGCTTCCGAGATGTCGCTCGGCTCCACGTACCCCGAACGGCCGGTCTTCGGCGTCAGGAGCAGGATGGCGCCGCCCTCCTCGATGTACGTGGTGGCATCCACCAGCGCATCCGTGAGGTCGCCGTCATCGTCCCGGAACCACAGCACAACGGCGTCGGCCACGTCGTCGTAGTCCTCGTCCATCAGGTCGCCCTCGACGGCTTCCTCGATGGCCTCGCGAAGCTCCTGATCGACGTCCTCGTCGTAGCCGATCTCCTGGACCACCTGCCCGGGCTGGAACCCCAGCCTGGCGGCAGGGTTCGTCCGCTCCTCCGCGTGGTCCGCGGTCGCGCTCACGGGTTGCCTCCTGATCATGTCTTGGTGAGTATCTCAGCCACGCGCGTGCGCGAAGCATTGGCCGTAGTCCACACGGGCGGGACCGATCGCGCAAGTACCCGGCCGTCCAGACCGCCGAAACGGTGACGATCCCGGCCGTGTCGTCGCAACTCCTGGCACCGTATCCCGATTCATCGTGACCCACATCACACCGATGTGCCCGCTTTGCGTGGTTCGGAATCCTCCACCTTTCCGCCCCTCGAACAACTTTGCAAGCGCTGTCACACCCCGGGCGTATCGTTGCTTTTCGACCGGCCCTGTGCCGCGGTTACCCCGCGGTAGAGATGACGTGCGCCTTTCCGAGGTACACGATGGGGAACGGTGCAGGCAGAACTGAGGCACGAGTTAGGCACGAGCAAAAACGCGAGCAAAAAAGTGGCCCTCTGACAGGTAAGGAACAGCGTGGCTTCCGGATCCGATCGCAATCCGATCATCATTGGCGGCCTTCCGAGTCAGGTTCCTGACTTCGATCCCGAAGAGACCCAGGAGTGGCTCGACTCCCTCGACGCCGCGGTGGACGAGCGCGGCCGGGAGCGGGCCCGCTATCTCATGCTGCGCCTGATCGAGCGGGCCCGCGAGAAGCGCGTGGCCGTGCCCGAGATGCGCAGCACGGACTACGTCAACACCATCCCCACCCGCGCGGAGCCGTTCTTCCCCGGCAACGAGGAGATCGAGCGCAAGATCCTCAACGCCACCCGCTGGAACGCCGCGGTGATGGTCTCGCGCGCCCAGCGCCCCGGGATCGGCGTCGGCGGCCACATCGCCACCTTCGCCTCCTCCGCGTCGCTCTACGACGTCGGCTTCAACCACTTCTTCCGCGGCAAGGACGACGGCCTCGGCGGCGACCAGGTCTTCTTCCAGGGCCACGCCTCCCCGGGCATCTACGCGCGCGCGTACCTGCTCGACCGGCTCACCGAGGCCCAGCTGGACGGCTTCCGGCAGGAGAAGTCGAAGTACCCCGACGGGCTCTCCAGCTACCCGCACCCGCGCTCGATGCCGGACTTCTGGGAGTTCCCCACCGTCTCCATGGGCCTCGGCCCGCTCTCCGCGATCTTCCAGGCGCGGATGAACCGCTACATGGAGGCGCGCGGCATCGCCGACACCTCCAAGTCGCACGTGTGGGCCTTCCTCGGCGACGGCGAGATGGACGAGCCGGAATCACTCGGCCAGCTCTCCATCGCCGCCCGCGAGGGCCTGGACAACCTGACCTTCGTGGTCAACTGCAACCTGCAGCGCCTGGACGGCCCGGTGCGCGGCAACGGCAAGATCATCCAGGAGCTGGAGTCGGTCTTCCGGGGCGCCGGCTGGAACGTGATCAAGCTGATCTGGGACCGCTCCTGGGACCCGCTGCTCGCGCAGGACCGCGACGGCGTGCTGGTCAACAAGATGAACACCACGCCGGACGGCCAGTTCCAGACGTACGCGACCGAGACCGGCGCGTACATCCGGGACCACTTCTTCGGCGACGACCACCGGCTGCGCGCCATGGTCGAGAACCTGACCGACCACCAGATCCTGATGCTGGGCCGCGGCGGTCACGACCACCGCAAGATCTACGCCGCGTTCAAGGCGGCCGTGGAGCACAAGGGTCAGCCGACCGTCATCCTGGCCAAGACGGTCAAGGGCTGGACGCTGGGCCCGAACTTCGAGGGCCGCAACGCCACGCACCAGATGAAGAAGCTGACGGTCGACGACCTCAAGCGCTTCCGCGACCGGCTGCACCTGCCGATCTCCGACAAGGAGCTGGAGTCGGGCCCGCCGCCGTACTACCACCCGGGCCGGAACTCGGAGGAGATCCAGTACATGCACGACCGCCGCAAGCAGTGCGGCGGATACGTGCCGACCCGCCTCGTGCGCTCCGAGCCGCTGCCGCTGCCGGACGACAAGGCGTACGCGACCGTGAAGAAGGGCACGGGCCAGCAGTCCATCGCGACCACCATGGCCTTTGTGCGCCTCCTCAAGGACCTCATGCGGGACAAGGAGATCGGCAAGCGGTTCGTGCTGATCGCGCCGGACGAGTACCGCACGTTCGGCATGGACTCCTTCTTCCCGAGCGCGAAGATCTACAACCCGCTGGGCCAGCAGTACGAGGCGGTGGACCGGGACCTGCTGCTCGCCTACAAGGAGTCGCCGACCGGTCAGATGCTGCACGACGGCATCTCCGAGGCGGGCTGCACGGCCTCGCTGATCGCGGCCGGCTCGGCGTACGCCACGCACGGCGAGCCGCTGATCCCGGTGTACGTCTTCTACTCGATGTTCGGTTTCCAGCGCACCGGTGACCAGTTCTGGCAGATGGCCGACCAGCTGGCGCGCGGTTTCGTGCTGGGCGCGACCGCGGGCCGTACGACCCTGACCGGTGAGGGGCTGCAGCACGCGGACGGGCACTCGCAGCTGCTCGCCTCCACCAACCCGGCGTGCGTGGCGTACGACCCGGCATACGCCTACGAGATCGCGCACATCGTCCAGGACGGCCTGCGCCGCATGTACGGCGGGGACGCCGAGCACCCGCACGGCGAGGACGTCTTCTACTACCTCACCGTCTACAACGAGCCCATCCAGCACCCGGCCGAGCCGGCCGACGTGGACGTCGAGGGCATCCTCAAGGGCATCCACCGGATCGGCGAGGCCGCGGGCGGCTCGATCCCGGCGCAGATCATGGCGTCCGGTGTCGCGGTGCCGTGGGCCCTCGAGGCCCAGCGGATCCTGGGCGAGGAGTGGAACGTCAGGGCCGACGTGTGGTCCGCGACCTCCTGGAACGAGCTGCGGCGCGAGGCCGTGGCCTGCGAGGAGCACAACCTGCTGCACCCGGAGGAGGAGCAGCGGGTGCCGTGGGTGACGCGGAAGCTGAGCGGGGCCGAGGGGCCGTTCGTGGCGGTGTCCGACTGGATGCGGTCGGTGCCGGACCAGATCGCGCGGTGGGTGCCGGGCACGTACCAGTCGCTGGGCGCGGACGGCTTCGGCTTCGCCGACACGCGCGGCGCGGCGCGGCGGTTCTTCCACATCGACGCGCAGTCGATCGTGGTGGCGGTGCTGACCGAGCTGGCCCGTGAGGGCAAGGTCGACCGGTCCGTGCTGAAGCAGGCCATCGACCGGTACCAGCTGCTGGACGTCGCGGCGGCGGACCCGGGGGCCGCGGGCGGCGACGCGTAACGCTGCGCGGCGTGGAGCGGTGACGGGCGGTGGAGCCGAGGTCTCCACCGCCCTTACCCTTTCTTTACGATGGCGGCCATGAACGATCACTCGGCCCAGGACCGCTGGGAGCGGTGTACCCAGCGGCCGTTGCTGGCGCTCGCGATGGCGTTCGCCGTCGCCTACGCCGTGCCGATCGTGGACAGCTCCGCCGACCACTCCGTGACGATCCTGTGCACGACCACCGAATGGGTGGTCTGGGCGGCGTTCGCCGTCGACTACCTGATGCGGCTGGCGCTCGCCCCGCGCCGCCGGGCGTTCGTCCGGGCGCACTGGATAGACCTGTGCGCGGTGGTGCTGCCGCTGCTGCAGCCGCTGCGGCTGCTGCGGATGGTCTCGACGCTGCTGCTGGTGGGGCGGCGGGCGCGGATGGCTCCGCAGATCCGGCTGACCACGTATGTCGTGGGGGCGGTGGTCGGGCTGCTGATGTTCGGGTCGCTGGCGGTGCTGTCGGTGGAGCGGGCGTCGCCGAACGGGAACATCCGGACGCTGGGTGATGCGGTGTGGTGGTCGTTCACGACGATGACGACCGTGGGGTACGGGGACCATGCGCCGACCACGGGGCTCGGGCGGATGATCGCCGTGGGGCTGATGCTGTCCGGGATCGCGTTGCTGGGTGTGGTGACCGCGAACATCGCGGCGTGGTTCATCTCGCGGTTCGAGAAGGACGACGTGGAGGAGCGGCGGCAGACGGAGGCGATCGCCTCGCTGGCGGAGGAGGTGCGGTTGCTCCGGGCGGAGGTGGCTCGGCTGACGGCGCGGGAGGAGCAGCGGGGCTGAGGCGGGTGGGTGCCGGTGCCGCCTGCGCTCGTCCGTGCCGCCCCCAGCGGCCACGATGGCCCGCAGCTGCGCAGCGACACTGTTCCCCGCGCCCCCAGGGCGTTGCAGGCGCCCGCGCACCAGGGGCCTGACCGCGGCCCCTGGCTGCGCGGGCGCGTTCGCTCGGTCAGAGCAGGCCGTGGCCCCAAGTTGCTGCGCCCGCCAGGGTGATGAGGGACAGCAGGGTGTCGATGGCGCCCAGGATCAGGGCCACCAGCGACGGGATGGTGGGGTTGGAGGACCACCTGCGGCCCATGGACTGCCAGCCGCAGAGCATCGCCACCGGGCCCAGGACGATACCCAGGGCGAAGAAGCCGGCCACGGCACAGATCGCGCCGATGATGCCGAGCGTCGCACGGTCCGGCCCGGTCCGTTGCCACGTCCGGCCACGCGACCGGGGGTACCCGCGCGTTCCGTTCCCGAAGGCTGCCATCATCAACTCCCTGATCGTCATGGACAGTTCGGGTTCGATGTGCGGGTACCCCGGTTCGGCGGGAGCAGACCTGCGCGCGCTGCCCCCCTCCAGCAGCGCGCGCCGCGGCCCGCGTCCTCCCATGCCCTGCGGAGGACTTGACCCACTGTGACCTGCGGCGCGCACCGATGGCGAGGGATCTTTAGCGGAGTCACCCTGATAGGGGAACTTCGCCCGGAATCGGCATGAAACGCATGTACCGCATGAAACGCCGAATGGGCCAGGAAACGTGGGTCAGATGTGGCCCACGCCCGCGCCCGCCTCCGCGTTCTCGCCCCGCTTGGTGAGCAGCGCGACGAAGATGGCGACCGCCGCCACGCCCGCCGCGACCAGCGAGGCGAGGCTCATGCCGGAGATGAAGGTGTCGTGGGCGACGCCGGTGATCTTCGCGGCGATCGCCTCCGGCGTGCCCTTCGGTACCGGGGCGACGCCGACCTGCACCGCCTCGGAGGCCTGGGCCGCCTGCTGCGCCGTGAGCGGAGGCAGACCGGCTCCCTTCCAGTTGTCCGCGAGGTCGCTGTCCACCTTGGAGGCCATCACGGCGCCCAGCACGGCCGTACCGAGGCTGCCGCCGATCTGCATGGCCGCCTGCTGGAGACCGCCGGCCACCCCGGACAGCTCCATGGGCGCGTTGCCGACGATGACCTCGGTCGCGCCGACCATGACCGGCGCGAGACCGAGGCCGAGCAGGGCGAACCAGAGGGACATCGGCCCGCTGCCGGTGTCGGCCTCGAGCGTCGACATGCCGTACATGGCGACCGCGGTGGCCGTCATGCCGCCCGCCAGCGGGATGCGCGGGCCCAGCTTGGTGATCATCGCGCCCGCGAGCGGGGAGCCGACGATCATCATGCCGGTGAGCGGCAGCAGGTGCAGACCGGCGTCGATCGGGCTCATGCCGTGCACGTTCTGCAGGTAGAAGGTGACGAAGAACAGGCCGCCCATGAAGGCGATGGCCATGAGGACCATCAGGACGACGCCCGCGGACAGCGGGACCGAGCGGAAGAGCCGCAGCGGGATCAGCGGCTCCCTCACCTTCGTCTCCCAGAAGGAGAACAGGGCGAAGCCGAGCACGGAGGCGGCGATGAAGGCCCAGGTCCGCCCGTCGCCCCAACCCCAGGCGGGCGCCTTGATCAGGGCCCACACCAGGCAGAACATGGCACCCGACAGCAAGGCGATGCCGAGGACGTCGAAGGAGCGCGGAGCGTTCTCGGCACGGTGGTCCCGCAGGATCAGCAGGCCGAGGACGAGGGCGAGCACACCCACCGGCACGTTGATGAAGAACACCGACTGCCAGTTGACGTGCTCGACCAGGACGCCGCCGAGGATCGGGCCGCCCGCGGTGGAGGCGCCGATGACCATGCCCCAGATGCCGATGGCCATGTTGAGTTTCTCGGCCGGGAAGGTCGCCCGCAGCAGGCCCAGCGCGGCCGGCATCAGCAGCGCGCCGAACAGGCCCTGGAAGACGCGGAAGGTGACGACGAGCGCGATGCTGTCGGACAGTCCGATGGCCCCGGAGGCGGCGGCGAAGCCGGTCACGCCTATCAGGAAGGTCTGCCGGTGGCCGAAGCGGTCGCCGAGCTTGCCGGCGGTGATCAGGGAGACCGCGAGCGCCAGGAAGTAGCCGTTGGTGATCCACTGCACCTGGGCGAAGGTGGCGCCGAGGTCCTTCTGGATGGCCGGGTTGGCGATGGCCACGATGGTGCCGTCCAGGGCCACCATCATGACGCCTACGGCAACGGTGATGAGGGTGAGCCACGGGTGGCCGCGCAGGCCGGTGGCCGGGGCCGGCTCCGACGGCGCCGCGGGCGCCCTGTCCCCCGGGCCAGTGGTGTCGACGGTGGTCTGACTAGTCATGCGTTCGAGGATAGTGACAGCCACTGACACTTGACGATCGGGTTCACAAGTCGGTGACTGACAGGTCATGGGCGCATAGGCTGAGCTGGCGAAACATTCACAGGAAGCGGAGAAGAGGGCATGGAGACGCTGCGCGAGCGCAAGAAGCGGCGTACCCGGGAGGCGCTGCTGCGGGCCGCTCTCGAACTGTTCACCACCCAGGGCTACGAGCAGACGACCGTCGACGAGATCGCCGAGGCCTGCGAGGTCTCCCAGCGCACCTTCTTCCGCTACTTCGCCGGCAAGGAGGACGCGGCCTTCGCCGTCCAGGACATGACCGAGGCCCGCTTCGTGGCGGCCGTACGGGAGCGCCCGGCCGGCGAGGCGCCGATGGAGGCGCTGCGGCAGGCGGTGCTGCAGGGCTGGGACGCGATCCGGGAGACCGTGGAGTCGGCGGTCCCGGTCGAGCTGTATCTGCGGATGTACCGGACGATCGAGTCCACCCCCG
This sequence comes from Streptomyces sp. NPDC030798, assembly GCF_055572275.1. NCBI lineage: Bacteria > Bacillati > Actinomycetota > Actinomycetes > Kitasatosporales > Streptomycetaceae > Streptomyces > Streptomyces sp. NPDC030798. The sequence goes on along the minus strand of NZ_JBVIDR010000002.1, from coordinate 633,843 downwards.
CACTGCTCGCCGCGCACCTGCGGCGCTCGGCGGCGACGGAGGAGACCATCGCGCGGCTGCTCGCCGAGCGGGAGGGCGTGGACGTGGACGCGGACCCCCGGCCGCGGCTGGCCGTGGCCGTGTTCGGCGGGGTGATGAGGGTCACCGAGCGGCAGTGGAGCACGGGCGACGACTTCAGTCTGGTGGCGATCCGTCAACTCACCGCGTCCTACCTCGATCAGGTGGGATCGGCACTCACCGGGAACTGGCGTACCGGGTGAGGTCGTTCCGGGATCGTTCGACCGTTGCCGAAACGTGATCCCTGTCACTCGGTTACCGCGAGACCCTCTCGTTCTCCTAGTGTGTCCTCCCAGTGACTTCCTTCGACTCCTCCCCGCAACTCAACGTCTGGCGCGCGATGCTGGCGCTGTCCGTCGTGTTCGTGATGCTCGCCACAACCGGCTGGACCGCCCTGCACAGCCACCGGGAGGCGACGGCCCTGCAGGCCTCGCTCGACAAGTGGAAGCACGGCCGCCTGCACGGCCGGCATCTGCCGGACCCCAAGGCCTCCCCCGCGCGGCTCGCGCGCTTCTTCACCTCGATCGGTGAGCACGACCGCGAGCGCCTCGCCCACCGCTACCCGCTCGCGGTCGGCAACATGAACGGCGCCCCGGTGGCCCTGCGCTACCGCGCCAACCATCTCGCGCTGGAGCAGGCGCGCCGGGTGGAGAAGAAGCGGATGCACGACAGCCGGCTCAGCACGGCCGGCCAGCAGGACGCGGGCCGCCGCGTCGAGCGCTACGAGGCGCTGATGCAGCGCGGCCGGCACATCCTCGCCTTCGACCCGGCGGGCTCCGGGCGGGTCGCGGAGGTGTTCGGGAACCTCACCAGGGCCGAGCGGATCTCCGTCGTCGTCCCCGGCGTCGACACCGACCTGCTCACCTTCGAGAAGAGCTACCGCCCGTACAGCGCCCCGGTCGGCATGGCCAAGGCGCTCTACACGGCCGAGCGGGCGGCCCGTCCCACGACGCGCACGGCCGTGATCGCCTGGGCCGACTACACCGCGCCGGACGGGCTGGGCGTCGACGCGGCCACGGGCCTGCGCGCCGAGGAGGGCGCCGTACGGCTGAACGCGCTGCTGCGCGCGCTGCCCGGCCGGGCGCCGGTGTCGGCGGTCTGCCACAGCTACGGCTCCGTGGTCTGCGGGGTCGCGGCCCACGGCATGCCCCGCCGGGTGAGCGACATAGCGGTGGCCGCGAGCCCCGGCATGCGCGTCCCCAGCGCCGCCCACCTGGGCACCTCGGCCCGGCTCTGGGCGATGCGGGACGCCACCGACTGGGTGCAGGACGTGCCCTACCTGGAGCTCGGCGGCCTCGGGCACGGCGCGGACCCGGTGTCCTCGGGCTTCGGCTCCCGGGTGCTCTCGGCGCACGACGCCCAGGGGCACGCCGGCTACTTCCAGCCGGGCACCGACAGCCTGCGCAACCTCGCCGACGTGGCGGTGGGGGCGTACGACAACGTGACCTGCGCCCGCGAGAACGACGCGTGCCGGGCCGGTCTGACCGACACGACGACGGCCGGACGCGCGTAGAAACAGCAGGAAGTGCGGTCTGCGCGGGTGGCGACGGAGGAGCACGTGCCGCATACGATGAGCCGCATGGGTGACGTACTGGCGGGTTTTCATGCCGTATGGGAGTTCGAGTCCGACTCCGTGCTCATCCGTTACGAACGGGGGATCCGGACTCCGAAGCTGTTCCAGGCGCTGGGCGAACGACGCATACCGCTGTCCGCGGTGGAGGGCGTGACCCTCACCCCGGGCAAGCGCGGCACGGTGGCGCTGCGGCTGCGCCCGCGGCCGGGGGCCGATCCACTGATGGAGGCGGCGGCCGGGCAACTGAGCGAGAACGCCGACCCGTACCGGCTGGTCCTGCCGGCCGAGCGCTCGACGCTCGCCGAGTACTACGCCGACGAACTGAAGGAGCTGCTGACCGGGACCGGGTCGGAGCCCGCCGAGCGGTACCTGGTGTCCCCGCCCGAGACGCCGCTGCAGTTCAAGGCGTACGACGGGAAGGCGTCCTTCGACGGGACCTCCGTGCAGTTCCGCTGGTCCTGGACGGGGGCGTCCTCGGCGAAGTGGAAGGCGGGCGACCAGAGCTTCGCGGTCGGCGACCTCAGCGGGGTGGAGTGGCGCTCCCCGGAGGTCTTCGAGGGGCATCTGCGCCTGCTGCGGCGCTCCGCCTCGGCGACGGGAGCCCTGCAGCCCGACCAGGATCCGGCGGCGGTGGTGTTCGGGCTGGGGTACGGGCCGGTGCACGAGTCGCTGCCGTTCGCCGCTGCCGTGCTGGCGGCGGTGCGGACCCGGGGGCCGGTACCGGTGGTACCGGCCCCGTCGCGTCGGGACCCCGCGGACATCGCCGAACGGATCCGTCACCTGGGCGAGTTGCACCGGGCCGGGCTGGTGACGGACGAGGAGTTCTCGTCCAAGAAGGCCGAGTTGCTGGCCGAGTTGTAGCGGGCGGCCGGGGTGTCACCGCTCCCGGCCGTAGAAGCTGATCTTCCGGTCCAGCACCGAGAGGGTGTCGTGCAGTTCCGCGATGCGGTTCAGGACGTCCCGGCGGGTGGATTCCAGCAGCTCGCGGCGCTCGGCGAACGTGTGGTCGCCCTCCCTGACCAGCTCGGCGTACCGGACCATGTCCGCCACCGGCATGCCCGTCAGCCGCAGCTTGGTGACGAAGTCCAGCCAGTCCAGGTCGCGGTTGCTGTAGCGGCGCTGGCCGGTGTGGGAGCGGTCCACGTGCGGCATCAGGCCGATGCGCTCGTACCAGCGCAGGGTGTGCGCGGTCAGGCCGGTGAAGGCGACGACCTCGCTGATCGTGTAGCGGTCCTGGCCGTCGGGGCGGGGATGGCGCCGGGGTGGGGCGGAGCAGATGTCGGCGGGGGTGGCTTGCTCCGGGGCCGCTGGCGTGGTCTGCATCACCGTCATGTTCCCCACGCTATGGCCTTGGAGTGCACTCCAAGCAAGCGGAATCCGTCAAGAAATCCCCAGGACGGCGCCGGGCGGTCGTGGTTAGCGTGCGGGACATGAGTCTTGTACGACGGGCCCGGCCCGAGGACGCCGGGGAACTGCTGCGGCTGCGCCAGGTGATGATCGACTCGGTGTTCGGACCGGACGGTCCGGGCGGGCCGGTGGACTGGCACCCGGAGTCCCTGCCGATCCTGCGGGCCCGGCTCACCGAGGCCGACGGGGACTTCGCGGCCTTCGTCGTGGACCACCCGGAGCGGCCGCAGGCGCTGGCCGCGATGGTCGCGGGGACGCTGGAGTACCGGATCGGGCGGGCCGGGAACCCGCACGGCCGGGTGGGGTACGTGTTCAGCGTCGCCACCGATCCCGGCGCACGGCGGCGGGGGTACGCGCGCGCGTGCATGGCGGAGCTGCTGGAGTGGTTCCGCCGGCGGGGCGCCGCCCAGGTCGACCTCAACGCGTCCGCCGAGGCGGAGCCGCTCTACGCGTCGCTGGGCTTCGTGCGCAAGCCGGACCCCTCGATGCGGTTGCAGCTGTGAGCCCGGATTAGGCTCGCGGCATGTCGTTGCAGAGTCTGGCGTTGATCGAGAACTGGCCGGTGCCCACCGCCGCCGCGGGGGTCGTACGGGCCGACGGAACGGTCCCGGGGACCCACGGACCCGTCGGGCACCGTTTTCCGCTGGCCTCGGTGACCAAGCCGCTGGCGGCGTACGCGGTGCTCGTCGCGTACGAGGAGGGGGCCGTGGAGCTGGACGAGCCGGCCGGGCCGCCCGGGTCCACGGTGCGGCATCTGCTCGCGCACACCTCGGGGCTGGCGTTCGACGAGCACCGGGTGACGGCGCCGGCCGGGGAGCGGCGGCTGTACTCCAACGCGGGGTTCGAGCAGCTCGGGGACCACGTCGCCAAGGCGACGGACATTCCGTTCGCCGAGTATCTGCGGCAGGCGGTGCTGGAGCCGCTGGGGATGACGTCCACGTCGCTGGAGGGCTCCCCGGCGAAGGACGGCGTGTCCACCGTCTCGGACCTGCTGCGGTTCGCCGCGGAGGTGCAGGCGCCGCGGCTGCTGGATCCGCGGACGGTGGCGGAGGCGATGAGCGTGCAGTATCCGGGGACGAAGGGGGTGCTGCCGGGGTACGGGCACCAGAACCCGAACGACTGGGGGCTCGGGTTCGAGATCCGGAACTCCAAGTCGCCGCACTGGACGGGAAGTTCGTCCTCGCCCCGTACGTTCGGGCACTTCGGCCAGTCCGGCACGTTCCTGTGGGTCGACCCCGATGCGGGCGCGGCAGGCGTGGCCCTGACCGACCGGGCCTTCGGACCGTGGGCGGTCGAGGCGTGGCCGGCGTTCACGGACGCGGTGCTGGGGGAGCTGCGCGGCTGAGCCCGGCCGGTGCCCGTGGCCGGGTGCGGCTAGCCCGTCATCTCCCACAGCAGGAGTTCCGCCGGGGTCGCCGCTGCCGCCTCCAGGCCCCGTGACGCCGTGATGCGGGCGGAGTCGCCCGGGCCCAGGGCCTGGCCCTCCAGTTCCAGCTCTCCTCGGACGACGTGGACGTACAGGTACGCCGCGTCGGGGATCGCCGTGCGCTCGCCCGGGGCCAGGCGGCGTACGTGGAGCATCGCGCCGGAGGCGGGGACGGCGTACGGGGTCGAGTCGGCGATGCCCCGGACGATCTCGTAGGAGGGGTCGCCGCCGGGGGTGAGCGGGGCCAGCCACATCTGCAGGAAGGTCAGCGGGAGCGGGCCGGCGTTGCGTTCCACGTGGCGGACGCCCGACGCCGCGGCGAGGTGCTGGACGTCACCGGCGCGGACCACGGTCTCGTGGCCCGTGGAGTCCCGGTGCGTCAGCTCGCCCTCGATCACCCAGGTGACGATCTCCGTGCGGCTGTGCGGGTGTTCGTCGAACCCGGCGCCCGGCGCGAGCCGCTCCTCGTTGCAGGCGATCACCGCACCGAAGCGCAGGTTGTCCGGGTCGTAGTGCGGCCCGAAGGAGAAGGCGTGGCGGGTGTCGATCCCGGCCTCGGGATCCCCTCCTGGGTAGCGCTCGCCGGCGCGCCGTACGTCCATCACGGGCACCACCGTAGACCGCGCACGCGAGCCCGGCGCAGCCCTCCCCCGACCCCGGCGGCACACGGCCCCGTCCCGATAAGGCAGTCTTGTCCCCGTGCCCGAACCCGAATCCCGCCACAGCGAACACGCAGCACACGCCGTCCACCCGCACTCCGCGACGCTGAAGCGGCTGGAGAAGTCCTCCGGGTCGCTCGCCGCTCAGGCCATCGCGCGCATGGACGAGACCCTGCCGTGGTACCGGGCCATGCCCCCGGAGAACCGTTCCTGGATCGGGCTCGTCGCCCAGGCGGGCATCGCCGCGTTCACCGAGTGGTTCCGGCACCCCGACGCCCCGCAGGCGATCTCCACCGACGTGTTCGGCACCGCTCCCCGTGAGCTGACCCGGGCCATCACGCTGCGCCAGACCGTGGAGATGGTGCGCACCACCATCGAGGTCATGGAGAGCGCCATCGACGAGGTGGCCGCCCCGGGCGACGAGAGCGTGCTGCGCGAGGCGCTGCTGGTGTACGCGCGGGAGATCGCCTTCGCCACCGCCCAGGTGTACGCCCAGGCCGCCGAGGCACGCGGTGCCTGGGACGCCCGGCTGGAGTCGCTCGTGGTCAACGCCGTGCTCAGCGGGGAGGCCGACGAGGGCGCCGTCAGCCGGGCCGCCGCGCTGGGCTGGAACGCCCCGGAGCACGTGTGCGTCGTCCTCGGCACGGCGCCGGACGGGGACAGCGAGCTGACCGTGGAGGCCATCCGGCGGGCCGCCCGGCACGCCAAGCTGCAGGTGCTCACGGGCGTCCTCGGGGACCGGCTCGTGGTGATCGCCGGGGGCAACCCGAATCCGCTCGCCGTCGCCAAGTCGCTGATCGGGCCCTACGCGGCCGGACCGGTCGTCGCCGGGCCCGTCGTGTCCGATCTGCTGGCCGCCACGCGGTCCGCGCAGGCCGCCGCCGCTGGCCTCAAGGCGTGCTCTGCCTGGCAGGACGCCCCCCGCCCGGTGCTGGCGGACGATCTGCTGCCGGAGCGGGCCATCGCGGGCGATCCGAGCGCACGCGAGCAACTGGTGGAGGAGATCTACAGACCACTGGAGGAGGCAGGCTCCGCACTCCTGGAGACCCTGAGTGTCTACCTGGAACAGGCCAGCAGCCTGGAAGGCGCGGCGCGGATGCTCTTCGTTCACCCGAACACCGTGCGCTACCGGCTCCGACGTGTGACAGACGTCACCGGCTGGTCGCCATCGGATGTACGATCCGCGTTCACACTGCGGATCGCGCTGATCCTGGGGCGTCTCGCCGATGGAGACCTCCAGCCCTGACGTTTTGTCGGGGGCCCACAAAAGCCCCTCGTGTTCTTCGTCCTTGTCCCCACGGGCGGCCGTGCCCGTCCCCAAGAGAGAGTGTGAGAGTGCTCGTACTCGTCGCTCCCGGCCAGGGCGCCCAGACGCCCGGCTTCCTGACTCCCTGGCTCGAACTGCCCGGTGCCGCGGACCGCGTCGCCACGTGGTCGGACGCCATCGGACTGGACCTGGTGCACTACGGCACCCAGGCCGACGCGGACGCCATCCGTGACACCGCGGTGGCCCAGCCGCTGCTGGTCGCCGCCGGGATCCTGTCCGCCGCGGCACTGGGTGACATGTCGCAGATCGCCCCGGGCGCGGTCGCCGGCCACAGCGTCGGCGAGATCACCGCCGCCGCCTTCGCGGGCGTCCTGAACGACACCGCGGCGCTGGCCCTCGTCCGCAAGCGGGGTCTGGCCATGGCCGACGCCGCCGCGATCACCGAGACCGGCATGTCGGCGCTGCTCGGCGGCGACCCGGAGACGTCCGTCGCGCACCTGCAGAAGCTGGGCCTGACCCCGGCGAACATCAACGGCGCGGGCCAGATCGTGGCCGCCGGCACACTGGAGCAGCTCGCCGCGCTGAACGAGGACAAGCCCGAGGGCGTCCGCAAGGTCGTCCCGCTGAAGGTCGCCGGTGCCTTCCACACGCACCACATGGCGCCCGCCGTCGAGGCGCTGGCCAAGGCCGCCGCCGAGCTGGCGCCCGCCGACCCGAAGGTGCCTTACGTCTCCAACAAGGACGGCCGCAGCGTCACCGCCGGCTCCGAGGTGCTCGAGCGGCTCGTCGGCCAGGTCGCCAACCCGGTCCGCTGGGACCTGTGCATGGAGACGTTCAAGGAGCTGGGTGCCACCGCGCTCATCGAGGTCTGCCCGGGTGGCACCCTCACCGGTCTCGCCAAGCGCGCCCTGCCCGGCGTCAAGACGCTGGCCCTGAAGACCCCCGACGACCTCGACGCGGCCCGCGAGCTGATCGCCGAACACGTCCACGCCTGACGCCTAAGGAGCCGTACGAACATGTCGAAGATCAGGCCCAGCAAGGGCGCCCCGTACGCGCGCATCCTCGGTGTCGGCGGCTACCGGCCGACCCGGGTCGTGCCCAACGAGGTGATCCTCGAGAAGATCGACTCGTCCGACGAGTGGATCCGTTCGCGCTCCGGCATCGAGACCCGGCACTGGGCCGGTCCCGAGGAGACCGTCGCCGCGATGTCCGTCGAGGCCGCCGGCAAGGCGATCGCCGACGCGGGCATCGGCGCGGAGCAGATCGGCGCCGTGGTCGTCTCGACCGTCTCGCACTTCAGCCAGACCCCGGCGGTCGCCACGGAGATCGCCGACAAGCTGGGCACCGACAAGGCCGCCGCGTTCGACATCTCGGCGGGCTGCGCGGGCTTCGGCTACGGCCTGACCCTCGCCAAGGGCATGGTGGTGGAAGGTTCCGCCGAGTACGTGCTCGTCATCGGCGTGGAGCGGCTCAGCGACCTGACCGACCTGGAGGACCGTGCGACGGCCTTCCTGTTCGGCGACGGCGCCGGCGCGGTGGTGGTCGGCCCGTCCCGGGAGCCGGCGATCGGCCCGACCGTCTGGGGCTCGGAGGGCGACAAGGCCCAGACCATCAAGCAGACCGTGTCCTGGGACCGGTTCAGGATCGGTGACCTGTCCGAGCTGCCCGTGGACAGCGAGGGCAACGTCAAGTTCCCTGCGATCACGCAGGAGGGCCAGGCGGTGTTCCGCTGGGCCGTGTTCGAGATGGCGAAGGTCGCCCAGCAGGCGCTGGACGCGGCCGGGATCAGCCCGGACGACCTGGACGTCTTCATCCCGCACCAGGCCAATGTGCGGATCATCGACTCGATGGTGAAGACGCTGAAGCTGCCGGAGCACGTCACGGTCGCCCGTGACATCCGCACCACCGGCAACACCTCGGCCGCCTCGATTCCGCTCGCGATGGAGCGGCTTCTGGCGACCGGCGAGGCGAAGAGCGGCGACACCGCGCTCGTCATCGGATTCGGGGCGGGTCTCGTCTACGCCGCCACGGTCGTTACCCTCCCCTAGGCACTCCGTGCCGGATCTTGCGTCCGGCACGGTGCACACTGCCACCAACCGTCTGGAATATCGAAGAAGGAGCGCCTGACATGGCCGCCACTCAGGAAGAGATCGTCGCCGGTCTCGCCGAGATCGTGAACGAGATCGCCGGGATCCCCACCGAGGACGTCCAGCTGGACAAGTCCTTCACCGACGACCTGGACGTGGACTCGCTGTCCATGGTCGAGGTCGTCGTCGCCGCCGAGGAGCGCTTCGACGTGAAGATCCCGGACGAGGACGTCAAGAACCTCAAGACCGTCGGTGACGCCACCGACTACATCCTGAAGCACCAGGCCTGAGCCATCTCCTAGGCCCAAGGCCGCAAGGCCCCGCCACCCGGCGGTGGCGCCGTAGAATCCCGCATCCGTTGGAGAAAGAATTCCCGTGAGCCCGACCAATCGCACCGTGGTCGTCACCGGTATCGGCGCAACCACACCGCTGGGTGGCGACGCAGCTTCGTTCTGGGAGGCCCTCGTCGCCGGCACGTCCGGCGTGAGCCTCCTGGAGCAGGAGTGGGCGGCCGACCTGCCGGTCCGCATCGCCGCGCAGATCGCCGTCGAGCCGGGTGAGATCATCCCCCGGCCGCAGGCCCGCAAGCTGGACCGCTCGGCGCAGTTCGCGCTGATCGCCGCTCAGGAGGCCTGGAAGGACGCCGGTTTCACCGCCAAGGCCGGTGAGGACCAGTCCGTGAACCCCGACCGTCTCGGTGCGGTCATCGCCTCCGGCATCGGTGGCGTGACGACGCTCCTGGACCAGTACGACGTGCTCAGGGAGAAGGGCGTACGCCGCGTCTCCCCGCACACCGTGCCGATGCTGATGCCCAACTCCCCGGCGGCCAACGTCGGCATCGAGCTGGGCGCGCGGGCCGGTGTGCACACCCCGGTGTCGGCCTGCGCCTCGGGCGCGGAGGCCATCGGGTACGCGATCGAGATGATCCGCACCGGGCGTGCGGACGTGGTCGTGGCCGGTGGCACCGAGGCCGCCATCCACCCGCTTCCCATCGCCGCGTTCGGCAACATGATGGCGATGTCCAAGAACAACGACGACCCCCAGGGCGCGTCGCGTCCCTACGACTCCGGCCGTGACGGCTTCGTCCTCGGCGAGGGCGCCGGTGTGATCGTCCTGGAGTCCGAGGAGCACGCGAAGGCGCGCGGCGCCCGGATCTACGTCGAGGCGGTCGGCCAGGGCATCTCGGCCGACGCCCACCACATCACGCAGCCGGAGCCGTCCGGCAACGGGATCGCGCAGGCGCTGCAGAACCTGATCGACAGCACCGACCTGAAGCCGGCGGAGATCGTGCACGTGAACGCGCACGCGACGTCCACCCCGCAGGGTGACGTGGCGGAGGTGAAGGCGCTGCGCAAGGTGTTCGGCGACGACGTCGACCACATGGCGATCTCGGCGACCAAGTCGATGACGGGTCATCTGCTCGGTGGTGCGGGCGGTATCGAGACCGTGGCGTCGATCCTGGCGCTGGTGAACCGGACGGCCCCGCCGACCATCAACGTGGAGAACCTCGACCCCGAGGTCGACGCGGATGTCGTGACCGGCGAGGCCCGTCAGCTGCCCGAGGGGCGGATCGCCGCGCTGAACGACTCGTTCGGGTTCGGCGGGCACAACGTGGTTCTGGCGTTCCGGACCATCTGAGACATGACGGAGGGCCCTCACCCGCGGGTGAGGGCCCTCCGTCATGTCCGGGTGCTCAGACCACCTGGTGGAGCCAGCGGACCGGTGCGCCCTCGCCCGCGTAGCGGAACGGCTCCAGCTCGTCGTCCCAGGGCTTGCCCAGGAGCTTGGCGATCTCGGCCTCCAGGTCCGTCTCGTCGCGCTGGGACCGGGTCAGCGCGGCGCGCAGGCGGTCCTCGGGGATGAGGATGTCGCCGTGCAGGCCGGTGACTGCGTGGAAGATGCCGAGGTCGGGGGTGCAGCTGTAGCGTTCGCCCTCGGCGGTGGGGCAGGGCTCGGCGGTGACCTCGAAGCGCAGGAGGTGCCAGCCTCGCAGGGCCGAGGCGAGCTTGGAGGCGGTGCCCGCCTCGCCCTGCCAGGAGAACTCCGAGCGCCAAGTGCCGGGAGCGGCGGGCTGGCGGATCCAGTCCAGGCTGACTCGGGTGCCCAGCACCCCGGCGACGGCCCACTCGACGTGCGGGCACAGCGCGCGCGGCGCGGAGTGCACGTACAGAACTCCACGTGTCGTCACCGGAACCTCCGGGCAGAGCGGGACATCTTGCGGACTGGCGGGGCGGCAGTGGCGCGACGGCCGCGTTGATGGCGAGGCTACCCTGCGGCGGCGCAAGGAGTGTGACGTACCGTCGGTCCAGGCGCCAGGAAACCCCCGTCATTCACCCAGGGGGACGCTTGTACGGGGGTGCGCCGTTCCCAGGTCACCGGCGGGGAACTCCCGCGCGTTGTCATAGAGGGAGCACTCCACCGTCGAACGAGGGGAACAGCCGAGGATGCGGAAGCGAAGGCACCGCGCGCGGGCCGCCCTTGCGGTCGTGGTGACGGCCGTGCTGGCCACGGCGGGCTGTGACGCCTTCGGCGGAGGCGGCCCCGAGGGCAGGAAGGGCTCCGGGGACAGCGCCTCGCGGCCGCCGGCCCGGCCGGCTCCGGTGTGGGACCGCAGCCCGGACTCGATCGCCGCGGTCGGCGACTCCATCACCCGCGGCTTCGACGCCTGCAACGTGCTCTCCGACTGTCCCCAGGTGTCGTGGGCGACGGGCAGCGACGCCCAGGTCGACAGCCTGGCGGTGCGGCTGCTGGGCGCGGCGGGGGCGGCGCGGCACAGCTGGAACTACGCGCAGACCGGCGCCCGGATGTCCGACCTGGCGGGGCAGGTCACCCGGGCGGTGGCGCGCAGGCCCGCGCTGGTGACGGTGATGGTGGGGGCCAACGACGCCTGCCGCTCGTCCGCCTCCGCGATGACGCCGGTGGCGGACTTCCGCGCGGAGTTCGAGGAGGCGCTGGGCAGGCTGCGGGGGGCGCTGCCGAAGACGCAGGTGTACGTCGCGAGCGTGCCGAATCTGAAGCGGCTGTGGTCGCAGGGCCGGACCAGCCCGCTGGGCAAGCAGGTGTGGAAGCTGGGCATCTGCCCGTCGATGCTGGCCGACGCCGACGATCTGAGCAGCGCGGCCGTGGTGCGGCGGGACACGGTGCAGCAGCGCGTGGAGGCGTACAACGCGGTGCTGAAGGAGGTGTGCGCCAAGGACCGCCGCTGCCGCTTCGACGGCAACGCGGTGTTCGACTACCGCTTCGGCACGGCCCAGCTCAGCCAGTGGGACTGGTTCCACCCGAGCCGCAGCGGCCAGGCCAGGCTGGCCGAGATCGCCTACCGCACTGTCACCGCCGAGAAGCCGTGACCTAGGGTTTCTCACATGAGTGAACTTTTCGGCACACTTTCCGACGGGACTCCGGTGCACCGCTGGACCCTGGAGCGCGGCGGGGTGCGGGTGCGCGTGCTGTCGTACGGCGGCATCGTGCAGTCCGTCGAGGTACCGGACCGGGACGGTGGCCGGACGGACGTGGTGCTGGGGTTCCCCGGGCTGGACGGCTACCTCGCGCACCCGGAGCCGTATCTGGGCGCTCTGGTCGGCCGGTACGCCAACCGCATCGCGGGCGGCCGCTTCCCGCTGGACGGGTGCACGTACGTCCTCGCGCAGAACGACGGGACGAACTCACTGCACGGCGGCTCACTCGGGTTCGACAAGCGGGTGTGGGAGGCGGAGCCGGTCGAGCACGGGCTGCGGCTGAGCCGGGTCAGTCCGCACGGCGAGGAGGGGTTCCCGGGCCGGCTGGAGGTGTCGGCCACGTACACGCTCGAGGCGTCAGGCGCGCTGCGGATCGCCTACGAGGCCGTCACCGACGCGCCCACGGTCGTCAACCTCACCAACCACACGTACTGGAACCTGAGCGGCTCCGGCGACACGGCCGGGCACGAGCTGCGGCTCGCCGCCTCCCGGTACACCCCGGTGGACGCGGACCTGATCCCGACCGGCGCCCTGGAGGACGTGACCGGTTCCCGCTTCGACTTCCGTACGCCGCGCCGGACGGGCTCCGGCTACGACCACAACTTCGTGCTGGACAAGGGCGTGACGGCGGTGGCCGAGGAGGTCGCCGAGCTGTACGACCCCGCGTCCGGCCGCGTCCTCACCGTGGCCACGACCGAGCCCGGCCTCCAGTTCTACAGCGCCGACCACCTGTCCGACCCCTTCGCCCCCGGCGCCGGCGTCGCCCTGGAGACCCAGCACTTCCCGGACTCCCCCCACCGCCCCGAGTTCCCGAGCACGGTCCTGCGGCCGGGCGAGGTGTTCCGCTCCGCGACGGTGTACGGCTTCGCGGTGCGCTAGACGCTCCCGCCGCCGCGCACGAGCCCCGGCCCAGGGGTCAGGTCCCGGGCCGGGGCTGCTCGTGGGGGACTTGTCCCGGATCAGACCTTAATCGGGGCCGCCAGTCTTCGGTCGCCGATCGAGCGGCCCGCCGCGATCTCGTACGAACCCTTCACACACACCCACGCGTTCCCCTTCTCGTCCTGCACCTCGAAGGCCGGTGTCGCACAGACGGACACGGGCGGGGGCGGGACTTGCTGTGGCTGCTGGCGGGCCGGTGGAGTGAGGCTCACCGGTCCCAGGCGTACGCGAGGGACTTGCTCGCCAGGCAGACCAGGGCGAGGACGAGGGCCCAGGCGTAGGCGCCGACGGCGTACAGGGCGGCGACTCCGGTGCCGAACCAGAGCACTTCGAAGGCGACGCGCGCGGCACCGCGGAGCGGGAACCTGGCGCGCGGTGATCCGAACAGCGACCACAGCCAGGCGAGGCCGCCGGACGCGAAGACGGCGAGCAGTCCCATGCGGGTGCTGCCCCAGCGGAGGACCGCTGCGAGGACGCCGAGTTCCAGAAGGAAGATGACGCCCAGGTTCACGGCCTTCGCTGTCTTCACGCCGGGCAGTATCACCCGTCGTGCCGGTGCGGCGGTACTGCCGGGGCCGGCTGGACGTCCCCGCCGTCCTCCGGGGCGTCGTCGTCGGCCGCGTTCTCCTCCCCCAGCAGGTCGCGGGCGAGGAGGGTGGCGCCCGCGACCGCGCCCGGCATCAGGAACACCGCGACGAACGGGACCAGGAAGGCCAGGCCGAGGGGGACGCCGAAGCCCCAGACGAGGGTCTTGCGGGAGCGCAGCAGGGCGAGGCGGGCGCGCAGTTCGACGCCGCGGCGCTGCAGGGCGACGGCGGCCAGTTCCTCGGTGAGGAAGAAGCCGGTGACGAAGAAGCCGATCACCGGTACGGCGGTCTGGCCGACGACGGGCAGGAAGCCGAGGGCGAAGAGCAGCACGCCCCACAGCGCCGCCCGGACCAGGATGCGCAGGCTGTCGCGGGCCGAGATCCACAGCTCGCGCCACAGCGGCAGGCCCGACCGGGGAGCGGTGCCGTCGGGCGAGAGGTCGGCGTCGACCTGCTCGGAGAGGCTCTCGTAGAAGGGCTGGCCGATCAGCAGGGTGACGGCCGTGAAGGTGAGGACGGCGAGCAGCAGGCCGAGGGCGAACAGGACGGCTGTCAGGAAGCCGCGGAACAGGCCCTGCCAGGGGCTCGACCAGTCGTCGGCGAACGGTGTCGCCCAGGCGACCGCGTCCTCGCCCCACAGCGCGAGGGCGACCAGCGCGGCCGTGTAGAGGACCAGCGTGATCAGGCCGGGCAGCAGTCCGAAGCCGTAGCTCCGGCCGTGCCGGGCCACCCAGCGCTGGCCGCGCAGAAGATGTCGGAATCCCACCCCAAGATCACGCATGGCGAAAACTTTACCGGCGGTTCTCAGGCGTCGAGCATCCGCCGCAGCAGATCGCGCAGCACCAGCCGCTCGTCCTCGGACAGACCGACCAGGGGTTCGCGGGCGAAGCGCAGGCCGTCGCGCAGTTCGCGGGCCACGCGGCGGCCCTCGTCCGTGGCGGCGGCCACCTTCACCCGGCGGTCGGCGGGGTCGGGGCGGCGCTCGACCAGGCCCCGGGACTCCAGGCGGTCCACGATGCCGGTCACGTTGGACGGCTCGCACTTCAGCTTCTGCGCGAGCTTGCGCATCGGCAGCGGATCGAGCGACAGCAGGCTGAGCAGCTTCGCCTGGGCTCCGGTCAGGGAATGCCCGGCGGCGGCCTCCTCGTAGTCCGCGTGGTAGCGGGCGACCACCTCGCCGATGAGCTCGACGACCTCCAGGGTGAGGGCGTCCGGACGGGTCTTCTGAGGTGTGGCCATGAGCTCAGGATAGCGCGCTTACTTGACAGGCTGAAATATTCAGGTGCACGGTTGTTTCAGAAACTGAAGTAAATGAGCAACTGGAAGGTCCTGTCATGATCAACCGCGAGTGGCACCTGCTCAGCCGTCCCGTCGGCTGGCCGAAGCCCGAGGACTTCGCCCTGGTCGAGGCGCCCGTGCCGACCCCGGGCGAGGGTCAGGTGCTGGTGCGGAACAAGTACCTCTCGGTGGACCCGTACATGCGCGGCCGGATGTCGGCGGCCAAGTCCTACGTCGCCCCGTTCGAGCTGGGCAAGGTCATGCAGGGCGGCGCGGTCGGCGAGGTCGTCGCCTCCAACGCGGAGGGCATCGCGGTCGGCGACCACGTGCTCCACTTCTTCGGCTGGCGCGAGTACGCGGCCGTGGACGCGAAGAACGCCGTCAAGGTCGACGCCGAGGCCGCGCCCCTGTCGACCTACCTCGGCGTCCTCGGCATGACCGGCCTGACCGCGTACGCCGGCCTGCTGCGCACCGCCTCCTTCAAGGAGGGCGACAGCGTGTTCGTCTCCGGGGCGGCGGGCGCCGTGGGCAGCCAGGTGGGGCAGATCGCCAAGCTCAAGGGCGCCTCGCGGGTCATCGGCTCGGCCGGGTCCGACGAGAAGGTGAAGCTGCTGGTCGAGGAGTACGGCTTCGACGCCGCGTTCAACTACCGCAACGGCCCGGTGAGCGAGCAGTTGCGGGACGCCGCCCCCGACGGCATCGACGTCTACTTCGACAACGTCGGCGGCGACCACCTCGAGGCGGCCATCGGGTCCCTGAACCAGGGCGGCCGGATCGCGGTCTGCGGCATGATCTCGGTCTACAACAACACCGAGCCCGCCCCCGGCCCGAGGAACCTCGCCCGTCTCATCCAGACCCGCGGCCGCATCGAGGGCTTCCTGGTCGGCGACCACTACGACCTGCAGCCCCAGTTCGTCCAGGAGGTCGGCCCCTGGGTCGCCTCGGGCGCGCTGAAGTACCGCGAGACGGTCGTCGAGGGCATCGAGAACAACCTGGAGGCGTTCCTCGGGGTCCTGCGCGGCGACAACACCGGCAAGATGATCGTCAAGCTGTAACGGAACGTAACCGCCCACACCTACCGCCCGCTTCCGGCATGCGGTAACTTCTTTCCGAAACCGTCGTAGATCGTGGGCGCGAGTCGCGGCGGCACCGAGGAGGAAGACACCGCATGCCCATCCAGCACTCCGACGTCCTGTACACGGCGGTCGCCACCGCCGAGAACGGCCGCGACGGCCGTGTCGCGACCGACGACGGCCGGCTCGACGTCGTCGTGAATCCGCCCAAGGAGATGGGCGGCAGCGGCGCCGGCACCAATCCCGAGCAGCTCTTCGCCGCCGGGTACAGCGCCTGCTTCCAGGGCGCGCTCGGCGTGGTCGCCCGCCAGGAGGGCGCCGACGTGTCGGGGTCGACCGTCACGGCGAAGGTCGGGATCGGCAGGAACGAGGACGGGTTCGGGATCATCGTGGAGATCTCCGCGGACATCCCGGGCGTGGACGCGGCCACCGCGCGGAGCCTGATCGAGAAGGCCCACCAGGTGTGCCCCTATTCGAAGGCGACTCGCGGCAACATCACCGTGACGCTGGTCTGACCACGGTCGTTGCGCAGGGCGGAGGCCGCACCCTTGGACGTGGGGTGCGGCTTCTGCATGCGGGGACGTCAGCGTCGGTGGGCGAGCGCCGCCCGGTGCACGGCCGCCGCGAGCCGGTCGTTCTCCGGCGCAGAACCGCCCGGGTAGGCCAATCGCCGACGCGTGTAGCCGTAGGCCAGGCCGCTGCGCGGGTCCGCGAAGGCCTGGGACCCGGCGGCCCCGCTGTGGCCGATCGTGCCGGCGCCCAGGAACGGGTGCCAGGTGTCGGCGGTGGCCTGGAAGCCGAGACCGTACGCCTTGTGCGCGCGGGCCACCAGGTCGTACCCGACGGAGTGCAGCTGGCCGAACTCCGCGACCGTGTCCTCCTTCAGCAGCGGCGCCTTGCCGTCGACCTCGCTGATCATCGCCGCGTACAGCCCCGCCAGACCGCGCGCCGAGGCGACACCGCCGTACGAGGCGGGGCCCTTGGCCCGCACGTAGCGCTCGTTCGGCAGCGTCACCAGGTCGGTCGGCTCGGGCACATGGCCGTTGAAGGCGATCGAGGCGAGGGTGTGCGGGCCGCTCGGCTGCGTGTCGAGCACCGCCTGCTGGGCGGGGGTCGGCAGCATCGGCTGGACGGTGCGGAAGCGGGGCTCGCGGGAGACCGGCAGGCCCAGGTGGAAGTCCAGGCCGTACGGGGCGCGCACGCGCTCCTCGTGCAGTTCCTGGATCGTACGGCCCGTCGCGCGCCGGACGACCTCGCCGGTCAGCGCGCCGATCACCAGGGCGTGGTAGCCGAAGGCGGTGCCCGGCCGCCAGAACGGACGCTGGTCGGCGAGGCGTTCGGCCATCACCCGGTCGTCGGCCAGCTCCGCCGCGCTGAACCCGGTGTCCGCGCCGATCAGTCCGGCGCGGTGCGCGAGCAGGTCGCGCAGGGTCAGGCCGCCCTTGCCCTCGGCGGCGAATTCCGGCCAGTAGTAGGTGACTTTACGGTCCAGTTCCAGTGTGCCGTCCTGCACCAGCAGGGCCACGACCAGATGGGCGGCGCCCTTGGTGGAGGAGAACACGGCGTACAGCGAATCCGCGCCGGCGCCCTCGCCCGCCCACAGGTCGACCACTCTGCGGCCGTGCACATGGGCGCACAACTGGCCCTCGTAGTCGTCCCGTTCCTCCGCGACGAAGGCGGCGAACGCCTCGCGCACCGCCTCGTAGCCCTCGCTGACTGTGCCGTGGACGGTGGTCCCCTGCGTCATCCGTACTCCTCAACTGAGCCGCGTTCCGCTGCTCCCCCTGTGCAAACGCCCGTTTTCGCCGTCGGGCGTTCCCGTGATCGTGTACGGCGGGACGTACCCGTCCGACTCAACCGTCACCGCGGCGGGTTGGTGTCACCGATACCCCGGACGGCCGAGGGCACGGGGTGGTACAGGGGCGGCGCAGGGACGGCGGCGCGGCGGACCGCGCCGGTGAGGCGGCCGGTGCGCCTACGTGCACCACCACAGGAATCGGTCGCAGGTCTTGGTGGGGGTCGGCGCCGGGGTGGGGTCGGAGGTCGTCGGTGCGCTCGTCGGGGTGGCCGCCGGCGCGGAGGTGGCCGGGGCCGCGGGGGCCGACGTCGGCGACCCCGCGCCCGTGGTGGCCGACTGCGCCGACCGGGCCGAGGCAGAGGGGGACTTGGAGGCCTTGTCCTTCGGGGACTTCGAGGCGGAGGCGGAGGCCGAGGGGGCGGCCGAGGCGGAGGCGCCGGGGTTCGTCGTGCCGTGCGAGGCGTCGTCGAGCGGGGCCGCCGTCCGGCCCGGGGAGGCGGAGGAGGGTCCGCCGTCCGCGGCGGTGTCGTCGGAGGCGGCCGGTGTGTCACCGCCGAAGGGGGAGAAGGGGGCGTCCGTGCCCAGTTCGGCGATGCTGAGGCCGCCGGCGGCCAGCGCCAGCCCGGCGGCGATGAAGACGGTACGGCGCCGGCGACGCCGGTGGGCGGCGGCCTTGCGGTCCCGCCGGCCGGTGTCGACGGCGTCGGGACCGGCGTCCGGCATGCCGACGGCACCGCCACGCCCGCGCCGCCGGGCGGCCCGGCCGACGGGCTCGTCGGCACCGGGGTCGTCCTCCCCGGGCTCCGGGGCATCGGAGTCGCGGTCGTCGGAGGCGTGCGGATGCCGGGAGGCGTGCGGGTCGTGGGAGGCGTCCGCCTCGTCGCGGGCGCCGAGGCCGGCGGGCGTGTCGTCCTCTCCGCCGGAGGCGTACTCCCCCGGCGTGTCGTACTCGGTCGCGGGCGCGCCGGCGCCGTACCCGGCGTGCGTGCCGTGCTCACTGGGCGCGTCGTAACCGGCGTGCGTGCCGTGCTCACTCGGCGCGTCGTAACCGGCGTGCATGCCGTGCTCACTCGGCGCGTCGTAGCCGGCGTGCATGTCGTGCGGGCCCCGCGCGCCGTACTCGGCGTGCGCGTCGTACACGCTGTGCGCGGGGTGGCCCCCGTGAGCGGCGTACCCGCTCTGGGCCTCGTAGCCGTCCGCAGGGGGCCCCGAGGCGTAGCCGACGGCCTGCGCGCCGGCCCCGTGGCCGATGGGGCCCGTGTGGCCCGCGTAGGCACCCGCCTGGAGGTGTCCGGGCTGCTCCGCGTACTCCTGGACACCGCCGCCCTCGTGCGCGTAGCCGTACCCGTGCGCGTGCGCGACCGGTGAGCCGCACCCGGGACAGGCCAGGGCGCCGTTGAGGTGCCGTTGGCACGGGTGGCAGTAGTCCATGACGCGGGAAGACTAGTTGCCGGCCGGTAACGTTCGTAGGGGCCCATGTGAAGGTTTGGTGGGGGACCGAAAAGGTTCTCGAAAGCCTTGTCGAAACCGTTACCTGTTCGACCCATTGACACCCCCGCCGCCCCGTCTTTACTGTCACGCCAGCATTTCGAACGAGTGACGAAATCTCGAACAGAGCTTGAGGGGCAACAGCCGTGCGCATCACCGGAATCAGCACTCACGTGGTCGGGACGCCCTGGCGCAACCTGACGTACGTCCAGGTGCACACCGATGAGGGGATCACCGGTGTGGGCGAGACCCGGATGCTCGGGCACACCGACGCGCTGATCGGCTATCTGCGAGAGGCCGAGGCCAATCACATTCTCGGCTCCGACCCGTTCGCTGTCGAGGATCTCGTGCGCCGGATGAAGTACGGCGACTACGGCCGTGCGGGTGAGATCGTCATGTCGGGCATCGCGATCGTCGAGATGGCCTGCTGGGACATCAAGGGCAAGGCCCTCGGCGTGCCGGTGTGGCAGCTGCTCGGCGGCAAGGTCACCGACAGGGTCAAGGCGTACGCCAACGGCTGGTACACCACCGAGCGCACCCCGGACGCCTACCACAAGGCCGCCCAGCAGGTCGTGGAGCGCGGCTACAAGGCCCTCAAGATCGACCCCTTCGGCACCGGGCACTTCGAACTGGACCACGACCAGACGCTGTACGCCGTCTCCCTGATCGAGGCCGTCCGGGACGCCATCGGCCCCGACGCCGAGCTGATGCTGGAGATGCACGGCCGCTTCTCCCCCGCCACCGCCGTGCGGCTGGCCAAGGAGATGGCCCCGTTCCAGCCGGCCTGGCTGGAGGAGCCGTGCCCGCCGGAGAACCTGAAGGCGCTGGAGAAGATCGCCGCCAAGGTCGACATCCCGGTCGCCACCGGTGAGCGCATCCACGACCGGATCGAGTTCCGCGAGCTGTTCGACAGCCAGGCCGTGGACATCATCCAGCCGGACGTCGGCCACATCGGTGGCATCTGGGAGACCCGCAAGCTCGCCGCCACCGCCGAGACCCACTACATGCTGGTGGCCCCGCACAACGTGGGCGGTTCGGTGCTCACCGCCGCCTCGCTGCAGGTGGGCTTCACCTCCCCGAACTTCAAGATCCTCGAGCACTTCAACGACTTCGCGGACGCGGAGATCAAGAAGGTCGTCAAGGGCGCGCCGGAGGTCGTCGACGGCTACTTCCACCTCTCCGACAAGCCCGGCCTGGGCGTCGAGCTGGACACGGACGCCGCTGCCGAGTTCCCGCAGCAGCAGGCGCGGTTCGACCTGTGGGCCGAGGGCTGGGAGCAGCGCAAGCCAAAGGGCACCAAGTGAGTTCACAGGTCCTGATCGAGGCGCCGGGCGCCCACCGGATCGAGGAGCACATTCCTCGGGATCCCGGTCCGGGCGAGGCGCTCATCGCCATCCACGCGGTGGGCATCTGCGGCAGCGACCGCGAGGTGTACCAGGGCAACCGGCCGGAGGGGTACGTCCGCTACCCCGTCACGCCGGGCCACGAGTGGTCCGGGACCGTGCGGAGCGTGGGCGCCGGGGTGCCCACCTCGCTGGTCGGCCGCAAGGTCGTCGGCGAGGGGTTCCGCAACTGCCAGGTGTGCGACCGCTGTCACGCGGGTGAGACCACGCTGTGCAGCGCGGGGTACGACGAGACCGGGTTCACCCAGCCGGGCGCCATGGCCGGCACGCTCACCCTGCCGGCCCGGCTGCTGCACCCGCTGCCGGACGAGGCCGACCTGACCGCGGCCGCCCTGCTGGAGCCGGCCGCCTGCATCGCGGCCGCCACCCTGAAGTCCGGGGCCTGGCCGGGCGAGCGGGTCGCGGTGGTCGGCACGGGCACGCTCGGGATGCTCGCCGTGCAGTTCCTGAAGGCGGTCTCGCCGGCGGAACTGCTGGTGGTGGGCGCCCGGAGCGACCGGGAGGCGCTCGCCCGGCGGTTCGGGGCGACCGACTTCCGGCTGAAGGACGGGCAACTCCCGGGCGACTTCGACGCCGTGATCGAGACCGCCGGGTCCGCGTCCGCCGCGCGCACGGCCACCTCCCTGCTCCGGCGCGGTGGCCGCCTGGTCCTGACGGGCATTCCGGCGCCGGGCGCCGCCGGGCTCGACCCCACCGATCTCGTCATACGGCAACTGGAGGTGTACACGGTCTTCGGCGCGCCGCCGGCCGCCTGGTCGCACACCGTGCGAGTGTTCGGCGCCGGGCTGCTGGATCCGCTGCCCCTGGTCACGCACGAACTGCCGCTGACCGAGTTCCCCCAGGCCATCGAGCTGGTGGGGGCCGGTGATCCCAAGGTGGGCAAGGTGCTGCTCCGACCCTGAACCGTACGCCGGTCGGGGCGTGACCTGGCCGCGCCCCGACCGGCGTACACCAAGGCCTTTTTCTGTCCCGAGCCGCGAACCTTGTCCGAGATTTCGAACACGAAGGACACCTTGTGACCGACGCCTCCGCCCCGGCAGCCCGCCGGCCCGGTGAGCGACAGCTCGCCGCACTCGGCCTGAGCGCGCCCGCCCTCGACCCCGCCGACGCATCCGCCCACAGCTTCCCGGGCGGCGGCCGCTGGCGCACCGAGATCCCCTCGTGCGAGGGGCCCGAGGCGCTGACCGTCGTCCTCAAGGAATCCTCGCGTCTCGACGTCCCGATCCACCGGATCAGCCAGGGCAGCGGTGTGTGGATGCTCACCGACGCCGAGATCACCGAGATGGTCGAGTCGACCGCCGAACGGGACATCGAACTCTGCCTGTTCACGGGTCCGCGCGGCACCTGGGACATCGGCGGCTCGGTGCGCTCCGACTCCCGCGGCGGCGGACTGCGCGCCCGCGGCCACGACGCCGTCGCCGGCTGCGTCGAGGACGCCGTCCGCGCCACCGAACTGGGCGTCAAGTGCCTGCTGGTGGCCGACGAGGGCGTGCTGTGGACCCTGCACCGCGCGCGTCGGGCCGGCATCATCCCGGCGGACACCACGCTCAAGGTCTCCGCACTCATCGGCCCGGTCAACCCGGCCTCGTACGCCGTGTACGAGCGGCTCGGCGCCGACTCGATCAACGTGCCCAGCGACCTGACGCTGGATCACCTCACCGAGATCCGCCGGGTGTCCGCCGCTCCCATGGACATGTACATCGAGGCGCCCGACGACCTCGGCGGCTACGTCCGGATGTACGAGGTCGCCGAGCTGATCCGGCGCGGCGCACCGCTCTACCTGAAGTTCGGTCTGTCCAGGGCTCCCGGCATCTACCCCTGGGGCACCCACCTCAGGGACGTGACCCTGGACACCGCCCGGGAGCGGGTGCGGCGCGGCCGCCTCGCCCTGGACCTCCTCGCCCGGCACGGCGCGGACGGCGACATGGCGCCGCTCGGCTCCCGTCTGCCCGGCCCGCTCCACCGCTTCCCCACCGACGGCTGAACCCGCCGTAGCGATCCCTCTCACCCGCGAAGAAAAAGGACGGATGACCATGCGCAACCGCAGAGCCGCACTCGCCGCGATAGCCGGAGCCGCCTCGCTCGCCCTCACCCTGACCGCCTGCGGTCAGAACAGTGACGGTGGCAGCAAGCCGAAGTCCGGCGACTCCAAGGGCGGCACCATCGGCATCGCGATGCCGACCAAGTCCTCCGAGCGCTGGATCAACGACGGCAACAACGTCGTCAAGACCCTCCAGTCGGCCGGCTACAAGACCAAGCTGGTCTACGGCGAGGACGACCCGGACACCCAGGTCTCCCAGATCGAGAACATGATCACGCAGGGCGTCAAGGGCCTGATCATCGCGGCCATCGACAACAAGTCCCTGAACAACGTGCTCCAGGAGGCCGCGGACGCCAACATCCCGGTCATCGCCTACGACCGCCTGATCCTCGGCACCAAGAACGTCGACTACTACGCGTCGTTCGACAACACCAAGGTCGGCGTGCTCCAGGGCACGTACATCGTGCACAAGCTCGGCCTGGACAGCGGCAAGAAGGGCCCGTTCAACATCGAGCTGTTCGCAGGCTCGAACGACGACAACAACACCAAGTACTTCTTCAACGGCGCGATGAGCGTGCTCCAGCCGTACATCGACAAGAAGCAGCTGGTGGTCAAGTCCGGCCAGACCAAGCTGAACCAGGTCACCACCCTGCGCTGGGACGGCACCACCGCCCAGAAGCGCATGGAGGACATCCTCACCTCGTCGTACAAGAGCGGCAAGGTCGACGCGGTGCTCTCGCCCTACGACGGCATCTCCATCGGCATCATCTCCGCGCTCAAGTCGGACGGTTACGGCTCCAAGAGCCAGCCGCTGCCCGTCATCACCGGCCAGGACGCCGAGCTCGCCTCGGTGAAGTCGATCATCGCCGGTGAGCAGACGCAGACCGTCTACAAGGACACCCGGCAGCTCGCCAAGGTCGCCGCGACCATGGTCGAGGACGCCCTCAAGGGCAAGAAGCCGCAGGTCAACGACACCAAGACGTACGACAACGGCACCAAGGTCGTGCCCGCCTACCTGCTCCAGCCGGTGAGCGTGGACAAGTCCAACTACGAGGACGTCCTGGTCAAGGGCGGCTACTACACCGACGCCGAGCTCAAGTAATCCGGACAGTCCTGGCCGAACCACACTGATTGGAAGGCACGACCATGGCGGGACCCGTCCTGGAAATGCGCTCGATCGTCAAGACCTTTCCCGGTGTCAAGGCGCTGTCGGACGTCACCCTGACCGTCCGTCAGGGCGAGGTCCACGCCATCTGCGGCGAGAACGGCGCCGGGAAGTCCACCTTGATGAAGGTGCTCTCCGGCGTCCATCCGCACGGCACGTACGAGGGCGACATCCTCTTCGAGGGAGAGATCGTCCACTTCAAGGACATCCGGGCGAGCGAGCAGCACGGCATCGTCATCATCCACCAGGAGCTGGCGCTCTCGCCGTACCTCTCCCTGGCGGAGAACATCTTCCTCGGCAACGAGCACGCCAAGGGCGGGCTCATCGACTGGAGGGAGACCCTGCGGCACGCCACCGAACTGCTGCGCCGGGTCGGTCTCGACGAGCACCCGGAGACCCGCGTCGCCGACATCGGCGTGGGCAAGCAGCAGCTGGTCGAGATCGCGAAGGCGCTCTCGAAGAAGGTGAAGCTGCTCATCCTCGACGAGCCGACGGCGGCGCTGAACGACGAGGACAGCGACAAGCTGCTCAACCTGATCCTGGAGCTGAAGAAGCAGGGCATCACCTCGATCATCATCTCCCACAAGCTCAACGAGATCCGCAAGGTCGCCGACTCGGTGACGATCATCCGCGACGGCCGGTCCATCGAGACGCTGGACGTGAAGGCGCCGGAGACGACCGAGGACCGGATCATCAGCGGCATGGTGGGCCGCGACCTGGACCACCGCTTCCCCGAGCGCACGCCCTACGACGGCGAGGCGGACGCGGCCCCGGCCCTGGAGATCCGGGACTGGACCGTGCACCACCCGATCGACCAGGAGCGCAAGGTGGTCGACGACGTGTCGATCCACGTGCGCCGCGGGGAGATCGTCGGCATCGCGGGCCTGATGGGCGCCGGCCGCACCGAGCTCGCGATGAGCGTGTTCGGGCGCACCTACGGCCGGTACGCGGGCGGCACCGTCCTCAAGGACGGCAAGGAGATCCGCACCAGGTCCGTCGCCGAGGCGGTGGAGCACGGCATCGCCTATGTCACCGAGGACCGCAAGCACTACGGCCTCAACCTCATCGACACCATCAACCGCAACATCTCGCTGACCGCCCTGAAGAAGGTCGCCAAGCGGGGCATCGTGGACGAGCACGAGGAGCGGCAGGTCTCCGAGGGCTTCCGCAAGTCCATGAACATCAAGGCACCGACCGTGTTCGAACCGGTGGGCAAGCTGTCCGGCGGCAACCAGCAGAAGGTCGTCCTCAGCAAGTGGATCTTCGCCGGTCCGGACGTGCTGATCCTCGACGAGCCCACCCGCGGCATCGACGTGGGCGCCAAGTACGAGATCTACACGGTCATCGACCAGCTGGCCGCCCAGGGCAAGGCGGTCGTCTTCATCTCCTCCGAGCTGCCCGAGCTGCTCGGCATGTGCGACCGCATCTACACGATGGCCGCGGGACGGCTGACCGGTGAGGTGCCACGGTCCGAGGCCACGCAGGAAGTGCTGATGCGCCATATGACGAAGGACAAAGAGGTAACCCGATGAGCACCGATGTGACCGACAAGATCCCGGCCTCGGCGCCGCCGGGCAAGGGCGGACCGGCCTCCGGCACCGGCCTGGTCCAGCTGATCCTCGACGGACTGCGCCGCAACATGCGCCAGTACGGCATGCTGATCGCACTCGGCCTGATCGTCGTCCTCTTCGCGGTCTGGACCGACGGCGACCTGCTGCTGCCGCGCAACGTCTCCAACCTGGTCCTGCAGAACAGCTACATCCTGATCCTCGCGATCGGCATGATGATGATCATCATCGCCGGCCACATCGACCTGTCGGTGGGTTCACTGACGGCGTTCGTCGGCGCGTTCGCGGCGGTGCTCACGGTGCAGCACCATGTGGCCTGGCCCATCGCCCTGGTCCTGTGCCTGCTGATGGGCGCGGTGGCGGGCGCGGTGCAGGGATTCCTGATCGCCTATCTCGGCATACCGTCGTTCATCGTCACCCTCGCGGGCATGCTCCTCTTCCGCGGACTGACGGAGATCCTGCTCAAGGGCCAGACCCTCGGTCCGTTCCCCGACGGCCTGCAGAAGATGGGCAACGGCTTCCTGCCCGAGGTCGGCCCGAACACCAACTACCACAACCTCACGCTGCTCCTCGGCCTCGTCCTGACCGTCGCCGTGGTGTGGCAGGAGGTGCGCGACCGCAGCCGCCAGCAGGAGTTCTCGCTGGAGGTGCTGCCCGCCAAGCTGTTCCTGCTCAAGCTGACCGCGCTGGTCGCCGCGATCGTCGCCCTGACGATGCTGCTCGCCAGCTACAAGGGCGCCCCGATCGTGCTGATCGTCCTCGGCGCGCTGGTCGTGGGCTACGGCTACGTGATGCGCAACGCGGTCTTCGGCCGGCACATCTACGCGATCGGCGGCAACCTGCCGGCCGCCAAGCTGTCCGGCGTCAAGGACAAGAAGGTCACCTTCTATGTCTTCCTGAACATGGGCGTGCTCGCGGCCCTGGCGGGTCTGGTGGTCGCCGCCCGCCTGAACGCGGCCTCGCCGAAGGCGGGCGTCAACTTCGAACTCGAGGCGATCGCCTCGTCGTTCATCGGTGGCGCCTCCATGAGCGGCGGTGTCGGCACCGTACTCGGCGCCATCATCGGCGGTCTCGTCCTCGGCGTGCTGAACAACGGCATGAACCTCCTCTCCGTCGGCACCGACTGGCAGCAGGTCATCAAGGGCCTCGCCCTGCTGGTGGCGGTCGGGTTCGACGTGTGGAACAAGCGCAAGTCCGGTTCGTAAGTCAGATCGGGCCCCGCCGGGAACGGCGGGGTCCCTCCTTTTCGGGAGCCGCACATGGAACTGAACAGACGCACGGTCATTGCAGGAGCAGCGGCGGCGGGCATTGCCGCCACCACCCTCGGCTCGGGCACCGCCCAGGCCGCATCCGGAAGCAGGAAGCCGGTGAAGGAACTCTTCGGCAAGCTCGCCGACGGCACCAAGGTCTACCGCTGGTCGCTGGAGAACGGCGGCACCCGGCTCAAGGTGCTGTCCTACGGCGGCATAGTCCAGACCCTCGAGGTCGCCGACCGGCACGGCCGGCACGCCAACGTGGTCGCCGGGTTCGACAACATCGACGACTACGTGGCCAAGAGCCCGTACTTCGGCGCCCTGATCGGCCGCTACGGCAACCGCATCGGCAAGGGGCAGTTCACCCTCGACGGCAAGAGCTACCAGCTCTCCGTCAACGACGGCGTGAACAGCCTGCACGGCGGCGTGAAGGGCTTCGACAAGCACGTGTGGGACGTGGAGCCGTTCACCAAGGGCTCCGACGTCGGCCTGCACCTGCACTACACCAGCGTCGACGGCG
Organism: Streptomyces sp. NPDC030798; assembly: GCF_055572275.1. NCBI lineage: Bacteria > Bacillati > Actinomycetota > Actinomycetes > Kitasatosporales > Streptomycetaceae > Streptomyces > Streptomyces sp. NPDC030798. The sequence continues at coordinate 606,799 of NZ_JBVIDR010000002.1, read as the reverse complement.
AGATGGGCTACCCGGGCACGCTGAAGACGAAGGTGACGTACACCCTGAACCGGCACGGCCAGTGGCGCATCGACTACGAGGCCACCACCGACAAGCCGACGATCGTCAACCTCACCAGCCACGTCTACTGGAACCTGGCCGGCGAGGGCAGCGGCACGATCGAGGACCACGAGCTGAAGATCGCCGCGTCCCGCTACACCCCGACCGACTCGGGCCTGATCCCCACCGGCGAGCTGGCCAAGGTCGCGGGCACCCCGTTCGACTTCCGCCACGCCAAGCCGATCGGCCGGGACATCCGGGACGGCCACGAGCAGCAGGTGCAGGCCAAGGGCTTCGACCACAACTGGGTCCTCGACAAGGGCATCACGGCCCGGCCCGAGCACGTCGCGACCCTGCGCGACCCGCGCTCCGGCCGCACCCTGAAGATCGCCACCGACCAGCCGGGCCTGCAGTTCTACTCCGGCAACTTCCTCGACGGCACCCTGACCGGCACCGGCGGCCGCACCTACCGCCAGGGCGACGCACTGTGCCTGGAGACCCAGCACTTCCCGGACTCGCCGAACCACGCCAACTTCCCGTCGACGGTGCTGCGTCCGGGCCAGACCTACCGGACGACGACGGTTCACACGTTCGAGGCGTGAACGGGGTCACACCGGCGGTGAGTTGAACACCACCGCGGTGCCCTCCGTATCCAAGGGTGGCCCGTGCTCCCCCGCACGGGCCACCCTTCGACGGAGGTCCTCTTGCCTGACAACGTCACCTCGTTGTTCCGCAACACCGCCGCGCACAGCCCTTCGATGGCGGCGCTGACGCGGGAGAGCGACGGGTCGGGCCCGGTGGACTTCTGCATCCCGTGCAACCCCTACTTCCCCACTCCCGCCATGTTCGAGGAGATGGCGGCCCGGTTGCGCGAGATCGTCACGTACTACCCCAGCAGCTCGGACACCATCACCGCGGAACTGTGCAACCTGCTCCAACTGCCGCCGCAGTGCGTGGCGATGGGCAACGGCTCGACGGAACTGATCACCTGGATCGACCACCTGCTGGTCCGCGAGTCCCTCGCCGTCCCCGTCCCCACCTTCGGCCGCTGGACCGACCAGCCGATGGAGACCGGCAAGCGGGTCGACATGTTCCCGCTGCAGGAGGCGAACGGCTTCGCCCTGGACCTCGCCCAGTACACCGACTTCATCCGCGCCCGGGGCACGCGCGTGGCGGTCGTCTGCAACCCCAACAACCCCGACGGCGGCTATCTGCGCAAGCAGCAGCTCGTGCAGTTCATGGACACGATGGCGGACCTCGACCTGATCGTCGTCGACGAGTCCTTCCTGGAGTTCGCCGACGCCGAGGCCGAACCGAGCGTCGTCCAGGAGGCGATGCTCCGCCCCAACGTGGTCGTGCTGCGCAGCCTCGGCAAGAACTTCGGCCTGCACGGCATACGCTTCGGCTACCTGGTGGCGAACCCCGCGCTGGCGGGCAAGGTCCGCTCGATGCTTCCGAAGTGGAACCTCAACTCCTTCGCCGAGCACGTGGTGTTCATGCTGAAGGAGCACGGCGCCGAGTACGCGCAGAGCCTGATGCAGGTGCGCCGGGACCGCCTGGACATGGCCAGCCACCTCTCGGCCCTGCCCGGCCTGACCGTCTACCCCTCCCAGGGCAACTTCCTCTTCGTGCGCCTCCCCGTCGGCGCCGAGGGCACCGTGGTCCGGGACCGGATGCTCACCGAGCACCGGATCCTGGTCCGCGAGTGCGGCAACAAGATCGGATCATCCAGCCGCTTCCTGAGACTCGTGGTGCGCCCCCAGGTCGACGTGCGTCGCCTGGTGTCCGGCCTGGAGCAGGTGCTCTACGGGACCAGGAGGGGAGCCGCCGTACCCGAGCTGGGCACCGGGACCAGCTACAGCTCGGGTACGGCGGCCGTGGACCGGCTGGTGAGCGAGACCAACGGAGCCGGACTGCGGGGGCTCGCCGCCCAGGCCGCCGCCGCTCCCGGCCCCGCCCCGGCCGCCGGCACCGGCATGCCGCTCCCCGCCGCCGCCCCCCAACCCGGCGCCGGGATGCCGCTGCCGGCGGCAGCCCAGGCTCTGCCCGCACCGACGCCTTCGGTGGCGCCGGCTTCGGGGCAGATGCCTGGTGGGACCGCTGCGGGTCCGGGCGTGGTGGCCCCGGGGGCAGTTGCTGCGGGGGTGCCCGGGGTGACCTCGGGCGCGATGCCGGCACCTGTACCTGCGGCGGCTCCCGCACCGACTCCTGCGCCGACGCCGGTGCCTGCGGCGCCTTCGGCTCCGACGCCGGTGCCTGCCGTCGCTTCCGCGCCCACTCCGGTGCCGGGGATGGTGCCCGCACCTGCTCCGGGTCCGGTCCCTGCCGCCGCTGCGTTTGCTGCTCCCGCGCAGATGCCGTCTCCCGCGCCTGTTCCGGCGCCCACTCCCGTCCCGGCGCCCGTCCCGGCGCCGGCCGCCGCTGCGGGGCCCACTCCACCCGGCGTCCCGGCCCGCGGTGGCCTCACGGCGGCCCAGGTACGGGGCATGACCGCACCGGGCACCCCGGTTCCGGCCGCCGGCCTCACCCCCGCCCCGGCAACGGGCTGGCCCAACGCCCAGAGCTGGCCGAACGCCGCGGGGATGGGGCAGGCGGCGGGGTAGCGCAAGGGCCGCGTTCCTCACGTACGCCGTCGAGCGACCGTGGGGCCTGGCCCCGGACGGGGTTGGCGCTCGGCGGTGCTGCTCACTCGTCGTGGGCCCACGGGTGCCGGTGCCTCGCGCAGGGCGGCCCTTCCGTCGGCCGCCCGGTCGGTGGGAGCGGGCGGCCGGCGGGGGTGGTCACTGCTTGGGGCACTCCTTCCAGGCCAGGTGGTACACCGTGCTGATGTCGCCGTCCGTCGAGTCCATCGTCATGAAGCTGACCTTGCCGGGGTTCGCGCTCCCCGCGTTCACTCTCAGCTCCGTGTTGATGTTGAAGTTGCGGAGCACTCCGCAGGGGGCCCACACCAGCTGGGCCCAGTCGGTGCTGTCGGTGGCCTGCCAGTCGTCGTTGTAGGGACCGTTGAAGGGGTGGGTCCTGGGCACGGTCTGCGAGGAGCCCTGGAAGTAGTACGACGCCCTCTGCGTGCCGGTGGCGCCCGGCTGGAGGGAGAGGAAGCCCCGGTAGTCGGCGCTGGCGATCGCGTAGGTGAAGCCCTGGGGCACGTGGACGATCAGGTTGAGCTGGCAGTTCTTGCGGAAGGCGGTGGGGTCGGAGTTGCCGCCGGCCTGGGCGAGGTAGTCGCTGTAGGTGACCGTGAAGGCCGTGTTGTCCGGCGAGACCGCCACCGCCGCCGTGCCCTGGGGACAGCCGGAGCCGTTCACCGTGGCCACGTCGATGACGATCTTGTCCGGGGGCGGGTCGTCGAAGACGGGGGAAGAGCTCTGGGCGGGTAGCGCGGTGGTGAGGAGAGCGGCTATCGCGCCGCTCAGGAGGAGTCCACCAGCCATCGTTTCTCCCTGTTGTGGAGTGGGGGGTGTCACCTCACGCCGGTCCGCACGGCCATGCAGAGTCTGTGCGGAAGTTGTGAAGGGCGGGAGGCGAGGGAATCGTAGGGAGGCCCGGGGTGGGGCGGCAGGGTGAACTCCGGCCATTCACATCGGGGTTTTCACGGGCTCGGGGCGCGCGTCGGCGCGGTGGTCGCCGTGGGTGTCCCCGCGGGTGTCAGGGGTTCTCCCAGGCCGCCGGTTCCGCCGCCAGGGTCCGTACGGGATCCGGGAGCGTGTTCGTAGCGAGGTCGGCCACGGTGACACCCTCGAGGATGCGGCGCACATTGGCGCGCAGGGCGATCCAGAGGGGGAGGAGCGGCTCGGCCGTGCCCGTGTAGGCGACGTTCGTCGGGCGTTCGCCGCGCACCGAGACGATCGGGCCGTCCACCGCGCGGATGATGTCCGCCACTGTGACCGACGCCGCAGAGCGCGCCAGCCGGTAGCCGCCTCCGCCGCCGCGCCGGCTCTCGACGATTCCGGCGCGGCGCAGGTCGCCCAGGATGCCCTCCAGAAACTTGTGCGGAATGTCCTGCTCGACCGCGATTTCCTCTGCCTTCACCGGCCCGTTACCCTCCCGTACGGCCAGCTCCAGGACCGCCCGTACCGCGTAATCCGCCCGTGCCGAGATCCTCATGGGTCCATTGTGGGGCGTATCTCCATGGAGAATGGCCGGACCGCGCCCCCGTAAGATCGCCCGGGAGGATCCACCTTGGCGCTCAGCAGACGTACCTTCAGTGCCCTGGCCGGCTCGGCCGCGCTCGGCTTCGCCCTGGGCGGCAGCGGCGGCCCCGGGGCGCCTTCGGCGTACGCGGCGCGCAGCGTGCCCACCGGCCCGGCGCCCGCCCCGCCGCGCGCCGACGGCAAGCGGCACACGATCGGCTACGACGCGTATTCGCTGCTGGTCGACGGCCGGCGGCTGGTGGTGTGGTCCGGTGAGATGCACCCCTTCCGGCTGCCGAGCCCCTCACTGTGGCGGGACGTGCTGCAGAAGATGCGGGCGCACGGCTACAACGCCGTGAGCATCTACGTGGCGTGGAACTACCACTCCCCCGCGCCCGGTCAGTACGACTTCTCCGGTGTCCGGGATCTCGACCTGTTCCTGCGCATGGCCGCCGAGACGGGGCTGTACGTGATCCTGCGGCCGGGGCCCTACATCAACGCCGAGGTCGACGGCGGCGGCTTCCCGGGCTGGCTGACGGTGACGAAGGGCTCGGCGCGCACCGCCGACCCGACGTATCTGGCGCACGTCGACGAGTGGCTGACCCAGGTGAACCGGATCGCCCGCCGGCACCTGTTCACCCAGGGCAAGGGCACGGTTCTGCTCTACCAGATCGAGAACGAGTACGACTCCCATGTGGGGGAGGCGACCGGGCGGGACTACATGTCCCATCTGTACAAGAAGGTCCGCCGGGACGGGATCGATGTCCCCCTCTTCCACAACGACAAGGGGCGCAACGGGTACTGGGTCCCGGGGTCGTTCGACACCGGCGGCGAGAAGGGTGGGTGGCTGTACGGGTTCGACGGGTATCCGTCGCCGTCGCAGACGCCGCCCGACTGGGGGCACTTCGGGCCCGGCGGGATGACCGGTGGGGCGACCGCTTCACCCCATACGCCCGGATTCATTCCCGAGTTCGGGGGTGGCTGGTTCGATCCGTGGGGCGGGGCCTGGTTCGACGGCAAGGGGTACGCCGAGTCACGGCGCACCCGGGACGCGGCCTACGAGCGCCGCTTCTACCTGACCAACCTCGCCAACGGCATCACCCTGCACAACGTGTACATGACCTTCGGCGGGACGTCGTGGGGGTGGCTCCCCGCACCCGTCGTCTACACGTCGTACGACTACGGCGCGGCCATCGACGAGGCACGGAACGTCACCGAGAAGATCGCCCCGATGCACCAGCTCGGGCATCTGCTGCAGCGCGTGCCCGACTTCGCCCGGCTGGACCGGGCGGCGGACGTCCACGCCGAGGGGCTGAAGGTCTACCACCTGACCAACCCGGACACCGGCAGCCATGTGTACGTGGCCCGCAACGACGGCGCCGTCCCGGTCACCACCGACCTGCCGACGGACGCCGGCAAGCTGCGGATCACCGTGCCCGCCCACGACGCCCGCATGCTGACCACGGGGCTGCCGCTGGGCCACCGGACGCTGAAGTACTCCACCGCCCAGCCCATGATGTGCCTGGCGACCGGGCGGCTGGACATCGCGCTGTTCACCGGGCGCCGCGACGACATGGCGGACCTGGTGCTCAAGTGCCCGCAGGAGCCCTACGTCACCCGGCTCGACCCGGAGGCGGCCTGGGCGTACGACCGCAACGAACTGCACGTCGACGCGCCCCTCGGACAGGGCGGACTCACCCGCGTGATGGTCGAGAAGGGCGAGAGCGACATCCCGCTGCTGCTGCTCTTCGCCGACGACGCCACCGCCGTGCGCATGTTCCCGTACGACACCCCGTCCGGCACCCTGCTGGTGTACGGCCCGGCCCTGCTGCGCCACGCCGAGCTGCGCGGCTCGGAGGTCCACCTGACCGGTGACGTCACCGAGGAGACCAGCCTGGAGGTGTGGGGGCCGCGCGGGATCTCGAGCCTGGTGTGGAACGGACGGAAGGTGCCGACGCGGGTCACCCTGTCCGGCAGCCTGATGTCGACCGGGCTGCTGCCCGGCGTGCCCGAGGTGCGGCTGCCCGAGCTGGGCGGCTGGCGGATGCGGACCGAGAACCCCGAGGCGGGGCCCAACTTCGACGACTCGGGGTGGAAGGTCGCCGACAAGGTGTCGTCGTACAGCACCACACCCGTGCCGAAGGGGCAGCCGGTGCTGTTCGCCGACGACTACGGCTTCCACTACGGCGACGTCTGGTACCGGGGCACCCTCATGGACGCCTCCGGCCTCGAGAAGGTCTCGCTCGCCTACACCACCGGCACGCAGGGGCTGCTGATGGCATGGCTGGACGGGGAGCCGCTGGGCACCCACCGGATGCCGGTGCCGGACAAGTCGACGGTAAGGAAGGGGAGTTGGGACGCCGTCGCCGAGTTCCCCGTGAACGAGCGGCAGCGCTCCCGGGGGCGGCATGTGCTGTCGGTGCTGGTGCGGCCGATGCAGCACGACGAGGACGGCAAGGCGCAGGACAGCCACAAGGTGGCGCGCGGCCTCACGGCGGTCGGCTTCTCGGGGGCGTCGCCGAAGGTGACGTGGCGCATCCAGGGTGCGGGGGCACCCGACCCGGTGCGCGGGCCACTGAACACCGGCGGTCTGTACGGCGAGCGGGAGGGCTGGCACCTGCCCGGCTTCCCCGACCGGGACTGGGAGCGGGTCGGCTTCCCGCGCGCCGAGCGGCGCCAGGGCGTGACCTGGTACCGGACGACGTTCCGGCTGTCCGTGCCGGGCGACATCGACGCCTCGGTGGGCCTGACCCTGGAGGACGATCCGTACCGGGCCTACCGGGCGCAGATCTTCCTCAACGGCTGGAACCTGGGCCAGTACATCAACAACGTCGGCCCGCAGCACACCTTCGTGCTGCCGAACGGCATCCTGCGCACCCGGGGTGCCAACACCCTGGCGCTGGCGGTGCTCTCGGAGTTCACGACGCGGTCCGGGCCGGGCCGGGTGAGCCTGACCCTGCTGGGCCGGGCGGCCGGCGGAGTGCCGGTGACTCAGGTGCCGTCCCCCGGTCGCTGAGCCCCCTCCTCCCGGCGGGATCCGGCGGTGGTTCCCGCTTGAACAAGACCGGCCGGATCACCTGACGCGGACACGTCGGGACGCGTACGCTCGGACCAGCCGCACACCGGCGGTGAGAAGGGGGACCGATGACCATCGCGGGCGCGCGAGAGCGGACGGCACGGCTGGCCGGACGGCTGCGTCGCCCCCGCCGCGGCTCGGCGATGCGCGCTCTGGCCGCCGACCTCGCCGCCGCCGTCCGCGCCCGTCCCGGGGCGCCGGAGGGCATCCGGGACCTGTGCCGGATGCTGTGCGAGGAGATGAGCGCCCGGCGGGCCGGCCGGCCGGTGCGGCTGCGCTTCGAGCGCTTCCCGGACGAGATCGAAGTGACCGGTCTGTGGGTGGAGTTCCAGGACTTCGACCTGGTCATCGTGGAGGAGCGGGCCGAGGCCGTGCAGCAGCTGGTCATCCTCGGGCACGAGTTGTGGCATCTGCACGCCGGGCACCGGCACCACCACCTGGCCGGTGCGGCGGCGGCCCGGGCGCTCGCGGACGAGCCCCGCTGGCGGGAGGCCGCGCTGACGGTGGCCGCGCGCAACGGCTCCCGGGAGGCGGACGAGGCCGAGGCCGACGACTTCGGGCACCGCCTCGCCACCCTGTTCCGGTCCTGCCTCACCGGCGACGACCCCGGCACGCCCCTCGACCCGGTCCAGCGCTCCCTCGGCTATCGCGGACGTGGAGGAGCCACGCGGTGACCCTGCTGGCGCTGAACCCCTCGGGTGTTCTCAGCGAGTTCTACATCTCCTTCTGGATCCCCACGGCGGTGCTCACCGCTGCCCTGGTGATCAAGCTGCCCACGATCATCCGGCTGTGGCGGGACCCGCTGCTGCGCGCGGTCGGCGGGCTGCTGCTGCTCGCCTGCGGGGTGTTCGTGTTCTGCACGCCGTCCACGATCGCCGCCGTCAACCGGCTCACCGGCGTGCCCAACATCTCGGCGCCCTGGTGCTACTCGCTGATCACCGCGTTCTGCGGGTCCTGTCTGCTGCTGATCATCACCTGGCGCAACGGCCTGTCCGACCGCTCGGCCGCCACCCGCCGCGCGATGCGCTGGGTGATCTCGGTGTACTCCGGGGTCGTCGCCCTGCTGTGGGTGCTGTTCCTGCTCGCCGACGCGCCCGTGGAGCGGCTGCGGGACCTGGACACGTACTACGCCACCACCCCGTTCATGCGCGAGGAGATCCTGCTCTACCTGGTCGCGCACGCCGTGGCCTGCCTGATCACCTCCCGTCTCATCTGGAACTGGGTGCGCACCGAGGGCCTGGACGCCTGGCTGCGCTGGGGTCTGAAGCTGCTGGGCGCGGGCTATGTGCTGAACCTGATCTTCGACGCGTCCAAGCTGGCCGCCGTGGTGGCGCGCTGGTGCGGGCGGAACATGGACTGGCTGAGCACCGACCTCGCGCCGCCGGTGGCTGCGCTGTCCGCCATCCTCATCGCGGTCGGCTTCATCCTGCCGCACGCCGGCCAGTACCTGCACGACCGCCGGCGGATCCGGCTCGCCCACCGTGAACTGCGGCCGCTGTACCTGCTGATGCGGTCGGTGAACGGAGAGGGCGTGCCGTTCGTGCTGCGGGCCACGCCGGAGCTGCGGCTGACCCGGCGCGAGACGTTCATCCGGGACGTGCTGCTGCCGCTCGCCCGGCACATCGACACCGGGCTGGGCAGGCGGTCGTACGACGCGGCGCTCGGCCTCGGGCATCCGCCCGAGCGGGCGCGGGCGCTGGCGGCCGCGGTGAGCATCCTCGACGCGATCGGGACCAGGAGCCGTACCCCCGAGCCGCCCGAGGCCGCCGCCGGGCCCGACACCACGGACCTGCTCCAGGAGATCGGGGCCGTCTCCCGGGCCCTGCGCCGTCCCGACGACATCGAGGCGGTACGCGCGCGTGCGGCCGCCCCAGCAGAGAGCGTTGCCGTACATGAGTGACAAGCCCACCGCCGTCGTGCTCGGCGGCTCCCTCGCCGGTCTGCTCACGGCCCGTGCGCTGGCCTCGACGGGCGCCCGGGTGACCGTCGTCGAGCGGGACGCGCTGCCCGCCGGGCCCGAGCCGCGCAGGGGCCTGCCGCAGGCCCGGCATGTGCACCAGCTGTGGTCGGGCGGGGCGCGGGCGCTGGAGGAGCTGCTGCCCGGGGCGATCGGGCGGCTGCGGGCGGCCGGGATCAGCCGGGTGCCGATGACCACCGACATGGTGGCGCTGTCGCCGCACGGCTGGTACCGGCGGTGGGCCGAGTCGGCGTTCATGCTGCCGGCCAGCCGGGACCTGCTGGACTGGGTGGTACGGCGCCTGGTGCTGGACGGCGGCGACATCGAGGTGGTGGAGCGGGCCGAGGCCGTCGGCCTCACGGGTACGGGCGCGGCGGTGACCGGGGTGCGGATCCGCGTCCACGACGACGCCGAGCGCACGCTGACGGCCGGGCTGGTCGTCGACGCGACGGGGCGCGGCTCCCGGGCCGCACGGTGGCTCGGCGACCTCGGGCTGCCCGCCGCCGAGCGGCGCGAGGTCGACTCCGGGCTGGCCTACGCGAGCCGGCTCTTCCGGGCGCCGGAGCAGGCGCGGGAGGGGTTCCCCGTCGTCAACATCGAGCCCGATCCTCGGGCGGGCGTCGGGCGCGGGGGCGTGCTGATGCCGGTGGAGGAGGGCAAGTGGATCGTGACGCTGTTCGGCGGCAGGGGCGACGAACTGCCCACCGACGGGCCCGAGTTCGCCCGGTACGCCCGTGAGCGGCTGCGGCACCCGCTCATCGGGGAGCTGCTGACGCACGCGGAGCCGCTCACCGAGGTGACGATCACGCGTACGACCGCCAACCGCCGGTACTTCTACGAGCGGATGCCGGCGTGGCCGGAGAACTTCGCGGTGCTCGGGGACGCGGTGTGCGCGCTGAACCCGGTGTACGGCCACGGGATGTCGGTGGCGGCACAATCGGCGCTTGCCGTGCGGGATGTGGTGGCCGGTCAGGGGTACGGCTGCGTCGGCCTGTCCGGTGCGATCCAGCGGGCGGTGGGCCGGACGGTCCGGGCGGCGTGGGACCTGGCGATCGGGGCGGACGTCTTCTACCCCGGCGCCACGGAGACCGGCCCCACCCTCCGGGACCGGGTCCTGTCCGCGTACGTCGGCCGGCTGCTGCGCACGGCGACGGGCAACGGCCGCATCGCCCGCCGGGTCACCGACGTGACGGCTCTGACCCGGGGGGCGGAGGCGCTGCTGGCCCCCAGCGTGCTGGTCGCTGCCGCGGTGGGGCCGCTGAAGCCGCCGCTCGCGGCTCCGCCGCTGACGTTGGAGGAGCGCAAGGCGGCGGGGGTGCTGTAGGGGGGCCTCGGCCGGCGGGGGTGCCGGTCAGCCTGTGAAGGCCGGTTGCGCCAGCCCCTTGCCCGCACCCGGGACCACCAGGAGTGAGCCCGAGAGCGGGTGGGGGGAGGAGAGGCCCGTGCGGGCCGTGGTGATGTAGAGGTCGGTCAGGTCGGGGCCGCCGAAGGCGCAGGCTGTCGTACGGGGGGCGGGCAGCGTGATGACGCGGTCCAGCTCACCGGCCGGCGTGTAGCGCCGCACCGCTCCGCCGTCCCACAGCGCCACCCACACGCATCCCTCGGCATCGACGGTGAGCCCGTCGGGGAAGCCCGCGCCCTCCTCGATCTCCGCCAGCGGACGCCGGTTGCGGACGGCCCCCGCGTCGTCGTCGGCGCAGTCGAAGACGTCGATGCGGCGGGTCGGGGTGTCGATGTAGTACATCAGGCGCCCGTCCGGGCTCCAGCCGGTGCCGTTGCTGACCGTGACGTCGGGCAGGACCGTGCGGACCTCGCCGTCCCCCGTCAGCCGGGCCAGCGTGCCGCCCCCCGCCGTCTCGTCGTACCGCATCGTGCCCGCCCACAGCGAGCCGTCGGGCGCGACGGCCGCGTCGTTGGCGCGGCGCCCGGCGACCGGCTCGTGGTGCAGCCAGCGGAAGGTGTCGTCGGGGTCCAGCAGCCCGACCCCGTCCCGCAGGTTCAGCACCAGCCCGCCGCCCGCCCGGGGCTTGACCGCGCCGACGTGCTGCTCGGTCGTACGGATCGTGCGACGCCCCGAGGAGGGGTCGTACGTGTGGATCCGCATGCCCAGGATGTCCAGCCAGATCAGCCGGCCTGCCGCCGGGTCCCAGGTCGGCCCCTCGCCGAGCGTCGCCCCGGCGGCCACGGCCACCTCGAACCCGGCCCCGGCACTCACACCCCGCTCCGGTGGCCCAGCCGCTCCGACAGCTCCGCCGCGCCCTTGACGACCAGCTGCTCCAGCTCGGCCCGCCGCTCGTCGCTCCAGCGGATCATCGGCACGGAGATGGACAGCGCGGCCACCACCTGCCCGGCCCGGTCGCGCACCGGGGCGGCCACGCAGGACACGTCCGGGTTGGACTCGCGGTTCTCCACCGCGATGCCCCGCTGCCGGATCTCCGCCAGGGCCTGGCGCAGCGCGGCGGGGTCGGTGATGCTGTTGGGCGTCATCCCGGCCAGCACGGCGCTGTCCGGGATGCGAGCCGCCAGTTCCTGCTCCGGCAGCGAGGCCAGCAGCATCTTGCCGACCGAGGTGCAGTGGGCCGGCAGCCGGCGGCCCGCGGCGGAGACCATGCGCACGGCGTGCGTGGAGTCGACCTTGGCGATGTAGATGACGTCGGTGCCCTCGAGGATGGCGACGTGGACCGTCTCGTCGCAGGTCTCGGCGACCGAGCGGGCCACCTGCTGGCCCTCGGCCGCGAGGTCGAGCTGCTCGGCGTACCGGCTGCCGAGCTGGTACGGGCGTACTCCCAGGCGGTACCGTCCGGGCTGGCCCGGTACGGGCACGATGTAGGCGCGTGCCGCGAGCGTGGTCACCAGCTCGTGCACGGTGGTGCGCGGCAGCTGGAGTTTGCGCACGATGTCGGGGGCGGAGAGTGTCCCGTCCCCGTCCAGGAACAGCTCAAGAATGTCGAGAGCTCGGGTCACGGCAGGCACGAGGCGTCCCACGTCCGGCCCCCTCCCTTGGGTTTCAGCGCCTGCGTTCGAGATATCAACAGACGATCGGCATGACGAACACAGGCTAGCCATGGACTGTTCCCCGGGGCAATGGTCGCGCAGGGCCCGGCACCATGGATGACATGCGACTCGACTTCCAGCTGGTGCTGCTGCGCCGTATGGCCGACCACAATCCGGACCTGGTCGAGGACGCCCGGCGCGAGCTGGGCGCGTCCCTCGCGGACATGCGGGAGGCGAACAAGCGCTGGCAGGCCATGGTCCGCTCGCCCCGGTCCCGGTCGGCGGCCGCCCGGTACCGCTCGGTGCTGGGCGAGCCCGAGTCGGTCGTGGCCCGGCGCCTCGGTGACGTCGACTGCGAGGCCCGCCGCTGGGCCCTGCCCCTCTGGCCGGACCTGCGCTTCGAGGTGCTGGTCTCGCCCGACGGCGCGGTGTGGAACGAGTGGCTCGTCCGCGCCCCGGGCGCCCCCTCCCCCGCTCTGCGCACCCTCGACGACCTCGCCCCGTGGTCCTGCACGGTCGACGAGGCCGCCCGCGCCTTCGCCCCGGCCCGCCCCCTGGAGGGCACGGCCCCGACCCGCTGGGGCCTCGCCTTCACGGCCCCCGACCGCGAGGGCGTGCGCCACCAGGTGGCGGCCGAGTTCACCTGGGGGCTGCTGCAGCGGACGGCGATCGTCGCCTAGCGGACGTCCTGGTCGCCGAAGCCGGTCGCCCGCGCCCGCTTCTCCCACGCGGTGACGTCCTCCCGCACCTGGTCGAGGTGGGCCAGCACCGCGCTCACGCCGTCGTCGCCGAGCGGCAGCCGCAGCGGGGTGTGCTCGGCGTCCAGCGCGGCGAGGATCACGGCCGCCGCCCTGGCCGGGTCACCGGGCTGGGTGCCGTCGCCGCCGGAGACGGCACCGCGGGTCTCGCCCACCTTGGCGTACACCCCGCTGTCGGCGCTGGCGCCGGCCCGGCCGGCGCCGAACAGCGAGGTCCGGAAGGCGCCCGGCTCCACGATCAGCACCTTGATGCCGAACTCCGCCACCTCGTCCGCGAGCGCTTCGGAGATGCCCTCCAGCGCGAACTTCGTCGCGCTGTACGCCCCGAAGCCGGCGAAGGACATCTGCCCGCCCATGCTGCTCATCTGCACGATCGCGCCGGAGCGCCGCTCCCGCATGTGCGGCAGCACGGCCCGCACGAGCGCCGTCGGCCCGAAGACATGCAGGTCGAACAGGTCCCGCAGCTCCTCGTCGGTGGTCTCCTCGACGGCGCCGACATGGGTGCGGCCGGCGTTGTTGACCAGCACGTCGATCCGGCCGTGCCGGGCCACGACATCCCGAACGGCCTCCTGGACGGCGACCCTGTCGGTCACGTCCAGGCGCAGCGCCTCCACCTGGTCGGGGTGGGCGGACACCAGGTCGTCCAGCGCCTCGGGGCGCCGGGCCGCGCCGACCACCACGTCACCGGCGGCGACGGCCGCCTCGGTGACCGCCCGCCCGAAGCCGCTGCTCGCCCCGGTCACCAGCCATACCTTGTTCATCGCGACTCCCCGTGCCTCTCGTGCGTCCCGTTCTCCGTGACCGCTCCTTGACGGCCACCAGCCTGCCGCCGCGTCCCGTTGCCCGTCCAAGACCCGCGGTGATAACCAACGGCTATGACCATCGACGTCCACGCCCGCGACCTGCGCTACTTCGTCGCGGTCGCCGAGGAACTGCACTTCACGCGGGCGGCCGAGAGGCTGTACGTGTCCCAGCCCGCGCTGAGCAAGCAGATCCGGGCGCTGGAGCGGCAGTTGGGGGCCGAACTGTTCCGGCGCGACCGGCACCGGGTGGCGCTGACGGCGGCCGGCGAGGCGCTGCTGCCGCATGCCCGGACGGTACTGGCGGCCTGGGAGGCGGGCGCGGCGGCGGTGGAGGCGGCCAAGGCGGCCCAGCGCAGCACGCTCGTGGTGGGCATGAGCACCAGTCCGGGCCGGGGCGGGCTGCTGCCGGCCGTCCGCTCCCGCTTCACCGCCGCGCACCCCGACGTCACGGTCCGGCTGCGCCAGATGAGCTGGGACGATCCGACGGCGGGCCTGGCGGACGGCGGGACGGACGTCGCCTTCGTGTGGCTGCCGCTGCCCGACGAGGAGCGCTACGCCTGGACCGTGGTCGCCGAGGAGCCGCGGCTGGTCGCCCTGCCCGAGGCGCACCCGCTGGCCGCCCGCGCCGAGATCGGCTTCGCGGAGCTGCTGGACGAGCCGTTCCTGGCGCTGCCCGGGAGCGCGGGCGTGCTGCGCGACCACTGGCTGGCCCTGGACGCCCGGGCCGGCCGGCCGCCCCGGATCGGCGCGGAGGTCGCCGGCGCGGAGGAGACGTACGAGGCACTGGTCGCGGGTCTCGGGGTCTGTCTGGTCGCGGCGGGCAACGCTCCGCTGATCAGCCTGGGCGGGGTCGTCACCCGCCCGGTCAGCGGCATCGGCCCCAGCCGGTACGCGCTGGCCTGGCGCCGTGCGGACGGACGCCGGCCGCTGGTCCGGGCGTACGCGCGGGCGTGCCGGGAGACGGTCAGCCGGTGACGTCCCCGGCCGCCGCCAGGATCGCCTCCGTCACGCGGGGCACGGAGTCGGGGTGGAGGAACAGGAACAGGTTGGGTTCGACCAGTTCCAGCTCCATCAGGCGGGGTTCGCCCTCCGCCCCGTCGACCAGGTCCACGCGCGCGTACAGCAGGCCGGGGGCGCCGGGTATGGCCGCCAACGCCTTTTCCGCCACGGCGAGTTCGGCGTCCGTGGGCTGCCAGGGCTCCAGGTCGGGGTGGGCGACCTTGTCGGCGTCGTAGGGAGTGCCGTGGGCCAGGACGGCGCCCTTGCGGCTGGCGTGCAGCAGGCGGCCGCCGAAGAACTGCAGGGCGCGCTCGCCGCTGACGTCGATGCCCGCGACGTACGGCTGCACCATCGCGGTGAAGCCCTCCGCGTGCATGCGCGCGAGGTGCCGTACGGCCGTGTCGTGGTCGGCGGGCGTGTAGCGGGCGGCGAACCGGGCGCCCGCGCCGGAGGTCGGCTTGATCACGTACTCGTGGTCCGTGGGGAGGCCGGCCGGGTCGCCGGGGGCGAGGTAGCGGGTGGGGACGGTGGGCACACCGGCCTCGGCCAGCTCGCCCAGGTAGCGCTTGTCGCTGTTCCAGCGCACCACGGCGGCCGGGTTGACGAGGCGGGTCAGCGCGGAGACCCGCTCGACCCACGCCCCGAACTCCGCCGCGCGCCAGCTGTAGTCCCAGGTCGAGCGGATGACGACGAGGTCGTAGCCGCCCCAGTCCGCCTCCGGGTCGTCCCAGTGCCGGGCCTCCGCCTCGGCACCGGCCCCGGTCAGCGCGCGCACCAGCACCGGCAGGTCCCTGTCCTTGCTCGGCGCGGCTCCGGGGTCGTAGGTGGCGAGGGCGATACGGGGCACGGCGGGTTCCTGTCGTACGGCGGTTCGGTCGCGGCGGATCGGCCGGCTGTGAGGCTAACAAGCGCCGAAGGAACCGGGACAGCCCGTTTGACCTTCACCTTCGGGGAAGCCCCAGCATCGGTGGCGGAAGCGACGAGGAACGCGAGGTCGGCGTGGAGCTGAGGTACGCATGGAACTGCTGACGATCGGCGCCTTCGCCAGGGCGAGCCGGCTGTCCCCGAAGGCACTGCGGCTGTACGACGAGCTGAAGCTGCTGCGGCCCGCGAGGGTCGACCCGGGCTCCGGCTACCGGTACTACGCCGTCGAGCAGCTCCGGCAGGCCCGGCTCGTGGCCTGGCTGCGCCGGCTGGGCATGCCGCTGGCCGAGATCCGCGCGGTGTGCGCCCTGGATGCGGCGGGCTCCGCCCGGGAGATCCGGGCGTACTGGGCGCGCGTCGAGGCCGAGACGGCCGTACGGCGGGATCTGGCCGCGTTCCTCGTCGACCAGCTGACCGGAGAGTCGAGAAGGGACCACACCACCATGCTGGAACTGCGTTATGCCGCCCACACCGACCGTGGGCAGGTCCGCCCCGCCAACCAGGACGCCGTGTACGCGGGCCGCAGGCTGCTCGCCGTCGCCGACGGGTTCGGCCCGGCGGGCGCCCCGGCGAGCAGCGCCGCCGTCGAGGCGCTGAAGTTCCTGGACGAGCAGGAGGAACTTGGCGCGGGCAGCGTGCTGAACCTCCTGGAGGACGCCGTGCGCGGCGCCGGCGAGGCGATCCGGGACCTGGCGGCGGGCAACGGCAAGGACATCGGCACCACGCTGACCGCCCTGCTGTGGACGGGGTCCAAGCTGGCGCTCGTCCACATCGGCGACTCGCGGGCGTATCTGCTGCGCGACGGGGAGCTGTTCCGGATCACCCACGACCACAGCGTCGTGCAGTCCCTGATCGACGAGGGGCGGCTCGCGCCGGAGGAGGCGGAGTCGCATCCGCAGGCCACGCTGCTGATGAAGGCCCTGACCGGGGACGCGGCCCCGGTGCCGGACCTGCGGCTGCAGGAGGCCCGGGCCGGCGACCGGTATCTGCTGTGCTCGGACGGGCTGACCAGGGTGGTGCCGGACGAGCGGATCGCGGAGCTGCTCGCCGCCGCGCCGGACCCCGAGGGCGGTGTGCGGGTGCTGGTGGGCGAGGCCAACTCCGCGGGCGGTCCCGACAATGTGAGCTGTGTCGTGGCCGACGTGGTTTCGCCCACGCAGCCGTGACCGATCGGTCAGAGTGGGCACATGGCGATGGACGGCACCGGTGCTTACGAGGAGCTGGGGGAACTGCCGGGGCTCGTGCGGGACGCCCTGGCCAGGGCCCGTGCGGACGGCTTCCCCCACTCCTGCCGGCCCGAACAGGGGCGTCTGCTGCGCGTGTTGGCGGGTGGGGCCCGGCTGCGGATCGGGGAGACCGGGACCGGGCTCGGGGTCGGGCTGGCCTGGCTGGCCTCGGGGGCCGGGGCGGGGGTCGAGCTGTACAGCGTGGAGCGTGATCCCGAGCGGGCCCGGCGCGCCGCCGAGGTCTTCGCCGGGCGCCCGGAGGTCACCGTGCTCACCGGGGACTGGCGGCGGATCGAGGAGTACGGCCCCTTCGACCTGCTCGTGCTCGACGGCGGCGGGCAGGGCAAGGTGCCCGGGGACGTGCCCGCCGACGTGGAGAAGCTGCTGGTGCCCGGCGGGACGGTCGTCGTGGACGACTTCACGCCGGCGACGACCTGGCCGCCGCTGCACGACGGAGTCCCCGACCTCGCCCGGCTGCACTGGCTGGAGCATCCCGCCCTGCGCGCCACCGAACTGCGGCTCGCGCCCGGCCTGAGCGCGGTCGTCGGGACGCGGCTCCTGGTGTAGGAAGGGTGCTGACGTCCCCGAGCCCAAGGAGTGCGCCGCGTGTCCTCCCTCTTCCCCGCCCTGGTGAACGGCCCGCGCGAGCGCAGCGAGACGGCGGTGAAGGTCGCCCTGCGGTTCGGCGAACGGTCGTTGACGTACGGCGAGCTCGCGGGCGCGGCCGGTGCCGTCGCCGCGCGGGTCGGCGGTGCCGGCCGGGTCGCCGTGTGGGCCACGCCGGAGCTGGAGACGGCCGTCGCGGTGACGGGCGTGCTGCTCGCCGGGGTGGCCGCGGTGCCGCTGAACCCGAAGTCGGGCGAGAAGGAGCTGGCGCACATCGTCTCCGACAGCGCGCCGGGTGCCGTACTCGCCGCGCCCGGGGCGGAACTCCCGTCAGCCCTCGGTCACTTGGAGCGCATCGACGTCGACGCCTGTGCCGCCCCGGGGGCCGTACCCGAGGAGAGGGCAGCCGACGGCGACCCCGCGCTGATCGTCTACACCTCCGGCACCACCGGCCCGCCCAAGGGTGCCGTCATCCCGCGCCGGGCCCTCGCCGCGACCCTGGACGCGCTGGCCGACGCCTGGCAGTGGACCGGGGACGACGTGCTGGTGCACGGGCTGCCCCTGTTCCATGTGCACGGGCTCGTGCTGGGCATCCTGGGTCCGCTGCGGCGCGGCGGCTCGGTGCGGCACCTGGGAAGGTTCGGCACCGAGGGCGTGGCGCGGGAGCTGAACTCCGGCGCGACCATGCTGTTCGGGGTGCCGACGATGTACCACCGCATCGCCGAGGCCCTGCCGGACGACCCGGAGCTGGCGAAGGCGCTGGGCCGGGCACGGCTGCTGGTGTCCGGGTCGGCCGCGCTGCCGGTGCACGACCACGAGCGGATCGCGGCGGCCACCGGGCGGCGGGTGATCGAGCGGTACGGCATGACCGAGACGCTCATGAACACAAGCGTGCGCGCCGACGGCGAGGCCCGGGCCGGGACCGTCGGGGTGCCGCTGCCGGGCGTGGAGCTGCGGCTGGTGGAGGAGGACGGCACGGAGATCACCGCGTACGACGGGGAGCGCGTCGGCGAGATCCAGGTGCGTGGCCCGAACCTGTTCACCGCGTACCTGAACCGGCCCGACGCCACGGCCGCCGCGTTCACCGCCGACGGCTGGTTCCGCACCGGCGACATGGCGGTGCGGGAGCCCGACGGGTACGTCCGGATCGTCGGGCGCAGGGCCACCGACCTGATCAAGAGCGGCGGTTACAAGATCGGCGCCGGTGAGATCGAGAACGCGCTGCTGGAGCACCCCGGGGTGCGCGAGGCCGCCGTCACCGGGGAGCCGGACCCGGACCTGGGTGAGCGGATCGTGGCGTGGATCGTCCCGGCGGATCCGCAGGCGCCGCCCGGGGCCGAGGAACTGGCCGACCACGTGGCCCGGCGGCTCGCCCCGCACAAGCGGCCACGTGTCGTCCGCCACCTGGACGCCCTGCCCCGCAACGACATGGGGAAGATCATGAAGCGGGCTCTGGCGGCCACGGATGCCTGAGCGGCTGTCGGCACGGCAGATGCTCGCCCGGCTGGCGGACGACGGCACCTGGGCCGAAGTCCCCGGCCACCTGCGGGAGTCCACCCCCGATGGTCCGCTCGGCTGGGACGGTTACGACGCCTCGCGCGCCCGTGCCGCCGAGCGCACCGGCGAGGAGGAGTCCGTCGTCTGCGGCACCGCCCGGGTCGGCGGCACCGCGGCCGTGCTGATCGCCTTCGAGTTCGGCTTTCTCGGCGGCTCCGTGGGCGAGCGCACCGGCGACCGGCTGGAGTCGGCGTACACGTACGCGCGCGAACACCGGCTCCCGGTCGTGCCGTTGATCGCCACGGGTGGCAGCCGCATGCAGGAGGGAATGGTCGCGCTGACGCAACTCCAGCGGGTGGCCCGCCAGTCGGCGCTCACCCGCGAGGCGGGCCTGGCCCAGGTGGCCGTCCTGCGGGATCCGACGACCGGGGGCGGCTGGGCCACCCTGGGCGCGGGAGCCGATGTGATCCTGGCGCTGCCCGGCGCCCAGGTGGGCTTCGCGGGGTCCCGGGTCCGGCCCCCGGACGCGGATCCGGCCGCCTACACAGCCGAGGCCCAGGTGGCGGCGGGCTCGGTGGATGCCGTGGTGGCGCCGGAGGAGCTGCGGGAGACGCTGGGGCTGTGGCTGGGTCTGCTCACCCGCCCGGCCGCACAGGCCCCTGTGCCACCCGCCCTCGGCAGCGCCGCGCCTCCCGGCACCGGCTGGGAGGCCGTGATGCGCGCCCGCTCCCCCGAACGCCCCCGCGCGCTGGCGTACGTGGACGCGTACTTCAGCCGTCGGGTCTCGATCTACGGCGACCGCTGCGGCGGCACGGATCCCGACGGCGTCCTGTGCGGCTTCGGCGAGCGGGACGGCCGTACGGTGGCGTTCGCGGCGCAGACCGGTGCCGCGACCCGGCCCGCGGGCTACCGCACCGCGGCGCGGCTGATCCGGCTCGCGGACCGCCTCGGGATACCGGTGCTGACGCTGGTGGACACGCCGGGCGCCGCCAATGACGCCGAGGCGGAGCGGCAGGGCGCCGGGGCCGCCATCGCCGAGGTGTTCGGCGCCGTGGCCTCCGCCCGCGTCCCGGTCACCACGCTCGTCATCGGCGAGGGCGGCTCCGGCGGCGCCCTCGCCCTGGCCGCACCCGGCAACACCTGGGTGACGCCGGACAGCTACTTCTCGGTGATCGCCCCCGAACTGGCCGCGGCCATCCTCAAGCGACCACCGACCGAGACCGAGCCGACCGCCGGCCAACTGCGCCTGAGACCGCAGGACCTGGTGGAGCTGGGGGTGGTCCGGGGCATCGTCGGGTCCGCGGAGTCGGGCGGTGCGGCGGGCCGGGCGGGTTGAGGCAGACACCGCGGGGCCCACTGCCCCACAATGGGGTCGGTTGTGGATCAAGGAATTGGGGGCGGACGGCGTCATGAGCAGGCTGGTGGAGTTCACGACCGAGGACGGCGCGGTGGTGGTCGTGGAGACCGCCGACGGTCCGGCCGGGAACCAGCTCGTCTCGCGGGGTGAGGGTCCGTCGGCGCAGACCGCCCGTACCTTCGCGACCTTCGAGGGTGCCCTGGACGGGGTGCGTGCGGCGGCCCAGTCGGCGCTGCGGGTCTTCCGGGACGGCTCACTGCGGCCCGACTCCGTGGAACTGGAGTTCGGGGTGAAGCTGAGCGCGGAAGCCGGCGCGGTCATCGCCAAGGGCGCGGCCGAGGGACAGCTGACGGTCCGGCTCGGCTGGGCGTCGGCAGGTACGGATCAGGGGCCGGAGTCCAGCACCGGGGCCTGAGACACGCCGGGGAGTCCCCCGGGCGGGGGCCCCTGGAAGGCGCGTGCGGGGGCGGGGCCGCAGGATCGGGTGTGGGCCGTCGGATCGGGCGGCCGTGCCAGGCCTGCGCACTCGGGAGGACCCGCCGTGACCGTCAGTCTCGACCAGCTGCGCCGCTGCCATTTCGCCGTCGATCTGGGTGCGGCCCGTACCCGGGTGTATGTGAAGGGCGTCGGACTCGTCGTCGACCAGCCGTCCGTCGCCGCCGTGAACATCCGGACCGGCTCGCTGATAGCCGTCGGCGAGTTCGCCGAGCAGATGACGGGGCGGACGCCGAGCTACATCCGGGTGGTGCGGCCGGTCTCGGGGGGTACGGTCGTCGACATCGAGATGGCGCAGCGCATGCTGCGGCATCTGCTCGGCGACCGGATGCGCCGCACGCTGCGCCGCAAGCCCCGGCTGCGGGCGGCGGCCTGCACCCCGCACGACGCCGATCCGCTGGCCCAGCGGGCGACCATCGAGACGCTGGTCGGGCTGGGGGCGCGCCGGGTGGAGCTGGTCGACACGCTGATCGCGGCCGCCGTGGGCTGCGGGCTGCCGGTGGAGCGGCCGGAGGCCACCATGATCATGGTGTGCGGGGCGGCGGCCACGCAGGTAGCGGTGCTCTCGCTCGGGTCCATCGTCACCGCCGAGCGGATCCCGGTGGGCGGGGAGGCCGTGGACCGGGCGATCGTGCAGCACCTGCGGCGCGAGCACGCGCTGATGCTGCCCAGCCAGTCGGTACGGCCGCTGCACGTGGCCCTGTCCGAGAGCGGACTGTCCCCGCACGGACCGGCCTCCACCGAGATCCACGGGCGGGACGTGGCCACCGGGCTCAGCCGCAGCGTGCGCGTCGACACCGCCGCCGTGCGCGACGCCATCCAGACCCCGCTCACGGCCGTCCTGGACGGCATCGGCAAGGTGCTGCGGGAGTGCCCGCCCGACCTGGTGGCCGACCTCGTCGACCGCGGCATCATGATGGTCGGCGGCTCCGCGCTGCTGCCGGGTCTCGACCAGATGCTGCGCCAGGCGACCGGCATCCCGGTGCACATCGCGGAACGCCCCGACGTGTGCGCCGTCCAGGGCCTCGGGGACATGCTGGAGGGCCGGATCGAGCCGCTGGTCCTGAACCCGCTGGCCGCCTGAGCACGGCCGCCGGGCCGGCGTCCGTCAGCGGGCCACGTAGCTGCGGATCGTCGTCCCGGCCTCCCCGGTGTGCACCCGCACCAGGTCGGAGACGAGGTTGACCAGGAGCAGGCCGCGGCCGCCGCGCTGGTCGCGGGAGGCGGGGCGGCGGCCCGCCAGCGGGTCGGTCAGCCGGCCCTTGTCACGGACCTCGCACAGCACGTACCCGCCCTCGGCCCACACCGTGACCGCGCCCGTGCCGCCGCCGTGCACCACGCTGTTGGTGGTCAGCTCGGCGGTGATCAGGGTGAGGTCCTCCAGGCGCAGCCCGGCGAGGCCGAGCCGGGCGCCGTGCCCGGTGACGAGATGCCGGACGGCGGAGAGCGAGTCGTCGTCGAAGGTGGCGGTGAGGACCCCGGGGCCGGACTCGGGCGCGGGCGGCAGCGGCTCGTTGTAGCGGGCGACGACGTCCTCTGGGGCGTACGCCTCGCTCGGCCGGTGCGCGGTGGTGCCGGCCGGGATGACGACCGGGTGGGTGGCGTGGGCATCGGCGAGGGAGCGGGCGTCCAGGCGCGAGGTGTCGTAGGGGCAGAGGATGGTCACCTCGCGGCCCTGGAACGCCGCGTTGATCAGCGCCTCGTGCTGGGCGCAGGCCGGGTACTCCACCGGGGTGCGGCCCGCCCAGACCGGCTCGCCGATGATGTGGGCGCGCCGGCCGGGCGGCTGGGCGTCGGCGAAGGCGCGCAGCACGCCGGGGATGATGCGGCCGGGGTTGCGTCCCGCTTCCCGCATGTCCAGCAGGCGTACGGCGGCGGCGTCGGCGCCCAGCGCGTCCTCGATGAGCCGGAGGTTCTCGCCGGGGACGGCGACCGCGACCGGGTCGCCGGCGGCGAGGGCGGCGCGGACGAAGGGCACGGTGCCCGCCAGGTACTGCTCCTGGTCGGCGTAGAAGAGGGCGGGGTGCACGAAGGGTTCGGCGCTCGCGGTCATGACGCCGCCACCTCGATCGCGGGGAGCCCCGGCCACAGCAGGTCCAGGACGCGCGGCAGAGTGGGCGGCGGCCGGTCCAGCACGAGCCGGCGGTGGTCGCCGAACCGCCGGGCGGCGTCCGCGAGTGCGCCCGCGCCCGCGACGTCGACGAAGGTCAGTGCGGAAAGCTCCAAGTAATACACGTCCTCGCCCTCGCGAACCGCCTGCTCCAGCACGCGCCGCCAGATGTCGCGCGTGGGCAGGCTCACCTCGCCCGCCGCCCGGACTCCGGTCCGCCCGGTGAGCGGGGACACCTCGAGCCGCGGCACCGCGGGCACCCATGCGGCAGCGGCCTTCGGGGGCCGCGTCGGCTCCGGCACGCTCACGCCGTCTCCCTGCTGCACATGAACACAGGTGCCCAGTATGCGCCTTCCGTGTTCCGCATGGGGTGTAGGGAGGTGGGCCCGGGGCAGGCGAGGGGCGAGCCGGCAGGACCGAGGCAGGGGGGAGACATGACCTGGACGGCACCGACGCCGCCCGGCGGGCGGCTGGACGCGCTGGTCGTCGGCGGCCGGACGGAGGACGGCCACGCCTTCCTCGACGCGCGCGGCGAGCTGGTGCACGGCTGCGCCGACACACTGACCGCGGCCCTGGCCGCCCTCCCGCAGGGCGTCGGGCGGATCCGCCTCGACGTGAGCGGCGTGTCGTTCATGGACACGGCGGGGCTGGAGTTCCTGGACGTGCTCAGCCGCTACGGCCTGCTGCACGGTGTGCCGGTGTCCGTCACGGGCTGGCAGGGGCAGCCGCGCCGGATCCTGGAACTCGCGGGCCTGGACACCACCGATCCGCTGCGCAACGCACTGCTCGACGACTCCCCCGCCCGCACCGCCTCCGTGGTGGCCCTGGAGCGGGCCGAGCAACTCCACGTGCTCCGGGTGGAGATCGAGCAGCTCCGGCACGCCATCGACTCCCGTCCCGTGATCGACCAGGCGCGCGGCATCCTGATGGCCGCGCACGGCTGCACGCCGGACCAGGCCTGGGAGATCCTGCGGGAGGCCTCCCAACGGTCCAACACCAAGCTGCGCCAGGTGGCGGCCGCGGTCACCGCGACCACGGCCCCCGGCGCCCCCGCCCCACCCGAGCAACTGCGCACGGCCCTGCGAGCGGCGGTGACCCGGCACGCACCGGCCGCCCCGGGGTGAGGGATGCGCGCCGCGCGCATCCCCGGGCTCGACGGCTGGTCAGTACGGCAGGATGCGTCCCGACGGTGTCCGGCGGTCGATCTCCTGGTCGCGTGGGGCAGGTGGCCGACGGCTGATCCGTACCCGAATCCGACGGTCCATGACGACCTCCTCCTGCCGGCACCGCCCGGTGGCGGCAATCCCCGTAGGAGGTCCGTGCCCCGGACAAGGCATGTCCAAGCCAAGTACGGGACAAGTCGTGACGTGGCAGCAGCTGTTGGCGAAACGGCTTGACGGACCCGGCCGGACTGTCCCGACCCGTTACCGGCCGGTCAGAAAGCGGCCCAGCACGGGGTCGAGATGGGCGATCCACTCGGCCAGCCGGGCCGGGCGGCGGGCGTTCAACTCACAGTCGTAGAGGCTGCCGTCCCACAGCCGGACCGTCACCGTCAGCCGGTTGCCGCGCGGTGTCCGCACCACGCCGGCGATCTCCGCCCACTCGAAGTCGGCGGCGGCACCGTGGAGTTCGAGGATCACCCCGGTCGCGTTGACGACGACGCGTGCCTCCCGGTCGGCGAGCACCACCTCGGGCGGCCCCAGGGGGATGGGCGGGCCGAACCCGTAGGGGCCCTGCGGCGGGGTCGCGGGAGGCGGCGGCATCTGCTGCCCGGCCGCGAGGTGCTGGGGCGTAGAGGGCCCTGCCGGGAAGGGCTGGGGCGTAGAGGGCGCCGCCGGAAAGGGCTGGGGCGTAGAGGGCCCCGCCGCGAGGTGCTGGGGCGCAGCGGGCCCCGCCGGGAAGGGCCGAGGTGTCGGTGGGGTGTACGGGGAGGGCGCCGGGGACACGGCGACCGTCGCGGGATACGCCGGCCGGGGCGACTCGGGCTCTCCCGTGATCCGGTCCAGGAGCTGGGTGGGCGTCGGCCGGGCCGCGGGATCCTTCGCCAGGCAGGCCGAGACCAGGTCCACCAGCCCGGCGGGTACGGCGGCCAGGTCCGGCGGTTCGTGCACGGAGCGGTACATCAGCCCCATGGGCGTGCCCTCGCCCCAGGCGCTGCCGCCGGCCGCGGCGACCAGGACGGCACCGAGGGCGAACACGTCGGCGGCGCCGCTGACATCGTGCCCGAGGGCCTGTTCGGGGGCGAGGAAGCCGGGCGTGCCGAAGGCGGTGCCGGTGGCGGTGAGACGGGTGGACTCGACGGCCCGGGCGATGCCGAAGTCGAGGACCCGGGGCCCGTCCTCGGCCATGATGATGTTGCCGGGCTTGAGGTCGCGGTGCACCAGGCCGCGCGCGTGGATGGACTCCAGCGCCTCGGCGAGGGCGGCGGCCAGGGCCCGCAGTTGCGCCTCGTCCATCGGGCCGTCGGCGGCGAGCCGGGCCGCGAGGGTCGGCCCGGGGATGTAGGCGGTCGCCAGCCACAGCGTGTCGCCGTCGACGTCGGCGTCGACCACGGACGCGGTGTGGAAGCCGCCGACCGTGCGGGCCGCCTCGACCTCGCTGCGGAACCGCTCCCGGAAGACCGGGTCCGCCGCCAGCTCCGGCTTGGCCACCTTCAGCGCGACCGCGCGGCCGCCCCGCGTCCGGGCGAGGAACACGGTCCCCATCCCGCCCTCACCGAGCTTCCGCTCGACGAGGTACCCCCCTATCCGTTCCATGCGCACAGTATGGCGGCCGGTCCGCCCCTCACCGCCCCCCGAGGTACCGCCTCCACGCACCCGCTGTTCGGAAATCCCTGTGTTTCGTCACCAACAAACAAAATCAATCGTAACTATTGACAGTCCAACAGGCCCGAAGCTCTGATTTCCCCGGAACTACACAGAACCTTCTGCACGTTCGCCGCCTTTGCCCGTTGTTCCGCGCTCTCCTCCTCGCGGCGACGCCCACCACGTCATGTCAGGACCTCGAAGGAGAGGCAGAGCATGTCGCATCGCACACCCCACCGCCGATCACCGGGCGGCCGCCTGCGGGCCGCCGTCGCCGCGTTCCTCACCGTGCTCGCGGGCCTGGCGGCGGCGCTGCTGCCCGCCGCGTCCGCCCATGCCGCCGGCGTCTCGTTCACCCTGGGCGCCACGAGGACCGACCAGAACGGCAACACGCTGCAGTTGCACGGCCTGGGCATCGTCAAGGTCGGCAGCACCTGGTACGGCTTCGGCGAGGACAAGACCGGGGAGACCTCGTCCGACACGTCGTTCCAGGACATCCCCTGCTACACCTCCACCGACCTCTCCTCCTGGACGTACCGGGGAGTGGCCCTGGCCAAGCAGGCGAGCGGCGACCTGGGGCCGAGCCGGGTCGTGGAGCGGCCGAAGGTCATCCACAACGCGTCGACCGGCACGTACGTGATGTACATGCACATCGACAGCACCAACTACGGCGACGCGAGGGTCGGCGTGGCGACCAGCAGCACCCCCTGCGGGCCGTACAGCTACCGGGGCAGCTTCCGCCCGATGGGCAATCTGAGCCGTGACATCGGCCTGTTCCAGGACACCGACGGCACCGGTTACCTGCTGAGCGAGGACCGCAACCACGGCCTGCAGATCTACAGGCTCTCCGCCGACTACCTCTCCGTGGAGAGCAGCGTGGCCCTGCTGGGCAGCAGCGGCTCGGCCAGCTACGAGGCGCCCGCCATGGTGAAGATCAACGGCGTCTACTACCTGCTCGCCTCGCACCTGACGGGCTGGAGCACCAACGACAACGTCTACACCACCGCCACGTCGCTGAGCGGGCCGTGGGCGCCGATGCGCAACTTCGCGGCGCCGGGCACCCACACGTACAACAGCCAGACGGCGAACATCATCACCGTGCAGGGCAGCTCCGGCACCGCCTACCTCTACGCCGGTGACCGGTGGAACACCAGCGACCTCGGCAACTCCCAGCTCATCTGGCTGCCGTTGACCATCCGCGGCACCGTGGTCAACCTCGGTCAGTACCCGACCTGGTCGCTCGACCCCGCGGCCGGCACCTGGACTGCCGACTCGGGCGTGCCGACGAACGCGGTGCACACGCTGACGAACGGGGGCAGCTCGATGGTGATGGACGTGGCGAGCGGCTCCACGGCCGACGGCGCCAGGATCATCCAGTGGCAGTCCAACGGCGGCGACAACCAGAAGTGGACGCTGAAGCGGGTGGCGGACAACGTCTACACGCTCGTCAGCGTGAAGAGCGGGCTGTGCCTGGACGTCCCGGACCAGTCCACCGCGGAGAACGTCCAGCTCCAGCAGTGGACCTGCAACGGCGGGACGAACCAGCAGTTCGCCGCCGACCTCGTCGGCAGCCTCACCGGCACCAAGTTCATGCTCGTCAATGTGAAGAGCGGGCTGAACATCGGCGTGAGCTCCTCCTCCACCACCGCCGGCGCCGCCGTCGTCCAGCTGACCGGCACGGGCGCCACCAGCCAGCAGTGGACGATGTCCTGACGGAACAGTCCCACGGCAGGACAGGGGGTCGGGAGCCGGCGGAGCCGAAGCTGCCTGGTCGTCGGGTGACGGCGGTCCGCGGCGGGTCGTTGCTCGGCCGAGCCTGTCGGAGGGTGCACGGGGCCTGGCCCGACGTCTCGACTCTGCACGCCTCGGCGCCGGACCCGTACGATGCTTGCGAACCTTCGCAGGCGTCGGGACACAACCCGCCCTGGGGAGCGGTCTCCTGGCGTTGAGTCAGCGGAGAGGAGCGCCGTGGGTGGGCGAGCACGCAACCGATGATCCACGGCTCGTCTTCGCGGCGGAGCTGACCCGGCTGCGCCGCCGACTGCCGGACGTGTCGGACGAGGCCCTGGCCCGGCGGGCCGGCGCGGTGGTGCTGCCGTCCGGACGCCGGGTCGCCGTCAACGCGCGCCGACTGGGCGAATGGACCAGTGGTCGGTCGGTACCCCGCCAGTTCGAGGCCGTGATGGCCTTGGTGCGCGCCATCGAGCAGGCGGCCGGGGGCGCCGCGGCCGACCGGACCACGGTGGCGCGCTGGCAAGGCCTGTGGCGCGCCGCACGTGAGCACCGGAGCGGCCGCTCCGCCACCGGATCACCGGAGCGGACCACCGTACCGCCGGACCGGAAGCGAGGGCCGATCGTCATCGGCCGTCCGCCGAGCGACGCCGCCGCGCTGCGACGACGCGACGAGGTCGCCGGACGCATGGACGAGTACCTCGCGGACGATTCCGTACGGCGGGTTCTGCTCACCGGTGCGGGCGGCGTCGGCAAGTCGCAGCTGGCCGCGGCGGCGTTCCACCGTGCCGAGCGGCGAACCGAACTTCTGCTCTGGGCACCCGCCGACCGCCGTGAGTCCATTGTGGACGGTTACGCCCGCGCCTGGCGCGCGCTCTCGCGGGCCGCCGTCACCGGTGACGGCGCAGACCCCGCCGCCGATCCCGGCAGCGACGACGAGACGCAGTCCGACCTGTTCCTCGCATGGCTGCGGTCGACCGGGACGTCCTGGCTCGTGGTGCTCGACGACGTGGACGACCTCGGAGAAGTAGCCGGGCTGTGGCCGGTGGGCGAGGCCGGCCGGACCGTCGTCACGACGCGTCGGCGGGATGCCACGCTGCTGCGCCCGGATGTCCGGGTGATCCCGGTCGGCGTGTTCACTGCCGAGGAGGCCACCGGGTACCTGGCCGACCGGCTGTCGCTGGTTCCGGACTTCGCCGGGACACACGGGCTTGCGGAGCACCGTCCGGAGGACCTGGCCGCCCTCGCGGCGGTGCTCGGGCGCTTTCCGCTCGCCCTCTCCCAGGCGGCGGCCTTCCTCATCGACTCCGGCATGGACCTGCCCTCCTATCTGGGCCTGCTGACCGACGAGCGGGAGAGCCTCGCCGGTCTGTGCCGCCGTGCTCGTCGGCTCCTGTCCTTGCGTCCCGACTGCGTCCCGACACCGCTCGGAAAAGGAGTTGGAACTTCGCGCAGCGGATTGCCCAGTGCGCATCACAGCTGGACCGACACGCCAGGCAGTTCGACCTCATCCGGGGGCGAACTCGCCCGGTTCCGCACCGCGTGGCCCACCCGAGGGAGTTCTCAGGCCGCGGCAAGTCTCCACCCGTTGCGGGCGCTGTGCAGGTAGCCGCCCCGCGGGAGGTGGCTCGGAAGGAACAGCGTGTCGGTGTCGGCGTACTGCTGGAGGATCCGCGTACGGGTGGCGGCGGATTGGTGGGGGTCGGTGCACATCGCTGCGGAGACGTCAGGACGGCGCAGCTGGAGGGGATGGTGGATCAGATCGGCGGCAAGTACGGCGCGTTGTCCCTGACTGATGATTTCGACCAGGACATGGCCAGGGGTGTGCCCGGGTGCCGGGACGAGCCTGACCTCGTGGTCGATGCGGGTGTCTGGATCACACGTTTCCAGCTGTCGCTCGGCTCGGAGCGGCAGCACGCTGTCGACGATGTGGGTGGGCGGTCTGATGCCGTACGCGTGGGCGAGTTCTTCCCGGGTGATCAGGTAGCGGGCCAAGGGAAACGTGGGGCGCAACCGCCCGTCCGCGAAGGTGGTGTTCCAGCCGACGTGGTCGTGGTGCAGGTGGGTGTTGATCACTGTGTCCACGTGCTGCGGGCTGATCCCCGCCGCACTCAGGGCGGAGAGCCAGCGGGAGGTGAACCCGGCCCTGGGGCGGGGCCGGTCGGGCTTGGCTCCGCCGAGGCAGGTGTCGACGAGGATGACGCGTCCTGCTCCGAGGATGGCGAATCCCTGGGAGGCCATGCGCAGATGGGTGCGGGACGGGTCGCTGTAGGTGTCTCCGTGAGCGGTGAGCAGGTCTCGCAGTTCTCCGGGGTCCAGCTGCGGGTAGGTGGCGCGGGCAGGCAGTGCCGGGCCGACCGCTTCCACCAGGGGAACGATGGTACGGGCGCCCACCTGAACGGGGGCGGGCTGGGAAGAGGGCGGGACGATGGTGGGCATGGGTCTCCGTAGTGCACAGGGATGTCGCGGGTGAGTGGGTCAGCGGGCGTGGGGGTTGAGGCTGTTCAGGGCGGGGAGGCCGTTGACGGCGAAGTGGATGGTCGCCATGACGAGGGCGAGGCCGACGAGAATCAGCAGGATTGCGCGGGTACGGCTCACGGTTCAGCTCCTTCGCTGGGGGTTCACACAGTGCTGAGGGCTTGGCGGACGGTTGCGCGGGAGGCGCGTCGGGCTGCCGCGGTGCCGGCCACGGCGGCACCGGCGAGGGTGAACAGGGTCCACAGGGCGAGCGCCGGCAGGGAGAAGTCGTAGGGCAGGTCCTGCCGGAAGGCCTGGTTGCCGATGAAGTTCCCGAACACCCGGGTCAGGGGCAGGGTCGCGGCTGTCGCGAACACCAGGCTGAGTGCGGCTGTCAAGACGCCTTCGGTGAGGACGACGGTGCGGATCGCTGAGCCGGTGGCGCCGAGTGTGCGCAGGACGCCGAACTCGCGGGTACGTTCCAGGACGCTGGTGCTCAGGGCCGAGGCGAGGCCCAGCAGCCCGACGAAGCCCATGAGGATCGCGAGGGCGATCAGGGTGTCGGCCAGGACCAGGACATGTCCGTCCAGGGCCACCCGCAGCGTGTCCAGGGTGGTGGCCTGCTGGACGCCCATCCCCGCCCGGGCCAGAGTGCGCTCGAGCCGTTCCAGGACGGACTGGCGGGTCGCCGCGTCGTGGCGGCCGGTGACGATGCGCAGCATCTCCGCCTGCCCCGGCCTGCCGGTGACGGCCGCGTAGTCCCGGTCGGTGAGATAGGCCGTGCCCAGGGTGCCGAAGTCGGAGACGACTCCCACCACCCGGCGGGTGACGGGACGTCCGGCGACGGTGAGAGTGATGCTGTCGCCGACGCCGATGCCCGGGGCCTGCTGGCTGGGGACCAGATTGTTCAGCACCACGGCGCCGGTGTCGTCGGGCCGCAGCCAGCGGCCGGCCATGAGCGGCAGGCGCATCATGTGGGTGTCGGCGGACGGTGCCATGACCGTGAGGCTGTCGTGGCCCTCGTCGGGATAGACATGGGCGACGTCCACGCGTCCGGGGTGGTGCACGGTGGTAGCGGTCCGGCCCCAGCCCTCGGCGTCCCGCACGCCGGGGGTGGAGCGGGCGAGTGCGGTGAGACGGTCGGCGGGGTAGGACCTGTCGAAGCGGATCTCCAGGTCGTACCTGCGTTGCCTGATCCCCTGGCCGACCAGGGAGTTCCAGCCGCCCGCGGTGTTCAGGCCGGTGAGGAACATCGCACCGGCGACGGCGAGCAGTCCGACGCTGAGCGCCAGGCGCCCGCGGCGCCGGAACGTGTTGCGCAGGGCCATCATCCGGATGCGGCCGAGGCCGCGTAGACGCGTCAGGACCCATTCGAGACGGCCGCCGGGACCAGCGAGATCGGCTCCGTGGTCGTCGATGGCCTGGCGTACGGTGATGCGGCTGCCCCGCACCAACGGCACCAGGGCCACCAGCAGTGGCACGCCGATCCCCGCCGCCAGGGCGACCGCGTAAACCCAGCCGGGAGGGGACGCGTCGGCGATGTCGAGGTTGAGCCGTCGCGCTGCCTGCCCGGCCAGGACACGCCCGAGGGCAAGGCCCGGTGCGAAGGCGAGCGCGGTGGCGGTAAGCGCGATGGCGGCCGCCTGGGTCAGGTACATCCTCAGGATCTGGCCGGTGCGGGCGCCCACCGCCTTCATGGCCCCGATCTGGCTGATCTGGGCGGTCAGCATGCCGCCCAGCATGGTGGCCACCAGGACGGACGACAGCAGCAGCGCCATCAGGCCGAACGCCAGCATCACGAACCCGACCATGACCATCTGCCCCTGATGGGGGTGGCGTCCCGGTGGCGGGATGTCGATGCCGCTGACGGGGTGGCCCTGGGCTTTCAGCCCGGCGGCGACGCGCTGGGCGGTGCGGTCGATGACGGAGGGGTCGGCGGTGGCGGTGGAGTGGTCACCCACGACGATGCGCACCTGGTCGAGCGTCCCGGGGAGGCCGAGTGCGGGCAGGGCCGCAGTGGGCGCGTAGCCGTAAGCGGTCTGCTCCTGTCCGGCCGGCGCGACGCCACCGTCGTGCACGGCCCCTGCCACGGTCATGACAGCAGGCACCCCACCGGCCGCCTGGACGACCACCTGCTCACCGGTGTGCACACCGAGGAAGTCCAGCGCGGTGCGTTCCAGCAGCACAGCGCGCCGGGGTGGGGGCCAACTCCCCTCCTCCACTGCGACCTTGTTGATCCGCTGCGGATCGGCCGGGGAGCTGACGAAGAGCACCAGGACGCGCCAGGGCCCGTCGCCGACCCTGATCCGCGCCTCCACGGTGGCGCGGGCGGCGGCGTCCAGGACGCCCGGCTGGGCTCGTACGGCGGCGAGGGCAGCCTCGTCGACACCGCCGGGGACATGCAGAGTCGCCGAAGCCGGATGCGTGTCCGCGTAGTTTCGGGTGATCTCCCGGCCGATGACGGCTCGCGCCGACAGGAACGCGATCACCGTGAGCACGCTGACCGCGATGGCGATCGTCATCATGACGATCCTGGCGCGCGTGGCCCACAGGTCGCGGGCGAGTTTCCGCAGCCGCAGGAGTGTCATGACAGCACGTCCTCTCGGGCTTCCCCGGTCGCGACGTCGCTGCTGATCAGGCCGTCGACCAGAGTGATCTGGCGGGTGGTGTGTCGGGAGACGTCGCGCTCGTGGGTGACCATCAGCACCGTCCGGCCGTCCGCCGCCAGCCCCGCGAAGAGGTCCAGCACGCCGTCGGAGGTAGCTGAGTCGAGGTTGCCCGTCGGCTCGTCGGCCAGCAGCACCGGCGGCTCGTTCGCCAGGGCCCGGGCGATCGCGGCGCGCTGCTGCTGTCCGCCCGAGAGCGCGGAGGGCAGCTTGCCGGCCTGGTCCCGGATGCCCACCCGCCCCAGCAACTCCAGTGCCCGAGCGCGACGCTGCCGCGTGGGGAAGGTGTCGCACAGATCCATCGGCAGCATCACGTTCTCGGCCACCGTCAGGGTGGGCAGCAGCTGGAAGAACTGGAACACCAGGCCGATCGCCGTGCCGCGCCAGGCGGCCATTCGTGAGCCCTTCAGCTCGTGGACAGCCGTTCCGCCGATGACGATCTCCCCGGCGCTGGGGCGATCGATCCCCGCCAGAAGGTTCAGCAGCGTCGTCTTGCCGCTGCCGGACCGGCCGACCACGGCGACGAACTCACCCGCGGCGACGTCCAGGTCGATGCCACCGAGCGCGGTGACATCGCCTGAGGGCATCGGATAGGTCTTGACGAGTCCCCGAGCGGCGATCGTCGGATCGCCTGTCTTGCTTTTCCTCATGCTCATACGTGGCACCGGCCCTGCTGGACGTTAGTCTGTTTCTGGACATCAGTTCACTAAGAAGTGAATGTCCACGAGCAGAGGCTGGACAAGAAGCAATCCGCGGCCGGTCGTCCGGAACCGAACAAGATCGGCCCGAGGTGTTCAGAAGGGCGAGGTGACAGTGGTCACAGTGCCGGACCGCAGGGTCCGCCGTACTCGGCAGGCGTTGCGGAACGCCTTGCTCGACCTCATGGCCGAGAAGGGGTACGAAGCGGTCACGATCCAGGACATCATCGACCGCGCGGACATAGGCCGCTCCACCTTCTACAACCACTACGTGAACAAGGACGACTTGCTGACGGACGGCTTCGCCGATCTGCGGACGCTGGTCGGGCGCCCCACGGACGGGAGCAGGGGAGCACACCATGAGCCGCTGCGCTTCAGCCTGCCGTTCCTGCGCCACATCCAGGAGCAACAGGATCTGGCACGAGCAGTCTTCACCGAAAGCAGTCTGCGTCCCGTGCTCAAGCACATCGAGGAGCTTCTTCTCGATGTCGTCCGCGGCGACCTGCCGGCGAACACCGGCAGGGGCGTTCCCGCAGAAGCCCTCGCCCGTTTCATCGTCGCCGCCCATATGGCCCTCGTCGCATGGTGGCTCGCCCAGAGCCCGCAGAGCACGCCGGAGGAGGTCGACGAGATCTTCCGGACCCTGACCCAGCCCAGCGTCGACGCCACCGGCTGAACGTGCTGGGGCCGGGTCGGTCAGGACAAGCACTCCTCAGCCATCAGGACGGCGGCCGTCGACGCACGCGGCGACGCCTCTGCGGCGGCTGCTTCTCGCCTACGACCCAGCAGGCCGTCCAGCACGTCGAGCACTACGGCTGGCTCGGCGCGAGGAAGATGGGCGGTGGAGCGCGCTCGTGATAACCACCACCGAGCCGTTGACCATGGTCGTACGGTTCGGCGCCTCCGCGCCGCCCCTATTCCGCGCTCCACACGCCGGGCCTGCCGGCCCACACCCGCACCTCCGGGCGGCTCAACCCCGAGTGGCCGGGCTGCTTCGGCTTCGCTCGCGGCACAGACACGATCCACGGCACGCTGCTGATCGAACCGGCGGAAGACTCCGCGACGCCGCCCGCCCCACAAGGCGACGGCGCGGTCACACCTCCTGCTGCCCGCCAGCGGGCCGTGTCGGCGGGCAGCAACGGACTGTGGCCGAGGGCGGCGCCGAGGACGCGCAGGCCCTGACCGCCCATGCGCTGTGCGGCGTCGTTGACGCCATGGCGGTGTTCGGCGTCGAGCAGGGCGGGGCCGTCTTCGGTCAGGATGTGGGTGCAGCGGTCCAGCACGACGTCGACGGCTCCCCTGACGTAGACGCGGACGCTGCCGCCGGCGTTGCTGTGGAAAGCGGCCGTGAAGCTGGCGGCCGGGTCGGGCCGTCTACCCACCACAGCCAGTCACGGCGAACGGCCCTGCGCTCCGCAGGTATGGAGCACCCCTGTCCACCGCCACCGACGCCTTCTGCTGACAGGATGGGCCTGACGCAGCCACTTCCGATTCCCTGCGTCCCATCAGCGTCCCGAATACCGCCCTCGCCCGCCGTTCAGACCGCCCGCTCCAGCCCGCGAGAGCAACCGCACGAGGCATAACCGCAGGTCAACGAAGGACCCAACTGCGGATTACGGCATCGCCGCTGAACTCGCGAGCAGCGGATTCAGTCCGTCGGGCCAAAGTTCTGAATCCGCGCCCCCGATGAGACGTTTTTGCAGGTCAGAGACCTGCCTGGTGGGGCGGGTGGGACTCGAACCCACGGCCGACGGATTATGAGTCCGCTGCTCTAACCGGCTGAGCTACCGCCCCATAGCGGCGTGTCGCGTACATGTGTACGCGCCGTGTGCCGCAGCATAGCCGCTCATACGATCTCCTGCTTCGGATGGTCGGCTCTGCGCTGCTTCCTGACCTTGAGGACTTCGGTGTGGGTCCCCCGGTTCCCGCGGGCATGAAAAAGGACCCCGAAGGGTCCTCGTCCAGCGCGCTCCCCCGACTGGACTCGAACCAGTAACCTGCCGGTTAACAGCCGGCTGCTCTGCCAATTGAGCTACGGAGGACCGAAGCTCCCCCGACTGGACTCGAACCAGTAACCTGCCGGTTAACAGCCGGCTGCTCTGCCAATTGAGCTACGGAGGATCGCCTCGATTGCATCGAACGTACCTACCTGGGTATTCGCCAGGGGGCGGGCGCTCGCTGCGACACATACATTAGCGCAAGCAGGGGGGTGCTCCGCCAATCGGTACTCCCCGGCGCCGACGCCGCACCAGCAACCTACCCAAGGGAAGGGTGGCAGCCATGCGCTACCGGCTCACTTTCGTCGCCGGACTGGCCCTCGGTTACGTACTGGGGACAAGGGCCGGCCGGGAACGGTACGAGCAGCTGAAGAAGGCCGCGCGTACGCTCTCGGAGAACCCCGCGGTCCGCAACACCGCCGAGACGGCCGCCCACCAGGGCCGCCAGTACGCCGGGCGGGCCTTCCACACGGTCAGCGACAAGGTCGGCGACCGCGTCCCGGCCTCCGTGGCCCAGCGCGTCCGCTCCCTGCGCGACCGCAATCTCAACGGCACCCCCGAAGACGACTGGGGCACGAGCAACACCTAGCGGCCGGCCACGGCGAAAGCCGCACCAGGCACCCCGCGGGTGCTCCCACGGCGGGAAACCGCCCAGGGCCGAAGCCGGCGCGGTGATGCGGCAGAATTTCGGACATGGGGATAGTCGCCGGCTTGGACAGCTCACCCGATTTCACGCGCATCGTGGTGTGCGACGCGGACTCGGGTGCCGTACTGCGTCAGGGGTACGCCCCGCATCCGGTCGAGGCGCCGGAGGGCAGCGGGCGGCCCAGTGACGTGGACCCGCAGGCCTGGCTGCTGTCCCTCGGCGAGGCCGCGGGGGGCGGGCTGCTCGAGGGGGTGCAGGCCATCGGTGTCTCCGCGCAGCAGAACGCGCTGATCCCGCTGGACGCGCAGGGCGGCACCGTGCGCCCGGCGATGGTCGGCGGGGACAAGCGGGCGCAGGTCGCGGCGGCCGACCTCGTCGATGCGCTCGGCGGCCGGGAGGCCTGGGCGCAGGCCGTGGGCTGCGTGCCGCAGGCCGCCCAGCCGGTGACCAAGCTGCGCTGGCTCGCGAAGAGCGAACCCGAGAACGCCCGCAGGACGGCCGTCCTGCTGCAGGCCCACGACTGGCTGGTGTGGCAGCTGCTCGGGCGGCCGATCCGCCGGACCACCGACCGGGGCGGGGCCTCGGGCACCGGGTACTGGTCCGCGGCCACCGGCGCCTACCGGCCCGACCTGGTCGAGCTGGCGCTCGGGCACCAGGCGATGCTCCCCGAGGTGATCGGCCCGTCGGACGCGGCCGGTACGACGCCGGAGGGACTGCTGATCTCGGCGGGCACCGGGGAGACGATGGCCGCCGCCTTCGGGCTCGGGATCGGGCTGGGCGACGCGGTCGTCTCGCTCGGCGCCTCGGGCTCGGTGATGGCCGTGCACCCGGAGGCGCTCGCCGACCAGTCCGGGATGATCACCTCCCTCGCCGACGCCACCGGCATGCACCTGCCGGTCGTGACGACCCTGAACGCGGTGCGCACCCTGCGCGGCACCGCCGAGCTGCTCGGGGTGCCCGACCTGGAGGGCCTGTCCGACCTGGCGATGAAGTCGACGCCGGGGGCGCACGGGTTGGTGCTGCTGCCCTATCTGGAGGGTGAGCGCACCCCGCATCTGCCGCACACCGCGGGGACGCTGGCCGGGCTGCGGCGCGAGTCGATGCGCCCGGAGCATCTGGCGCGGGCCGCGTTCGAGGGCATGCTGTGCGGGCTCGCCGACGCGCTGGACGTGCTGCGCGGGCGGGGCGTGGAGGTGCGGCGGATCTTCCTGCTCGGCGCGGCGGCCGAGCTGCCCGCCGTGCAGGCGGCGGCGCCGTCGCTGTTCGGCGCGCAGGTCGTCGTACCGCAGCCCGCGGACTACGCGGCGATCGGTGCGGCCCGGCAGGCCGCCTGGGCGCTGGGCGCGTCGCAGGGCACGCTCGACCCGCGCACCCCGCCGGCCTGGCAGGGCGCGGCCGCGCAGATCCTGGAGCCGGGTGACGAACTGGCGGTGGGTCAGGCCGTGCGGCAGCAGTTCGTGTCGGTACGGGAGCAGACGCACCCGGGGGCATTCCGCCCGTAACACCCCTTACACGGCGAAACCCTCGAGTCGTCGGGACGGCACTGTTGGGTTAATCGGTTGAGGTAACGCGGGTGGAGTGTCCGACGATAGGGGCCAAGGGCGCACCGACCAGCCCCCGTCGCCGACTCCGAGAGACACAGCGTGCTCATACGACTTCTCCGCACTCACCTCAGTCCCTACAAGAAACCCATCGCCGTCCTGGTGCTGCTGCAGTTCCTGCAGACCTGCGCCACCCTCTACCTGCCCACGCTGAACGCCCACATCATCGACAACGGTGTCGTGAAGGGGGACACGGGCTACATCCTGTCCTTCGGCGGCCTGATGATCGGCATCTCGCTGGCGCAGGTCGTCTGCAACATCGGTGCCGTGTACTACGGCGCCCGCACCGCCTCCGCGCTCGGCCGGGACGTGCGCGGCGCGGTCTTCGACCGGGTGCAGTCCTTCTCCGCACGCGAGCTGGGCCACTTCGGGGCACCCTCGCTCATCACCCGTACGACGAACGACGTACAGCAGGTCCAGATGCTGGCCCTGATGACGTTCACCCTGATGGTCTCGGCGCCCATCATGTGCGTCGGCGGAATCGTGCTGGCGCTCGGGCTGGACGTGCCGCTGTCGGGTGTCCTCGTCGCCGTCGTCCCCGTGCTCGGCATCTCCGTGACGCTGATCGTGCGTCGGCTGCGGCCGCTGTTCCGGTCCATGCAGGTCCGCCTGGACACGGTGAACCGGGTGCTGCGCGAGCAGATCACCGGCAACCGGGTGATCCGCGCCTTCGTCCGCGACGAGTACGAGCAGGGCCGGTTCGGGAAGGCCAACCGGGAGCTGACCGACATGCAGCTGGCCACCGGCCGGATGCTGGCGCTGATGTTCCCGATCGTCATGACGGTGGTGAACCTGTCGTCGATCGCCGTGGTGTGGTTCGGCGGGCACCGCATCGACAGCGGCGGCATGCAGATCGGTGACCTGACCGCGTTCCTCGCCTATCTCATGCAGATCGTGATGTCCGTGATGATGGCCACCTTCATGTTCATGATGGTGCCGCGCGCGGAGGTGTGTGCGGAGCGCATCCAGGAGGTCCTGGAGACCGACTCCAGCGTGGTGCCGCCGCTCGCGCCGGTCACCGAGCTGCGCCGGCACGGGCATCTGGAGATCCGGGGCGCGGGCTTCCGCTATCCGGGTGCCGAGGAGCCGGTGCTGAAGGCCATCGACCTGGTGGCCCGGCCGGGTGAGACGACCGCCGTGATCGGCTCCACCGGCAGCGGCAAGTCGACGCTGCTGGGCCTGGTGCCCCGGCTGTTCGACGCCACCGAGGGCGAGGTCCTCGTGGACGGCGTGGACGTGCGGGAGGTCGAGCCGAAACTGCTGGCGAAGACGGTGGGGCTCGTGCCGCAGAAGCCGTACCTGTTCGCGGGGACGGTCGCGAGCAACCTGCGCTACGGCAATCCGGACGCCACCGACGAGGAACTCTGGCACGCGCTGGAGGTGGCGCAGGCCAAGGACTTCGTCAGCGAGCTGGACGGCGGGCTGAACGCGGCGATCGCGCAGGGAGGCACCAACGTCTCCGGTGGCCAGCGCCAGCGCCTCGCCATCGCCCGCACCCTGGTGCAGCGTCCGGAGATCTACCTCTTCGACGACTCCTTCTCCGCGCTGGACTACGCGACGGACGCGGCGCTGCGCGCGGCGCTCGGCCAGGAGACCGCCGAGGCGACCGTCGTCATCGTCGCCCAGCGGGTGGCGACCATCCGGGACGCGGACCGGATCGTCGTGCTGGACGAGGGCCGGGTGGTCGGCACGGGCCGGCACCACGAGCTGATGGCGGGCAATGAGACGTACCGGGAGATCGTGCTCTCCCAGCTCACGGAAGCGGAGGCTGCCTGATGGCCGGGCCCATGGGACGCATGATGGCCGGCGGCGGCCCCGACCAGCGCTCGATGGACTTCAAGGGATCGGGCAAACGGCTCGTCGCCCAGTTCAGGCCCGAACGGGTCACCATCTACGGCCTGCTGCTGTGCGTGGTCGTCAGCGTGACCCTGAACGTGATCGGCCCGAAGATCCTCGGCCGGGCCACCGACCTGGTGTTCGCCGGCATCATCGGCCGGCAGATGCCGTCCGGGGTCACCAAGGAGCAGGTCCTGGACCGGATGCGGGCCCAGGGCCGGGGCTCCGTCGCGGACATGCTCAAGGGGACCGACTTCACCCCCGGCAAGGGCATCGACTTCGGCGCCGTCGGCCATGTGCTGCTGCTGGCGCTCGGCACCTTCCTGGTGGCCGGTCTGCTCATGGCGGTCGCCACCCGGCTGGTCAACCGGGCCGTGAACCGCACGATGTACCGGCTGCGGGAGGCCGTCCAGGGCAAGCTGTCGCGGTTGCCGCTGTCGTACTTCGACCGGCGTCAGCGCGGCGAGGTGCTCTCCCGGGCCACCAACGACATCGACAACATCGGGCAGACGCTGCAGCAGTCGATGGGCCAGCTGATCAACTCGGTGCTGACCATCATCGGCGTGCTCGCCATGATGTTCTACGTCTCCTGGATCCTGGCGCTCGTCGCCCTGGTCACCGTCCCGCTGTCGTTCGTGGTCGCCACCCGGGTCGGCAAGCGGTCGCAGCCGCACTTCGTGCAGCAGTGGCGCTCCACCGGCATGCTGAACGCGCACGTCGAGGAGATGTACACCGGGCACACCCTGGTGAAGGTGTTCGGCCGGCAGGAGGAGTCGGCGAGGCAGTTCGCCGAGCAGAACGAGGCGCTGTACCAGGCCGGGTTCAAGGCACAGTTCAACAGCGGTGTGATGCAGCCGCTGATGATGTTCGTGTCGAACCTGAACTACGTGCTGGTGGCGGTCGTCGGCGGCCTCAGGGTCGCGTCCGGCGCGCTGTCCATCGGTGATGTGCAGGCCTTCATCCAGTACTCGCGGCAGTTCTCGATGCCGCTGACCCAGGTCGCGTCGATGGCGAACCTGGTGCAGTCCGGTGTCGCCTCGGCCGAGCGGATCTTCGAACTCCTGGACGCGGAGGAGCAGGAGGCGGATCCGGTGCCGGGCGAGCGGCCCGAGGAGCTGCGGGGTCGGGTGCGGCTGGAGCACGTGTCGTTCCGGTACGACCCGGAGAAGCCGCTGATCGAGGACCTGTCGCTGACGGTGGAGCCCGGGCAGACCGTGGCCATCGTGGGCCCGACCGGCGCGGGCAAGACCACGCTGGTCAACCTGCTGATGCGGTTCTACGACGTGTCCGGCGGGCGCATCACCCTCGACGGCGTGGACATCAGGAAGATGTCCCGGGACGAACTGCGCTCCGGGATCGGCATGGTGCTGCAGGACACCTGGCTGTTCGGCGGCACCATCGCGGACAACATCGCCTACGGGGCCTCGCGCGACGTGACGAGGGGCGAGATCGAGGAGGCGGCGCGGGCCGCCCACGCGGACCGGTTCATCCGCACCCTGCCGGACGGCTACGACACCGTGATCGACGACGAGGGCTCGGGGGTCAGCGCCGGTGAGAAGCAGCTCATCACCATCGCGCGGGCGTTCCTGTCCGACCCGGTGATCCTGGTCCTGGACGAGGCGACCAGCTCGGTCGACACCCGTACCGAGGTGCTGATCCAGAAGGCGATGGCCAAACTGGCTACCGGGCGGACCTCGTTCGTCATCGCGCACCGGCTGTCGACGATCCGGGACGCGGACACGATCCTGGTGATGGAGAACGGGTCCATCGTCGAACAGGGCGCGCACGCGGAGCTGCTGGCGGCCGACGGGGCGTACGCGCGGCTCTACAAGGCCCAGTTCGCGCAGGCGGTGGCCGAGGTCGACTGATGGCCGGAAGGGGGCGCTCACCCGGGTGGGCGCCCCTTTCAGTCGAGGTAGCCGCGCAGCTGGTCGGCGAAGGCGTGGTCGCGGAGCTTGTTGAGGGTCTTGGACTCGATCTGCCGTATCCGCTCCCGGGTCACCCCGAACAGGCGGCCGATCTCCTCCAGGGTGCGGGGGCGGCCGTCCATCAGGCCGTAGCGGAGCTGGACGACCTTCCGCTCGCGCTCGCCGAGGGTGGAGAGCACGGCCTCCAGGTGTTCGCGCAGCAGCAGGAAGGCGGCCGACTCGACGGGGCTCGCGGCGTCGCCGTCCTCGATGAGGTCGCCGAGGGCCACGTCCTCCTCCTCGCCGACCGGGGCGTGCAGGGACACCGGTTCCTGGGCGAGCCGCAGCACCTCGGAGACGCGCTCGGGCGGCAGTTCGAGGTGGGCGGCGACCTCGTCCGCGGTCGGCTCGTAGCCGCGCTCCTGGAGCATGCGGCGCTGGACCCGGACGACCCGGTTGATCAGCTCCACAACATGCACGGGGACGCGGATGGTGCGGGCCTGGTCGGCGAGCGCCCGGGACATGGCCTGCCGGATCCACCAGGTCGCGTAGGTCGAGAACTTGTAGCCGCGCGCGTAGTCGAACTTCTCGACCGCCCGGATCAGCCCGAGGTTGCCCTCCTGCACGAGGTCGAGCATGGTCAGCCCGCGCCCGACGTACCGCTTCGCCACGGACACCACGAGCCGCAGGTTGGCCTCGATGAGGCGGCGCTTGGCCATCCGGCCCATCACGACGAGCCGGTCCAGGTCGAGGGCCAACTCGCTGTCCAGGTCGGGGGTGTTGCTCAGCTTCTCCTCGGCGAACAGCCCGGCCTCGACACGGCGGGCGAGGTCGACCTCCTCGGCGGCGGTGAGCAGCGGGATGCGGCCGATCTCGCGCAGGTACTGCCGGAACAGGTCCGAGGAGGGGTTACCGGTCTCCGCCCGAACGGCGACCGGCGCCCCGAGGGGCTCGTCGGGTTCCTCGGTCAGCGCCTCGGCGGACGGCTCGCCCGGTTCCGGGGCCGTGTCCGGGTGGTGCGGGGCGCGGCCCTGCGGCGGTACGGCCACGAGGACGTCCGTCTCCGCGTCCGGCTCGCCGGCGGTGGTGCCGGCAGTGCTGGTGCTGCTGTCGGTCTGGATGAGGGTCTGGGTCTGCACGGGGGCGACCTCCAGGATGATCGCTGCTGAGGGGAGTGCGGCAGCGGTACTTCGGGAGCGGAGAGTCGACGTCCTGCGCTCCGAGGGATCGGGCACCGCCCCCAGTGTGGGGTAAGACACATCTCCGCCACGAGGGGCGTGCGGTGACTTTT
This sequence comes from Streptomyces sp. NPDC030798, assembly GCF_055572275.1. Lineage (NCBI taxonomy): Bacteria > Bacillati > Actinomycetota > Actinomycetes > Kitasatosporales > Streptomycetaceae > Streptomyces > Streptomyces sp. NPDC030798. The sequence continues at coordinate 564,194 of NZ_JBVIDR010000002.1, read as the reverse complement.
TGCGTCCGGTCCGTGACCGCGCAGTTACTCAGCTCGTTGGACTATGCGATGGGCAACTGCGACCACTGCGCTGCGTCGACTTGGGGGGGGGGAAGGACGGCATGAGCGAGACGGAAGTGCAGCGGCGTGCGGATGTGCAGCTGATGCAGGCTCTGCGCACGACGCAGATCGAGCACGGCAGGACGCTGGAGGCGCACACCAAGACGCTGGAGGAACGCAGCAAGCTGCTCGGAGCCCTCGTGTCCGGTCAGGTGGCGATGATGGAGCAGCTGCAGGCGATCACCGACCACCTCGGCATCACGCCCCCCGAGCAGCCCCAGGAAGAGGACCAGCCTCCTCAGAGCGCCTCCGCCCCCCGCTCCCGCAGGGCCTGGTCGTACTGCTGGAGGATCCACATCTCGTTCTGCACGGCGGCCAGTTGGGCCGGGTCGCCGCCGGTGGAGAGGCGGGTCATCTGGGACTGGATGTCGCGGATGCGGCGCTCGACCGCGCGTCGGCGGATCTGGACCAGGACCGTGCCCGCGTAGGTCTCGTCCACGGTGCGGCGCAGGATCGGCTCGACGGCCAGCTCCGTGACCATCGCGCGGACGGTGTCGTCCGGCGCGGCCTCGCGGACCCGGACCAGATACTCCTGCGGGTCCGGCACCCCGTACTCGGCACCGCCCGCCTCCGCGATCGCCCGGCGTACGGCGGCATAGGGCGGGGCGGTGAACTCGTCCACGCCGTACGCGTCGAAGGCCGGCGAGACCAGTTCGGGGCGCTGGAGGGCGAGTTTGAGCAGTTCGCGTTCGGCGGCGTGGACAGGGTTGCGCAGGGTGAGGGCCGGGCCGGACGGTCCGGCGGGGCCGGGGCCGGACTCCCACTGCTGCTGGGCGGCGCGGGGCCGCTGCTGCGCGCCGCTCTCACCCCGGCCGCCGCGCTCGCGGGCCCAGCGGGCGAGCTGGGCGACCCGCCTGACCACGAACTGGGTGTCCAGGATGCCGAGCATGCCGGCCAGCTCGACGGCCACCTCGTGCTGGGCGCCGCTGTTCTTGATGCGGGCGACGATCGGCGCCGCCTCGTCCAGCGCGGCGGCGCGGCCGGCCGGGGTGTCCAGGTCGTAGCGGCCGACGACCTGGCGGAGCGCGAACTCGAACAGCGGGGTACGGGGTTCGACCAGGTCGGCGACCGCCTCGTCGCCCTTGGCCAGACGCAGCTCGCAGGGGTCCATGCCGTCGGGCGCGATGGCGATGTACGTCTCGGCGGCGAACTTCTGGTCGTCCTCGAAGGCGCGCAGGGCCGCCTTCTGCCCGGCCGCGTCACCGTCGAAGGTGAAGATCACCCGGGCCGAGCCGTTGTCCATCAGCAGCCGGCGCAGGATCTTGATGTGGTCCCCGCCGAAGGCGGTGCCGCAGGTGGCGATGGCCGTCGTCACCCCGGCCAGGTGGCAGGCCATGACGTCGGTGTAGCCCTCGACCACGACGGCCCGGCTGCTCTTGGCGATGTGCTGCTTGGCCAGGTCGATGCCGTACAGCACCTGGCCCTTCTTGTAGATCGCCGTCTCGGGGGTGTTCAGGTACTTCGGTCCGTTGTCCGCCTCGTACAGCTTGCGGGCGCCGAAGCCGACGACCTCGCCGCCGATGTCCCGGATGGGCCACATCAGCCGCCCCCGGAACCGGTCGATGGGACCCCGGCGGCCCTCCTGGGCGAGGCCGGACAGCAGCAGCTCCTTGTCGCTGAAGCCCTTGCCGCGCAGATAGCGGGTGAGGTGGTCCCAGCCCTGGGGGCTGTAGCCGACCCCGAAGTGCTCGGCGGCGGCCTGGTCGAAGCCGCGCTCGGCGAGGAAGATCCGGCCGGTCTCGGCCTCGGGACCGGTGGCGAGCTGCTCGGCGTACCACTGAGCGGCGATCTTGTGCGCCTCGACCAGGCGGATGCGCTCGCCGCGCTGGTGAGCAGGGTTGTACCCGCCCTCCTCGTAGCGCAGCGTGATGCCGGCCTGGGCGGCGAGGCGCTCGACCGCCTCCGAGAAGGAGAGGTGGTCGATCTTCATCACGAACGTGATGGTGTCGCCGCCCTCCTGGCAGCCGAAGCAGTGGAAGAGTCCCTTGCTCGGGCTGACCTGGAAGGACGGTGACTTCTCGTCGTGGAAGGGGCACAGTCCCTTGAGGTTGCCGCCACCGGCATTGCGCAGCTGGAGGTACTCGGAGACCACGGCGTCGATCGGGACCGCGTCCCGCACCGCCTTCACGTCCTCGTCGTTGATCCGTCCAGCCACGCGTGAATTCTACGGGGGCGGTGTGACAGTCCCGGTGCCCGGACGGATCAGGAGCCGAGGCTGTCGAGGGGTACGTGCGGGTCGGCGAGGGCCTCGGTGTTCACCCTGGCGCGGGAACGGATGAGGTGCTGGATGGGCTCTGTGACGTCCCACACGTTCACGTTCATCCCGGCGAGCACCCGCCCCTCCCGCACCCAGAACGCGATGAACTCCCGCTTCCCCGCGTCCCCCCGGATCACCACCTCGTCGTACGACCCCGGTGGCGCCCACCCGCTGTACTCCATGCCCAGGTCGTACTGGTCGGTGAAGAAGTACGGCACGCGGTCGTAGGCGACCTCCTGGCCGAGCATGGCGCGGGCGGCCGCCGGGCCGCCGTTGAGCGCGTTGGCCCAGTGCTCGACGCGCAGCCGGGTGTCGAACAGGGCGTGCGGGAAGGCGGCGACGTCACCGGCCGCGTAGATGTCCGGGTCGGACGTGCGCAACTGGGCGTCCACGACGACACCGCCGCCGTGCGCCCGGTCGGCCAGCTCCAGCCCGGCCGCCTCCGCGAGGGCGGTCCTCGGGGCGGCGCCGATCGCGGCGAGGACGTCGTGGGCCGGGTGCTCCTCGCCGTCGTCGGTGCGGGCCGCGAGGACCATGCCGTCCTGGCCGACGATCTCGGTGAGCCGCACGCCGAAGCGGAAGCGGACCCCGTGCGCGCGGTGCAGCTCGGCGAAGACGTTGCCCAGCTCGGGGCCGAGGGCGCCGTGCAGCGGGGTCGGGTCCGGCTCGATCACCGTGACCTCCGCGCCGTACTCGCGGGCCGCCGCCGCGACCTCCAGGCCGATCCAGCCGGCGCCCGCGATCACGATGTGCCCGTTGTCCCGGCCGAGGGAGGTCAGCACCCCCTTGAGCCGCTCGGCGTGGGCCAGGCGGCGCAGGTGGTGGACGCCGGCCAGGTCGGTGCCGGGGATGTCGAGGCGGCGGGGCTCGGCACCGGTGGCCAGCAGGAGCTTGTCGTAGTGGACGAGGGTGCCGTCGTCGCCGAAGCGCACGGTCTTCGCGGCGCGGTCGATCCGGTCGACGGTCTGACCGAGGTGCAGCTCGACGTCGTTCTGCGCGTACCAGGCCGGCTCGTGCACGAAGACGCTGTCGCGCTCCTCCTTGCCGAGGAGGTAGCCCTTGGACAGCGGCGGCCGCTCGTACGGGTGGTCGCGCTCGTCGCAGATCAGTATCACCCGGCCGGTGAACCCCTCCGTACGGAGCGTCTCGGCCGCCTTCGCGCCCGCGAGACCGCCTCCGACGATGACGAATGTCTGATCCGCGTCGACCACTTGTTGCCTCCTCGTCAGGGTGCCGCCACATGCGAGCGTCCCGCACGCGGCGTGGTGCGGGAAGAGGGAGTGACCCGATCAGGCCACTCGAAGTCACGTTCCTTTCACATATGCCCGGTCAGTCTCGCGTGCAGGGAGCGGGCGGAGGCGTCGGTCAGCGAGGCGATCTGGTCGACGATCACCCGCTTGCGGGCGTGGTCGTCGGGCGCCTGCGCGAAGAGGGAGCGGAACTGCGGGTCGAGGCCGTCCGGCGCGCGGGCGGTGAGCGCCTCCGCCAGCTCGGCCACGACCACCCGCTGGTCGGCGCGCAGCCGCTCCTGCTCGGCCCGCTGCATCACATACCGGTCGGCGACCGCCTTGAGCACCGCGCACTCCATGCGGGTCTCCCGCGGTACGACGAGTTCGGCGCCGTAGCGGGTGAGCCGGCCGCCGCCGTACGCCGCGCGCGTGGCGCCCTCGGCGGCCAGGCAGAAGCGGCCGATGAGCTGGCTGGTGGCGTCCTTCAGCCGGGCCTGGGCGACCGCCGTGCCGTCGTACCCGTGCGGCCACCACTCCTGCTCCTGGAGACGGTCCAGGGCGGCCGCGAGTTCCGCCGGGTCGGTGTCGTCGGGGACGTACCGGCCGACGGCGACCTCGAACACCGCCTGCCGCTCGGGCTCGGCGCGCAGGCTGCCGGGGTCGATGTGCCCGGCGTGCAGGCCGTCCTCGACGTCGTGCACCGAGTACGCCACGTCGTCCGACCAGTCCATGACCTGGGCCTCGAAGCAGGTGCGGGTGCCGGGGGCGAACTCGCGGACCCAGTCGAACACCGGGCGGTCGTCCTCGTACACGCCGAACTTCGGGGACTTCGGGTCGGTGGGGTGGGCGCCGCGCGGCCAGGGGTACTTGGTGGCGGCGTCGAGCGCGGCACGCGTGAGGTTCAGGCCGACCGAGCCCTCCGGGGTGAAGCGCTTGGGCTCGATACGGGTGAGGAGCCGGAGGGACTGGGCGTTGCCCTCGAAGCCGCCGCAGTCGTCCGCGAACTCGTTCAGCGCCTGTTCGCCGTTGTGGCCGAACGGGGGGTGGCCGAGGTCGTGCGAGAGGCAGGCCGCCTCCACCAGGTCGGGGTCACAGCCGAGGGCCGCGCCCAGCTCCCGGCCGACCTGCGCGCACTCCAGGGAGTGGGTCAGCCGGGTGCGGGGACTGGCGTCCCAGGCCTGGTTGCTCGTGCCCGGGGTGACCACCTGGGTCTTGCCGGCCAGGCGTCGCAGCGCCGCCGAGTGCAGGATGCGGGCGCGGTCGCGCTGGAAGGCGGTGCGGCCTGGGCGCTTGTCGGGCTCCGGGGCCCAGCGGGCGACTGACGTCGGGTCGTAGGCGGTCGGGGATGCGGTGCGCGTACCTGCGGTGCCTTCCATGATTCGACAGTACGGGTCGGCTGTGACAATCGGGGGGTGCCGGGCGCCCAATCGTCTGCCGGGGTGTGTCGTGCAGCGGGTGCGGGTGCGTGGGGGCTGGTCGCGCAGGTGCCCCGCGCCCTTGACGGGGTGTGCGCCGCCCCTCGTCTCAAGCCGAGGCCAGGTTCGTTTCCGGCCGGGCCCGGGTCTGGTCGTAGCGGTGGAGGATCAGGTGGGCCATGGACTCGTGGGCGCCCAGAGGGGCGGAGGCGATCCAGGGGGCTTCGGCGGCGCACTGGGTGGCGAAGCGGCCCGGGGCCGTGAAGTAGGAGGCCATGGCCACGCGCGGGCGGCCGCGTGCCGCCAGGGCGCGGACCGCCGTGTCGACCGTCGGGGTCGCCGCCGAGGCGTAGGCCGGGACCACGGGGACGCCGAGGCGGGCGGCCAGGAGGCGGGCCGTGCGGCGGGTGTCGGTGGCCGAGTCGGGGTCGCGGGAGCCGGCCGCGGCGAGGACGACCGCACTCGCCCGGCGCGTGGCGGCGTCCGGTGCCGGGGGCCAGCCGGCCTCCAGCAGGCGGGCGTGCAGGGTCTCCACCAGGAGGGGGTGCGGGCCGAGCGGGGCGGCCACGCGCGCGCGTGCCGGTGCGGCGGCGGCCATCTCGGGGATGTCCTGCTTGACGTGGTAGCCCCGGCCGAGCAGGAGCGGGACGAGGACGGCGGCGGTGTCGCCGAGCGCCGCCAGGGTGTCCGGGAGCAGCGGCTCGTTCAGCTCGATGTGGCCCAGGTGGACGGGGAGCCCGGGGCGCAGTGCGCGTACCCGCTCCATGAGAGCCTTCACGGTCTCCAGCGCGCGCGGGTCGCGGCTGCCGTGGCCGACCAGGACGAGGGCGGGCGGGGCCGGGCGGCGGTGTCCGCCGGGCGAGACGAGCCGGAGCCGGCCGGCGACCTGGCTGCCGATGCTGTGCATGAGCTCGGCCGTGCTGTCCAGGCGGACGCGGGGCTCGTCGCGGGGAGGGTTCGACGCCGTCATGGAACGATCCTGGCGGGCGTTCGTTGCGCGCCCGTTGCGTGGCCGTCACGGGTATTTTCCGCGGCTTCACGTCGTACAGGTTTGCGATGTGAGGTGAACCGGACGGGTGTGACCCGCGTCCTCCATGGTCGGAGCGGATCGCTGGGGACCGCGAGTACTGGGGGGCCGTCATGAAGATCCGTCGACCGAGGTGGCCGCGCACCCGCGCGGGGCAGCGGCGGCTGGTGCAGGCCGTCATGGCCGCGTGCGTGCTGGCGCTGCTGCCCGTCACCTGGCTGTACGTGTCGACGGCGGACCGGCTGCGGACGACGGCGGACGCCCCGCGCACCGAGGTCGCCGTCGTGTTCGGGGCCGGCCTGTGGCAGGGGGAGCCGTCGCCGTATCTCGCGCACCGGCTGGACGCGGCGGCGAAGCTGTACCGGGCGGGGCGGATCAAGGTCGTGCTGGTCACCGGGGACAACAGCCGCAAGGACTACGACGAGCCGGACGCCATGCGCGCGTACCTGACCCGGCACGGGGTTCCGGACGGGCGGATCGTCACCGACTACGCCGGGTTCGACACCTGGGACTCGTGCGTGCGGGCCAAGAAGATCTTCGGCGTGGACCGGGCCGTGCTGATCAGCCAGGGCTTCCACATCCGGCGGGCGGTGGCGCTGTGCGAGGCGGCGGGCGTCGACGCGTACGGCATCGGGGTGGACGCCAAGCACGACGCGACCTGGTACTACGGCGGCACCCGCGAAGTGTTCGCGGCGGGCAAGGCGGCGCTGGACGCGGTGTTCCACCCGGATCCGCGGTTCCTCGGGCCGAAGGAGCCCGGGGTGGCACGGGCCCTCGCCGCCGGGCGGTGACCGGCGCCTCACGGCGGGCGGGCGGGCGCGGGGAGGTCGTCGTCCCGGCCGTGTAACCGGGAGCGGGCAGGGACGTAACACGCCCGATCCACGCTGGTCGGCATGGAGACCACCTCGACGCCCACCCACTGCCCGTACTGCGCCCTGCAGTGCGGGATGAACATCACGCCCCTGCCGCAGGGGGGCGTCGAGGTGACCGAACGGCCGGACTTCCCGGTGAACCGGGGCGCGCTGTGCGGCAAGGGCCGTACGGCGGCGCAGGTGCTCTCGCCCGCGGTACGGCTGACCACCCCTCTGGTGCGCTCCGGTGCCGGGCTGGTGCCCGCCTCCTGGGAGGAGGCGCTGGACCGGATCGCCGGGGCGATGGCCTCGGTCCGCGCGGAGCACGGCGCGGACGCGCTCGGGGTGTTCGGCGGGGGCGGGCTGACGAACGAGAAGGCGTACACGCTCGGCAAGTTCGCGCGCGTGGTGCTCGGCACCTCGCAGATCGACTACAACGGGCGGTTCTGCATGTCGTCGGCGGCCGCGGCCGGGACGAAGGCGTTCGGCCTGGACCGGGGGCTGCCGTTCCCGCTGGAGGACATACCGCGCTCGGGGTGCGTGATCCTGGTCGGATCGAACCTCGCCGAGACCATGCCGCCCAGCCTGCGCTTCTTCAGCGAGCTGCGGGAGAACGGCGGCACGCTGATCGTCGTCGACCCGCGCCGCACGAAGACGGCCGAGCAGGCCGATCTGCACCTGGCGCCCCGGCCGGGCACGGACCTCGCGCTCGCACTGGGCCTGCTGCACCTGGTGGTCGCCGAGGGCCGCACGGACGAGGAGTTCATCCGGGAGCGGACCTCCGGCTGGGAGGAGGCCCGCGCGGCGGCGATGGCGCACTGGCCGGAGTACGTGGAGCGGATCACGGGGGTGTCCGTTCCCGAGCTGCGGGAGGCGGTACGGCTGTTCTGCGAGCCGGAGTCGGCCATGGTGCTCACCGCGCGCGGTCCCGAGCAGCAGTCCAAGGGCACCGACACGGTCGGCGCGTGGATCAACCTGTGCCTGGCGACGGGCCGGGCCGGCCGGCCGCTGTCCGGCTACGGCTGCCTCACCGGGCAGGGCAACGGGCAGGGCGGGCGGGAACACGGCCAGAAGGCCGACCAGTTGCCCGGGTACCGCAAGCTGGACGACCCGGCGGCACGGCGGCACGTGGCCGAGGTGTGGGGCGTGGACCCGGACAGCCTGCCGGGGCCCGGGCGCAGCGCGTACGAACTCCTCGACGCGCTCGGCACGGACGTCCGGGCGCTGCTGCTGATGGGCTCCAACCCGGTGGTGTCGGCCCCGCGCGCGGCACACATCGAGGAGCGGCTGCGCTCGCTGGACTTCCTGGCGGTGGCGGACGTCGTCCTCTCGGAGACGGCGGAACTGGCGGACGTCGTCCTGCCGGTGACCCAGTGGGCCGAGGAGACGGGCACGACGACCAGCCTCGAGGGCCGCGTCCTGCTGCGCCGCCAGGCGATCGCTCCGCCGGCCGGGGTCCGCAGCGACCTGCACGTGCTGCACGAGCTGGCGGCCCGCCTGGGCGTGGAGAAGGGCTTCCCGACCGACCCCGAGGAGGTCTTCGAGGAACTCCGCCGCGCCAGCGCGGGCGGCCCCGCCGACTACTCGGGCATCACCTACCGCCGCCTGACCGAGGAGAACGGCGTCTTCTGGCCCTGCCCGGAGGCACAGGGGGCGGGCGGCACCACCGACGACGGCCGGGAGGCACCCACCGCCGACGACGGCCAAGGGGCGGGCGGCACCACCGACGAGGACGGCCAGGAGGCGGGCGCCGACGGCGGGGACGCCTCCCTCGGCCCCGCGGTGCAGGCCGACCTGGAGACTGCCAGGCGGACCGCCGGGCAGGGCGGCGTGCATCCCGGAACCCCCCGGCTCTTCCTCGAGCGGTTCGCCACCGGGGACGGCCGGGCCCGGTTCGTGGCCGTGACGCATCGGGCGGCCGCCGAGGAGCCGGATGCGGAGTATCCGCTGCTGCTGACGACCGGGCGGGTGGTGTCGCAGTACCAGTCGGGTGCGCAGACGCGGCGGGTGGCGGAGCTGAACGCGGCCGCGCCCGGCCCCTTCGTCGAACTGCACCCGCGGCTCGCGGCGCGGCTCGGCGCGGCCGAGGGCGACCGGGTCGCGGTGGTCTCCCGGCGCGGCCGGGCCGTGGCACCGGCCCGCATCACCACGGCGATCCGCCCGGACACCGTCTTTATGCCCTTCCACTGGCCGGGCGAGGGCCGCGCCAACACCCTCACCAACCCGGCGCTGGACCCCACCTCACGGATGCCGGAGTTCAAGACCTGCGCGGTACGGGTCGAAGTCCTCTGAGACCGCTCGGCTGATCAGCGGCGGGAGAGCCAGTCGCCGCCGCCGATGGGGGTACCGGTCGCGCGCAGCCGGGCGGCGACCGGCGGGGCGGCCAGGTAGACCCAGGCCCGCACGGCGGTGCCGTCGGCGCGTACCACGTCCCGGGCGACGCGCTCGTACAGGTTGCGGGGGTCGCCCGGGGTGTACTCCTCCAGCCGGTCCAGGTCGGCGAGCAGATCCTCGTACGCCTCCGGCAGCGCGCTCACGAGTTCTCCGCGCACCTCGCCGCGCGGCTCCTCGACGGCGTAGGGGTAGCCGGGCCCGTCGTAGAGCACGGCGCCGGGGAGGCGGCCGGGTTCACCGGAGCCGGTCCGTCCGCGCAGGAAGAGGTCGTGGTTCGGCTCGCCCGGGCGCAGGGTGCCGTAGACGAAAAAGGGGAGGCGCGGGGGCGTCGGGGGGTCCGGGGTGATCACGGAAACGATTCTGTACCCCCTCCGGCTCCCCACACATCTCCATGAAGGCGCTATGGACATGACATGTCATGCCCCCTTAAATCTCTGTGGACATCAGCGCCACCCCCACGCCTCGAAGGGCGCCTCCCCAAGGAGACAGATGAGCCGGATACGTCAGCACGTCCGAGGATCCCGTCGTCTCGCCACCGCCGGCATCGCCGTCACGACCGCGACCCTGCTGGCCGCAGCCCTCTCCCCCGCCGCGCACGCCGACAGCCGGCCGACCCGGGCCACCGCCGTCGAGAACGCGGCCTCGGCACTCCTGGCGCACGCCACCGGCCTGGGCCTGACCTCCGCCCAGGGCACCAGCGTCCGCGACGTGATCGTCGACAGGAACGGCACCCAGCACGTCCGCTACGACCGCACCTACCGCGGCCTCCCGGTGCTGGGCGGCGACTTCGTCGTCCACCTGGCCGCGAACGGCGCGTACCGCAGCGCCGACCGGGCCACCAGAAGCCTGATCGCCCTGCCCTCGGTCACCCCGAAGCTGTCCGCCCCCAAGGCCGCCGACCTCGCGGTGAACGCCCTGCGCGCCGCCAACCTCGGCGAGAAGCTGAAGCAGGTCAAGGCCAAGCCGGAGCTGGTCGTCGACGCCCTGCACGGCGCCCCGAAGCTGGCCTGGCGCACCAACGCCGTAGGCCTGGACTCGCTCGGCAACCCGGTCGCCCGCACCGTGCTGACCGACGCCCGCACCGGCGCCCAGATCGACGCCTGGGACAGCATCGAGACGGCCACCGGCGACGGCAAGTCCCTGTACAGCGGGACGGTACCGCTGGAGACGACCCAGTCTGGATCGTCGTACCAGCTCAAGGACCCGACGCGCGGCAACACCTTCACCGGTGACGCCGAGGGCAAGACCGACCTGTGCTTCTTCGGCATCTGCTTCAGCCGGGCCCCCGCGACCCTGTTCACCGACGCGGACAACCACTGGGGCACCGGCAGCAACTCCGACCGGGCCTCGGCCGCCGTCGACGCCCAGTACGGCACCAACGAGACCTGGGACTACTACAAGAACGTCCAAGGCCGCAACGGCATCGCCGGCGACGGCAAGGGCTCGTACAACCGCGTCCACTACGGCAGCAACTACAACAACGCCTTCTGGGACGACAGTTGCTTCTGCATGACGTACGGCGACGGTGACGGCACCACCTTCGGACCGCTGGTCGCCCTCGACGTCGCCGGGCACGAGATGACCCACGGCGTCACGTCCAAGACGGCCGCACTGACCTACTCGGGCGAGTCCGGCGGCCTGAACGAGGCCACCTCCGACATCCTCGGCACGATGGTCGAGTGGTACGCGAACAACTCCTCCGACCCCGGTGACTACCTCATCGGCGAGGAGATCGTGAAGCCCGGCTTCGGCAAGCCCGCCCTGCGCTTCATGGACAAGCCCTCCAAGGACGGCAGCTCGGCGGACTACTGGAGCAGTTCGGTCGGCAACCTCGACGTCCACTACTCCTCGGGCGTCGCCAACCACTTCGCCTACCTCCTCGCGGAGGGCAGCGGGGCGAAGGTCATCAACGGCGTCAGCTACAACTCGCCCACGTACAACGGCTCCACCGTCACCGGCATCGGCCGCGACAAGGTCGGCAAGATCTGGTACCGGGCCCTGACGGTCTACATGACGTCCTCGACGAACTACAAGGGCGCCCGGACGGCGACGCTCAACGCCGCCAAGGACCTCTATGGCTCCGGCAGCACGGAGTACAACGCGGTGGCGGCGGCCTGGAGCGCCGTCAACGTGAGCTGACCTTCGCTCGACGCACGGTGGACGGCCGCCCCGGTTGCTCGGCATCGGGGTGGCCGCTCCGCCACCGTACGACGCCCGGTTCACACCGGACGGACGCCGGCTGCCCTACTCTCCCCCGCCGGAGGAATGGAGCTGGAAGTCGACCACGACGCAACCCACCTGCCCGTCATCGGTGCGGCCGATCCAGACGGGGTAGGCCCCGTCGCCGCGGCCGGCACGGAAGGCGATGAGGTTCGGCTCGGCTTCCGTGCCGGGCAGTTCGACGGTGAAGCGGCTGTCGAGGGGTAGGAACAGGTCCTCGTCCAACTCGTCTTCCTTCACCGTCCGGGTCGCATCCATGAAGGCCACGGTGCCGGTATCGACACCGACCCCGTAGAACTCGCCCTCGCCGAGCAGCCCCAGGTCCTCGTCGGGCCGGAGGGCCATCTCCCACTCGCGGGGCGGGATGTCCAGGAACGTCACCCTGGCCGCGGCGACATCGACCCCGTGTGTCCTGCGCAGAAGCGACAGCGTGACCGGATACTCGCCCGGTGGCACAGCGACGGTCCGCGGCTCACTGATCCAGCCGGGGTCCGAGACCGCCAGCCGCCCTGACGTGATCCGCAGCAAACCGGCGTCGACGGGCTCGACGACGGCCGGCCCGTCCGGAGTGTCGCGCGCACCCGGACTGAACAGTTGCTCGATTCCGGTGGCGCGCAGCGGCCCTGCACCCTCGTCCACCGACACGTCGTTCAGCACCACGGTCGTGGCGGGCTCGTGGCCCTGCTGGGCGAGGAACGGAGCGAACACCTGCCAGTCGCCGAATTCCGGTGCGGGGCAGAGGAAGTCCTCGACGGGCGCCGGGAACAGCCGCACGGGGACGCGCTCCGGGTCGGCGCTCGACCGGCCGGATGTTCGAGCGTGCAGTGGCTGCGCCGAGGCCCCTCTCGGCCCGGCGAACTCGGACCTCGCCTCGACCAGCCCGTCGGCCAGGACGGTCGTGGTCTCCTTGACGTTCCACTGAAAGGACGAGCGCTCCTGCTCGCTGGAGAACTGCCATCGGGTGTTCCGGTGAGCGAGCAACATCCCCGTGCGGTGCGGCTTGAAGTCGATCATCTGCATGCGCCAGGACCTGTCGTCGAACAGATACACACGCCACTTTCCGCGCGGCCAGCATTCGATCAGTGCCAGCGGTCGCTCCCGCGAGGACAGCAGAACCGCGTAGTCCATCCCGGCAGCGTGTCTGCGCGCCGCGACCGCGCGCGACATCGGATCCGGATGGGTCATTCCCTGATGGGAACCCCACATATGGCCGTACGACACATCAAGACTGTCGAAGATCACAGCCGCGCATCTCCCCCCATGACATCGGCCGCGCCCGATCAGCGCCGCCGGCGGGTGATCCTGCCGGATCGCCCTGACCTTCCGGAACATCGTTGTGCCGCCAGTCTGTCACTGGGGTCTGACACGCAGCCCCTGGCGGGGCTTCCGCGTCGGGTGCCGGCCGTGGTACCGGCACGTGGCCACCAAGGACGAGCCGATGGAGCCGGCCGTGGACGAGGTCGCCGCCGAGGTGCGGGTGCCGGACGGGGCCGGGTCCGACTGGCGGCCCGCCGTCACCGAGGCCGCGCGGTCCTTCCGTGCGACCGCCCTCCGGCACCCCTGGCTGTCCTCCGTGACGGGCCAGGCGGGCCTCGCCCACCTCGGCCCCAACCTCATGGCGTTCACCGAGCGGCTCGCCGCGCTGTTCACCGAGGCCGGTTTCCCGCAGCCCGACGAGGCGATCAGCGCGCTGCTCGCCTACGTGCTCGGCATGAGCACCACCGAGGCGGCCTGGCTCACCACGGTCGCCCGCTCGGGGCAGAAGGAGGCCGAGTCCATCGCCCGGCTGATGCCCGCCGCCCAGCAGGCCGCGGCCGGCCACACCCACCTCGCCGACGCCTGCACCGCCGTCGGCACCGGCCCCGCGGACCCCGCCCGGGACCGCGACGCCACGTTCGCCTACGGCCTGGACGTCGTCCTCGACGGGCCGGCCCAGCGGCTCGCCAGGGGCTGAGCGGGGACGGGGCCGAAGAGGGACCGACGCGCGCGCCCCGCCCGGCGGGGACGGGCCGCAAGGGCTGACACCTCGTCACCCGTTCACCGGCGCCCGTCGCTCCATTCGTGTTCACTTCGCCCCAGCCGTCTCCCGTACCCCCGACCACCCCCCATGACCTGCCACGACTCGCCCCGGCTGGGCCATGTGGGGGCGGCGTCCGCCACCCGTTCAGCACGTTCCTGACGCCCCCTCAGGAAGCGAACCGGCCCGAGTGCCACTTACCTCGGAAGGGCACGAGTCGGACAAGCCCTGGGGAACACCATGCGACGCATCGCCCGTCCGCTGACCGGTACCGCGCTCGCCGTGGCCGCGGCCGGACTCGCCACGGCACCGGCGTACGGCGCGGGCCACGACGACCTGCGGGTGTACCCGTCCACCACGGTGCCCGGCAGCCAGGTCACGGTGAACACGGCGGCGTGCGGGGGCGCGGGCGCGGCCCTCGGTGACGCGGGCGCCGTCGGCGCCGGGACCTTCACGCTGGCGCCCAGCACGCACGAGGGCGAGGCGATCGGCCAGTTCCGGGTGCCGCCGAGCGCGCAGCCGGGGACGTACGAGATCGTCGCCCAGTGCGCGGAGGGCACCAAGCAGGTCACCGGCGACCTGGTGGTGGCGTTGAGCGCGGCGCACGGGCAGGTGCAGCCGCGGGGAAGTGTGAAGACGGGGGTCGGTGGCGCACTCGGCACCGACCCCGTGCATACCACGGCGGGTGTGGCCGCTCTGGCCGTCGCCGCCGCGGGCGGTACCTGGCTCCTGCATCGCCGGGCGAGAGGCAGCGGGATCTGACGGACACCCTCCGCTGTCCGTCCGCCGGTACCGCAAGTCCCGCCCCCTCCGGGTCCGATGCCCCTCGCGGCCCGGAGGGGGACGGGGGCCGGCCTCGTCAGGGGTGCCCCCCGGGGCCGCTCCGGAGAGGGGTTTCGTATGCGCAGGTTCGACCGGATCGGCGACACCGCGATAGCAGCCGTCACCGTCGTCGCCCTCGGCTCGGGGGTGTGGCTGCTCGGCGCCGGGACGCACGCACCGCCGCAGCCGGCGGCCGCCGAGGGGCACCCCGACCCCGGCGAGGAGCGGCTCACGGCACCCGCGCTGGAGCCGTCCCCGCCGACCCGCATCCGTATCCCCGCGATCCGCGTGAACGCCCCGCTCATGGGCCTCGCGCTCACCTCCGCCGGCAGCCTGGACGTACCACCCGCGAACCGCAAGAACCTGGCCGGCTGGTACCGGGCCGGGACCGTGCCGGGGGAGACGGGCACCGCGATCGTCGCGGGTCATGTCGACAACACGGAGGGGCCCGCCGTCTTCTACGACCTCGGTGCGCTGAAGCGGGGCGCGGTCGTCGAGGTGGACCGCCAGGACGGCAGTGTGGCGGTGTTCACGGTGGACGCGGTCGAGGTGTACTCGGCCCGCGACTTTCCCGACGACAAGGTGTACGGCGCCGCCGCCCGCCCGGAGCTGCGGGTGATCACGTGTGGCGGCGGCTACTCGCGGGCCACCGGCTACCAGGGAAACGTCGTGGTCTTCGCCCACCTGACCGGCAGCCGCCCCCCGGCCCGGTGACGACTCCTCACAGCGCCCCCCGCCCCCGGTCAGGGACCCTCACACCCCCCGCCCGCCCCCGCTGAGGGCAGCGTTCCTCGTGGGAAACAACAGTGATGCCACCGGGTAACGTCGGGGCCGCACGCTCGGTGCATGACCTCGAATACGCGTGTGGTGGTGATCGGCGCCGGCCTCGCGGGCGTACGCCTCGCCCGGCGGCTCGGTGAGCTGGGCACGCCCGCGCTGCTCGTCGGCGAGGAGGAGCACCGGCCCTACAACCGGGTGCTGCTCGCCGAAGTGCTGGCCGGCCGGTACGCCCCGGAAGTGATCGCGCTGCCCACGCCGGGCGGCCTGGTGCGCACCCGGATCACCGGCATCGACCGCGCCGCGCGGCGGCTGGAGTGCGCCGACGGCTCGCTGATCGCATACGACACCCTGGTGCTGGCCACCGGCTCCAACCCGGTGCTGCCACCGCTGCGCGGCCTGTTCACGCCGGACCACCAGCTGCCCGAGGGCGTCCACGCGTTCCGCACGATGGACGACTGCCTGGGCCTGTCCAAGGCGGTCCGGCCCGGCGTGCGGGCCGTGGTCATCGGCGGCGGGCTGCTCGGGGTCTCCGCGGCCCGCGCGCTCGCCGTGCGCGGCGCCCAGGTGGTCCTCGCCCAGCAGTCCGAGCGGCTCATGGAACGCCAGCTCGACCCGAACGCCTCCCGGCTGGTGCTGCGGCACCTGCGGGACCTCGGCGTCGAGGTGCACACCGAGTGCCGGGTGCGTGACGTGCGCTGCGTCGGCGGCGCGGTCCGCTCGGTGGAGATGGCCGACGGCTACGCCCTGGACGCCGACCTCGTGGTCCTCGCCTGCGGGGTGCATCCGCGCACGGGCCTGGCCGAGCAGGCGGGTCTCACCGTCGGCAAGGGCATCGTCGTGGACGACGAACTGCGCACCTCGGACCCGCACATCCACGCCATCGGCGACTGCGCCCAGCACGACGGCACGATCTACGGCCTGGCCACCCCGGCCCTCGAACAGGCCGAGGCGCTCGCCGAACTGCTCGCCGGTGACCCCGCCGCCCGCTACACCGGGACCCGCTCCCTGACGAGGCTCACGCTCACCGGCCCCGACTCCCCCTTCGACCTCGCGGCGTTCGGTGAGACCGAGCCGCTCCCCGGCGACGACGTCGTGCAGCTCACCGACGCCACCCGGGGCACCTACCGCAAGGTCGTCGTCCGCGACGACCGCCTGGTCGGCGGGGTTCTCGTCGGCGAACTCGGCACCGTCGGCGCGCTCGCCCGCGCCTGGGAGGGAGCAGAGCCGCTCCCCGACGAGGGCCCCCTGCTCCACCTGCTCACCAACGATGGAGGCTCCTGATGACCGCCACCCCGGAGGCCATGGAGGCCACCCCCACGATCGTGCTCGTCGGCCACGGCATGGTCGGCCAGCGCTTCCTCGAAGCGCTCGCCGAGCGCGGCCTGACCGCCACGCACCGCGTGGTCGTGCTGTGCGAGGAGCCGCGTCCGGCGTACGACCGCGTGCAGCTCACCTCGTACTTCTCGGGCCGCACGCCCGAAGAACTGTCCATGACGGACATGGAGTTCATCAAGGACCACGGCATCGAGCTGCATGTCGGCGACCCGGCGGTGACGGTCGACCGCGAGGCGCGCAAGGTGACCGCCCGCTCGGGGCTCGTCGTCGGCTACGACGTCCTCGTGCTGGCCACCGGCTCCTTCCCGTTCGTGCCTCCGGTACCGAACAAGGACGCCGAGGGCTGTTTCGTCTACCGCACGATCGAGGACCTGCTCGCGATCGAGGAGTACGCGAAGAAGAAGGCCTCCACGGGTGCCGTCGTCGGCGGCGGTCTGCTGGGCCTGGAGGCGGCGGGCGCCCTGAAGGGCCTCGGTCTGACCTCGCACATCGTGGAGTTCGCGCCGCGCCTGATGCCGGTGCAGGTCGACGAGGGCGGTGGCGCGGCCCTGCTGCGCACCATCGAGGACATGGGCCTGACCGTGCACACCGGTGTGGGCACCCAGGAGATCGTCGTCGACGAGTCCGGCGCGGTCACCGGCATGAAGCTGTCCGACGGCTCCGAACTGGCCACCGACCTGGTGGTGTTCTCCGCCGGCGTCCGCCCCCGCGACCAGCTCGCCCGCGACTGCGGCCTGGCGGTCGGCGAGCGCGGCGGCATCACGGTGGACGAGCAGTGCCGTACGGTCACCGACCCGCACGTGTTCGCGATCGGCGAGTGCGCGCTGGCGGCGGACGGCCGGGTGTACGGCCTGGTGGCCCCCGGTTACGAGCAGGCGGAGACGGCCGCGGCGACCATCGCCGAGGACGAAGCCTCCTTCACGGGCGCCGACCTGTCCACCAAGCTGAAGCTGCTCGGCGTGGACGTGGCGTCCTTCGGCGACGCGCACGGCACCACCGAGGACTGCCTGGACGTCGTCTACTCCGACTCCCGCGCGGGCCTGTACAAGAAGCTGGTCATCGGCCGGGACGGCACGCTGCTCGGCGGCATCCTGGTCGGCGACGCGGAGGCGTACGGCACCCTGCGCGCGCTCACCGGTTCGGTGCCGCCCATCTCCCCCGAGTCGCTCGTCCTGCCCGCCGGAGCGGACTCGGGGGCCCAGCTCGGCCCGTCGGCGCTGCCGGACGAGGCGATCATCTGCTCCTGCCACAACGTCAGCAAGGGCACGATCCGGGGCGCGGTCACCGAGCACAAGTGCACCACCGTGCCCGAGGTGAAGAAGTGCACCAAGGCCGGTACCGGCTGCGGAAGCTGTGTGAAGGTGCTGGGCCAGCTCGTCACCGCCGAGCTGGAGGCGTCCGGCGTCGAGGTCGACAAGGGCCTGTGCGGCTGCTTCGGGCAGACCCGCGAGGAGCTGTACGAGATCGTCCTCGCCCTGCGCATCACCTCGTACCAGGAGCTGCTGGACCGCTACGGCCGTGAGGGCGCCCGGGGCGGTGACGGCTGCGAGACCTGCAAGCCGGCCGTGGCCTCGATCATCGCCTCCCTCGCCCCGACGATCGGCGCGAGCGGCTACGTCCTGGACGGCGAGCAGGCGGCGCTGCAGGACACCAACGACCACTTCCTGGCCAACCTGCAGAAGAACGGCTCGTACTCGGTGGTGCCGCGCATCCCCGGCGGGGAGATCGCGCCCGAGAAGCTGATCGTGATCGGCGAGATCGCCCGGGACTTCAACCTCTACACGAAGATCACCGGCGGCCAGCGGATCGACATGTTCGGCGCCCGGGTCGAGCAGCTCCCGCTCATCTGGGCCCGGCTGGTGGACGCCGGTTTCGAGTCCGGGCACGCCTACGGCAAGTCGTTGCGCACGGTGAAGTCCTGTGTGGGCTCGACCTGGTGCCGGTACGGCGTCCAGGACTCGGTGCGCATGGCGATCGACCTGGAGCTGCGCTACCGGGGCCTGCGCTCCCCGCACAAGCTGAAGTCGGCCGTCTCCGGGTGCGCCCGCGAGTGCGCGGAGGCCCAGTCGAAGGACTTCGGCGTCATCGCCACCTCCAACGGATGGAACCTGTACGTCGGCGGCAACGGCGGCGCGACGCCGCGCCACGCGGACCTGCTCGCCCAGGACCTGTCCGACGCCGAACTGGTCCGGCTGATCGACCGGTTCCTGATGTTCTACATCCGCACCGCCGACCGCCTGGAGCGGACCTCGACCTGGCTGGAGCGGATCCCGGGCGGCCTGGACCACGTACGGGACGTGGTGGTGCACGACTCGCTCGGCATCTGCGACGAGCTGGAGCGGCTGATGGCCGCGCACGTCGCCCACTACCGCGACGAGTGGGCGGACACCATCAACGACCCCGAGAAGCTGGCCCGGTTCGTGTCCTTCGTGAACGCCCCGGACACCCCGGACCCGGTCGTCGCCTTCGTACCCGAGCGCGACCAGATGAAGCCCGACCTGCCGCTGCTGTCCATCGGCATCCGACCCGCTGAAGACGTCCTGGAAGGAAGCGCCCAGCGATGACCCTGGCACCCGAGACGACCGACCTGAAGGTTCAACTGCAGCTGGAGGACAGCTGGTACACGGTGTGCGACCTGCACCGGCTGGAGCCCGGCCGCGGGGTGGCCGCCCTGCTGCCGGACGGCCGCCAGGTGGCGCTGTTCCGGGACCGGGCGGACCGGCTGTACGGCATCGACAACCGTGACCCGTTCGTCGGCGCCGCCGTCCTCTCCCGCGGCCTGACCGGCACCCACCAGGGCCGCACCTTCGTGGCGTCGCCGCTGCTGAAGCAACGCTTCGACCTGGAGACCGGCAGGTGCCTGGACGACGAGTCGGTCCAGGTGACGACCTACGAGGTACGGGCCCTCTAGCCTCGGTCCCTCCGGCTCCGCCACGTCCACCGCCGCCGCCCGGTCCTTCGACCGGGCGGCGGCGGTGGTGCGCGCGGCCCTTCCCAGATCGCCGGTCTGCTCCGCCGGCGCTAAGGTGGAGGCAAAGCCGCTTTGTCATCAGGCGTTCGGCACGGAACGCCCGACGCGGTGGCTGTCAGGCGAACTGCTCGGCCGGTAGAGGCACCTTCGTACGGTGGACGCTCCCGGGCGGAGCACGCCGGGGTCCATGTACAGAGCTTGGGCAGGTCCCCCATGTCTGCGGGGCGCCGGCGTCCCGACATCGCATGTACAGGCTGTCTGCCGGCCCTTCCGAAGGGAGACTCACATGTTCGCGCATTGGGGAACCTTTACAAAGCCGGCGAGTCTCAACGTCGGCCTGAGGTTCGCGGAGGACGCGATGAGGCGGCATGGCCTCGAGGTCTGGGACCTGGCCGGCGACGGCAACTACCAGGTGATCGGCGGTGCGGGCAACGTGATCGCCACGGTGGTCTGCGTCCCGCAGCCGGGAAACCTGTGGATGACGGTGAGCGCGTACTCACCCGACTCCGGACTCGCCGAGCGCACCAGGAACGACGTGCGCGCGGACATCGTCAACGCGGTCCTGTTCGATGACAACTGACCTCGTGCTTCGGCGAGGTGACGAGGAGACAACGGTTCAGGGTGGACGGCTGACTTCCTGAGCTGGGAAGTCAGCCGTCTCCCGTACCTGGAGGGCACTCTCAGGGCACATCGCCCGGCTCGGCCGCCATCATGTCGGCGGTCCCTCCCTCGGCCTCCCACAAGTGCGTGTGTAGACGTTCACCGTGATCGATGGCTTGACGTGACCAAGCCTCATCGGCACGTGCTTCGGCGTCGCCCTGTTCTTGATCAGGACTGAGGCATGGAACAACGAGCACGGCGACCGTCTATTACTGGGCCACGGCGTCGCGGCGTGCACGGGTGAAATCTCAGGTCACAGCGGGTGGGCTCAGCCCGGTGCAAAATCTGCCAGCCCCCGCAGACCATGCACGAAGAGGCGGCACCCCCGCACAGGGTGCCGCCTCTCCTTTGGTGCGCCGGAGCCGCCGCCGATCGGTGAGGGTCGGGGACCAACGGCGGCTCCGGGGTCCGGAGCGGGGCTCAGCGGTGGTCGCTGCCCGCCGACTGGGTGGCCGCCCGGCCCGCTTCGAGGCGGGCGACCGGGATGCGGAACGGGGAGCAGGAGACGTAGTCCAGGCCGGCCTCGTGGAAGAAGTGGACCGACTCCGGGTCGCCGCCGTGCTCGCCGCAGACGCCGAGCTTGAGGTCGGGCCGGGTGGCGCGGCCGGCCTGGGCGGCCGCCTTCACCAGGGAGCCGACGCCGTCCTTGTCGATCGTCTCGAACGGGCTGACGCCGAAGATGCCCTTCTCCAGGTAGGCCGTGAAGAAACTGGCCTCGACGTCGTCGCGGCTGAAGCCCCACACGGTCTGGGTCAGGTCGTTCGTGCCGAAGGAGAAGAACTCCGCCGCCTCGGCGATCTGGCCCGCGGTGAGCGCGGCGCGCGGAAGCTCGATCATGGTGCCGATCGCCAGCTTGAGCGACGTACCGGTCGCCGCCTGGACCTCCGCGATGACCTGGTCGGCCTCGTCGCGGACGATCTCCAGCTCCTGGACGGTGCCGACCAGCGGGATCATGATCTCGGCGCGCGGGTCGCCCTTCGCCGCCTTGCGCTCGGCCGCCGCCTCCGCGATCGCCCGCACCTGCATGGTGAACAGGCCGGGGATGACGAGGCCGAGGCGGACGCCGCGCAGGCCCAGCATCGGGTTCTGCTCGTGCAGGCGGTGGACCGCCTGGAGGAGACGCAGTTCGTTCTCGTGCGGCTCCTGGCGGGACTCCGCCAGGGCGACGCGGACCGACAGCTCCGTGATGTCGGGCAGGAACTCGTGCAGCGGGGGGTCGAGCAGGCGGATGGTGACGGGGAGGCCGTCCATCGCCTCGAAGAGCTCGACGAAGTCCTTCTTCTGCAGGGGCAGCAGCGCCTTGAGGGACTCCTGGCGCTCCTCCTCGGTGTCCGCGAGGATCAGGCGCTCCACCAGCTCGCGGCGGTCACCGAGGAACATGTGCTCGGTGCGGCACAGGCCGATGCCCTGAGCGCCGAAGCGGCGGGCGCGCAGCGCGTCCTCGGCGTTGTCCGCGTTGGCGCGCACCCGCAGGCGGCGCTTGCGGTCGGCGAAGGCCATCATCCGGTGCACGGCCTCGACCAGCTCGTCGGCGTCGTCGGCGCCCGGGTGCATCCGGCCCTCGAAGTACTCCACCACCGGGGAGGGCACGACCGGGACCTCACCCAGGTACACCTTGCCGGAGGAGCCGTCGATGGAGATGACGTCGCCCTCCTCGACGACGTGGCCGCCCGGCACCGTCATCCGGCGCCGCTTGGTGTCGACCTCCAGCTCCTCGGCGCCGCAGACACAGGTCTTGCCCATGCCGCGGGCGACGACGGCCGCGTGGGAGGTCTTGCCGCCGCGCGAGGTCAGGATGCCCTCGGCCGCGATCATGCCGTCCAGGTCGTCGGGGTTGGTCTCCCGGCGGACCAGGATGACCTTCTCGCCGGAGCGCGACCACTTCACGGCGGTGTACGAGTCGAAGACCGCCTTGCCCACCGCCGCGCCCGGCGAGGCGGCGATGCCCCGGGCGACCTTCTCGACCTTCGCGTCCTCGTCGAAGCGCGGGAACATCAGCTGCGCGAGCTGGGCGCCGGTGACGCGCTGGAGCGCCTCGGTCTCGTCGATCAGGCCCTGGTCCACCAGCTGGGTCGCGATGCGGAACGCCGCGCCCGCGGTGCGCTTGCCGACGCGGGTCTGGAGCATCCAGAGCTGGCCGCGCTCGATGGTGAACTCGATGTCGCAGAGATCCTTGTAGTGGTTCTCCAGGGTCTCCATGATCTGCATGAGCTGGTCGTACGACTTCTTGTCGATCTGCTCCAGCTCGGCGAGCGGGACGGTGTTGCGGATGCCCGCGACCACGTCCTCGCCCTGGGCGTTCTGCAGGTAGTCGCCGTAGACGCCCTGGTGGCCGGAGGCGGGGTCGCGGGTGAACGCGACGCCCGTGCCGGAGTCGGGGCCGAGGTTGCCGAAGACCATGGAGCAGACGTTGACGGCCGTGCCGAGGTCGTGCGGGATGCGCTCCTGGCGGCGGTAGAGCTTCGCCCGGTCGCCGTTCCAGGAGTCGAAGACCGCCTTGATGGCGAGGTCCATCTGCTCGCGCGGGTCCTGCGGGAAGTCCCGGCCGGCCTCCTTCTTGACGATCTTCTTGAAGGTGGTGACCAGCTTCTTCAGATCGGCGGCCTCCAGGTCGGTGTCGACCGTGACCTTCTTCGCCTCCTTGGCCTTGTCGATGGCCTCCTCGAAGAGGTCGCCGTCGACGCCGAGGACGGTCTTGCCGAACATCTGGATGAGGCGGCGGTAGGAGTCCCACGCGAAGCGTTCGTCGCCGGCCTGCTTGGCCAGGCCCTGCACCGACTTGTCGGAGAGGCCGATGTTCAGGACGGTGTCCATCATGCCGGGCATGGAGAACTTGGCGCCCGAGCGGACGGAGACCAGCAGTGGGTTGTCGGGCTGGCCGAGCTTCTTGCCCATCTTCTGCTCGAGGGCGTCGAGGTGCGCACTCACCTCGTCACGCAGTGCCGCGGGCTCCTCACCACTGTCCAGGTAGACCTTGCAGGCCTCGGTGGTGATGGTGAAGCCGGGAGGGACGGGAAGGCCCAGGTTGGTCATCTCGGCGAGGTTGGCACCCTTGCCGCCGAGAAGGTCCTTGAGGTCCTTGTTGCCCTCGGTGAAGTCGTAAACGAACTTCGCTACGTGGGGTTCTTTGTTTTCCGACACGGGTCTCGACTCCTTGAGGCCGCGGTGGCTGCCCTGACGGCGAGGAACATACCCAGATCGAAGGTGCCTGGGTACGTCCACTTGCGCGTCATGTGCCTGTAACCACTCGTCCGCCAGTGGATCGAAAGTCAAAGCTTGGCAAGCGGAAACGCCCGCATGTTTTCACTTCTTGAACGCACCCACGCCCTCAGGTACGCGTTTGTGCTCAGATGAGCGGCTCCCGGCACGTCTGATTTCGATCGATGAACGATCAAGGGGTGGCACCCAGTGCCACCCCTTGGAGAAGTGCAGTCGCCCAAGATCCGCTCATCTGAGCGCAACCCTTATCAAGGGTGGCGAGAATCACGCTGCCACAGGGGCCCGGATTTCACCATGCGGACGCCCGGACGGGACGGGCTCCCGGGCCGGAACGGCGGCTTCACACACCCAGCGCGAGCAGCCGTTCCTCCACCCGCTCCGGCGCGTACAGATGCTCCACGACCAGCGCACCGGCGCCCACCAGCGCGGCCCGCTCCCCCAGCCGGGAGGTCACGACGTCCAGGTGTGCGGTGGAGCGGGGCAGCGCCCGCTGGTAGAGCAGTTCCCGGACCCCGGTGAGGAAGGCCGTTCCGGCCAGGTCCCCGGCGATCATCAGCACTCCGGGGTTGAGCAGGGTCACCACCGTCGCCAGCACGTCGCCGACCCGGCGCCCGGCCTCGCGGGCCAGCGCTGCGGCCTCCGGGTGCCCGGCGGCCAGCAGGTCCCGCACATCGGAGCCGGAGGCCGCCGGCACCCCCGCCTCCGCGAGCCTGCGGGCCACGGCGCCACCGCTCGCGACGGCGGCGAGACAGCCGTAGGACCCGCACCGGCACAGCGCGTCCGCGCCCACCCGAATGTGCCCGATGTCGCCCGCGCCGCCGTCGACGCCCCGGTAGATCGAGCCGTCCACCACCACCCCGGCGCCTATGCCCGTGGACACCTTGACCAGCACGAACGCCGAGCAGTCGGGGTGGGCGGTGCGCTGTTCGCCGTACGCCATGAGGTTGGCGTCGTTGTCCACCAGGACCGGGATCGCGGGGGCGCCGGTGTGCTCGGTGAAGGCACGGGAGAGGCGGCCTCTTATGTCGTAGCCGTCCCAGCCCGGCATGATCGGCGGCTGGACCACCCGGCCGGTCTCGCTGTCCACCGGGCCCGGTACGGCGAGCCCGATGCCGCACGCCTCCTCCGCGCGGTGGCCGGTCTTGGCCAGCAGCTCGCCGAACCAGCGGCCCAGTTCGCCGAGGACGGCCTCGGGTCCGTCCTCCACGGCCAGGACGCCGGAGTGCTCGGCGAGGATCTCCCCCGTCAGGGTGAGGACGGCCGCGCGGGCGTGCCGGGTGTCGAGGTCGGCGGCGAGGACGACCGCGTGGGAGTCGTCGAACTCCAGGGTGATGGAGGGGCGGCCGCCGAGCGGTGAGCCGACCGGGCCGCCGGCTCCCTCGCGCAGCCAGCCGGCCCGGAACAGCCGGTCGAGGCGCTGGCCGACGGTCGCGCGGGACAGTCCGGTGGCCTGCTGGAGCGCGCCGCGCGTCACGGCTCGCCCACTGCGCACCAGTTCGAGCAGATCGCCGGCGCTCGCCTGGCTTCCGCTCTTTCCCGTCCTGCCGGGCCGTCCGGTCATGCGCACCCCCTTGTGTTCATCAAGCCTGCATTACATAGTGAGTTTTGCGTGTTAAATAGACGTAACCCTACGGTAGCCACAGCCGAACCAGGCCGGCCGGACGTCTTCGGGGAGCCCCGAGTGGATCGCACTGCCCAGCTCACTGCCCGTCTCCCGGAGCGGGAGACCGCATACGATCCGCCGGCGTCGGCGTCGTCCCTGCACGCCAGAGCGGCTCGGGTGCTGGCGGCGAACTGGACCGGTGCCTCGACGGTCCCCTCCCGGAGCCTGTACCCGCACCAGTGGTCCTGGGACTCGGCGTTCATCGCGATCGGGCTGCGGCACGTGTCGCCGCAGCGGGCCCAGACCGAGCTGGAGACGCTGCTGGCGGCCCAGTGGGGCGACGGGCGCGTCCCGCACATCGTCTTCAACCCCTCCGTACCGCTCGACGCCTATTTCCCGAGCCCCGACTTCTGGCGCTCCTCCCGCGCGGGACGCGCCGCGGGCGCCCCGCGCACCGTACAGACGTCCGGCATCGTGCAGCCACCGGTGCACGCGCTGGCGGCCTGGCTGGTGCACCGCGCCGACCCGGGCCTGTCGCGGGCGCGCGGCTTCCTCACCCGCGTGTACCCGCGGCTGGCCGCCTGGCACCGGTATCTGCTGCACCGGCGGGACCTGGGCGGGGGCGGGCTGGTCTCCGTGGTGCACCCCTGGGAGCAGGGCATGGACAACAGTCCCTGCTGGGACACCCCGCTGGCCCGCGTCACCCCGGCCCCGTCCCGCTCCTTCCGCCGCGCCGACCTCGACCACGGTGCGGCGGAGGACCGGCCGACGGATCTGGACTACGGCCGGTACGTACGGCTGGCCGCCGACTACCGGGACTCCGGGTACCGGGACGGGGAGGGTGCCGGGTGCGCCGGGTTCGCCGTCGAGGACCCCGCGTTCAACGCGCTGCTCATCGCCTCCGAACACGCGCTGGCCCGCATCGCCGAGGAACTCGGCGCCCCCGGCACCGCCCGCCACGCCCGCGCGGAACGCCTGACGGCGGCGCTGGTGGAGCGGCTGTGGGACGCGGAGAGGGGGATCTTCCTCTGCCGGGACCTCCGCTCACCCACCGGCGCCCTCCTCCCCGAGCTCAGTGTCTCCGGGCTGGTGCCGCTGGTGGTGCCCGGGCTGCCCCGGGAGGTCGTCTCCGGCATCGTCCGCACGGTGCGCGGGCCGCACTTCGGGCTGGGCGGGGAGAGCCGGCTCGTGCCGAGCTACGACCTGCTCGGGGAGGCCTTCGACCCGCACCGGTACTGGCGCGGCCCGGCCTGGTTCAACACGGCCTGGCTGCTCGAGCGCGGCCTGCGGCAGCACGGCGGGACGGCGCACGCCGACACGCTGCGCGAGGCCGTGCTGACCCTGGCCGGCGACACCGGCTTCGCCGAGTACGTCGACCCCCGCACCGGCGAGGCCTGCGGAGCCACCGGCTTCGGCTGGACCGCCGCACTCGCGCTCGACCTGCTCCACCAGCCCTCGGGAAACAGCGTGTCCCCCACGGGCACCGGCACGTTCGTCAGCAGTGACAAGGGAGGGGACCGGCGATGACGGACCGGCATCATCTGCTCGTGCACGGCGCGACCTTCGCGGCCGTGGGCGACCGGGGCGACATCAGCGGCGTACGGAGCGGCAGCTCCCCGGACGGATTGTTCGTACGCGACGCCCGGCATCTGAGCCGCTGGCAGCTCACCGTCGACGGCGCGGTGCCCGAGGTGCTCACCCCGGTCGCCGACGGCGACGCCGCGCGCTGCGTTCTGGTGCCGCGCGGCGGCCGGCAGGAGCCCCCCGCCCACACCCTCTTCCGCGAACAGGCCGTCGGCGACAGCTCCTTCGTCGAGGTGCTGCGGGTGACCAGCAACCGCCCGGTCCCCACCACCGTCCGCCTCGCCCTCACCGTCGACGCCGACTTCACCGACCAGTTCGAACTCCGCTCCGACCACCGCACCTACGTCAAGGCCGGCGCCGTACGCTCCCGCCAGGTCCTCGACGACGGCATCGAGTTCACCTACCGCCGGGCCGAGTGGTGCTCCGTCACGACCATCACCGCCGACCCCGCCCCGGACGCCGTGGAGGAGACCGGCACCGGCGCCCGCCGGCTGGTGTGGACCCTCGACCTGGCCCCGCACGGCACCGCAGAGCTGGTGCTGCGGGTCATCGCCCGCCCGCACGGCGACCGCCGCGCCCTGCGCGTGCCCCGCTCCCCCGCCGCCGTGAACGAGCAGCTCCTCGCGGCGGAGGGACGGTTCGTGGAGGGCGTGGCCTTCCCCACCGGCTGGCCGGAACTGGCGGCGGCCTGCGCCCGGGGCCTGGCCGACCTGGCCGCGCTGCAGATCCCGGCGACCGGACCGGACGGCGAGGAGCTGCGCGTCCCGGCGGCGGGCGCCCCCTGGTTCCTCGCCCTGCTCGGCCGGGACGCCCTGCTCACCTCCCTGTTCGCGCTGCCGTACCGCCCGCAGCCGGCCGCCGCCACGCTGCTGGCGTTGGCGGCCGCCCAGGCGACCGGCACCGGCGTGTCCCCGCTGGCCCAGCCGGGCAAGATCGTGCACGAGCTGCGCCACGGCGAGCTGGCGCACTTCGGGCAGGTGCCGTTCGGGCGGTACTACGGCTCGGTCGACGCCACCCCGCTCTTCCTGATCCTGCTCGGCGCCTACGTCGAGCTGACCGGCGACACGGCCCTGGCCCGGCGCCTGGAGCCGCACGCCCGTGCCGCCGTCGGCTGGATGCTGGACCACGGCGGACTGACCTCGCGCGGCTATCTCGTCTACCGCGCCGACGAGGGCGGCCTCGCCAACCAGAACTGGAAGGACTCCCCCGGCGCGATCTGCTCCGCCGACGGCACCCGGCCCACCGGCCCGGTCATGGCGGCGGGGGCGCAGGGCTACGCCTACGACGCGCTGCGCCGCACGGCGGGCGTGGCCCGCACGGTGTGGGCCGACGAGACGTACGCCGCGCTGCTCGAACAGGCGGCGGCCGACCTGCGCGAACGCTTCCAGCGGGACTTCTGGATGCCGGAGCACTCCTTCCCGGCGCTCGCGCTGGACGGGACGGGCCGCCAGGTCGACGCGCTGGCCTCCGACGCCGGGCATCTGCTGTGGTCGGGGCTGCTCGACAAGGAGTACGGCCAGCTGGCCGGCCGGCGGCTGCTGGAACCGGACTTCTTCTCCGGCTGGGGCGTCCGCACGCTCGCCTCCGGGCAGCCGGCGTACCACCCGCTCTCCTACCACCGGGGCTCGGTCTGGCCGCACGACAACGCGCTGATCACCCTGGGCCTCGCCCGCTACGGCCTGCACGACGAGGCCCGTACGGTGGCGCACGCGCTGATCGACGCGGCGACGGCCACCGGGCACCGGCTCCCGGAGGTGCTGGCGGGGTACGGCCGCGACACCCACCCCGAGCCGGTCCCCTACCCGCACGCGTGTGTCCGCGAGTCCCGCTCGGCGGCGGCCCCGCTCGCTCTGCTCACCGCGGTCGGGGGCGCCTGACGGGAACCTTGCGAGGCGTTTGCCCGCTGTTTGCCGAGGGCTGTGAACAGGGGGCTCGGGCGAGCCGTATCGGAGGACGGCGGGCCAGGCGGGCCGGGGCCCTCTCCGGTCCTGCCCAGCCTCCCCAGCGTGGCCCGCCGACTCCGTCACGGGTCTCGCACGGAAGGACCTCCGGGTTGCCTCAGCACACGAGTACGCGCCAGTCACCGGGTAACGCCGGGGGGATCGAGGTCGTCCTGGAAGAAAAAGAGGGGGCCATTCCCGCACAGGCCGCCGTCACCCGGGAGCCCGCGGGGGCGAACACCGAGGACTCCACCACTCCCGGCACTCCCGGCACTCCCGAGGGCACCGCTACTGCCGAGGACACCGGCACTGCGGAGCCCGCCGGGGAGGCCGAGTCGGCCACCGCAGACGTCGCCGCCGCTGCGGAAGCGGAGGCGGCGGCCGAGACGCCGGAGCGCTCCGCAGCTGCGGAGGCCGCTGAGGAGACCGAACCCGACGCCCACGACGTCTCCGCCGCCGGGGAGGCCGAGCCCGCCACCGCGGAAGGCGCCGCCGCCGGCCCCGAGGCCTCCGAGAAGCCCGAGGCAGCCGAGGAACCGGCGGCCCAGGCCCCGGCCGAGGCGCCGGAGACGCCCACCGTCACAGCCACGGCCGACGAGACCACCACTGGCACCGAATCCCCCGGCCCCTCCCCCCGCTTCTGGGCCGCCTGGTCCGCCCGTGCCCGTCGGTGGCGGGAGGCGCATCCGGTCGGCGCTCAGGTGCTCTCCGTCGTCCTCACCGTCCTCGCCGCCGCGCTCGTCGTGGCCGCGCTGGTGCTGCCGAACAGCGTGGTCGGGCTGCGGCCCGCGAAGTTCACCCGGATACCGGCGGAAGCCGTCATCGGCGCGGCCGTGATGATCGCGCTGCCGCGCCGCCCGCGGATCGTGCTGGCGGCGGTGTCCGGGGTCGCGCTGGCCGGCATGACCGTGCTGAACCTGCTGGACATGGGGTTCAACCAGTACCTGGGCCGCCCCTTCAACCCCGTCCTGGACTGGAGCCTGCTCGGCGACGCGCAGTCGTACCTGGAGGACTCGCTCGGCCGTACGGCCACCCTCGCCGCCACCGCGGCAGTCATCGCGCTGGTGCTGGTGGTGGCCGTGCTGCTGGCGCTGTCGATGGTCCGGCTGAGCAACCTGCTCGCCCGGCACACCGGCACCGCGACCCGCGGCACGCTGATCGCCGGCGTCGTATGGATCACCTGCTCCTCGCTGGGCCTGCAGATCTCCGGCGTGCCGATCGCGTCCGACCGCACGGCCAGCTCGCTGAGGATCGAGGCCCGGCGGTTCTCGGACACTCTGAAGGACGAGGCGGAGTTCGAGAAGGTCGCCAAGGTGGACCGGTTCGGGAACACCCCGGGCAGTCAGCTGGTGCCGGACCTGCGCGGCAAGGACATGATCTTCACCTTCATCGAGAGCTACGGCCGCAGCGCCATCGAGGACCCGATCATGGCCCCCGGCGTCGACGCGACCCTCGACGCCCGCACCAAGGCGCTCGCCAAGGCCGGTTTCCACGCCAAGAGCGGCTGGCTGACGTCGGCGACGTACGGCGGCAGCAGCTGGCTCGGTCACTCCACCACCATGTCCGGCCTGTGGATCAGCAACCAGCAGCGCTACCGCACGGTCATGGCCAGCGACCACATGAGCCTGACCGACGCCTTCAAGAAGACCGGTGACTTCGACACGGTCGGCGTGATGCCGGGCGTGCAGAAGGGCTGGCCGGAGCAGAAGTGGTACGGCCTGGACAAGGTCTACAACGCCTTCCAGCTCGGCTACCGGGGACCGAAGTTCAGCTGGTCGACCATGCCCGACCAGTACGCCCTGCAGCAGTACCAGGACCGGGTGCACAGCAAGCAGCCGGCCGACGGCAAGTCGCGGATGTCGCTGCTCATCCTGACCTCGAGCCACCAGCCCTGGGCGCCGATCCCGAAGATGGTCGGCTGGGACCAGCTGGGCGACGGCTCGATCTTCAAGGGCATCGAGGCGGCGGGCAACAAGCCGGCCGACGTGATCGCCGACACCACCAAGTCCCGTCAGGAGTACGGCAAGTCCGTCCAGTACTCGGTGACCGCGCTGACCCAGTGGCTGGAGCGCTACGGCAAGGACAACACGGTCCTGGTCTTCCTCGGCGACCACCAGCCCATCGCCCGGGTCAGCGGCAACCACGCCAGCCGTGACGTGCCCGTCTCGATCGTGGCCAAGGACCCCAAGGTCCTCGACAAGGTCGCCGACTGGGGGTGGACGGACGGCCTGCGGCCCGCCCACGACGCGCCGGTGTGGAAGATGAGCTCGTTCCGCGACCGCTTCCTGACCGCGTACGGCTCCACCCCGCATCCCAGGACGCGCTGACGACGCGCCGGGCGAGGGGCTGATCAGCCGCCGGACGTGTCCAGTTCGGCGTCCTCGCTCACGCCCGCGCAGTCGTACGGGTCCTTAAGCCAGCCGTCCGGCAGCACCACCCGGTTGTTGCCGGACGTACGGCCGCGTGGCCCGTCGGCGCCGGCGGGCCACGGCTGGTCGAGGTCCAGCTCGTCCAGCCCGGCCCGCAGTTCGGCCAGCGACGACGTGATCGCGAGCCGCTTGCGCATCTCGGAGCCGACCGCGAAGCCCTTGAGGTACCAGGCGACGTGCTTGCGGAAGTCCACCACGCCCTTGGACTCGTCGCCGATCCACTCGCCGAGCAGGGCGGCGTGCCGGACCATGACGTCGGCCACCTCCCGCAGCGTCGGCCGCGCGAACCGGGCCCGGCCCTCGAAGGCCGCCACCAGGTCCGCGAACAGCCACGGGCGGCCGAGGCAGCCGCGGCCCACCACCACGCCGTCGCAGCCGGTCTCGCGCACCATCCGCAGTGCGTCCTCGGCGGACCAGATGTCACCGTTGCCGAGCACCGGGATCTCCGGCACGTGCTCCTTCAGCCGGGCGATGGCGTCCCAGTCGGCGGTGCCGCCGTAGTGCTGGGCGGCCGTGCGGCCGTGCAGCGCGATCGCGGTGACGCCCTCCTCGACGGCGATGCGGCCGGCGTCGAGGTAGGTGATGTGGTCGTCGTCGATGCCCTTGCGCATCTTCATCGTGACGGGCAGGTCCCCGGCGCCGGAGACCGCCTCGCGCAGGATGGCCCGCAGCAGGTTCCGCTTGTACGGCAGCGCGGAGCCGCCGCCCTTCCGCGTCACCTTCGGCACCGGGCAGCCGAAGTTGAGGTCGATGTGGTCGGCCAGGTCCTCCTCCGCGATCATGCGGACGGCCTTGCCGACGGTCGCGGGGTCGACGCCGTACAGCTGGATCGAGCGCGGCCGCTCGCTCGCGTCGAACCTGATGAGCTGCATGGTCTTCTCGTTGCGCTCGACCAGCGCCCGGGTCGTGATCATCTCGCTGACGAACAGCCCCTTGCCGCCGGAGAACTCCCTGCACAGGGTGCGGAAGGGCGCGTTGGTGATGCCCGCCATGGGGGCGAGCACGACGGGCGGCCGAACCGTGTGAGGACCGATCTGCAGCGGGGACTCGAGCGTGGACATTGCTCCATTGTCCCGTACCGGGAACGGTGGCCGCTCCCGCCTGTGGACAACGTCCGCACTGTGGATACGAGCACCACCTGCATACTCATTAGTTAGACGCACTATTGAAATCGGCGTACGATGGGACGCATGCCCGAGCTCAGCCACCGCCGACGCCTGCTCGTGCTCGCGATCTGCTGCATGAGCCTGCTCATCGTGAGCCTGGACATCACCGCCCTCAACGTGGCGCTGCCCTCGATGCAGCGCGAGCTGCACGCCACCACCTCCGGCCTGCAGTGGACCATCGACGCCTACACGCTGGTGCTGGCCTCGCTGCTGATGCTCGCGGGCTCGACGGCCGACCGGATCGGCCGCAAGCGCGTCTTCATGGCCGGACTGACCGTCTTCACCACCGGCTCCCTGCTGTGCTCGCTCGCTCCGAACCTGACCCTGCTGGTGGTGTTCCGGATGGTGCAGGCGGTCGGCGGGTCGATGCTCAACCCGGTCGCCATGTCGATCATCACCAACACCTTCACCGACGCCCGCGAGCGCGCCCGCGCGATCGGCGTGTGGGGTGCGGTGGTCGGCATATCCATGGCGGCCGGACCGCTGGCCGGCGGTCTGCTGGTGCAGTCGGTCGGCTGGCGCTCGATCTTCTGGGTCAACCTCCCGGTCGGCCTGGCGGCCCTGCTGCTCACCCTGCGGTTCGTGCCCGAGTCCCGGGCGCCGCGGGCCCGCCGCCCCGACCCGGTGGGCCAGGCGCTGGTGATCGCTCTGTTCGGCTCGCTGACGTACGCGATCATCGAGGCGCCCGACGCGGGCACGGGCACGGTGGCCCCGTTCGCCGCCGTCGCCGCCGCGGCCCTGGCCGGGCTGCTGTGGTACGAGCCCCGGCGCGAGGAACCGCTGATCGACCTGCGCTTCTTCCGCTCCGCCCCGTTCAGCGGCGCCACCGTGATCGCGATCAGCGCGTTCGCGGCGCTGGGCGGCTTCCTGTTCCTGTCCACGCTGTACCTGCAGAACGTGCGCGGCCTCAACGCGCTGCACGCCGGCCTGTGGATGCTGCCGATGGCCGTGCCGATGTTCCTGTGCGCGCCGCTGTCCGGGCGGCTGGTGGGCAGCCGGGGGCCGCGGCTGCCGCTGCTGGTCGCCGGCGCCGCCATGACCGCGAGTGCGGTGCTGTTCGCCGCGTTCTCCGCGGAGACGGCCAACACCACGCTCTTCGTCGGGTACATGCTGTTCGGCATCGGCTTCGGCTTCGTCAACGCGCCGATCACGAACACGGCGGTGTCGGGCATGCCGCGCGCCCAGGCCGGGGTCGCGGCCGCCGTCGCCTCCACCAGCAGGCAGCTGGGACAGACCCTCGGGGTCGCCGTGGTCGGCGCGGTGCTGGCCTCCGGCATCGGCAGGTCGTCGTACAGGAACGCCTTCGTCGCGGCGGCCGAGCCCGGCTGGTGGATCCTCACCGGCTGCGGCCTGGCGGTCCTGGCACTCGGCTTCGTCACCAGCGGACGCTGGGCCCACGCAACGGCCGAGCGCACCGCCGAGAAGCTGGAGTCACCGGAGGTTCGCCAGACCGTGAGCGCTTCCGGGCGCGGCTAGCCCCGCCCCGGGCGGGCTCGTCCATTTCCTGGGATTCCTCCCCCGACCCCATCCCCTTGCACCACACTGGTCACTGCGCCGTGGAGCAAGCGGTTCCATGGCCGGGGGGTGGGCGCCATGGATGTCCTGCTGGGTCTGACACCGGACGGCGATGCGGACGCCGAGGAGAGCGAGCGGCTGACCGCTCGGCTCCGCGCGGAGCTGCGCGAGCTCGACGTCGACAGCTTGCGGGTGCTTGCCGACGGCGCCCCGCCCGAGCGCGCCAAGGCGGTCGACCCGGTCACCGCGGGCGCCGTCGTCCTGGCGCTGAGCGCTCCCGGCGGAGTCCTCACCTCGCTGGTCGGCCTGGTGCAGGACTGGCTCGGCCGGCAGTCCGCCCGGCATCGCGTCTCGGTCACCGTCGACGGCGACACGGTGGAGCTCGAGCAGGCGACCCCCGAGGAACGCCGGCAGCTGATCGACGCGTTCGTGCGCCGTCACGGGGCGGGTGGGGAGTAGACATGGGACGCCGGCTGGCCCTGCTGATCGCCACGTACGCGTACGAGGACGAGGGACTGCGGCAGCTCACCGCACCCGCCCACGACGCCGGGGCACTGGCCGAGGTGCTGCGCGACCCGGACATCGCCGGTTTCGAGGTGACCACCCTCGTCAACGAACCGCACCACCGCATCGGCGCGGCCCTGGGCGAGTTCTTCCGCGACAGCCGCCACGACGACCTCACCCTGCTGTACTTCACCGGGCACGGCCTCAAGGACGACGAGGGCCGGCTGCACCTGGCCACGGCGGACACGCGCCGCACCAACCTCATGTTCACCTCCCTGTCCGCGGAGCGGATCGACCAGGCGATGAGCGCCTGCCTGTCGCGGCGGCAGGTGCTGATCCTCGACTGCTGCTACAGCGGCGCCTTCCCGGCCGGCCGTCTCGCCAAGGGCGACGACGACGTGCACACGCTGGAGCGGTTCCAGGGGCGCGGTCGTACCGTGCTGACCGCCTCCGACGCCACCCAGTACTCCTTCGAGGGCGACCAGGTGCACGGCAGCGCCCCTCAGTCGGTGTTCACGCGCCATCTGGTGCGGGGGCTGCGCGACGGCACCGCCGACCTCGACGGCGACGGCGACATCACCCTCGACGAGCTGTATGCCTACGTCCACGAGAAGGTCGTCGCCGAGATGCCGCAGCAGCGGCCCAAGAAGCAGGACGACGTCCAGGGCCGCATCGTCGTCGCCCGCAACGTCCACTGGGCGCTGCCCGAGCATCTCCGGAACATGCTGCTCAGCCCGCTCGTGCCGGACCGGCTCGGCGCCGTGACGTCGCTGGCCCATCTGTACCGCACCGGCAACGGGACGGTCCGCGGTCTCGCGGCCGAGCAGCTCCGGCTCCTGATGGACGACGACAGCCGCAGCGTCTCCGCCGAGGCCGCCGCCCAGCTCGAGAACCGGTCGGCCGAGCCGGTTGTCCCACCGCAGCGGACTCGCCCACCGGGACCGCCGCCCACCCCCGCGGCCGGCCCAGGGCCCGCCGACATCGACAGGCTGCTGGAGCAGGCGACCGAAGAGCGTGAACGAGGCGCGCTCGACCGGGCCGAGGACCACTACTGGTCGGCTCTCGACCTCGCCCTGCAGCACCGCGTCAAAGGGAAGGAAGGCTGGGCCTGGGACGGCATCGGCTCCTGTCGCTGGCGCTCCGGAGACCACGAGATGGCGATGAGGTTCTTCACCCGGGCCGATCGCCTCGCCGACGAGACGCGGGACACGCTCCTGAAGGCCTGGAGTCTGCACAACTTCGGTGCGTACCGGCGCGAACGCGGTGACGTGGCGGCCGCCAAGGACTTGTTCGAGCGGTCCCTGGCGGTGTCGGACGCCCATCGGCACTACGCACCCGCGGGCTGGACCCGCCACCTGATGGCCGAGTTGGCACGCGACGAGGGAGACACCTCACAGGAGCGGGAGCATTACGCAGCCGCCGCGCGGGCCGGCCTTGCTTCCTCCGACGACACCCTGGCGGGCTGGAGCCTGATACACGTCGCCAAGTGCGCGGAGCGCTCCGGCGACGTGTCGCAGGCACATGATCACTACGCGCGCACCTTGGAGATCGGCGTCCGCATCCACAATCGGTGGATGGTCCAGCAGGCCGAGGAGGGCCTCGCGCGGC
Organism: Streptomyces sp. NPDC030798; assembly: GCF_055572275.1. Classification (NCBI taxonomy): domain Bacteria; kingdom Bacillati; phylum Actinomycetota; class Actinomycetes; order Kitasatosporales; family Streptomycetaceae; genus Streptomyces; species Streptomyces sp. NPDC030798. The sequence continues at coordinate 528,549 of NZ_JBVIDR010000002.1, read as the reverse complement.
TCGCCGACCCGGGCTGACCGGCGCTGCGGCCGGACGACTTCAGCCGTCGGCCGTCGCCAGTGCGTACAGCTTCTCCAGGCGTTCCCGTGTCTCTTCGTTCTTCGGCGTGTACGTCACCATCCGCGCCCCCGGCTCCGGACCGAGCCACAGGTCGGTGTGGACCAGTGTGAGGTGGCCGACGTACCGGTTGATGAACTCCTTGGTCTTGGAGCGGTTGCCGACCACCTCGTAGCGCTCCCAGTTCTCGCGGAACTCCGGGGACTCGGACTCCAGCCGCTTGATCAGCATCTTCCAGGCGGGCTCGCCGAGGTGGCCGGCCATGGAGGCGCGCAGGCGGGCCGCCATCAGCCGCATGCTCTCCTCGAGGTGGACGATGGACGCGCGCCAGTCGCTGTTGGTGTGCACGAGGATCATGCAGTTGCGGTCCTCGGGCGGGATCGCGTCCAGGTCGCAGAGCAGGCGGCCGTAGGTGCGGTTGTAGGCGAGGATGTCGTACCTGCTGTTCTGGATGCAGGCCGGGAACGGCTCCAGCCGGCGCAGCAGTTCGCGCTGGGCGTCGGTCACGCCCGAGCAGCCGGCGGCCGGTGTCGGGTCGGTCGCGCCGGCGAGCTGGAAGAGGTGGGCGCGCTCGCTGGCGTCCAGCATCAGGGTGCGTGCCAGGGCGTCCAGGACCTGCACGGACACCTGGATGTCGCGAGCCTGCTCGAGCCAGGTGTACCAGGTGACGCCGACCGCCGAGAGCTGGGCGACCTCCTCCCGCCGCAGGCCGGGTGTGCGGCGCCGGGCCCCGCGCGGCAGGCCCACCTGCTCGGGTGGGATGCGCTCGCGCCGGCTGCGCAGGAAGGCGGCCAGCTCGTGCCGCCGGATCTCCGAGCCCCGCGCGGGCTGAGCGGTGGCGGTCCGCTCGGCCGTCGTACGGGCTGCCGTCGTCGTCATGCCTCCAGGGTGCCGCCCGGCGGATCCTGTTGCCAGGTACTTCTTCTACCAGGATCAGAAGACTCTGGTACCAGTCTGAGGACGGGCGCAGGCTCGGGTGCATGACCGAAACCGTCACCGCCCCGGCCGTTCGAGCGCCGGGGACAACGCCCGCACTCGGCGGGCCGGGGTTGTTCACCGTTCTGCTGGCCGCGGCGCTGCCGCTGGTCGACTTCTTCATCGTCAACGTCGCCCTGCCGACCATCGGTGCCGATCTCGCCGCCGGCGAGGCAGTGCTGGAGCTCGTCGTGGCCGGGTACGGGGTCGCCTACGCCGTGCTGCTCGTACTCGGCGGGCGACTCGGGGACCTGTTCGGGCGCCGGCGGCTGTTCCTCGGCGGGATGGCCGCGTTCGGACTGACCTCGCTGGCGTGCGGGCTCGCGCCCGGCGCCTGGAGCCTCGTCGCGGCGCGGGTCGCGCAGGGGGCGTCGGCCGCCGCGATGCTGCCGCAGGTGCTGGCCACCATCCAGGCCGCCACCAGCGGCGGCCGCCGGGCCCGCGCGATGAGCCTGTACGGCGCCACGGCCGGGCTGTCCATGGTCGCGGGCCAGATCCTCGGGGGTGTGCTGGTCGCCGCCGACATCGCCGGGAGCGGCTGGCGGGCGATCTTCCTGGTCAACGTGCCGGTCGTCGTGCTGGGCCTGGTGCTGGCCGTGCGGTACGTGCCGGAGACGCGTTCGCAGCACCCGGAGCCCGTCGACGGTCCCGGCACCGTGCTGCTCGCCGCCTCGCTGCTGACGCTGCTCGCACCCCTCACCGAGGGCCGGGCGGCGGGCTGGCCGCTGTGGACGTGGCTGTCGCTGGCCGCGTTCCCGGTCGTCGCGGCCGCGTTCTACGCCGTGGAGCGGCGGGCCGACCGGCAGGGGCGCACCCCGCTGGTGCCGCCGAGCCTGTTCGCGCTGGCGTCGCTGCGGCGGGGGCTGGTGCTGATGGTGCCGTTCTCGATGGGCTTCAGCGGGTTCATGTTCGTCATCGCGCTGGCGCTGCAGCAGGGCGCCGGGCTGGGTCCGGTGCCGGCGGGGCTGGCGCTCGCGCCGATGGCCGTGGCGTTCCTGTTCGTCTCTCTCGCCGGGCCGCGCCTGATCGCCCGCTACGGCACCCGGGTGGTCGCCGTCGGGTCCGTCCTGCAGGGCGTGGGCGTCCTGCTCATCGTCCTCGCCGCGTGGCGGGACTGGCCGCACCTGGGCCTCGGTCCGCTGCTGCCGGGCGCGGCCGTCGCCGGCGCCGGACAGGCGCTGCAACTGCCCAACGTGCTGCGGATCGTGATGTCCGAGGTGCCGTCGGCCCGGGCGGGCGTCGGCAGCGGTGTGATGGTCACCACCCAGCAGTCCGCGCTCGCCCTCGGCGTGGCGACGCTCGGCACCCTCTTCCTCACCCTCGTCCCGCACCAGGGCATGCGGGACGCCCTGGTCATCACGCTGCTGGTCCAGCTGGCCGGGGTCGTGCTGACCGGCCTGCTCAGCCTGCGCCTGCCCCGCACGGTCGGCTGACGCACATCCACAATCCGCCCCGCGCCCGGTGCCGCTGGCCCCGCTCCTGCTGCACACTCCTTGCGGGCGGGGTGTGCCGGACGCGGGGAGGCGTCATGCCGGAGGGCAGCAGCACGAGCAAGGTCAGCCGCTGGGACCAGCACGGCCGGGAGCATGTGGTCCGGGTGCAGCGCAGGGGCGTGCAGCGCACGATCAGATGCGAGACCTGCGGCTGGCGCCAGGGCGCCCAGTTCCTGCCCTGGCTGAAGGCGCAGGAGCATCTCGCCGGGGCCCACCAGGCGACGGTGGACCCGGCGGCCCCTGGCCGGCCGGCACGCTGAGCACCGATGACTTCGTCCGGCGCCGGGAGTCGTAGGTACGACGGGTACGACGGGTACGACGGGTACGACGGGTACGACGGGTACGACGGGTACGCCGACGCGAGCCGACCGGAGGGCCGAGAACCATGACCGCACTGCACGACACCCTGAGCCGGTACGTGGACGACGGCACCGTGCCCGGCGCGGTGGGGCTGCTCGCCCGCGGGGACGACGTCGAGGTGGTGGCCGTCGGGCACGCGGACGCCGGCGGCTCGTCCCCCATGGCACGGGACTCGGTGTTCCGGATCGCGTCGCTGACCAAGCCGGTGACGGCGGCGGCGGTGCTGATGCTGCTGGAGGACGGGCTCGTCGGCCTGGACGACCCGGTGGAGGCGTGGCTGCCGGAACTGGCGAAGCCGATGGCCGTCCGCACGCCGGCCGGCCCGCTGGACGACCTGGTGCCGGCGGACCGCCCGATCACGGTGGAGGATCTGCTCAGCTCACGGGCGGGCTGGGGCTTCCCGTCGGACTTCTCCCTGCCCGCGGTCCAGGCCCTGTTCGAGGTCCAGAAGGACGGCCGCGCCCCGCATGCCTACCCGCCGCCGGACGCCTGGGCGGCCGACCTGGCCCGGGTCCCGCTGCTGTACCAGCCCGGCGAGGCCTGGCTGTACCACACCTGCTCCGATCTGCAGGGCGTGCTGATCGCCCGGGTGTCGGGCCGTACGCTCCCGGAGTTCCTGGCGGAGCGGGTCTTCGAGCCCCTGGGCATGAAGGACACGGCGTTCGAGGTGCCGCCGGAGAAGCGGGACCGGTTCACCTCGTACTACCGGCCCGCCGCCGACGGCACCCTGGAACTCGCGGACACCCCCGACGGCGACTGGAGCCGCGTCCCCGCCTTCCCGTCCGGCGGCGGTGGCCTCGCCTCGACGGCCGACGACTACCTGGCCTTCGCCCGCATGCTGCTGGCCGCCGGCGAGGTGAACGGCCGCCGCCTGCTGTCGCCCACCTCGGTGAGCCGCATGACGACCAATCACCTCACCGCCCGCCAGCGGGAGATCGGCCAACTCTTCCTGGAGGGCCAGGGCTGGGGCTACGGCGGCCAGGTCGACGTCGTCCCCGACCAGCCCTGGAACGTCCCCGGCCGCTACGGCTGGGTGGGCGGCACCGGCACCACGGCCCACGTCGTCCCGGCCACCGGCACGGTGACGATCCTCCTCACCCAGGTCGGCATGACCGGCCCGGCCTCGACGCCGCTGATGCGCGACTTCTGGCGGGTCACCGCCTGACTCCGGCGACCGATGCCGGCCGGCGGTGACGGGCCCCCGCAAGGCGCAGGCCCGACCAGGGCTCAGGCCCGGCCGTCGGCGGCCCGCAGCCCGCGTACCAGCAGGTCCACCACCGCCTCCAACTCCGTCTCTATGTCGGGACGCTGCCACTCGCGGGCGTAGCAGGGGTCGTGGAAGCGGCCGGTGGCCTGGAAGACGGCTCGGGCGGCCGAGGCCGGGTCGGGGGTGGTGAAGGTGCCCGAGTCCTGGCCGGCGGCGATGATCCGGGCCAGTTGTCCGGTGAGGTCGGTGATGTGCTCGCCGACCGCCCCGCCGCTCTCGTCGGCCAGGACCGAGTACGTGGCGAACAGCTCGGGGTCGTCACCCGCCTTGTGCCGCTTGGCGTCGAAGAGGGCGGTCAGCCACTCCCGCAGGCGGGACTCCGGGTCCCCCTCCCCGGCGGCGATGCCGGCGAGACGGTCCGACGTACGGTCCAGCCAGCGCTTGGTCACCGCCTCGCGCAGCGCCGCCTTGGTGCGGAAGTGCCGGTAGACGCTGCCGTGGCTGACGCCGAGCGCGCGGGCGACGTCGACCACGGTGGCCTTGGCCGGGCCGTGCCGGCGCAGCACCTCCTCGGTGGCTTCGAGGATGCGCTCGGCGGTCAGTGTCTCGGTGGTCGGTGCCATGCCCTAGACCGTACCTGGAGCGGGATTCATCGTTCGCTGTCGAGCATGGCCATCTGGGCGGGGGCGTAGCGCTCCCCGGCCGCCGCGTCCGCCGGGACCGCGCTCTCGATGGCGGCGAGGTCGGCCTCGTCCAGGGTGACGTCCAGCGCGCCCAGCGACTCGGTCAGTCGCTCGCGGGTGCGTGCGCCGACGAGCGGCACGATGTCCTCGCCGCGTCCGAGCACCCAGGCGATGGCGATCTGTGCGACCGTGACGCCCTTCTGCTCGGCGATCTTCCGCAGGGACTCGACGAGGGTGAGGTTGTGCCGGTAGTTGTCGCCCTGGAAGCGGGGCGAGTGGGCGCGGAAGTCGTTCGAGGCGAACTGCTGCTCGGGCCTGAAGTGGCCGGAGATCAGGCCGCGCGAGAGCACGCCGTAGGCGGTGACCGCTATGCCCAGCTCCCGGAGGGTCGGCAGGATCTCCTGCTCGATGCCGCGGGAGATGAGGGCGTACTCGATCTGGAGGTCGGCGATCGGGGCGGTGGCGGCGGCCCGGCGGATGGTGTCGGCGCCGACCTCGCTGAGGCCGATGTGCCGGACCCAGCCCTTCTCGACCAGCTCCGCGACGGCGCCGACCGTCTCCTCGATCGGCACGTCCGGGTCGAGGCGGGAGGGGCGGTAGACGTCGATGTGGTCGACACCGAGGCGCTGGAGCGAGTAGGCGGCGAAGTTCTTCACTGCGGCGGGGCGGCCGTCGAAGCCGGACCAGCCGCCGTCCGGGTCGCGCAGGGCACCGAACTTGACGCTGACCTGCGCGTTGTCGCGGAGGGCCGGCGGGGCGGTGCGCAGGGCCTCGCCGATCAGCAGCTCGTTGTGGCCCATGCCGTAGAAGTCGCCCGTGTCCAGCAGGGTCACGCCGGCTTCCAGGGCCGCGTGGATCGTCGCGATCGACTCGGCGCGGTCGGCCTCGCCGTACATGCCGGACATGCCCATGCAGCCGAGGCCGAGGGCGGAGACCTGGGGGCCGGTGGTTCCGAGAGTGCGTGTGTGCATCGTCATGCCTCCACTCTGGCATGACGGATGACAGATTTCAATATCTGTCACTCCATAGTTGTCACCCGGTCCGTCGGTTCTTCGGCCGTGCCGGTGACCGCGGCGAGGACGCGCGGGACAGACGAAAAGCGCCCACCCCCGTCCGATCGAGTCGGACGGGGGTGGGCGCGGATCAGGAGTTCAGGCGGAGCGCCGCGGGCCTCAGCAGCCCAGCAGGCGGCTCGCCAGGTAGCCCTCGATCTGGTCCAGGGAGACCCGCTCCTGCTTCATCGAGTCGCGCTCGCGGACCGTCACCGCGTTGTCGTCCAGGGTGTCGAAGTCGACGGTCACGCAGTACGGCGTACCGATCTCGTCCTGGCGGCGGTAGCGGCGGCCGATGGCGCCGGCGTCGTCGAATTCGATGTTCCAGTGCTGGCGGAGGGCCTGGGCGAGGCCCTTGGCCTTCGGGGACAGCTCCGGGTTGCGGGACAGGGGCAGGACCGCGACCTTGACGGGCGCCAGGCGGTGGTCCAGGCGCAGCACGGTCCGCTTCTCCATCTTGCCCTTGGCGTTGGGCGCCTCGTCCTCGACGTAGGCGTCGAGGAGGAAGGCCAGCATGGTGCGGCCGACACCGGCCGCGGGCTCGATGACGTACGGCGTCCAGCGCTCCCCGGCCTCCTGGTCGAAGTAGGAGAGGTCCTGGCCGGAGGCCTTGGAGTGGGCGCCGAGGTCGTAGTCGGTGCGGTTGGCGACACCCTCGAGCTCGCCCCACTCGCTGCCGCCGAACTGGAAGCGGTACTCGATGTCGGCGGTGCGCTTGGAGTAGTGGGAGAGCTTCTCCTTCGGGTGCTCGTACCAGCGCATGTTCTCAGTGCGCAGGCCGAGGCCCGTGTACCAGTTCCAGCGCTGCTCCATCCAGTACTCGTGCCACTTCTCGTCCTCGCCCGGCTTGACGAAGAACTCCATCTCCATCTGCTCGAACTCGCGGGTGCGGAAGATGAAGTTGCCCGGCGTGATCTCGTTGCGGAACGACTTGCCCATCTGGGCGATGCCGAACGGCGGCTTGCGGCGCGAGGTGGTCTGCACCTGGGCGAAGTTGGTGAAGATGCCCTGGGCGGTCTCGGGGCGCAGGTAGGCGACGGAGCCGGAGTCCTGGGTGGGGCCGAGGTGCGTGGAGAGCAGGCCGGAGAACTGCTTGGGCTCGGTGAACTGGCCCTTGTTGCCGCAGTTGGGGCAGTTGATGTCGGCCAGGCCGTTCGCCGGGGCGTGGCCCTTCTTCTCCTCGTACGCCTCCTCGAGGTGGTCGGCGCGGAACCGCTTGTGACACGAGGTGCACTCGGTCAGCGGGTCCGTGAAGGTGGCGACGTGGCCGGAGGCGACCCAGACCTCGGAGGCCAGGATGACGGACGAGTCGATACCGACCACGTCCTCGCGCGACGTCACCATGTAGCGCCACCACTGGCGCTTGATGTTCTCCTTGAGCTCGACACCCAGCGGTCCGTAGTCCCAGGCGGCACGCTGTCCGCCGTAGATCTCACTGCACGGGAAAACGAAGCCACGGCGCTTGCTCAGGCTGACGATGGTGTCGATCTTGTCGGCGGCCACGGTGCTCTCTTCATTACGACGACGGGCGTTGAAGCGAGATGCTTCCAGCGAATGACTCAGGTTACCGGCGCAGGCTCCCCCACGACCAAATCGGCCCCCGCTCCGGGCGCCCTCACAGCCGTTGTTGACAACGGTTTCCATATTTGTTGAAAATGACTGTCATGAACGTACGACGACGCCTCATACCCGTCGCGGTGACCACGGTCACCGCCCTCGGGCTGGGCACCCTCTCCGCCTGCTCCACCGACGCCGTGGCGGGCGACACCGGCAAGTTCGACGTCGTCGCCTCCTTCTATCCGATGACCTTCCTCGCCGAGCGGATCGGCGGCAGCCACGTCCACGTCACCAGTCTGACCTCCCCCGGCCAGGAGCCGCACGACCTGGAGATCAGCCCCCGGCAGATCGCCCTGCTTCAGGACTCCGACGCGGTCCTGTACCTGAAGGACCTCCAGCCCTCCGTCGACGACGCGGTGGCCCAGTCCCCGGTGAAGACGAAGATCGACGCCGCCTCCCTGACCACGCTGGAGGAGCACGGCAACGAGGTGGGCGGCCACGCGGCCGCCCATGACACCTCCCACGGCGAGGAGTCCGGCGGCAAGGACCCGCACATCTGGCTCGACCCCGTGCGCTACGCCCAGGTCGCCGAGGGCGTCGGCAAGGCCTTCGAGAAGGCCGACCCCGAGCACGCGGCCGACTACGAGAAGAACACCACCGCCCTGGTGAAGCAGTTGCGGGAGCTGGACGCCCGGTTCAGGAACGGGCTGGCCCGCACCAGGACCAAGGTCTTCATCACCACCCACGCCGCCTTCGGCTACCTCGCCGAGCGCTACGGCCTCACCGAGGAGGCCGTCAACGGCCTCGACCCCGAGTCGGAACCCAGCGCCGCGCGCGTGAAGGAGCTGGAGACGATGGCCAGGGCCGACGGGGTCCGCACCGTCTTCTACGAGACGCTGGTCAGCGACAAGACCGCGAAGACCATCGCGGGCGACGCGGACCTGCAGACCGACGTCCTCGACCCGATCGAGGGCATCACGGCCAAGTCCCGCGGCAGGGACTACTTCTCCGTCCAGGAGGCCAACCTCAAGGCGCTCGAGCGGGCTCTGGGCGCCAAGTGACCGGCGGCGAGGAGGAGATCATGGGCGAGCCCGTCGTAGCGATGCGCGGGGTGAGGGCGGAGCTCGGCTCGCGCCCCGTCCTGCGCGGCATCGACCTGACCGTGCACCGCGGTGAGGTCGTCGCGCTGCTCGGCGCGAACGGCTCCGGCAAGTCGACGGCCGTGCGCACCGTCATCGGCCAGGTGCCGGTCAGCGCCGGGACCGTCGAGCTGTTCGGCACCCCGCGCCGGTCCTTCCGGGACTGGGCGCGCGTGGGGTACGTGCCGCAGCGCACCACGGCCGCCGGCGGGGTGCCCGCCACCGTGACCGAGATCGTCTCCTCGGGCCGGCTCTCCCGCACCCGCTTCGGCCTGTTCCGCAGGTCCGACCGGGAGGCCGTGCGCCGGGCCCTGGAGCTGGTCGGCATGGCGGACCGCGCGGGGGACTCGGTGACCGCGCTGTCCGGCGGCCAGCACCAGCGGGTGCTGATCGCCCGCGCGCTGGTCGCCGAGCCGGAGTTGCTGATCATGGACGAGCCGATGGCGGGCGTCGACCTGGCCAGCCAGGAGGTGCTCGCGCACACGCTCGAGGAGCAGGTCGCGGCCGGTACGACGGTTCTGCTCGTGCTGCACGAGCTGGGCCCGCTGGAGCCGCTGATCGACCGGGCGGTCGTCCTGCGCGACGGCTGCGTCCTGCACGACGGCCCGCCCCCGAAGGCCCTGGGCCAGCACGCCCTGCCGGGCCACGACCACGTCCACCCGCACACCTCCGCGGGTGCCGATCCGATCCGTACGGGACTGCTGAGCCGATGGACTTCCTGAACTACGCCTTCATGCAGCGGGCGCTGCTCGCGGCCGTCCTGGTCGGCATCACCGCGCCCGCCATCGGCATCTACCTCGTGCAGCGCCGCCAGCCCCTGATGGGCGACGGCATCGGGCACGTCGCCATGACCGGCGTCGGCCTCGGCTTCCTGCTGCACGCCTCGCCGGTGTGGATGGCCACGGCCGTCTCCGTGCTCGGCTCCATCCTGATGGAGCTGATCCGCTGGTACGGCAGGACGCGCGGCGACATCGCCCTCGCGATGCTCTTCTACGGCGGCATGGCCGGCGGCGTGATGTTCGTGAACCTCGCGCCGGGCGGCTCCAACGCCAACCTGACGTCGTACCTGTTCGGCTCGCTGTCCACGGTGTCCCCGTCGGACGTGACCGCGATCGTGGTGCTGGCGGCGTTCGTGGTCGTCGTCACCCTGGGCCTGCGCCGCCAGCTCTTCGCGGTCAGCCAGGACGAGGAGTTCGCGCGGGTCACCGGGCTGCCCGTCCGGGCCCTGAACCTGCTCACGGCCGTCACCGCCGCCGTCACGGTGACCGTCGCCATGCGGGTGGTGGGCCTGATCCTGGTCTCCGCGCTCATGGTCGTACCGGTCGCCGCCGCGCAGCAGCTCACCCGCAGCTTCGCCGCGACCTTCGCGATCGCCGTCGCCCTCGGGGTCACCGTGGCGATCAGCGGCACGATCACGTCCTTCTACCAGGACGTTCCGCCCGGCGCGACGATCGTCCTGCTGACCATCGCCGCGTTCGTGGCGCTCACCGCGCTGGCCGCCCCACTGGCCCGGCGGCGCGCCCGCGCGGCGGCCGCGGCGCACCCCGCGGGAGACCCGGTGGAGTGCGCGATCCCGGCCACCAGAGCCGCGGGGGACGAGATCGGCGCCTGACCGCCGACAGCCCGGGCTGGCACAATGGCCCGGGCAGACGCGAGAGGTGAGGAGACAACGGTGACGACCGCTGGACCGCCCGTGAAGGGCCGCGCCACCCGGCAGCGTGCAGCCGTGGCGGCGGCCCTGGACGAGGTCGAGGAGTTCCGCAGCGCGCAGGAACTGCACGACATGCTCAAGCACAAGGGCGACTCGGTCGGGCTCACCACCGTCTACCGCACCCTGCAGTCCCTCGCCGACGCCGGCGAGGTCGACGTCCTGCGCACCGCCGACGGCGAGTCCGTCTACCGCCGCTGCTCCAGCGGCGAGCACCACCACCACCTCGTCTGCCGCAGCTGCGGCAAGGCCGTCGAGGTCGAGGGGCCGGCGGTGGAGAAATGGGCGGAGGCGATCGCGGCGGAACACGGCTACGTGAACGTGGCCCACACGGTGGAGATCTTCGGCACCTGCGCGGAGTGCGCCCGGCAGTAGCCCGCCCACGCGCTCCCCGACGTCACCGGCCGACGTTGCCCAGCGGCACCCCTGACGTCATCTCAGGGCCACCTGGAGTGCCAGGGCCAGGGCGAAGCCCGCGAGCGCGGCGCCCAGGGCGAGTATCCCCGTTCTGATGCGGCGGTATTTGCGCTGCACGAGCCGGCTGACCGTCCACAGCTGGGCCAGATGCCGCGTCAGGGCGTCCTGGGCGTCCCGGGCCGTGGCCTCGCGGAGTGCGGTGATGTCGGCCAGTGCGGCCATGTCCGCGTAGAAGTGCACCGGGCCGGGGCCGTCGGGCGGTGGTGCGGGCCTCCCGAGCAGATGCGGACGCCCGGAGCCGGGCATGACGGCCAGGGCCATCATCAGGACGCCGTACGCGCCGGCGACCGCCGCGCACCACCACACCGTCTCGGCCGTGGCGGTCAGCCGCCCGGGCGACCACTGGCCCGCCAGCGCCCCGGTCAGCAGCACGCTCCCGATCACTCCGGCGGCGCTGAGCAGGATGCCCGCCTTGGTGTCGGCCCGGTTGATCTCCTCCCTGGTCTCCTTCAGCAGGGCCTCCACGTAGAGCAGATGCCGCTGGTGCGGGTCCGCCGTCATGAGGTCGCCGGGCGGTACACCTGGACCGGCGTCGCCAGGCCGTTGAGCGTCACCTGCCGGCAGATGCCGAAGTCGGAGGCGTTCCACAGGCCGGCGTGGGTGCCCTCGTCGTAGGCGTTCTTGGTGATCAGCAGGCGGGAGCCCGCCTCGGTGTACAGCCTCTCGTCCGCGCACAGCCGGGTGGCCTCGACCGCGGGCAGGCCCATGAGGTCGACGGCGGAGACGATGGGTCCGACGTAGATCCTTCCGTAGGCCAGGGCCACGCGCAGCACCGGCTCGGAGAAGCGCGTCTCCGCGACGATGGCCCCGGCTTCCTCGACCCGTTCCGGGAAGGAGCGGACCCGGTCCGCCAGCCCGGTGGTGAGGGCGTTGTGCACATTGCGGTGGCCGGCTGAGTCGTTCGGGATGTAGAACTGCAGCCCGTCGCCGGTGTAGCCGATGACCTGGGCCACGGACTCGATGAACTCCTTGAGGTCTGCCAGCAGGAGCCTGAGGTAGCGCACCGCCTGCATGGGGCCGCTCGCCGCGTTCCCGATGACGCCCGCCGTCGAGCCCTGCATGTCGAGGACCCCGACGAACGCGTCCAGCTCCAGTTGCTCGCCCGTCGCGTCCGACTCGGCGATGCGGGTTCTGAGATCGCGTACTTCCACGGACAACTGCTTGCTGACCTCCCGGTACTTCGCGGCGTCCTCGGTGGTCTTCAGCAGCCCCTCGATGAGCTGGCCCGTGAACCGCTTCTCCGTACTGATCATGGAACGGGTGCTGTTCCACCCGTAGTAGTCCAGGACGGCACGCCAGCACACGGCCATCGCGCCGAGTGAGGCGATCGACTTGTGGGGGGACTCCGTCAGGAGCCGCATCAGCGGGTTGTTGGCGTTGACGTGGATGGTGAGCACGCCGCCCTTCTGCTCCATGCCCTCGACGGTCCGCAGCAGTTGGTCGACGATCACCTCCGAGCCGGTCGCGTCGCGCAAGGTGCTCAGCTGGCTCTTGATGTTCTCCAGGTGTTCGGGGTCCACGTGCGAGTCGGTGATGGCGATGGCGGTCGACGCCGGCTCGAACCGCTCCACGCGCACCTCGTGCTGCCGCGCGGTGAACTGGATGCCGGAGGTGATGCTCTGTGCGAGATCGGCCCACACCACCCCCTCCGCCAGGGGCAGCGCCTCGAACCGGCTGGCGTTCACCTTGCGGAGCTGGAAGTCCGGGAACGAGTCGTTGTAGAGCTGCATCTGCATCAGCATGGCCTGGTGCGACTTCTTCTCGGCCCGGCTGACGTCGATGATCTCGGGATACGTCGAGAGCAGCATCTCCTTCTCGATGGGGTTGGCGCTGTCCGAGTAGTAGACGTACGCCTTCTCGCCCTCCGGCGAACGGCTGCCGCTGATCATCTCGTCGATGGCGCGCCACACCGGCTGACCCTGGGCGCCGATCCGGTCGTTGACCACGTAGAACGGGATGTAGCGGGAGGCTTCGAGCAGGAAGGACTCGGCCGCGTCGTGCTCGCTGGTCGACGCGCCCGGATCACCGAAGAGGATCGCCTGGATGAGCCGGCCGATCACCGTGTTGTCGATGTTGGGCCACAGCCCGTAGAAGTCGTCGGGCCGGCGCTTGGCGAAGTCGACGAAGGCCTTCTCGAACTCCTTGGCCACCACCGAGCGCACCCACAGGTACACCGGGTCGAAATCCTTGACGGTGCGCCGGGCCAGGTCGTACGGCAGGTCGGGGCACTCGACGATCGCCTGGACGAACGGCGCGTAGGACGGGATGAGCCGGTTGACCTCCCGGTCGACCAGCATCTTCTTCACATGGAGTGAGGCGGCGAGCGAGATGGAGATCTCGTCGCGGAAGTAGAGGACGCCGGAGGCGGTGTGTCCGCTGCGCTCGTCCGTCACGTCGAAGCGGTGGATGAAGAGCGGTTCGTTGCGCTGCCCGAACATGGACCGGAAGGCACTGCGGGCCTCCCTGTCGCTGTGCCAAGGGACGTTCTGGGCATTCACCTGGCGGGCGTTTCCGGCCACGCCGCTCTGCGCGACCTGGATCGGCACCGGGATGAGGTAGCAGTGCTGCCGGATGATCTCCGCGAGGCCCTCGTCGTCGCGGAGGCTGTCGATGCGGTCCGCGTACTCGCGGGAGTAGGCGTCGCGGAAGTACAGGCGCACGCGGGTGCCGTGGGCGAACTCGTGGCCCGGCAGTTCCTCGATACGCCAGCTCTCCTTGTCCCGGGTCTCCCAGCGCAGCGTCTTGTTCCCGTCCAGGCGGCGGGTGACGACCTCCACCCGGTCGGCGACGATGAACGCCGACAGGAAGCCGATGCCGTACTTGCCGATCAGGCTCGGGTTCCGCGACTGCAGCTTCGCGCTGCTGCCGACGATGCAGAGCTTGGTGCGGATGTCCTCCTCGGACATGCCGATGCCGTGGTCGATGACCTCGACGTACGGCTCGGTCGGGGAGGCGCCGTCCACGTTGACGCGGATGGGGTGCTCGCGGCCGATCGAGTCGGGGAGCTCCATCAGCGCGTCGTGCGCGTTCTGGATCAGCTCCCGGATGGTGAGGAAGGGGTCGCTTCCGTACAGGTCGCGTACCAGCAGGTCGAGGATGGTCGACACCGCGCCGATGGAGATCTTGCCGTCGCCGCGTGTCGCCGTGTCCTGGGTGTCCGTCACCGCGATCCGCCCCCCGTTTCGTCCGTGTCCGCCGTGCTGTCGTGGTGTCGGCCGGCCGGCCCGGCTGCTCCGAGGCTGTCGTGCAGGACGCCCAGCACTTCCTTGTTGAGCAGGTCGAACCGCTCGGCGCTGATGCTGGTCTCGGCCATGAACTGGGCCAGGGCGACCATGATGCGCGCGTGCCGTCGCAGTGCGCCGAGCGGCTGTCCGGCCTCGAGGGCCGCGCGCAGGTTCCGGACGGTGCCGTTGCGTGTGTTGACCACGGCCCAGCGGCCTCCGTCCGCTTCGCCCCCGTTCCGCGTCCGGGACGCGTCCTTCGGTGACTCGCCGCCGAGGGCACCGAGCAGGCTCTCGAAGTCGTGGTCCAGCAGCCACCAGTCCGGGTCGAGGTCCGACAGGAGACCCAGCAGGGAATCGGGGCCGCTGCGCTCGGGTCCGCCGACGGTGAGCAGGCGCACGGGCACCCTGGCGTCGGCGTCGTCCGCGCACAGCACCGACCAGCCGTCGTCCACGACGGACTCGAAGAGCCCGTGCAGGGGGCTGTGGTGGTCGGCGCTGTCGTGGGCCTGCGCGATGAAGTCGGCGACGACATGGCGCAGGGTCAGCCCTGCGTCGTCGCAGACCGAGCCGACCAGTTCGCGCAGCCGCGGGTCGTCGAGGAGCACGGGAGGCGATCCGAGGTGCCGGGCCCGGTCGGCGAACAGCCGGTCGGCGCCCCGGTCGTGGGCCCAGCGAAGGACGCGCCCGTCCCCGCGCTCCAGGATCTCCGCCACGGAGGTGTGGCGGTGGTCGGCGACCGGGAAGAACAGCGGGAGCGGCAGCCTCGGTCCGAGCACCCGGCGCAGGTCCCGGCTCTTGGACAGGACGCGGGCCAGATGCTCGCCGTGCACGTCGAATATCCGGTCCAGGACGCCCCCGCGGCGTTCGGCCAGTGCCGTGAGAAGGTCCTTGGCCCCGTCGAAGAGACTCTGCCTCAGTTGTGCGTAGTTCTCGTCCTGGCGCAGCGCGGCCCGGTCCGGCTTCAGCTCGATCCCGTCCACGTTGACCAGCCCGCACAGGAAATAGTTGAGCGGATACGGGAGGAGTTCCTCGGAGGTGACTTTGATGCCGCGTCGGTAGACGTCGACGGGCGGCGCCGGCACGCCTTCGGGAATGACGGCGAGTACGCCTTCGCCGGCGACGTCCACCGTGCGCACGTGAAGCGGTGGCTCACTCCAGCCGAATCTTTTCTGCAGCAGTTCGCCGATTCCGCCGCCCCGGGTGGACACCGCATCGCGCCACCCCTCCGCCCGGGGAATTCCGAGAGGCACTCCGTCGACGAAGACGGGGTAGGGCGCATAGAGATAGGAGTCCCGCAGGTATTCGACGATTCCGTCGGTGGTGAGGAGGTGTTCGGACTCCGGGTCGATCCGCAGCTCGACCTCGGTGCCGTGGGCCTTCGGCCACTGCGGGACGGACTCGATGACGGCGGTGCGTCGCCGCCGGTCCAGGGTCCAGCGGGTGGCGCCACCACCGGGGACCGCGCGCAGGGACCGCGAGGTGACCGTGACGCTGGTGGCGGCGAGGAACACCGTGTAGAAGCCGAAGCCGAACTTGCCGATGCCCAGGGTGTCACCGGCCGTCTTGGGCCAGCCGCTGAAGAAGACGTTGCAGAGGTTCCTCTCCAGTTCGCCGTCGGTCATTCCGATGCCGCCGTCGGCGATGGTGAGGGTGCCGTATTCCCCTTCCCCGGGAATCTCCAGGGCCTGGGCGGTGGTGATGTGGATGGGCTGGGGATCCGCGCCCAGCCGCACCGCCTGGAACGTGGCCTCGAGCGAGTTCTGTAAGAGTTCTCGGAACAAGACCTCGGGTTTGTCGAACAAACCCTCGACCAAGGACAGAAAACTGCTCACGTCCATGCCGATGTCTGCTTCGCGCACCGACCCCGCCCCCCGTGCCATGTATGACAGGCCAGCATTGAGAGGCTCATCGTATCCGCATATGACCGGGTCAACAAGGCATCGAGAGACAGGGATCGCTTCGATCAATTAACAACAGCGGTGCGCAGGAAAGCGAAAGAAGTCGAGCGCCGAATTGTCACTCTTCCCTCTGGGGCACCTCATTTCCCAGCAGTTGCTCGTTGGGAATGGCCCCGCCGAAGCGGCGGTCGCGGGAGGCGAACTCGAGGCAGGCGCGCCACAGGTCGCGGCGGTCGAAGTCGGGCCAGAGGACGTCCTGGAAGACCATCTCGGCGTAGGCGCTCTGCCAGAGCAGGTAGTTGGAGGTGCGCTGCTCGCCGCTCGGGCGCAGGAACAGATCGACGTCCGGCATGTCCGGGTAGTACAGGTACTTCTGGATCGTCTTCTCGGTGACCTTGGCCGGGTCCAGCCGGCCGGCCTTCACGTCCTCGGCCAACGCCTTGGCGGCGTCGGCGAGTTCCGCGCGACCGCCGTAGTTCATGCAGAAGTACAGGGTGAGCAGGTCGTTGCCCTTGGTCTGCTCCTGGGCGACCTGCAGCTCCTTGGCGACCGACTTCCACAGGCGGGGCATGCGGCCCACCCAGCGCACACGGATCCCGAGGGCGTCGAGCTGGTCGCGGGTCTTGCGGATGAAGTCGCGGTTGAAGTTCATCAGGAAGCGGACCTCGTCGGGCGAGCGCTTCCAGTTTTCGGTGGAGAAGGCGTACAGGGAGATGTTGCGGACGCCGATCTCGATCGAGCCCTGCAGCACGTCCAGCACGCGCTCGGCACCGACCTTGTGCCCCTCGGTGCGGGGCAGCCCCCGCTCCTTGGCCCAGCGGCCGTTGCCGTCCATGACGATCGCGACGTGCTCGGGGACCAGCTCCCCAGGGAGCTTCGGCGGGCGGGCGCCGGACGGGTGCGGCTCCGGCGCCTTGTACTCGCGGCGCTGGCGACCCAGGATCCCGCGTACGACCATGAGCTTCTCGTCTCCCTCTGCCTCGGGGTGTCGCTGTACGACGTGGCTGTCACTTCTCGACGTAGCGGAGCGAGCGCAGCCCGCGCTCCAGATGCCAGTGCAGGTAGGCGGACACCAGTCCGCTGCCCTCCCGGACGTACCGCGCCTCGCACGCGTCCGCCGTCTCCCAGTCTCCCGTAAGCAGCGCGCCGAGCAGTACCAGGGTCTGCGGCGAGGGTACGACGCTGCCGGGCACCCGGCAGTCGGCGCAGACGGAGCCGCCGGAGGCGACCGAGAAGAAGCGGTTGGGGCCGGGCATGCCGCACTTGGCGCAGTCGCCGAAGCTGGGGGCGTAGCCGTTGACGGCGAGGGAGCGCAGCAGGAACGCGTCGAGGACGAGGTGCGGCGCGTGCTCGCCCCGGGCGAGCGTCCGCAGCGCGCCGACCAGCAGCAGATACTGCTGCACGGCGGGCTCGCCCTCGTGGTCGGTGAACCGCTCGGCGGTCTCCAGCATGGCCGTGCCGGCGGTGTAGCGGGCGTAGTCGGTCACGATGCCGCCGCCGTACGGGGCGATGGTCTCGCTCTGCGTGCACAGCGGCAGGCCGCGCCCGACCAGTTCACTGCCGCGTGCGAAGAACTGCACGTCCACGTGCGAGAAGGGCTCCAGCCGCGCCCCGAACTTCGACTTGGTCCGCCGCACTCCCCGAGCCACGGCCCGCACCCGCCCGTGCCCGCGCGTGAGGAGGGTGATGATGCGGTCCGCTTCGCCCAGCTTCTGGGTGCGCAGGACGATGCCGTCGTCCCGGAAAAGACTCATCACGCCCCCCGACGGTCATACGGCCGGGCGCACGGGGGTCGCCCCCCGGGAGAGCACAGCACGATGCGGTCCGCCTCGCCCAGCTTCCGGGTGCGCAGGACGATGCCGTCGTCCCGGAAAAGACTCGTCGCGGCCCCCGACGGGGGTGGGGATACGGGGGCGCGGGACGGGGTCATGCATCCATTCTGCCCGTCCGGTGGGGTGCTGGGGGCCGGGGGCGGCTCTTCAAGGGACCTCGCCGCGGCTGCGCGCGTTCGCGTGGGCCGTCGCCGCGCTCAGCCGCTCCGCCTGGGTGGCCCGGCGGACGTTCTCCGGCCGGGCGTCCCACTCCCGCCCGCCGCCGTACGGTCGCAGCTGTACGTACGGCCCCACGTGCCCCATGACGATGCCGAGGCGGCCGGTACCGGTGTCGACGGCACAGGAGCCGACCGGCAGTTTCATCGCGTCCACGTCCGGTCGCTCCCCTGCCCGCGGCAATTTCACGCTTCGCATGCCTCTGGTGGCCCAGCGTGTCTACACTCGGCCGGAGTCTGTCCCGACCGCAGGCGGCACGGCCGCGTCGCACCCGGGTCACGGTGACCACTGCCACCATCGGTGGAAGAGGGCCGCCGAGCCGAGAGGCGGCCGCGCCGAGACCCGAGCCGCCAGGAGCCCCGCATGACGTTCCCCGCACCGCTCACCGGTGTCGTCCCGCCCGTCTGCACGCCGCTGACCCCGGAGCGCGAGGTGGACGTGCCCTCGCTGCTGAGGCTGGTCGGCCATCTGGTGGAGGCCGGGGTGCACGGGCTGTTCCTGCTCGGGTCGACGTCGGAGGCGGCCTACCTGACGGACCGGCAGCGCCGGCAGGTCGTGGAGGCGGTCGTGGGCCATGTCGGCGGGCAGCTCCCCGTCCTCGCCGGTGCCATCGACATGACCACCCCGCGCGTCCTGGACCACGTCGAGGAGGTGACCGCCGCCGGCGCCGGGGCCGTGGTCGTCACCGCGCCGTTCTACGCCCGCACCCACCCCTCCGAGATCGTCCACCACTACCGCAGGACCGCCGCCGCGAGCCCGGTCCCGGTGATCGCCTACGACATCCCGATGGCGGTGCACACCAAGCTGCCCGCCGAGCTGGTGCTGGGCCTGGCCGCCGACGGGGTGCTGGCGGGGGTGAAGGACTCCAGCGGGGATCTGGCCGCCTTCCGGGAGATCGTCACCGGCTCCCGTGCCCACGCCGGCTTCAGCGTGCTGACCGGCTCCGAGCTGCTCGTCGACGCCGCGCTGGACATGGGTGCCGACGGCGCGGTGCCCGGGCTGGCCAACGTCGACCCGCACGGCTACGTCCGGCTGTACCGGCTGAGCCGGGCGGGTGACCAGGACGGTGCGCGGGCCGAACAGGAGCGGTTGTGCGCGCTGTTCGGGATGGTCCGCGCCGGTGACCCGGCCCGGATGGGCGCCGGCTCGTCGGCGCTGGGCGCGTTCAAGGCGGCCCTGCACCTGCGGGGCGTCATCGACTGCCCGGTGACCGCCGAACCGCAGGTCCCCCTGTCGGGCGACGAGGTGGCGAAGGTGGGCAAGTTCCTGACGGCGGCCGGGCTGCTCTAGCGCCTGTCCGACACCCCGCGCGGTCGTCACCCGGTGCCGCCCGGCCGCACCAGCCCGGACTCGTACGCCACGATGACCAGTTGGGCCCGGTCGCGGGCGCCGAGTTTGCCCATGATGCGGCTCACGTGGGTCTTCGCGGTGAGCGGGCTGAGGCCCAGCGTCTCGGCGATCTCGGTGTTGTTCAGGCCCCGGGCGACCAGCGTGAGCACCTCGCGCTCGCGTTCCGACAGGCATTCGGGACCGCCCGCGGGGACCGGGACGGCGGGGCTGCGCAGGAACCGTTCGATGAGCCGTGCCGTGGGCCCCGGGGAGAGCAGCGCCTCGCCGGCGGCGACCGTGCGCACCGCGTCGAGGAGGTCGGCCGGGCGGGTGTCCTTGACCAGGAACCCGGAGGCACCGGCCCGCAGCGCGTCGACGATGTGCTCGTCGGTGTCGTAGGTGGTCAGGACGAGCACCTTCACCCCGGCCAGGTCCTCGTCGGCGGCGATGAGCCGGGTGGCCTCGATGCCGTCGAGGTCGGGCATGCGGATGTCCATCAGCACCAGGTCGGCGCGTTCGGCGCGGGCGAGGTCGACGGCCTCGCGGCCGGTGGCGGCCTGGCCGACCACGGCCATGTCGGGCGCGGACTCCACGAGCATCGCGAACGCGGCCCGCACGAGGGTCTGGTCGTCGGCGAGCAGCACCCTGATCGGGCTCATCCCTTGCCTCCCAGCGGCAGTACGGCACTCACCCGGAACCCGGTCGCGTCCTCGCGGGGCCCGGCGTCCACCGTGCCGCCGACGCTGCGGGCCCGCTCGCGCATGCCGACCAGGCCGAAGCCGGGCGTGCCTGCGGGGGAGCCCGCGCCGTCGTCGGTGACGGTGACGCGCAGGGAGCCCTCGTCGTCGTACACCCGTACCCGGACGCTCGGGGCGGGGCTGCCGCCGTGCCGGACGGCGTTGGTGAGGGCCTCCTGCACGATCCGGTAGGCGGCCGCGCCCACCGAGGGCGGCACCGTGTCGGCGGCCACCGCCAGCTCGACCTCGGCGCCGGCCGCGCGGGCCGTCTCGGCGAGGTCGGGCAGGCCGTGCAGGCCGGGCACCGGACCGCGTGCCTCGGGTCCGCCGTGCTCGCGCAGCACCTCCAGGGTGGTCCGCAGTTCGCCGCGCGCGCTGCGGCAGGTCTCGGCGATGTCGTCGAGGGCCCGGGCGACGGCCGCGCGGTCCAGGCGGTCGGGGTCGGCGGCCAGGACGTGGGCGGCGACGGAGGTCTGCACGCCGATCAGGGTGATGCTGTGCGCGAGGAGGTCGTGCAGGTCGCGGGCGATGCGCAGGCGCTCCTCGGCGACCCGGCGGCGGGCCTCCTCCTCACGGGTGCGTTCGGCGCGCTCGGCGCGTTCGACGATGGCGGCGACGTACTGGCGGTAGTAGCGCACGTCGACGCCGCAGAAGAGCACGGCGATGATCCAGCCGGAGATCCGCAGCAGTTCGACGCCCTGCACGGGGTTCACAGTCAGCAGCACGCCCACCGAGATCCCGAGCACGGCGGTGCCGGTCGCGAGGGTGCGCAGCGGCCGCCCGGTGACGGCGACCGTGTAGAGGGCGACGCAGGTGACCGGGGTCGGGGCGGTGTGGTTGTTGTCGAGGACGTGGTACGGCAGGACCAGCGCGACCACGGCCGCCAGGGTGAGCAGCGGATGGCGGCGGCGCTGCACGAGGGGCGCGTGGGCGGCGAGCAGCAGGGCCCAGCCGGTGGCGTCCGGGCGGCGGCCCGGGTCGGTGAGCAGGGCGAGGGTCACGGCGAGCGCGGCGGCGGTCAGGGCCAGCAGGGTGTCGTTGCGCACGGCGTGCGGTGCGGTGCGCGGGTCGCGGTTGATCGCGGCCATGATCCGCTCGCCGGTACGGGGCCGGGCGGCTGTGGTGGGTGCCTGCACGGGGTTCATCCTCCGGTAGGCGGGCGCCCCGGGTGAAGGCGGGGCGCCCGCGCGCGTCACGCCGGCTGGGTCTGCCGCTCGGGTCGCTCCCGCCGGGGCGCCCGGGCCTGCCGGCCCGGCCACCACACCCTGCGCCCCAGTGCCACGCTCGCGCTGGTCACGAGGTAGGTGCGGACCAGGAAGGTGTCGAGCAGGACGCCGACGGAGATGACGAGACCCAGCTCGACCAGCGGCACCAGCCCCATGTCGGTCAGCACCGCGAAGGTGGCGGCCAGGACGAGTCCGGCGGAGGCGATGACCCCGCCGGTGGTGCGCAGGGCGGTCAGCGCGGCCTCGGCGGGCTCGGCGCCGTGCAGGGACTCCTCGCGCATCCGGTGCATCAGGAAGATGCCGTAGTCGACGCCGAGGGCGACCAGGAACACGAAGGACAGCAGGCCGAGGCCCGGGTCGGTGCCGTGGAAGCCGAACAGCGGCCCGAAGACGAGTCCGCCGATGCCGAGCGCGGCTCCCCACACGGCGACCACGGCGGCCACCAGCATCAGCGGGGCGACCAGGGAGCGCAGCAGGGCGACCAGGACGAGCAGGACGGAGAGCAGCACGATCGGTACGACGACCAGCCGGTCCCGTGCGTTGGTGTCCGCCAGGTCGAGCTGTTGGGCGCTGGGCCCGCCGACGCAGGAGCCGGGCAGCCGGTGCCGGAGCGCCTTGATGGTGGCGGTCTCGGCGGCCGACTCGGGCGCGGCGGACGCGGTCACGGTGATCTCGGTCCAGCCGTGGCCGGTACGGCCCGCGCGCGCGTCCACCACTCCCCCGGTGCCCCTGACCGTCGCCAGGGTGGCGTCGGCGCGGCCGGCCGGGGTGAGGATCTCGATGGGCTGGGCGGACCGCTCCGGGTAGGCGCGGGCCGCGGTCCGCAGGGCGGTCACGGACTCGGGCGGGTCGACGAAGCCGTCGAGCTGCCGGATCGGCCCGGGCAGGTTGAGCGCGCCCAGCGCGAGGGCGCCGAGCACGGCGGCTCCGCAGGCGAGGACGGTCAGCGGACGGCGTCCGGCCGAGGAGCCCATCGCGGCGAACAGGGACCGGCGGGCCCTGGGCGTGCTGCCCTGGGCGGGTACGAGCGGCCAGAACACCCGGCGGCCCAGCAGGACCAGGACGGCGGGCAGCAGGGTCAGCATCGCGACGAGCGCGCACAGCACGCCGACCGTGCCGAGCGGGCCCATGCCCCGGCTGGAGTTGAGGTCGGCGGCGAGCAGGCACAGCAGTCCGGCGGCGACCGTGCCGGAGGAGGCGAGCACGGCGGGCCCGCAGCCGCGCAGGGCGGCCCGCATCGCGTCGTACGGCCGCTCGTGGCGCCGCAGTTCCTCGCGGTGGCGGGAGACGAGGAGCAGGGCGTAGTCGGTGCCGGCGCCGAAGACGAGGATCGTCATGATGCCGGAGCTCTGGCCGGTGACGGTGGTGCCGAAGACCTGGTGGAGGCCGTAGGCGGCGGCCCGGGCGAGGAAGTCGGCGACGCCGGCGACGACGAGCGGGACCAGCCACAGCAGGGGGCTGCGGTAGATGAGGACGAGCAGGATCGCGACGACGGTGACCGTGGTGTAGAGCAGGGGGCCGCCGAGGGAGGAGTAGATGCCGGCGGCGTCGGTGGCGAGGGCGGCGGGGCCGCCGACCCGGACGGTGAGGCCGTCCCGGTCGTGGGCGAGCCGGCGGACGTCGGTGACGAAGGCGTCGCGGCGGTGCTCGTCGGTGCCGGGCTCGTTGCTGGTGACCGGGTACATCAGGGTGGTGCCGTCGGCGGACGGGATGCCCTGCGGGGTGGGTCCGGTCAGGGTGTGCCGACGGGCGACGGCCGCCACCTGCCCGGCCGCCGTGGCCCGGTCGGCGGCGGTGAGGCCGCCGGCGCGGTGGTAGACGAGGACCAGTTCGGTGCTCTCGCCGCCCGGGAGGCGCTGCTGGAGCTCGGCGACCCGGGTGGAGTCGGCGGAGGCGGGCAGGTAGTCGGTGGCGCGGTCGTGCTGGACGTCGCCGAGCTTGGCGGCGAACGGCGCCGCCACGGCGAGCAGCACCACCCACAGGCCCAGCACCAGCCAGGGCAGCGCCCGCCGCCCGCCGGTCACTTCTGTTCTCGCGGCCCCCATGGAAACGGGCCTCCCTCCGCAGCGGATGTCTGGTTTCGGCTTCCAGACTTCCGCCGCGCGGGGCCGAGTTCGTCGGACGTGGGGGCGAGTTCGGCGGTACTGCCGGGGGCGGCCGGGCGGCCGCGTTACTCCCCGGGGAGTACGGGGCGGGCCGTCAGGACGGGGTGCGCGCGGCCGCCAGCAGCCGGCTCACGTCGTCGGCGCAGATGGTGAGGGCCGCGCCGATGGTGGTGAGGGCGTCCCGTTCGGCCGGGGTGTAGGGGCCGTCGGCCAGGGCGATGCGGGCGGCCTGCAGGAGGAGGGACTCGCGGCCGGCCGGGGCGAGGTGCGGGGCGAGCGGGTCGAGCGCCTCGTGCAGCTCTATCGTCAGGCCGGCGCCGCAGGGCCCGCCGAGGACCCGGCCGGTGTCGGCGGCGACTCCCTCGACCAGGGCGGCGAGCTGGTCCTCGGTGCACTCGTCGAACCCGGCGGCGCGGACGGCGCCGGCGGCCGTCTCCAGGGCCGTGCGGGAGCAGGTGCCGCCGGCGGCGAGGACGGCGAGGGCGACGGTGTGCACGGCGTCGCGGAGCATCGCGGAGAAGCGGCGGGTGGTGGGGTGGTCCAGGACGTCGGTGCCGTAGTGGTGGCGGCAGGCGGCGCACTCCACGACGGGTCCGGTCGCCCCGCGCGGCAGCACGGGCACGCCGAGGAGGGTGAAGCGGCGGCGCCCGGTCAGCCGCTGGTAGTTGCGGTCGCCTCCGCAGCCGGGGCAGAAGAACTCGCCGTCTCCGACGGGTGTCCAGGCGGTGCGGGTGCCCAGGATGCGCACAGCCCTGGTGGCACGGTCGTCTCGTCCCCGTACTGGCAGCACGTCGCACCTCCGTAACCAGCGCGGCAACATCGCCGCGCTGGCGTGATGTTAGCCACATCCCGGAGGCTGAGTCAGTACCCCGTAAGAGACCTTTCTGTGACCTGACCGGCTCGGTGGCCGAGAACCGACGGGGCCCCGGCCGCCGTGGACAGCGGTCGGAGCCCCGGAAAGTGCCGGTCGGAGGGGGTCAGCGGGTCGCGCGGTTGACGGCCGAGACGACCGCCTTCAGCGACGCACGCGTCGTGTTCGCGTCGATGCCGATGCCCCACAGAACCTTGTCGTCGATCGCGCATTCGATGTAGGAGGCGGCCTGCGCGGAGGCGCCCTCGCTCATCGTGTGCTCCTGGTAGTCCAGCAGGCGTACGTCGATGCCGATGGACTGCAGGGCGTCGAAGAAGGCCGAGATCGGACCGTTGCCGGAACCGGTCAGGACGGTGTCCACGCCGTCGACGGTCGCCTCGACGGTCAGGGTGTCCACGCCGTCGGTGTCCGTGGTGGACTGGCCGGTCCGCACCTGGATGCGGCCCCAGGGGTTGTCCGGGTTCGGCAGGTACTCGTCCTGGAAGACCGCCCAGATCTCCTTCGGGGTGATCTCGCCGCCCTCGGCGTCCGTCTTGGCCTGGATCAGCCTGGAGAACTCGATCTGCATCCGGCGCGGCAGGTCCAGCTTGTGGTCGTTCTTCAGGACGTAGGAGATACCGCCCTTGCCGGACTGCGAGTTGACGCGGATGACGGCCTCGTAGGAGCGGCCGACGTCCTTGGGGTCGATGGGCAGGTACGGCACCGCCCACTCGATGTCGTCGACGGTGACGCCCTTGGCCTTCGCGTCGGCCTCCATGGCGTCGAAGCCCTTCTTGATGGCGTCCTGGTGGGAGCCGGAGAAGGACGTGTAGACCAGGTCGCCCACGTACGGGTGGCGCGGGTGGACCTCCATCTGGTTGCAGTACTCCCACGTACGACGGATCTCGTCGATGTCGGAGAAGTCGATCTGCGGGTCGACGCCCTGCGAGAACAGGTTCATGCCCAGGGTGACCAGGTCGACGTTGCCGGTGCGCTCGCCCTGGCCGAACAGGCAGCCCTCGACGCGGTCGGCGCCGGCCATCAGGGCCAGCTCGGCCGCCGCCACGGCCGTACCGCGGTCGTTGTGCGGGTGGACGGACAGGCAGACGTACTCGCGGCGGGTCAGGTTGCGGTGCATCCACTCGAAGCGGTCCGCGTGCGTGGAGGGGGTCGAACGCTCCACCGTGGCGGGCAGGTTGAGGATGATCTCGCGCCCCGGGCCGGGCTGGTAGACGTCCATGACCGCCTCGCAGACCTCCAGCGCGAAGTCCAGCTCGGTGTCGGTGAAGATCTCCGGCGAGTACTGGTAGCCGAACTCGGTCTCGGGGCCCAGCAGTTTCTCGGCGTACTCCATCACCAGGCGGGTGCCGTCGACGGCGATCTGCTTGATGTCGTCCTTGGAGCCGCGGAAGACGACCCGGCGGAACACGGGGGCGGTGGCGTTGTACAGGTGGACGGTGGCCCGGCGGGCGCCCTTCAGGGACTCCACGGTCCGCTCGATCAGGTCCTCACGGGCCTGGGTCAGCACCGAGATGGTCACGTCCTCGGGGATCGCGCCCTCTTCCTCGATGATGGAGCGTACGAAGTCGAAGTCGGTCTGGCCGGAGGCGGGGAAGCCGACCTCGATCTCCTTGTAGCCCATCTTGACCAGCTGGTCGAACATCCGGCGCTTGCGCTCGGGCGACATCGGGTCGATCAGGGCCTGGTTGCCGTCGCGCAGGTCGGTGGAGAGCCAGCGGGGAGCGGCGGTGATGCGCTTCTCGGGCCAGGTGCGGTCCGGGATGTCGACCTGCTCGTAGCGGCCGTACTTGTGGATCGGCATGGGGCTGGGCTGCTGGCGGTTCGCCATGATGCGAGGGCTCCTCAGGTGTCCGGATGT
Source organism: Streptomyces sp. NPDC030798 (assembly GCF_055572275.1). NCBI lineage: Bacteria > Bacillati > Actinomycetota > Actinomycetes > Kitasatosporales > Streptomycetaceae > Streptomyces > Streptomyces sp. NPDC030798. The sequence continues at coordinate 502,545 of NZ_JBVIDR010000002.1, read as the reverse complement.
CCGAGTGGACGGCCGACGACGCAACGCCAAAGCTCCGCGGGGAGGGAGTCGGCCTTGACTACAGGCCCTCGCCGCGGCAGCTAAGAAGAAGCAGCCCGAAACGCATGATGCTCCGCAGCCTAGCCGAGCGGCGCCGGATGCGCGGGCCTGTTCCAGTATGCGGGACCGCCGGGGCGAATCGGACAAAAAGTGCGCCATACCACTCCGTGACGCAGCGCGACGACGAATGTCCGTGTATTTCACCAATCATGGTTGCGAGTAGTGACACCGGCATCACTCAGTGCGATGGTGCGGACATGACCACCAACGGGGGCTTCGAGCCCGTCTTCTGCACGATCGTGCCGCCGCACATCTTGGACAAACTGGCGCAGCACGAGGACTCCGCGCTCTCCGGACCGGCCCGCCGGTCCCTGGAGCACGACGCCTACCAGCGCACCAAGCGGCGCCTGACCACGGTGATCGGCGCGCCCTCCGTCGCGGCGCCCGCCGGCGCCGCCGCCGACCAGCCGCACCGCACGATCTACGACGCCGGGCACACCCAGGACCTGCCCGGCCGCAAGGTCCGCGAGGAGGGCTCCGGGCCCGGCTCCGACGCCAGCGTCAACCGCGCCTACGCGGGCCTCGGCGCCACCTTCGAGCTGTACCTGAAGGCGTACGGCCGGCACTCCATCGACGGCGACGGGCTCCCGCTGGACGCCACCGTGCACTTCGGCGAGAACTACGACAACGCCTTCTGGAACGGCGAGCAGATGGTGTTCGGCGACGGCGACAACGAGATCTTCCTCGACTTCACGATCCCGGTCGACGTCATCGGCCACGAGCTGACCCACGGCGTCACCCAGCACACGGCGAACCTCGACTACTTCGGCCAGTCGGGCGCCCTGAACGAGTCGCTCTCCGATGTCTTCGGCTCGCTGATCAAGCAGTACACGCTCGGCCAGACCGCCGCCGAGGCCGACTGGCTGATCGGCGCGGGGCTGCTCGCGCCGCGCGTCACGGGGGTGGCCCTGCGCTCGATGAAGGCGCCGGGCACGGCGTACGACGACGACGTCCTCGGCAAGGACCCGCAGCCGGCGACCATGGAGCACTACGTGCGCACCGGCCGCGACAACGGCGGCGTGCACATCAACTCCGGCATCCCGAACCACGCGTTCTACCTCGTCGCGACGGCCATCGGCGGCCACTCCTGGGAGAAGGCCGGCCAGATCTGGTACGACGTGCTCACCGGTGGCGAGCTGAAGCAGGACGCCCTGTTCGCCGACTTCGCCACCCTCACCGTCAAGGCGGCCCGGGAGCGCTACGGCGCCGGGGACGAGCTGCAGGCCGTGCAGAAGGGCTGGGAGCAGGTCGGGGTGCGGACGCTGTAGGACGACGCCGTCGTGCTGCGACACTGAGCCCATGCGGATTCAGGTGAGGCGCACGGGCGGGTTCGCGGGCATCGAGCGGCGGGCCGAGGTGGACACCTCGGGCCGGCCCGACGCCCTGGAGTGGCAGGCCCTGGCCGAGCGCGCCCTCGCGTCCGGCCGGGGCGCACCGCCCGCCGGCGTCCCGGACGGCTTTCGGTACGAGATCACCGTGGACGGCCGCACGGTGTACGCGGCGGATCCCCGACTGACCGAGGAGCAGCGGGAGTTGATCTCACGGGTGCTGAAGGAGGGGGCCTAGGAGGGGCTTACGAGGGGCCTCAGGAGCCGGCCGAGGTGGCGCGGAAGTCCCGGAAGAGCAGTTCGGAGTTGTCCGCGCGGATGCCGACGCCCCCCGGCAGCACGAGGGAGCCGGGGGTGCGGTCGACGGTGTCCAGCACCGTGCGGCCGTCGACCGCCAGCTCCAGCCGCACACCGCCGAGCTGGTTGACGGCCGACGCGGTGACCTGGTGCCAGCCGCCGTAGGGGAAGGCGTGGCGGGCCTCGGCCAGGGTCGCGTAGTCGCCGCCGTCGACGGCCGCGGCGTCCCGGGCCGGGACCTTCCGCTTGATCACCACCGAGCCGTCCCGCCGCCGGAAGCTGAGCGCGTACAGCTCCTGGGGGCTGTGGTAGCGCAGCCAGAGGTGGCCCCCGTCCCAGTCCTGGGCCGGGGTACGGGGGGTGGTGACGGGCGGGCTCAGGCGGACCCGGGTGGTGACCGACACCGCGCCGAAGTCCCGGCGCCGGCTGACCAGCCGGAAGACGGCGGAGTCGGTGGTCCGGGCGGAGTCCGGGCCGGTGAAGCCGGTGTCCGGCACTCCGGTCCAGCCGTCGCCGTGCACGGCGAACAGGGACCCGCTGGTGACCACCCAGTCCTCGGAGCGGCGGGCGCCGGCGGCGTGCGGGTGGCGGAAGGCGTACTCGTTCGTCACCAGTCCCGCTCCGGTCAGCACCGGCGCGAAGGGCGCCGTCCCGTGCCGCCCGGAGCCGTACACCACGAGGAGCGACCCGGCCGCTGCGGCCACGGCACCGGCGGCGAGGGCGCCGCCCAGCAGGGCGCGCCGGGACACCCCGGGGCGCCCCGTGTCCGGAACGTCGGTCACGAGCTCACCCGGGGCGTCACCGCGAGGCCGGTGACGGTGGGCCAGGAGTGCCGGGTCATGTCCCGGTAGGCGGAGTAGGCCACGCCTCCGGTCTCCGACCTGGCCATGAGCGTCATGCGGGTGGCGCCGTCCACGGCGACGACCGTCGAGCCGTCGGTCACCGTCACGGACACCCGGTGGCTGTCGGCCGCGGTGAGGGTGCGGGTGCCGACCAGTTGCTGGTTGTCCGCGTCACCGGAGTAGACGTTCAGCTGATCGCGGCCCACCCGCACGCTGATGGCGAGCGCGCTGCCCACCCGGACCCAGATCGCCCCGCTCACCCCGGGCCCGGACAGCCGCTGCACGGTGCCGGTGACGGTGTAGCCGGTCCAGCCCTGCGTCCGCTCCGGCTGGTAGGCACCGTAGGCGGACAGGGTGCGGCCGGTGGGCTCGACGGCGGTGCGGGAGATGTGGAAGGGCGCCCGGACGCCGGGGGCGCTGAGCCACTCCGCCGCCGGGTCCATCGGCTTGGCCCCGGAGACGTCCTGCTGGGCGCCGCCGGAGTCGGCGAAGGTGCCGGTGAGCTGCTTGACGGACAGGGCCGTGAACCGCGCCCAGGCGGCGCCGGCCCGGTTGATGCCCACCCGGATGCCGATGCCGCCGGTGATGTCGGCCGCGGGCAGACGGGAGGTGTGGTGCAGGGTGACCGTGCCGTCGACCTGCACGGTGGTGGTCGCGCCCTTGACGGTGACGCGGACGCGGTGGGAGACGCCCGGGGTCAGCTTCGCCTCGCCGGCGTGCCTGCCCTTGACGGAGAGCAGCAGGCTGCCCTGGCTCACGCTGACGTCCACCGGTTCCAGACTGCCGTGCCGGACCTGGATGCCGCCCTGGTTGGTGCCGTCGCCGAGGTGGCCGATCGTGGCGTCCACCTGGTAGCCGGTCCAGTCGACGCTGCTCATCTGCCGGTAGTCGGCCGCGACGTAGCGCCCGGACCCGGAGCCCGTGGTGCCCTTCCCGGTGAGGGCGCCGATGTCGGCCTGCCCGGTGCCGTCGTTGCTCTCCCACAGCGCCGGGTGGGACAGCGGCGCCGGGTCGGACGGGGCCACCTGGGTCCAGCGGGTGATGTCGGACATCAGGCGGTCGAGCCTGGTGGTGTTGACCACCTCCAGTCGCTGCACGTCCCGGGCCGCGGCCGCTCGCCGGCTGGCCGTCAGCGGCCGGGACGACACGTTGGTCATCGTCGCCGCGAAGTAACGGTCCATCAGGCCCTGCAGACTGGGACCGGGCGTGGGCAGGTTGACCTTCTCGGTCGCCTCCGAGAAGGGGAAGGCGAAGACCTGCGGCTTGGGCAGTCCGTGGTCGGCGAAGTCCGCGAAGGAGCGCTTGATGTCGGCGGTGACCCGGCTCTCGTACTCCGCCGGCGTCTCCAGCCGGTTCTCGGCCTTCAGCCACAGCCGGTTGGCCAGCATGGAGGCGGTGTGCCCGATGGCGTCCACGGGGCCTCGCTGGTGCAGGGCGTGGGTGTGGTCCTGGAAGTCCCAGCGGCCGGAGTCGGCCATGCGCTGGATCTCCTTCCAGGACAGGTAGTACGGCCGCTGGTCGACCCGCCCGGTGATGAGGAAGACGGTGCCGTGCATGTGGTGCCGGGCGAGGATCCGGTCGCCGTACACCCACAGGCCGTTGGGGCCGTCGTCGAAGGTGATGTACACCGAACGCGGCGGCGCCGGGCCGCCCTTGAGGTAGTCGACGAACTCGTCCGTGGTCAGACTGCGGTACCCGGCCTGCTCCAGGGCCGCCATCTGGGCCTCGAAGGCCTTGGGCGTGACGGCGTAGTCGCTCTTGTTGTAGCTGATGTCGTGGTAGGCGAGGACGACCGGAGCCGAGGTGGCGGGCAGGGTCTTGATCCGTGCGGCCCAGGCGCCGGTGTCGGCGGCGGTCAGGTCGACCGCGGCGGTGTCCACCTGGGTGCTGACGTACTTCTGGTACAGGTAGTACTCGGTCGCGGCGTAGAACGGCAGGGCGAGCACGGCCAGGGCGAGGAGCACCAGGCCGGCCCGGGCGGCGTAGTGCCCCGGCCCACGGCGTTGCCTGCGGCGCGTGGTGGCCTGCGCCGCGAAGGACTCCGGGTGAGTCACGGCAGAACGCTTCCTCTCGTGAGCACGATCAAGTAGATGCCGCAGACCACGGCGACGGTGAGCAGGGCGGCCAGCAGCCGCAGCACGAAGGGCGGCCTCTTCATCAGTTGGCCCCCCGCGCCCACACCCCGCGCCGGATGGTGGCGAAGGAGTACGGCAGCAGCCAGGCCAGGACGAGCGCCGAGAGCAGGCTCATCAGCGGGCGGTAGCGCCAGCGGCCGTCGTCCGGGTTGTCGATCTTGAAGGCGAGGCCCCAGACACAGCCCTTGAGGACCACTCCGCACAGGTACAGCAGCGTGAGGAACGCGGCGCCGTGCAGCGGCGCCCACAGCAGGTGCCGGAAGGCCATCACCGGCGCGGCGACCACCCACAGGGCGTGCCCGTAGTACAGGGCGGCGGGGCCGAGGCCGCGGCGCCACATGAAGGAGCCGGTGAAGAACAGGTTCCGGATGAAGCTCTTCTTCCAGCGGATCTGCTGCTTCATGAACGGCTTGAACCGGGCCGGCACGTTCGTCCACACCTTCGCGGACTGCACGTACCCGATCCGCCAGGCGCGCTCCGGATAGTCCTGCGCGGTGACGAACGGGGAGTCGGCGTAGCGCCGCTTGAGGGCCTTGCCGCGCCACCGCTGGCCGAGGACGTAGCCGGTGAGCTGACGGTCGGTGGCGAAGCGGAACGGCGCGCCGAGGAAGCGGTCGCCGGCCCAGGCGGGCAGGTAGTTGTAGATGGCGTCGCGGCGGAAGACGGCCAGCGGACCGGAGACGCAGGTGACCGATCCGAACGTGGACTCGGCGGCCTTCGCCACCCGGAACTGGCCCTCGTACCAGACGTCCTGGGCCTTGGTGAAGAAGGTGTCGGCCGCGTTCAGCGCCCGGGCGTGACCGCTGACGGCGCCCAGCTCCGGGTGCGTGACCAGGGCGCGTATGCAGCGGGCCAGCGCGTCGGGGGCGAGGATGCAGTCGGAGTCGGTGAAGGCGATGACGTCGCCGTCGGCGATCTCGCAGGCCCGGACCAGGGCGTGCTTCTTGCCGAGGTTCTTCTCCAGGTAGATGACGGTGATGCCGAGTTCGGCCTCCAGCCGGCGCAGTACGTCCCGGGTGCCGTCCTCGGAGAGGTCGTCGACCACGATGACCTGCAGGTCCGGATAGTCGCTGCCGGCCATGGAGCGCACGCAGTCCTCGATGCAGTCCTCCTCGTCCTTGACGGCGAGCAGGAAGGACACGCGGGGCACCGTGGGCAGCGCGGGGAAGGCGGCCAGGTCCTTGGCGCGGGGACGGCGCCTGAGCCGGCGCTCGGAGGGGTCGTCGTAGCGGCTGTAGGCGATGTAGAGCATGGCGATGGTGCCGACCAGCACGGTGAAGCCGTAGCCGAGCACCAGGGGGCTCTGCGCCAGCCGGGGTGCCTCCCGGGCCAGGATCAGCAGCAGGGGCAGCAGGCCGAGCAGGGTCAGCACGCGCCGGGCGGCGTGCCGGATGGCCGGGTCCTGCCGGTCCAGCCAGCGGCGCAGGAGCCCGGGCTTGTGCCGGCGGGCCGAGCGCAGCGGGGGCAGCGGCACGGGCTGCGCCGAGGGCCGGGCGGGCGCGGTCACCGCGCCGGCCGGCGCGGTGGAGGTGCCGAACCCGCCGTACGCGGCGTCGTGGGCCGTGCCGCCGGCGGGCACGCCCGGGTCGTACGGCTGCACGCCGACCGAGGCCGTGGCGAACGCCGTGTCGAACGCCGTGTCGTACGACGTCCCGTACGACGGAGCCGGCGGGTACGACGGGTTCTGGGCGGGCTGGGCGGGGGCTGCGGGACCGCCGGGCCGGTTGCCGAACGCCTCGTCGACGTACGCCAGGGCGTCCCCGGTGCCCCACCGGTCGGCGTACCCCGGGTGCTCGGCCGGCGGGTCGGTGCGGCCGGGCCGGACGGGCGGGGTGTCCTCGTACCACCGCCCGTCGCCCGGCGGCAGGTGCGGTCCGTTGCTCACACGACCGCCTTGCTGGGCACGGAGTCGAGCCGGTAGGTGGCGTCCAGCACCAGCCGCTGCGCGGCGAGCCAGCCGAGGTCCACCCCGGGGTGCACGGTGTGCACGAGGACGAGGTCCCAGTCCCCGGCGGCCGGGTCGGTCACGCTGGTGTGCACGGCGGCGCCGAGGCGCAGCGAGGTCACCAGCGGGTCGTGGAACTCCGTCTTCGCGCCGTCGGCCGCGAGTTCCTCCATGATCTCCAGCGCCGGGGACTCCCGCAGGTCGGCCACGCCCGGCTTGTAGGCGACGCCGACGACGAGGACGCGGGCGCCGGAGACGGAGGTGCCGTGCTCGGCGAGGAGGTCCCGCACGCGCTGCACGACCCGGCGCGGGCGGCCCGCGATGGCCGTCATGGCGGCGTCGATGAGGGGCGAGGAGACCCGGCGGGCGCGCAGCTGCCAGAGCAGGTAGTGCGGGTCGCACGGGATGCAGTGCCCGCCGACGCCCGGGCCGGGGTAGAACGGCATGAAGCCGTACGGCTTGGTGGCGGCCGCCTCGATGATGGACAGCGGCTCCAGGCCCAGCACCCGGCAGTCCTCGGCGAACTCGTTGGCCAGCGCGATGTTGACGGCGCGGAAGGTGTTCTCCCACAGCTTGGTCATCTCGGCCTGCTCGGCGGAGGGCAGCAGGTGCACGGCCGGCGCCGTGCGCTGCAGGACGGCCTCGGCCAGCCGGTTGGTCAGTTCGTTGGTGCCGCCGGCCACCCGGGGGGTTGCGTCCTGGGCGTGGTGGGCGTTGCCCGGGTCGATGCGCTCGGGCGAGAAGGCCACGTACACGTCGGTGCCGACGCGCAGGCCGCGCGCGGTCAGCGGCTCCACGAGCAGTTCGCGGGTGGTGCCGACGTAGGTGGTGGAGGTCAGCATGATGAGCTGGCCGGGCACGGCGTGCGCGACCACGGCGGCGCAGGCGGCGGAGAGCGCGCCCAGGTCGGGCACCAGGTGGCGGTCGACCGGCGTGGGTACGCAGATGACGACGGTGCTCGCCCGCTGGACGGCCGAGGGGTCGCAGGTCAGCGTGAAGCGCGGGTCCCGCTGGTGGGCGGTGAGCCGGTCGTGGTCGCTCGGCAGCAGATCGACGTCGCCGGTGCGGATGGCGGCCAGCCGGGCCTCGCTGACGTCGATGCCGACCACCTCGTTGCCCGCGGCGAGCAGGGCGAGGGCGGTGGGCAGGCCGACGTAGCCCAGGCCCACGACGGCCACCGGCGCGGCGGCGTGCTCGTCGGGAGAAGGGGCACTGGAGGCGGAAGCCGGCCGTGCGGGCGAGAGAAGTTCCATGACTCTCCGTGGTCAAGATCAGGGCAGATGGGCAGCCGCCCCCCACCGGGCCGCTTCGGCATGGCTGTCGGGCATGCGGCGGCGGGCCGTGCTGCACCAGCGCTGCGGGTCGCGCAGCCCGCCCGGCAGAGGGGAGCCCCGTGTCCACGGCGGCGGGCGCTGGCCTGACCCGGTCCATGTGGAGACGCCGTGGAGAAACGTTGACCTGGAAACTACTTGCGGTGCCGCCATTCGATCAAACGTCAGACACGTGGCAACTTGAGCGATTTACCCGGTATATGCGCGCAATCGTCGGGGAATAGGTCCGATTTGATCACCATCGATCATCGTCGACATGGGGAGATCATTAACAAGTTGCGATCAAGGCGTGATGAGTTGTGGAGGACTCGTGAAGCCCTACCGGTGGTAACCAGTCGCCTTTCACATGGGCGTTGACTTCTGTTACCGCGGGTAAGGATGATCCCGGCCATGGCGACTGATGCAGGCAACCCGATCCCCCGTTTCCCGGCCGGCTTCCTGTGGGGGGTGTCCACCTCGGCCCATCAGATCGAGGGGGCGGTCGAGGAGCGCGAGGCGTCCGTGTGGGACGTGTTCACGGCCGAGCCGGGGCGGGTGAAGGACGGCTCGACGGCGGCGGTGGCCTGCGACCACTACCACCGGTACCGGGAGGACGTGGCCCTGCTCGCCGGTCTCGGCGTGGACGCGTACCGGTTCTCCCTCTCCTGGCCCCGGGTCAACTCCCCCGGCGGACTGGACTTCTACGACCGGCTGGTGGACGAGCTGTGCGCGGCGGGGATACGGCCCGTGCCCACCCTCTTCCACTGGGACCTGCCCGCCTCGCTGGACTGGCTGGAGCGGGACACGGCCGCCCGGTTCGCCGACCACGTGAGCGTGGTCGCCGATCGGCTCGGCGACCGCGTCGCCCAGTGGATCACCCTCAACGAGCCCGCCGAACACACTTTGCTGGGCCACGCCCTCGGCGCGCACGCCCCCGGCAGACAGCTCCTGTTCGACGCGCTCCCGGCCGCCCACCACCAGCTCCTCGCCCACGGTCTGGCGGTACGGGCCCTGCGCGCCGCCGGGGCGGGCGGCATCGGCATCGCCAACTCGCACGGCCCCACCTGGCCCGCCTCCCAGGAGCCCGCCGACCTGGAGGCGGCCGGCTTCTACGACGTGCTGCTCAACCGGCTGTTCGCCGAGCCGGTCCTCCTCGGCGCATACCCCGACGGCCTCGGCGCCCTGATGCCGGGGGACGTGGAGGCCGACCTCGAGGTCATCGCCGAGCCGGTCGACTGGTACGGCATCAACTACTACGCGCCGACCCGGGTCGGCGCCCCGGGAGGCGTCGGCACCGAGTACGGCGGACTCACGCTGCCCGCCGAACTGCCCTTCTCGGTGCGGGAGATCGAGGGCCGCCCGGTGACCGACTTCGGCTGGCCGGTCGTACCCGAGGGCCTGACCGAGCTGCTCACCACCTTTCGCGACCGCTACGGCGACCGGCTCCCGCCCGTCGTCATCACCGAGAACGGCTGCTCGTACGAGGGCCTCGACGACCAGGACCGGATCGCCTTCCTGGACGCCCACATACGGGCCCTGCACACGGCCATGGACGCCGGCGTGGACGTGCGCGGCTACTTCGTGTGGTCCTTGATGGACAACTTCGAGTGGGCCGAGGGCTACGCGCGCCGCTTCGGTCTCGTCCACGTCGACTTCGAAACGCTCCAGCGCACCCCGAAGGCGTCCTACCACTGGTTCCGGGACGTGCTGCGGGCGCAGAGATGACCACGGCCCGCAGCACCCCGGCCGCGCTCGCCGAGCCCGTCGAACCGGTCGGGCGGGGCTGGACGGCCGCCCTGTCCCTGGCCAACGGGGCGATCTGGGTGGGCTGGTTCGGCCCGCTGCAGATCCTGCTCGCCTCGCAGGCGAAGGACTTCGCGCCCGGCTCCGGAATGTCGAAGGAGACGATGCTGGCCTGGGTGACAGGCGCGGGCGCGGTGGTGTCCCTGCTCGCCAACCCGCTCTTCGGCGCCCTCTCCGACCGTACGACCGCCCGCCGGGGCCGCCGTACGCCGTGGATCGTGGCCGGGACGGCGGGCGGCGCGCTCTGTCTGCTGCTGCTCGCGGGCGCGGGCGGGGTGTGGTCGATGACGGCGGGCTGGTGCCTGGTCCAGCTCACCCTGAACGCGGCCTTCGCCGCGGTCACGGCCGCCGTGCCGGACCGGGTGCCCAGAGGCCAACGCGGAGCGGTGGGCGGCTGGCTGGGCGCCGCGCAGATCCTCGGCGTGGTCGGGGGCACCGGGCTCGCCACCCTGGCCGGCGGGGTCGTCGCCGGGTATGCGGCGTGCGCGGTGTTCACCGTGGTCGGCGTCCTGCCGTACGTACTCCGCCACCCCGATCTGCGGCTGTCTGCCGAGGACCGTCCGGCGTGGTCGTGGCGGAGCTTCCTCGCCGGCTTCTGGCTGAGCCCGCGCCGCCACCCGGACCTCGGCTGGGCCTGGCTGACCCGGTTCCTGATCAACCTCAGCAACGCGCTCGTGCTGCTGTACCTCCTCTACTACCTCCGGGACCGGCTCCACTACTCCGAACCCGACCGGGGGGTGCTGATCCTGACCGCCGTCAACGGCCTGACGCTGATGGCGACCGTGGTGGTGGGCGGGGTCTGGTCGGACCGGGTGGGCCGGCGCAAGCCGTTCGTCGTCTGGTCGGGGGTGCTGATGGCGGTGGCGACGGCGGGGCTGGCCGCCTGGCAGACCTGGCCGGGGGCGATCGTGGCGGCGGCGGTCCTCGGGGTCGGCTTCGGCGTGTTCACCTCGGTCGACTTCGCGCTGATGACCGACGTCCTGCCGACGGCGCTCGACCGGGGCAAGGACCTCGGCGTGATCAACGTGGCCAACGCGCTGCCCCAGGTCGCCGCCCCCGCCCTCGCCGCGCCGGTCGTCACCCACCTCGGCGGCTACCGGGTGCTGTACCTGGTGGCCGCCGTGATCGGGCTGGCGGGAGCGGTGCTGGTGGGCCGGATCAGAGGAGTGGACTGACGGGGGTCAGAGGGCTCCGGCGTCGCGGGCCGTCCACACGGTCGGGTACTGCGGCCGGTAGCCCAGTTCGCGGCGGATGCGGTCGGTGCGGACGAGCCCGTGCCAGGGGTCGTGGTCGGGCTCCTCGGAGTCCGGGAGCGCGGCGCCGAGCAACTGGTGCAGTTCCAGGACGGTGACGGGGACGTCGTCGGCGATGTTGTAGGCCCGGCCGCCGGCGCCGGGGGCGTACAGCAGGCGCAGCAGACCCTGGGCGACGTCGGCGACGTGCACGAGGTGGTGCCGCTTGGTGGCGGGCTGGTGGGCGGTCCAGCGGGTGATGTTCGGCAGGTGCGGGTCGCCGTCGCCGTAGACGTAGGCGAGGCGGCCGATGCGGACGTCCAGGCCGTCGAGGGCCAGCAGCCCGCGCTCGGCCGCCGCCTTCGACTCCGGGTACGTCATCCACATCGGCCCGCCCGGCACGCTCGGGTCGTCCTCCACGTGCGGCCGGCCGCGACCGACCCCGTACACCAGGCTGGTGCTGGCCTGCACGAACCGCCGTACGCCGGACGCGACGGCCGCCCGGCCGAGTTCGAGGGCGGCGTCCCGGTTGACGGCCCACGCCTCCTCGTCGGGCACGCCCCGGAAGGCGGCGGCGATGTTGACGACGGCGTCGGCGCCCGCGAGGGCCTTGCCGAGGACGTCGGCGTCGCGCAGGTCGCCGAGGACGGGTTCCGCACCGAGGCCGGAGAGCCGGTCGGCGCGGGCGGGGTCCCTCACCAGGACCCGGACCTGCTCCCCCGGCCGCCGCTGGGCCAGCAGCCTGGGCAGGAACCCGGCCCCGACCTGGCCGGTTGCGCCGGTGACGAGTGTCGTCGACATGATGGGGTCCTCTCGGTGGACGACGTCGGTGAACGGCATCCACTCTCGGCCGCCGCGGCCCGGACCGGGAGAGACCTCCCGATCAGGGGATCGGCAGTCCCTGGATAAGCCGGGCGGACTCGGCCAGGCTGGAGGCGTGAACCGACCCGAACTCGCCGACTTCCTGCGCCGCGGCCGTCACCGCCTCGACCCCTCCGACGTGGGTCTCGCACCCGGTGCCCGGCGCCGCACACCGGGTCTGCGCCGGGAGGAGGTGGCGGCGCTGGCCGGCATGTCGGTGGACTACTACACCCGGCTGGAACAGTCCCGCGGCCCGCGCCCCTCCCGCCAGATGCTCACGGCGCTGGCGCGGGCGCTGCGCCTGGCCGACGACGAACGGGACCACCTCTTCCACCTGGCGGGCGAGGAGCCGCCCCGCCCGGAGGCGACGCCGTCCCATGTGCGCCCCGGGCTGCTGCTGGTCCTGGACCGGCTGCACGACGTGCCGGCGCAGGTGGTCACGGACTGCGGCGAGGTGCTCGCGCAGAACGCCATGGCCAAGGCACTGGTCGGTGACGCGTTCGCCCGGCCGCCGCGCGACCGCAATCTCACCCGCCGGTTCTTCCTGGACCCCGCGGCCCGGGCCCTCTTCCCGCCCGAGGACGTCCCCGGGCACGCCCGCGACCACGTGGCCAACCTGCGCGCGGTGGCGGCGGCCCGCCCCGACGACCCCGAACCGGCCGCTCTGGTGGCCGAACTCCGCTCGGCCAGCGAGGAGTTCGCCCGCCTGTGGAACACTCACGAGGTGTCCGTGCGCCGCGCCTCCACCAAGCGCTTCCAGCATCCCGTGGTGGGCCTGCTGGAACTGGACTGCGAGGTCCTGCTGAACCACGCCCACCACCACGCCCTCGTCCTCCACACAGCCCGCCCGGGCACGGAGTCCTACGAGAGGCTGCAGTTGCTGCGGGTGGTGGGCCTGCAGGACATGTCACCCCAAGGGGCAGCGAACTAAAAACCCAGCTTCCGCAGCTGCTTCGGGTCGCGCTGCCAGTCCTTCGCCACCTTCACATGCAGGTCCAGGAAGACCGGTGTACCCAGGAGCGCCTCGATCTGCTTGCGGGACTTGATGCCGACTTCCTTCAGCCGCTTGCCCTTGGGGCCGATGATGATGCCCTTCTGGCTGGGCCGCTCGATGTAGACGTTCGCATGGATGTCCAGCAGGGGGCGGTCCGCCGGGCGGTCCTCGCGCGGGAGCATCTCCTCCACGACCACCGCGATGGAGTGCGGCAGCTCGTCGCGCACCCCCTCCAGCGCCGCCTCGCGGATCAGCTCCGCGATCATGACCTGCTCGGGCTCGTCCGTGAGGTCGCCCTCGGGGTAGAGCGCCGGGCCCTCCGGCAGCAGCGGGACCAGCAGGTCGGCCAGCAGGTCCACCTGCCGGGCACCGACCGCCGACACCGGCACGATCTCCGCCCACTCGATCCCCAGCTCCTTGCCCAGCTGGTCGATCGCGATGAGCTGCTCGGCGAGGGTCTTGGAGTCGACCAGGTCGGTCTTGGTGACGACGGCGACCTTCGGCGTCTTGCGGATCCCGGCCAGCTCCTTGGCGATGAAGCGGTCGCCCGGCCCGATCTTCTCGTTCGCCGGCAGGCAGAAGCCGATCACGTCGACCTCCGCCCAGGTGGTGCGGACCACGTCGTTCAGCCGCTCGCCGAGCAGCGTGCGCGGCTTGTGCAGGCCCGGGGTGTCCACCAGGATCAACTGGGCGTCGGGCCGGTGCACGATGCCGCGCACCGTGTGCCGCGTCGTCTGCGGCTGGTTGGCGGTGATCGCCACCTTCTGCCCGACCAGAGCGTTCGTGAGGGTGGACTTGCCCGCGTTGGGGCGGCCCACGAAGCAGGCGAAGCCGGCGCGGTGGACGGTCTCGCCCGGCTGTGCGGATGACTGGGTACGAACACTCATGGCCCCCATTCTCCCTGATCCACGAGCCCCCGCCGTACCAGCCGCCCGAGCCCCCGCAGCCCGTGAGGTTCCGGAAACCCGACCGCAACGAAACGTGGCGGAAACACACCCGTACGCAACCGGAAACGCACACCGGTGACGCTCTGACGAGCCACCACACCGTTGGAGACGCCCGTGACCCTCGCCGCCGCGCACGTGAACACCGGCGACACCGCCTGGCTGCTCGCAGCCACCGCCCTCGTCCTGCTGATGACCCCGGGCCTGGCCCTGTTCTACGGCGGCATGGTCCGCACGAAGAGCGTCCTCAACATGCTGATGATGAGCTTCGTGTCGATCGCCCTGGTCACCGTGGTCTGGCTGGCGGGCGGCTACTCCCTCGCCTTCGGCGACGACGTCTTCGGGGGCCTCATCGGCGGACTCGGCCAGGCCGGCATGAGCGGCCTCGGCCCGGCCAGTGTCCACGGCACCGTCCCCACCCTGCTCTTCGCCACCTTCCAGCTGACCTTCGCGATCATCACGGCCGCCCTGGTCAGCGGCGCGGTCGCCGACCGTACGAAGTTCTCCGCCTGGCTGGTGTTCGTCCCGGTGTGGACCCTGCTCGTATACGTTCCGGTCACCCACTGGGTGTGGGGGCCGGGCGGCTGGATCCTCGACAAGCTCGGCGCCCTGGACTTCGCGGGCGGCCTGCCGGTGGAGATCACCTCCGGTGCCTCGGGCCTCGCCCTGTGCCTGGTGCTCGGTCCGCGGCTGGGCTTCAAGAAGGACGCCATGCGCCCGCACAACCTGCCCATGGTCGTCCTCGGCGCCGGTCTGCTCTGGTTCGGCTGGTTCGGCTTCAACGCGGGCAGCGCGCTCGGCGCGAACGGCCTGGCCGCCGCCGCGTTCCTCAACACCCTCGCCGCCGGCTGCACGGGCCTGCTCGGCTGGCTCTTCGTCGAGCAGAAGCGCGACGGCCACCCGACCACGCTGGGCGCCGCCTCCGGCGCGGTGGCCGGCCTGGTCGCGATCACCCCGTCCTGCGGCACGGTGTCGCTGCTCGGCGCACTGATCGTGGGCCTCGCCGCCGGTGTCGTCTGCTCCTACGCGGTGGGCTGGAAGTTCAAGCTGAACTACGACGACTCCCTCGACGTCGTCGGCGTCCACCTGGTCGGCGGCGTCATCGGCACCCTGCTGATCGGCCTGTTCGCCGAGAGGGCGATGACCGGCGGCACCGAGGGCCTGTTCTACGGCGGCGGGCTCGTCCCGCTCGGCAAGCAGCTGCTGGCCGTGGTGGTCGTCGCCGGGTACGCGTTCGCGGTGACGTACGGCCTCGGCAAGCTGATCGACAGGGTGATGGGCCTGCGGGCCAGCGAGGAGCAGGAGTACACCGGACTGGACCTTACGGTGCACGCCGAGACGGCCTACGATCACGGGGTCCTGGGGCATGGTGCCCCGGTCGGCGCGTCCCCCGTCGTCTCCTCCGCCCAGAAGGTCAACACGCAGGCATGAAGCTCATCACCGCGATCGTCAAGCCGTACCGCCTCGACGAGGTCAAGACGGCCCTGCAGGAGCTCGGCGTGCACGGCCTGACCGTGACCGAGGCGAGCGGCTACGGCCGCCAGCGCGGCCACACCGAGGTGTACCGGGGAGCCGAGTACCGGGTCGACCTGGTGCCCAAGGTCCGTATCGAGGTCGTGGTCGAGGACGCGGTCGCCGACGACGTGATCGACGCGATCGTCAAGGCCGCGCAGACGGGGAAGATCGGGGACGGGAAGGTGTGGGCGCTGCCCGTGGAGACGGTCGTCCGCGTGCGGACCGGCGAACGCGGCCCCGACGCGCTCTGACCAGCAGCACCCTCGTCACCACGCCGGCCGCGAACACCAGGGCGACCGCGAGCCACGGCAGCGCGAGGAAGGAGGCGCTCGCCGACTCACGGGTGCCCGGCGCGCTCGCCGTCAGGGTGATGTCGCCCCGGTCGAGCTGGGGTGCCCCGTGCCAGGGTTCGCTGAGCCGCACCTGCTGGCCGGGCAGCAGCTCGGAGGGCCCTCCGGTCAGCCGGCGGTCCAGGAGGCTGCGGCCGAACAGCCCGCGTGCCGTCAGTTCCACCCTGGGGTGCAGCGTGACGTTGCCGGTGTTGCGCAGCGTGTAGGAGACGGTCGCCGTGCTGTCGCCGAGGCCCGGGATCAGGGGCTGGTGGTGGCTGATCCCCACGTGCTCGACCGAGAGCGCGGGCAGCGTGGGCCCGCTGACCCGGAGGTAGACGCGGGCGCCGACGGCCCGCTGCACGCCGAGCGCCAGTCTTCCGCTGCCGGGGTCGACCCGCTCGTCGAGCGCGACGATCGCGCCGGGGTGGTCGCCGGGTGCGGCGCCCTCGGGGACGCGCAGGGTGAAGGGCACGGTGACGGTCCGGTGGCCCGGCACGGTGATGCGCGACCGGGCCGGTCTGGCCCAGGCGCCCACGCCGTGCATGCGCTCCTTCAGGGTCCGCACGGCGAACCCGCCGTCGCGCGCGGTGTTGTAGGCGTCGGCCGCGTAGAGCCGGAAGGTCAGCGGCCGGCCGGTCTTGTTGGCGACGGCGACCTTGTCGGTGAGGCTCTGGCCGGGGTCGGCGGAGAGGTAGAAGTAGGGCCGCGCGGCGATCTTCGAGGCGACCGGGTAGACGGACCAGCTCCCGTTGTCGGCGGCCTGCGCGGGCGCGGCGGCGGCGCCGAGGAACAGGGCGAGAAGGCTCAGGAGGAGGACGTACGGCTTGCGCATGGGTGCGGACCCCCCATGGGCTCGGACGGTGGTGGTCGGGCGGGTGCGGACCCTGTCGTGCGGCAGGGGCGCCCGGCCGTGCGGTGTCAGGTGAGGGTGAGGGTCAGGACGCCGGAGTACGAGCCCGGGGGCGTGAACGCCGGCACGTCCAGGGAGAGCCCGGCGTCGACGGTGAACTCACCGCCGGTGAGCGTGGAGTCGGGGGTCGACGCGAGCGTCGCTCCCGTCAGGCCCACCGTGCCCGCCGAACCGGCCTTGCAGGTGCTGGGGCTGCCGGCCTTGGTCGCGCAGGCCGGGGTCCAGCTCAGTCTGCTCGCGTCGATCTTGGCGCCGGGACCGGTGAAGTCGGTGACCTTGCCGGTCAGGGACCAGCCCGCGGGCCCGCCGCGGAAGTCCTTGACGGTCACCGTCTGCAGCTTTCCGGTCGAGGCCCCGCCCTTGCCGAAGTCGACCGCCGACAGCGCGACGGAGTCCCCGGCCTGGGACATCGACAGCGTGCCCGCCTTGACGGTGGTGGTCAGCTTCTGACTGCCGGCCGGGACGGGCGTGTTGTCGTTGACGACGTAGGCCGCCGGGCCCGCGCCCTTGTCCGCGCTCCAGGAGGCGCCCTCGTAGGCCACGATCCCGGTCGTCGTCCTGTCCTTGACGACGAGGGAACCGCTGAAGGAGCCCTGGGCGTTGGCGGTCACGGTCGCGGTGTCCGCGGTCTGGGTGCCTCCCGCGCGCCCGGCCAGGGTGACCGTCGCGCCCGGCGTGAAGTTGCTGCCGCTGACGGTGACAGCGGCGCCCGGGTCACCGGAGGCCGAACCCAGCGCGATGGCCCGGGTGTTGGCCGGGGTGCCGTCGGTCGCCGTGACGGTCTGGGAGACCGGGGCGGGCGGGTTGGTGACCGTGCAGGGGGTGTCCAGTTCGAGGATGTAGCTGGTGTGGATGTTGTAGTCGCCCGGCGAGAGGGTGATCTGGCCGGCCTTGGTGACGGTGAACGTGCCGGTCATGGAGAAGGACGGGAAGGCCGCCTTCCCCGGCACCGGCGGGTTCTTCTTCGGCCCGGCGACGGTGACGTCCCCGGTCTGTGCGCCGCCGAGGGTGACCTTGCCGGTCGGGGTCATGATGTCGGCCGGCAGCGCCAGGTCCGTGGGGTTGCTGGCGGCGGCCGTGACCACGGTGTACGTGACGGTGACGGTGTCGCCGACCTTCGGGCTGGGGTTGTCCACCGACACGTTGGCGGTGGTGGTGCCGTCGATCGGCGGGATGCCCGCGACGGCGGGCGGGATGCAGTGCGTGGCGTAGTCCACGTTCGTGCCGGCGGCACCGGCCGGACAGGCCAGCGCGCCGCCCGCGGTGACCGCGAGCGCGGTCGCCCCGAACAGTGACGCCCAGCGCCACCGTCGGGATCTTCGGGGTGTCGAACCCATGGGGCCCCCTCCTGAGGGTTGCGGGCGCAGCGGCTCATCTGCGCCGACAGGGGGCATTGATGTGGAGCGGGGGTGAGAAGTCAATGGAGATGCCGCAGAAACCTGACGGATCATCAGATTCCGCAGATTCCGCGGCATCCCGAGGAGAACCGGAGCAGACCGCTGGGCCGCGTCAGTCGAACACGAACGGGCCGGGCGACTGCGGGCCGCTCGCCGTGCACGTCACGGTGATCCCGAAGATCACCATCTTCAGCGAGCCGCCGTAGGCGTCCAGGCTGTCACCGGAGGCGACGGTCCCGCCGAGCGGGCCGACGCTGACCGGGTCGCCGGTGTTCATGGCCGGGTTCTTCTTCCCGCTGAACACCACGCTGCCGCCGCCGGCCTTGGCCATGGTGAGCGTGGAGGTGATCGAGTCCTGCGCCACCGGCAGCGGCGCGGTGATCGCGGACGAGGTGAGGGTGATGGTGGCCGAGGTGCCGTCCTGCGTGGCGGTGAGCGTGGCCGCACCGCCGCCGAAGATGCCGCAGCTCGCGGTGATGGTGGCCGACTGCGGGGCGACGGCCGCCGCGGTGGGCGCGAAGGCGAGCCCGGTGACCGCGAGGGCCCCGGCGACCAGTGCCGCACCCGTTGCTGTGCGTGTGCCTCTCATGGGGATCCGCTTCCCTTCCCTGTGGGGATGCCGTGCGGGGGGTGGTGGTGGAAGGTGCGCCGACGAACGGCAGGCCTGGGCAGGTGGGTGCGGTCACACTGCGGCGGCGGTGCGGATCTGACGGGTCGTCGGAACGTACGGGTCCATTGATGCGCCGGGGCAGGAACCCGACAAGGTTGAATTCCGGCCTACCTTTCGTTCGGTCCGCCGGCCCGGCCGACTGCGCTCCGTGACCGGCTCGCGCGGGAGGGGTGGTCCCCGCGGAAAAGTCCTACGGCGTTGTCAGCCCCCCGTCGTACTCTGGACAGTGCGAGGCCGCCCTCAGCTGTGCGGCCGTGACGAGGAGGAACCGCAGGCCTACAGCGCCGGCCCATGACTCAGACACCCACAGCTCACACCCCCGCGCAGGGGCAGGCGAGAGCACAGATCAGCGTCCCCGCCCAGCATCCGATGGTGACCGTGCTGGGGTCAGGAGACTCCCTCCTGCGCGTGATCGAAAAGGCCTTCCCGGGGGCCGACATCCACGTCCGGGGCAACGAGATCAGCGCGGTCGGCGACGAGGCGGAGGTCGCCCTCATCCAGCGCGTGTTCGACGAGATGATGCTGGTGCTCCGCACCGGGCAGCCGATGACGGAGGACGCAGTGGAACGCTCGATCGCCATGCTCAAGGCGAGCGAGAACGGGACGAGCGACGGGCCGGAGACCCCGGCCCAGGTACTGACGCAGAACATCCTGTCCTCGCGCGGCCGCACGATCCGCCCCAAGACGCTGAACCAGAAGCGGTACGTCGACGCGATCGACAAGCACACGATCGTCTTCGGCATCGGCCCCGCCGGTACGGGCAAGACCTACCTGGCCATGGCCAAGGCGGTGCAGGCCCTGCAGTCCAAGCAGGTCAACCGCATCATCCTGACCCGCCCGGCGGTCGAGGCCGGCGAGCGCCTCGGCTTCCTGCCCGGCACGCTCTACGAGAAGATCGACCCCTATCTGCGCCCGCTCTACGACGCGCTGCACGACATGATCGACCCGGACTCCATCCCCCGGCTGATGGCGGCGGGGACGATCGAGGTGGCGCCGCTGGCGTACATGAGGGGCCGCACCCTCAACGACGCCTTCATCATCCTGGACGAGGCCCAGAACACCTCCCCGGAGCAGATGAAGATGTTCCTCACCCGGCTCGGCTTCGACTCGAAGATCGTGATCACCGGTGACGTGACCCAGGTCGACCTGCCGAACGGCACCAAGAGCGGTCTGCGGCAGGTGCAGGAGATCCTCGAAGGGGTCGAGGACGTCCACTTTTCCCGGCTGTCGTCCCACGATGTCGTACGGCACAAGCTGGTGGGCCGTATCGTCGACGCGTACGAGCAGTACGACAGCGAGCACGGCACGGAGAACGGCGGTCACAAGGGCGGCCGTGGCAGGACCGGCGCCAAGGCTCCCAAGGGGAAGTAGACCAGCACGACCATGTCGATCGACGTCAACAACGAGTCCGGCACCGAGGTCGACGAGCAGGCGATCCTCGACATCGCCCGCTACGCGCTCGCACGGATGCGCATCCACCCGCTCTCCGAGCTCTCGGTGATCGTCGTGGACGCCGACGCCATGGAGCAGCTGCACCTGCAGTGGATGGACCTGCCGGGTCCGACCGATGTCATGTCGTTCCCGATGGACGAGCTGCGCCCGCCGTCGAAGGACGATGACGAGCCGCCGCAGGGGCTGCTCGGCGACATCGTGCTGTGCCCGGAGGTCGCCGCCAAGCAGGGCGCGGAGGCGCCGACCCAGCACTCCATGGACGAGGAGCTGCAGCTGCTCACCGTCCACGGGGTGCTGCACCTGCTCGGGTACGACCACGAGGAGCCGGACGAGAAGGCGGAGATGTTCGGGCTGCAGGCCGCCATCGTCGACGGGTGGCGGTCCGAGCGGGGGCTGACCGGGCCGTCCCCGGCGCCGACCGTCTCGTAAGCGGGCCATATGTCTCCGCAGATCGTGGTCGGCGCGATCGCGCTGGTCGTCGTCGCCTGGCTCGCCGCCTGCGCGGAGGCGGGCATCGCGCGGGTGTCCAGCTTCCGTGCCGAGGAGGCCGTGAAGTCGGGCCGCCGGGGCAGTGCCAAGCTGGCCCAGATCACCGCCGACCCCACCCGCTATCTGAACGTGGCCCTGCTGGTCCGGGTCGCCTGCGAAATGGCCGCGGCGGCCCTGGTGACGTACGCCTGCCTGCAGGAGTTCGCCGCCACCTGGCAGGCCCTGCTGATCGCCATCGGCGTGATGGTCCTGGTCTCGTACGTCGCCGTCGGGGTGTCCCCGCGCACCATCGGCCGGCAGCACCCGCTGAACACGGCGACCGTGGCGGCGTACGTGCTGCTGCCGCTCGCGCGGATCATGGGCCCGATCCCGTCCCTGCTCATCCTCATCGGCAACGCGCTCACCCCGGGCAAGGGCTTTCGGCGCGGGCCCTTCGCCTCGGAGGCGGAGCTGCGCGCGCTGGTCGACCTGGCCGAGAAGGAGTCGCTGATCGAGGACGAGGAGCGCCGGATGGTGCACTCGGTGTTCGAGCTGGGCGACACCCTGGTGCGCGAGGTGATGGTGCCGCGCACCGACCTCGTCGTCATCGAGCGGTACAAGACCATCCGGCAGGCCCTCACGCTCGCGCTGCGCTCCGGGTTCTCCCGGATCCCGGTCACCGGGGAGAGCGAGGACGACATCGTCGGGATCGTGTATCTGAAGGACCTGGTCCGCAAGACGCACATCAGCCGGGACGCCGAGAGCGATCTGGTCTCCACGGCGATGCGGCCGGCCGTCTTCGTGCCCGACACCAAGAACGCGGGCGACCTGCTGCGCGAGATGCAGAAGGAGCGCAACCACGTCGCCGTCGTGATCGACGAGTACGGCGGCACCGCCGGGATCGTCACCATCGAGGACATCCTCGAGGAGATCGTCGGCGAGATCACCGACGAGTACGACCGGGAGCTCCCGCCGGTGGAGGACCTCGGCGACGACCGCTTCCGGGTCACGGCCCGTCTGGACATCACCGACCTCGGCGAGCTGTACGGGCTCGAGGAGTACGACGACGAGGACGTGGAGACCGTCGGCGGGCTGCTCGCCAAGGCGCTGGGCCGCGTGCCCATCGCCGGTGCGTCGGCCGAGGTGGAGCTGCCCGACGAGCGCCGGCTGAGGCTGACGGCGGAGGCGGCGGCCGGACGCCGGAACAAGATCGTGACGGTCCTGGTGGAGCCGGCCGGCAAGCCCGCCGAGGAGGAGAGCGCCGAGTGAGCCCCGAGGACCTGCGCGCCTTCTGCCTGTCCTTCAACGCGGCCGTGGAGGACTTCCCCTTCAACCCGGAGACCTCGGTCTTCAAGGTGCTCGGCAAGATGTTCGCCCTGACGGAGCTGGGCGCCCGGCCACTGACGGTCAACCTCAAGTGCGACCCCGAGGACGCGATCCGGCTGCGCGGCGAGCACGAGGGGCTGATCGTGCCGGGGTGGCACATGAACAAGAGGCACTGGAACACGGTGACGGTGTCCGGCGGCCTGCCCGACCGCCTTGTCCGGGAGCTGATCGAGGACTCGTACGACCTCGTCGTCGCGGGTCTGCCGAAGGCGGAGCGGCTGCGGCTGGACCGGCCGTAATTGCCTTGCCGGGCGGGAGTGACCACGTGTCAGAATCCGGCGCATGACCGTTCGATACCCGCGCCCGCTGCGCCCCGGTGACCGTGTCGGAGTGACCTCCCCGTCCAGCGGGGTGGCCGAGCCGCTACGGGGGCGGCTCGACGTCGCGCTCCGGGACCTCGAGGCGCGCGGGTACGAGGTGGTCGTCGGCCGGTGCATGGACGGCTCGACGCACATCAGCGCACCGGCCGCCGAGCGGGCCGGCGAGCTGATGGAGATGCTGACCGACCCGACGATCCGGGCCGTGGTGCCGCCGTGGGGCGGGGAGACCGCGATCGACCTGATGCCGCTGCTGGACTTCGAGGCGATCGGGCGGGCCGAGCCGACCTGGGTCGTCGGCTACTCGGACATGTCGACGATCATCACCCCGCTGACGCTGCTCACCGGGGTCGCGACCGTGCACGGCAGCAACCTGATGGACACGCCGTACCGGACGCCGGAGGGCCTGATGTCCTGGCTGGACGTCGTCACCGCCCCGCAGGGCGGGCCGTTCACGCAGACCCCGCCCGGCCGGTACCGGACGAGCGGCTGGGACGACTGGACCCGTGATCCGGGGATCCGCGACCTCACCCTGGACGCGGAGGGCCGCTGGACCCGCCTCGACGGCACGGGCGATGTGGACGTCGAGGGCCGGCTGATCGGCGGCTGCGTCGAGACCCTCGTCAACCTCGCGGGGACGCCGTATCTCGACACCTCGCGGTTCGCCGGGGACGAGCCGCTGCTCGTCTACGTCGAGGCGTGCGAGGACAACGCGTTCACCATCTGCCGGAACCTGCACGGCATGCGTCTCGCCGGCTTCTTCGACCGGGCCCGCGCCGTCCTCGTGGGCCGCACCCGCGCCCCCGACCGCGGCACCCTCACCCAGCACGAGGCGGTCCTCGACGCCCTCGCCCCGCTCGGCGTGCCGATCCTCGCCGACGTCGAGTGCGGCCACGTCCCGCCCTCCCTGGCCGTGGTCAACGGCGCCCGCGCCCGGGTACGGCACACCCCCGACCGGAGCGAGCTCGTCCAGACCCTGGCGGGGTGAGGGGGACGGCGCTTCGTATGCTCGGGGCATGACCGAGAGCAACGCGCTTGACCCCGAGGACCGCAAGATCGTCACCCTGGCCCGTTCCGTGCGGGCCCGCAACGGTGTACCGGAGGGTGCCGCGGTGCGGGACGACACCGGGCGCACGTATGTGGCCGGGTCGGTGGAGCTGGCGTCGCTGAAGCTGAGCGCGTTGCGGACCGCCGTCGCCATGGCCGTGGCGTCCGGGGCCACGGCGCTGGAGGCGGCGGCCGTGGTGAGCGACGCGGAGACGGTGGCCGCGGCCGACCTGGCCGCTGTCGCCGATCTCGGGGGCGCCGGGACGCCGGTGCTGCTGGCCGGCGCCGACGGCGAGGTGCGCACCACCGTGGCCGCCGGCTGAGGTGCCCGGGGGCCGGCCGCCGGCCCCGTGGGGCCGGCGCGTCAGGCCTCGCCGTCCCCGCGGCGCCGGAACCCGATGGTCGGCACCGCCCGCCGCAGCGGCCACGGCCGGTCCAGCTCCTCGGGGACCAGCCCCTCCAGGAAGGCGTACCGTCGCAGCCCTGCGGGATCCTGACCCTCCACGGACTGCACCTGGCGCCACCACGCCCCGATCTCCGACCACCCCGGCGCCGACAGCGACCCCCCGAACTCCTGCACCGACAGGGCCGCCGTCAGGCCCGCGAAGGCGAGCCGGTCCGCCAGGGTCCAGCCGGCCAGGGTGCCGGTGACGAAGCCGGCCACGAAGACGTCCCCGGCCCCCGTGGGGTCCAGCGCCTCCACGGCGATCGCGGGCACCTCGGCGGCCTCCCCGGTGCGCCGGTCCACGGCGTACGCGCCCTCGGAGCCGAGGGTCACCACCGCCACCGGCACGTGCTCGGTCAGGGCGTGCGCCGCCCGTCGGGGGCAGTCGGCGCCGGTGTACCGCTTCGCCTCCTCCGCGTTGGGCAGGAACGCCTCGCAGTACCGCAGGTCGGGCAGCCCGGCGAGGTCCCAGGCGCCGGTGTCGTCCCAGCCGACGTCGGCGAAGATGCGGGTGCCCTCGCGGGCGGCCTGGGCGATCCACGGCGCCCGCGTGCCCGGCGTGAGGGAGGCCACGGCCGCACGGGCGCGGGGCGGGCAGTCGGGGGCCGGCTCCTCGGGCGGCGGCTCGTGCCCGTGGGACACCATCGTGCGCTCGCCCTCGTACGCCATGGAGACCGTCACCGGTGAGTGCCAGCCGGGCACCGTCCGCGAGGGGGTGAGGTCGATGCCCTCGCCCTGCTCGAGCGCGTCCCAGCAGTACTCGCCGTAGTGGTCGTCGCCGAAGGCGGCGGCGAGCGAGGTGCGCAGGCCGAGCCGGGCGAGGGCGGTGGCCATGTTGGCGACGCCGCCGGGGCTGGAGCCCATGCCCCGGGCCCAGGACTCGGTGCCGCGCACGGGCGCCGAGTCCAGGCCGGTGAAGACGATGTCGAGGAAGACGGTGCCCGTGAGGTAGACGTCCCAGGGCGGGTCGCCGGGTGCGCGCAGGGCGGCCAGCGGGTCGACCTGGGGCTCGCGGCGCCCTGCCTGCGTGAGGTGCTCGGGTTCCTCTCCGGCGATCGTGTGCGACGGGGTCGACGGGGTCACGGTGCGCTCCCTGACGTGATGCGGGTCTGGCCAGTGTGCACCACATCGCACCGGGCACGGGCACCGTACGGACGGCTACCAGCGCGGCATCACCGGGGTCCGCCACCCGGGGTCGGTCACGCGCATCGCCGCCGCGTCGTCGCGCTCGCGCAGGGTGCCGTCGTCCTCGGCCCACCGCCGGTGCAGCCGCTCCAGCCGCTCCCGGTCCAGTTCGACGCCGAGCCCGGGTGCGTCGGACACCACGACGCGGCCGTCGGTGAAGGCGAGCCGCTCGGTGAGGACGTCCTCGGACTGCCAGGGGTAGTGGGAGTCGCAGGCGTGGCGCAGGCCGGGCACGGTGGACGCCACGTGGGTCATGGCGGCGAGGCTGATGCCGAGGTGGGTGTTGGAGTGCATGGACACCCCGACCCCGAAGGCGGCGCAGATCGCGGCGAGCTGCTGGGTGTTGCGCAGTCCGCCCCAGTAGTGGTGGTCGGAGAGCACCACCTGGACGGCGTCCTTGGTGAACGCCTCCTTGATCTCGCCGAAGGTGGTCACGCACATGTTGGTGGCCAGCGGCACCTCGGTCCGGGCGGACACCTCGGCCATGGCGGGAGTGCCGAGCGTCGGGTCCTCCAGGTACTCGAGGACGTCCCCGAGTTCCTCGGCGACCTTCAGCGAGGTCTCCACCGTCCAGGCGCCGTTGGGGTCGAGGCGCAGGGGGTGCCCGGGAAAGGCCTCGGCGAGGGCGCGTACGGCGGCGATCTCCTGCTCGGGCGGGAAGACGCCCCCCTTGAGCTTGAAGGAGGTGAACCCGTGGCGCTCCTTGAACCGCCGTGCCTGGGCGACGACTCCGGCCGGGTCGAGGGCGGCGCCCCAGTCGTCCCGTTCGGAGGGGAGCTTGTAGAAGAGGTAGGCGCTGTATTCCACCGAGTCCCGCACCTTGCCGCCGAGCAGTGCGTGCACGGGCAGGCCGAGCGCCTTTCCCTGGGCGTCCAGGCAGGCGACCTCGAAGGCGGACAGCACGGACAGCCGCAGTTTGTCGGCGCTCTGCACGCCGCGCAGCCCGCCGGCGTCGACCTCGCCACGGACCCGTGACTCGTCCACGGCGAGGTCGAGCGCGAACAGTCCGTTCACGTCCATGACCGAGCGGCCGGGGAGGCGTGCGGCGAGCGAGCGGGCCGGCTCCAGGTACTTGGTGTCGCCGTAGGTCTCGCCGAGACCGGTGATCCCGTCGGCGGTGACGACCTCCACGATCAGCCGCGGGGTGTACGGCTGGTGCACGCCCTGGGTGTTGAGCAGCGGCGGGTCGGCGACCAGGATCGGCGTCAGCCGCACCTCGGCGATGGTCAGGTCACGGGTCACAGGGAGGCTCCTACGAGGTCGAGTCCGGCGGTGAGGAGGGCCTCGAGCGCGGCGAGGTCGGCGGGCGAGGGGTCGGTGAGCGGGGCCCGGACGGGTCCGACCCGCTGCCCGCGCAGCCGGGCCGCCGCCTTGACCAGGGACACCGCGTATCCGGGGGTGCGGTCGCGGAGTTCGACGAAGGGGACGTAGAAGCCGCGCAGCAGCTTGTCCAGGGTGCCGTGGTCGCCGTCCCGGAGGGCGGTGAAGAAGGCGCCCGCGATCTCGGGCGCGAAGGCGTGCACGGCGGAGGAGTAGGCGGGCACACCGACGGTGGCGTAGGCGCGGGCCTGGATCTCGGCGGTGGCGGCGCCGTTGAAGAACAGGAAGTCCTCGGGGGCGGCGAGGGTGAGGCGCTGGAGGCGGTCGAGGTCGCTGTGGCCGTCCTTGAGGCCGATGACGTTCGACAGGCGCGCGAGGCGCCGCAGCGAGGCGGGCGTGTAGGCGACCTGGCCGCGCTGGTAGGCGACGAGGGGCAGCCGGGTGCGGGCGGCGAGCTGCTCCAGCTGGGCGGCGAGGCCGTCCTGCGGAGCGGCGACGAGGTAGTGCGGCAGCACGAGCAGGGCGTCGGCGCCGGCCTCCTCGGCGATGCGCGCGAACCGGGCGGCCTGCGCCCAGCCGTACCCGGTGCCGGCCACGACGGGCACGCGCCCGGCCGCCTCCTCGACAGCGATGCGGACGACCTGCCGGTACTCCTCCTCGTCCAGCGAGAAGAACTCGCCGGTGCCGCAGGCCGGGAAGAGGGCGCCGGGGCCGGCGGCGAGCCGGCCGGCCACATGGGCGCGGAAGCCGTCGGGATCGAGGGAGCCGTCGTCGTGGAAGGCGGTCAGCGGGAAGGACAGCACACCCTGTGCCATGCCCTGCCGCAGTCGCCGCGCAACGTCCTGCGGACTCGGGTCGCCGTCCACCTGATCATCTCCCCTTGTGAATGCTGTCCATGTATGAAAACAGAGGCTAGATACCCCGACATCAGCCGTCAACGGCCGCTCGCGGACCGGACGGAGAAGGGGGGCGAAAGGGAGCATGACGGGCGAAGGTCCCGATGAAAGCCCGCTCATACCCCCTCCCCATGAGCACAAACGCAAGAGTGATCCGGATCACGCCACCCGAACTTCTCCCCGGAACCGCGTGCTTGATACAACTTGCTCGCGCGTTCCCGTCCGTCGACGGCCGTCGCCCTCCCCCCTCTCAGAGCCGCTCCTCTCGCCTGCCCCGGGAACGCCCGTGTCCGCCCCCCGCCCCACTCCCTGGCCCCTCGTCGCCCTGTTCACGGCCGGGTACCTCGCCCCCTACCTGCTGCCGACCACCGTCGGCCGGCTCGACACCGGGCTGCCGCTCTCCGCCACCCAGGCCGGGGCCATCGGCAGCGCACTGCTGCTGAGTTCGGCGGCGGCCGGCTTCCTGCTGGCCTCCCGGGTCGAGCGGTTCGGCGCACGCGCCCTCGCCCGGTTCGGACTCGCGCTGGCCTTCCTCGGCTACGGCGGAGCCGCGCTCACCGGTGCCGTACCGGCCGTCGTGGTGGGCGCGTTGGCCGGCGGGTTCGGGACCGGTACGGTCACGGCGGTCGCCGCAGGCGGCATCGCCGCCGAGCGTGATCCTCACCGGGTCACCACGCTGGGCCTGCTCTGCGTCTCCGCCCTCGCGGGCGCCCTGTACCTGACGATCCCCCACCTGGGCCCCGGCCACGGCCAACCGCTTGCCGCCGTCGCCCTGTTCGCACTCGCGGTGTGGCCGCTCACCGCCCGGCTGGCAACCCGTACGGCCCCGCCCCGCACGTCCCGCGCCGAACGCGGCCGGCTCCCCCACCCCCGGGCCGGGCTGCTGCTGGCGGCGGCCATGCCGTGCTGGTCCCTGGCGCAGAACGCCCTGTGGGGCGTCAGCGGGCGCATCGGCCTCGGCCAGGCCCACCTCGGCGAGGCCGCCGTCGGCGCGGTGTTCGCGGTGGCGCTCGGTACCGGGCTGGTCGGAGTGGTGGGCGCGGGCGCGCTCGGGCCCCGGCTGGGCCGGGCGGTCCCGATCGGCGTCGGCACCGCGCTCATCGCGGGCTGTGTCGCGCTCAGCGCGTCGGCGACCGACCTGCGGACCTTCGCGCTCGGCGAGATCTCCTGGAACCTGCTCTACCCGGTCGTGCTCTCGTACGTCATCGGCCTGGCCGCCTCCCTGGACCCGCGCGGCCGCTGGGCGGTGCTGGTCGGTTCGGCCGCGTCCCTGGGCACGGCGGCGGGCCCGCTGAGCGGGAGCGTGCTGGCGGCGTGGGCCGGGTTCCCGGTCATGGGCCAGGTGCTGGCCGTCGGACTGCTGGGCGTGGCGGTGCCGATGACCGTGGTGGCGGTGCGGGTGGGCAGGCAGTCGCTGCCCGTGGTGGAGATCCAGGTGGACGCCCCCGCCGCGCCCGCCCGGCAGCAGACGTACGAGACGGCCTACCCGAACGCGTACGCCTCCACCTCGGCCAGGTAACGCGCCCGGCGCTCCTCGTCGTCGTCCAGGAAGGAGGCGCGGAAGGAGTTGCGGGCCAGCTCGCGCATCTGCTCCCTGGTCAGCCCGAGGGCGTCGCGCACGGCGTGGTAGTTGTCGGCGACGTACCCGCCGAAGTAGGCCGGGTCGTCGGAGTTGACCGTGCACAGCAGACCGGCGTCGAGCATGGCCGGCAGGGGATGGTCGGCGAGGGTGTCCACGGCGCGCAGCCGGACGTTGGACAGGGGGCACACGGTCAGCGGGATCCGCTCGCGCACCAGCCGCTCGACCAGTGCCGGGTCCTCCAGGCAGCGCAGGCCGTGGTCGACGCGCTCCACGCCGAGCACGTCCAGGGCCTCGGTGATGTACTCCGGCGGCCCCTCCTCACCGGCGTGCGCGACGCGCCGCAGTCCGAGCGCGGCGGCGGCCTCGTACACCTCCCGGAACTTGACCGGCGGATGCCCGACCTCGGCGGAGTCGAGGCCGACGCCGGTGATCCGGTCCAGGTACGGCCGCGCCGCCTCCAGGGCCTGGAGGGCCGACTCGGCGGACTCGTCGCGCAGGAAGCACAGGATGAGCCGGGTGGAGACGCCGTGGTTCGCCTCGCTGCTGCCCAGCGCCCGCCACAGCCCCTCCACGACCGTGCCCATGCTCACGCCCCGGGCGAGGTGGGCCTGCGGGTCGAAGAAGATCTCCGCGTGCCGGACGCCCTGCGCGGCGGCGCGGGCGAGGTAGGCGTCCGCGAGATCGGCGAAGTCCTGCTCGGTGCGCAGGACGGCCATGAGCTCGTAGTACAGGTTCAGGAAGGACTGGAGGTCCTGGAACCGGTAGGCCTCGCGCAGCGCGTCCGTGTCGGCGTACGGCAGCCGGACGCCGTTGCGCGCAGCCAGCGCGAACGCCAGCTCGGGCTCCAGCGTGCCTTCGATGTGGAGGTGCAGTTCTGCTTTCGGGAGGGGCATCAAAGCATCGTACGGCTGCTTCACCGTCGTTTCGGGACCGGCACCCGCTGCAGGTCGTACGCCACGGTCAGCTCCCCCTCGTACCCGGCGGCCCGGGCCTGCCGCTCGAACTCGTCCGGGTCCGAGTAGCGCTGGCTGAAGTGGGTGAGGACGAGGTGCCGTACGCCCGCGTCCCGCGCCACGGCCGCCGCCTGACCGGCCGTCAGGTGACCGTGGTCGACGGCGAGTTCCAGGTCCTCGTCGAGGAACGTGGACTCGATGACGAGCAGGTCGCAGCCCTCGGCGAGGGCGTGGACGCCGTCGCAGAGCCGGGTGTCCATGACGAACGCGAACCGCTGTCCGCGCCGCACCTCGCTCACGTCCTCCAGTGTCACCTCGCCGAGCCGCCCCTCGCGCTGGATGCGGCCCACGTCCGGCCCTTTGATGCCGTGGGCGGCGAGCCGCTCGGGCAGCATCCGGCGCCCGTCGGGCTCGGTCAGCCGGTAGCCGTAGGACTCCACCGGGTGGGACAGCCGGCGGGCCTGAAGGGTGTACGACGGGGTCACCGCGAGGACACCGTCGGCGGCGACCGGCGCCTCGGTGAGGCGGACGGTCTCCCGGTAGGCGGTGGCGTACCGCAGCCGGTCGAAGAAGCGCTGCCCGGAACGCGGGTAGTGCGCGGTGACCTCGTGCGGCACCTGGTCGAGGTTGATCCGCTGGATGACTCCGGCGAGGCCCAGACTGTGGTCGCCGTGGAAGTGCGTGACGCAGAGCCGGTTCAGGTCGTGGGCGGCGACCCCGGCGCGCAGCATCTGCCGCTGCGTTCCCTCGCCGGGATCGAACAGGATGCCCTCGCCGTCCCAGCGCAGCAGGTAGCCGTTGTGGTTGCGGTGGCGGGTCGGGACCTGGCTGGCGGTGCCGAGGACGACCAGTTCGCGTACGGACACGGCTCGTTACCCGGGGGGCCATTCCAGGCCGCGCCCGCCGAGGACGTGCGCGTGGGCGTGCCAGACGGTCTGGCCGGCGCCGCTGCCGGTGTTGAAGACGATGCGGTAGCTCGCCAGCTTCTCCTCGTCGGCCACGGCCTGGGTCTCGGCGAGGACGTCGGCGGCGAGCTGCGGGGCGCCGGCGGCGAGGGCGGCTGCGTCCTTGTAGTGAGCCTTGGGGATCACCAGGACGTGGGTGGGGGCCTGGGGGTTTATGTCGCGGAAGGCGACGGTGGTGTCGGTCTCGCGGACGATCGTCGCCGGGATGTGGCCCGCGACGATCTTGCAGAACAGGCAGTCGTCCTGGGGTTCTCCCGCCATATCGCTGCGCTCGCTTTCGCCGGTGATCGTTACTTGGGCATCGTAGTCGTTCGGCTGCGGGCCCGGTGGGGGTTGCTCGCGCCCACGCGGCGGAGCCGCATGTCGATGCGGCCCGCGCCCCTCAGGTGGGGATGCTCGGCGGCACCTTCGCAGGACTCCCCTCCAGCGCTTCCAACGCCAACCTCACTGCCTCGTCGAGCTGGGGATCCCGGTCCGCCGCCCAGTCCTGGGGCGTGTGGGGTACCTCCACGTCGGGGTCCACGCCGTGGTTCTCGACGTCCCAGCCGGCGCCCTCGAGCCAGAAGGCGTACTTGGGCTGGGTGATGAGGGTGCCGTCGACCAGGCGGTAGCGGCTGTCGATGCCGATGACGCCGCCCCAGGTGCGGGTGCCGACGACCGGGCCGATGCCGAGGGCCCGGATCGCCGCGTTGACGATGTCGCCGTCGGAGCCGGAGAACTCGTTGGCGACGGCGACGACCGGGCCGCGCGGGGCGTCCCGCGGGTAGCTCTCGGGCCGCATGCCGCGCGGCAGGTCCCAGCCGACGATCCGGCGGGCCAGCTTCTCCACGACGAGCTGGGAGGTGTGGCCGCCGCGGTTCTCCCGGACGTCGACGACCAGGCCCTCGCGAGCCACCTCGACGCGCAGGTCGCGGTGGATCTGGGCCCAGCCGGGAGCCTGCATGTCGGGCACGTGGAGGTAGCCGAGGCGGCCGCCGGACCTCTCGTGGACGTAGGCGCGGCGGTCGGCGACCCAGGCGTGGTAGCGCAGGGGCTCCTCGTCGGCGAGGGGGACGACGACGGCGTGCCGCGGATCGCCCCCGCCGACCGGTGAGACGGTCAGCTCGACCGGCTTTCCGGCCGTGCCGACGAGCAGCGGGCCGGGGCCGGTGACCGGGTCGACCGGGCGGCCGGCGACGGCGACGATCGCGTCCCCGGGGCGTACGGCGACGCCGGGTGCGGCGAGCGGGGAGCGGGCGTCGGGGTCGGAGGTCTCGGAGGGCAGGATGCGGTCGATGCGCCAACTGCCGTCCTCGTGGCGGGAGATGTCGGCGCCGAGCAGGCCCTGGCGTTCGCCGTTGCCGAAGCCGCCGCGCGGGGTGACGTAGGCGTGCGAGGTGCCGAGTTCGCCGTGCACCTCCCAGAGGAGGTCCACCAGGTCGTCGTGGGTGGCGAGGCGGTCGAGGAGGGGGCGGTAGCGGTCCAGGACGCCGTCCCAGTCGACGCCTCCCATGTCCGCGCGCCAGAAGTTGTCCCGCATGATGCGGCCCGTCTCGTCGTACATCTGCCGCCATTCGGCGACCGGGTCGACGGTCTGGCGGACGCGGCTGAGGTCGACGGTGATGTTCGAGTCGCTGTCCTCGTCGTCGGAGCGGCGCCGGTCGGCGGGTACCACCCTGAGCCGGCCGTCGGTCCACAGCAGGATCCGCTTGCCGTCGCCGCTGACCTCGAAGTGGTCGGCGTCGGCGGCGAGGTGCTCCAGGCGCTGCTGGGCGAGGTCGTAGCGCTCCAGCTCGGTCTTGGGGTCGGGGGCGTCGGGGGTGGCGCGGGAGGCGCCGAGGACGCCGCGCACGGGGTGGCGCAGCCAGAGCACGCCGTCCTTGGCGGCGCGCAGGTTGCTGTAGCGGGCGGCCTCGACCGGGAAGGGCACGATGCGGTCGGCGAGGCCGTCGAGGTCGATGCGGGTGGCCGGGGTGCCCTCGCTGTCGGGGGTCTCGTCCTTGTCGGGGGCGCCGAAGGGCCGGCCGTGGCGCTGCGGCCCGAACGGGGAGGGCGTGGCGGCGGCCAGGGTGATCAGGTAGGGGCGGACGCCCTCGACGAAGGCCAGGTCGAAGACGTGTTCGTCGTAGACCGGGTCGAAGGAGCGGCTGGAGAGGAAGGCGAGGTGCCGGCCGTCCAGGGTGAAGGCGGGCGCGTAGTCCCGGAAGCGCAGCGGGGTCGCCTCGGTGACCGTGAGGTCGGTGGTGTGGGCGAGGCGGAGCTGGGCGAGCGGGGAGGGGCCGGGGTGGGACCAGGCGAGCCAGCCGGAGTCGGGCGAGAAGGCGAGGTCGGACACGTCGCCGTGGTCGCTGCGGGTCACCTCGCGGACCTCACCGGTCTCGCGCTCGACCAGCAGCAGCCGTCCGTCGTGCGCGGCGACGGCGGCGCGGCTGCCGTCGGGCGCCATGGCGAGTTCCAGGACGCGGCCGAGCTGCCCGGCGGCGAGCCGGCGCGCAGTGGTGCCGGGGGCGGGGCCGGTGGCGGGCGCGAACTCCAGGGCGTCCTCGCCCTCGGCGTCCGTCACCCACACCACCCACTCCTCGCCCTCGGCGCGGAAGGTGCGCGGCAGCCGGGCCCGCACGCCGGGCTGGGCGGCGAGGGCGCGGGCGGGGCCGGAGCGGTGGGTGACCCAGTGGACGGCGCCGCGCACGGAGACCGCGCTGCCGCGCGCGGTGTGGTCGGGGGCGGCGGAGCCGAACCAGCGGGAGGCGTTCACCGGGTACGGCTGCAGGTCCACGCGCGGGCCGCCGAGTCGTACGTCGAGCCGGCGGGGCTCGGCGCCGGCCAGGTCGTCCAGCAGCCAGAGCTCACCGGCGCTGCTGTACACGACGCGGGTGCCGTCGGAGGCGGCGTGCCGGGCGTAGAAGCCGTCGAGAGGCGTGTGGCGGCGCAGGTCCGTGCCGTCGGCGAGGGAGGAGTAGAGGGCGCCGGTGCCCTCGTGGTCGGAGAGGAAGGCGATGCGGTCGCCCACCCAGAGCGGGTACTCGAGGTTCCCGTCCAGCTCCTCGTGCAGCCGCACGAACGCACCGTCGCCGGCCCGGTCGATCCACAGCTTGCCCGCCGTACCGCCCCGGTACCGCTTCCACCAGGCGGCCTCGCGGCCCATCAGCGCCGACAGCAGCACGGTGTGCGGGCCGTGGGCGACGTCGCCGACGGGCCCGTACGGCAGCGTGGCCGCCGGTCCGCCGTCGAGCGGGACGGCGCGGGCCCAGGTGCGGCGCAGGCTGGCCTGGCCCTGGGTGCTGAGCACGAGGACCTCGCCGTCGGGGGTCCAGCCGCGCACCTGGGTCTTCCCACTCCCCCAGTGGGTCAGCCGCTTGGCGGGGCCGCCCTCGACGGGTGCGACGTGCGCCTCGGGGGCGCCGTCGCGGGTGGAGGTCCAGGCGACGGTCGTGCCGTCGGGCGAGATGCGGGGGTGGTTGACCGGCACGTTGTCGGCGCTGACCCGCCAGGCCCGCCCGCCGTCGAGAGGGGCGAGCCATACGTCGTCCTCCGCGACGAAGGTCACCAGATCGCCGTGGAGTGAGGGGAATCGGAGGTAGCCGGAGGTTCCTGTCGAAGCGCCCTGAGTCACCCCGTCAGAGTACGCAGCGACCGCCGCTTCCCGCCCTCGTTTCCGATCACTTGCCCTCGACGGGCCAGCAGGTCGGGTCGCCCTTGCACCAGAGGGTGCGGGTGACGGTGACCGTGACGGTGGGCCGGGGGCCGCCGGTGGGCCGGTGGGTGACGGGCGGCTGGTACGTCGGGCCCGGAGCGGCATCGCAGTTGCCGAGCCCGTCGACGTGGAAGACCCGCCGGCCGCCGACCGTGGCCGTCAGATCGCCGCGTACGCAGGCGCCGTTGACCGCCTTGGTCACCTTGCCCTTGACGCTGATCCTCTGTCCGTCCCTGGTCCGGCCCTGGCAGTCGACGGAGACGACGGTGCTCTCCGACGGCGAGGGCGACCTGCCCGCGGTGAAGCCGCCCTTGGCGTAGTTCCCGGTGCAGGTGAGCCAACTGACGTCCACGTGCTGCCGCTTCAGCTCGGCGGTCGCGGTGGTGTCGGTGGTGTACGCGGCCGTGGCGGAACTCAGCCCACCCGGATCGCACGCCACCAGCGCACCCCCGCCCACCACCACGAGCCCCGCCGCCGGCACGGCCCACACCCGACGCCCGATCCGCCTCGATACCCCCATGCAGGCAGCGTCCCACCGACCCCGCCCGGACGAAAGGCCGCAAACAGCCACTCACCCGTTCGTGCGCAGACGCCGTGGCCCCGGCGCCGTCGCTCGGCCGGTCCGCCTGCGCCACGCGGCGTCGCCGTCAGGTGCGCAGGAGCAGCCACTCCTGGAGTTCCACCAGGTTGCCCTCCGGGTCCTTGAGGTGGGCGACGCGCATGCGGTCGGTCATGGGGGCGGGGCCGTGGAGCAGGGTGGCGCCGCGGGAGGTGATGCCGGCGCAGTAGGCGTCGAGGTCGTCGACGCGCAGCACGACCAGGGAGCGGTGGCCGGTGGCGGTCTCGCCCAGCTCGGCCAGGAGCCCGGCCATCATGGCGCGGTCCTGCAGCGCGATGCCGGCGGAGCCGGCGTGCGGGCTGAACTTCTCGTACGGCCCCTGGCTCGCCCCGGACTGCGGCTTGAGGCCGAGCACCTCGGCGTAGAACCGGTAGCAGGCGGTGAAGTCGGTGACGAGGAGCCGTACCTGGGCGAGTTCCATCGGTGTTCCCCCTGGTGTCATGACCAGCGGCCGCTGCGTCCCAGCAGGAGGGCCGCGGCGGCGGTGCCGGCGGTGGATGTACGCAACACCGTAGGACCGAGTACGTACGCCTGCGCACCCGCCCCTTCGAAGAGCGCCAACTCGTCCCGGGAGACGCCCCCTTCGGGGCCCACGACCAGCACGATCTCACCCTCGGCGGGGAGCGGGGCGGTGGCCAGCGGCCGGCTCTCGTGCTCGAAGTCCGAGTGGAGCACGGCGGCGAAGTCGGCCCTGGCGAGAAGCGCGGCAACCTGTTTGGCCGTCGCCGCGTCCGCGACCTCGGGGAAGCGCACCCGCCGGGACTGCTTGCCGGCCTCGCGGGCGGTGGCCCGCCACTTGCCGAGCGCCTTCAGCCCGCGGTCGCCCCGCCACTGGGTGATGCAGCGGGCCGCCTGCCAGGGCACGATCGCGTCGACGCCGACCTCGGTCATCGTCTCCACGGCGAGTTCACCGCGGTCGCCCTTGGGCAGCGCCTGCACGACGGTGATGCGCGGCGCGGGCTCCGGCTCCTCCTCGATGCCGCCCATGTGCACGATCAGCCGGTCCTTGCCCTCGGTGCCGACCACGTCGCACACCGCGTAGCGTCCGGCGCCGTCGGTGAGGACGACCTCCTCGCCGGGCTGGAGCCGCTTCACGGAGACCGCGTGCCGCCCCTCGGGCCCGTCCAGGACGTACCGGCCGCCCCCTTGGGCGCGGAAGTGCTCGACGACGAAGACGGGTGCCGTCATCGCGCGTCACCTCCGCCCGGTCCGTCCGACAACGCTGTCCGGGCGGCGGCGAGTTCGGCGGCCAGCACCTCCACCAGCTCCCCGGCCGGCAGCTCCCGGGCCATGCGGTGCCCCTGGCCGGCCCACAGCGCCATGCCCTGCGCGTCGTCGGCCTTGGCGGCGGCCTTGCGCAGCGGGGAGGTGAGGTGGTGGACCTCGGGGTAGGCGGCGGGGGCGTACGGGCCGTGTTCGCGCAGGAAGCGGTTGACCAGCGCGCGGGCCGGGCGGCCGGAGAAGGCGCGGGTCAGCTCGGTGCGGGCGAACAGCGGGTTGGTCAGCGCCTGCTTGTGCAGGGCGTGGGCGCCGGACTCGGGAGTGGCGAGGAACGCGGTGCCGAGCTGGGCGGCGGTGGCGCCGGCGGCGAGCGCGGCGGCGATCTGGCTGCCGCGCATGATGCCGCCGGCGGCGACGATCGGGAGGCGCACCGCCTCACCGATCTGCGCGATCAGGGACAGCAGCCCGATGCCGGCGCCGTCGTTCTCCGCGCAGTCCCGGTGGGTGCCCTGGTGGCCGCCGGCCTCCACGCCCTGTGCGATCACCGCGTCGGCCCCGGCGCGCTCCACGGCGCGGGCCTCCTCGGGGGTGGTGGCGGTGACCAGGGTGAAGGTGCCGGCGCGGTGCAGGGAGTCGATGACCTCCCGGCCGGGCACGCCGAAGTGGAAGGAGACCACCGGCACCGGGTTGTCGAGGAGGACGGCGAGCTTGGCGTCGAAGCCGTCGTCCCGGCCGCTGTCCGGGTCGCCCGGCTCGGTCTCGTACCAGGCGGCCTCACCGGCCAGCTGGTGGGTGTAGACCTCCACGGCGCCCGACTCGGCGTACTCCGGCTGCGGCATGAAGACGTTCACGCCGAAGGGGCGGGCCGTGAGGCTCCGCAGCTGCTTGATCTCCTGGTACATGCCGTCGGCCGTCTTGTACCCGGCGGCGAGGAATCCGAGGCCGCCCGCCCCGGACACGGCGGCGGCGAGCCGCGGCACGGAGACCCCGCCCGCCATGGGAGCCTGCACGATCGGGTGGGGGAAGAGATCGGTCAGCGCGGAGGACATGACGGCATGTTGTCACGTCCTCCGAACAACGCCGAATCGGGCTTCCCCACCGGCACATGCCACTTTCCGACCGGCCGGGTCAGCGCCCGTTGAACGCGTCCTTCAGCCGTGAGAACAGCCCCTGCTGCCCCGGCTGGAACTGGCCCTGGGGCCGCTCCTCACCGCGCAGCTTCGCCAGCTCCCGCAGCAACCGCTCCTGCTCCGGGTCCAGCTTGTTCGGCGTCTGCACCTCGACATGCACGACGAGGTCGCCCCGGCCGCCGCCGCGCAGATGCGTGACGCCCCGGTTGTGCAGCGGGATGGACTGCCCGGACTGGGTGCCGGGCCGGATGTCGACCTCCTCCATGCCGTCCAGCGTCTCCAGCGGCACCTTGGTGCCGAGGGCCGCCGCGGTCATCGGGATGGTCACCGTGCAGTGCAGATCGTCGCCGCGCCGCTGGAAGGTGGAGTGCGGCAGCTCGTGGATCTCGACGTACAGGTCACCGGCGGGGCCGCCGCCGGGCCCGACCTCGCCCTCGCCGGCGAGCTGGATCCGCGTGCCGTTGTCGACACCGGCGGGGATCTTCACGGTCAGGGTGCGCCGCGAGCGCACCCGCCCGTCACCGGCGCACTCGGGGCACGGCGTCGGCACGACGGTGCCGAAGCCCTGGCACTGGGGGCAGGGGCGGGAGGTCATGACCTGGCCCAGGAAGGACCGGGTGACCTGCGAGACCTCACCGCGGCCCCGGCACATGTCACACGTCTGGGCGGAGGTGCCGGGAGCGGCGCCCTCACCGTTGCACGTGTTGCAGACGACCGCCGTGTCGACCTGGATGTCCTTGGTCGTGCCGAAGGCCGCCTCGTCCAGCTCGACCTCGATGCGGATCATCGCGTCCTGGCCGCGCCGGGTGCGCGAGCGCGGGCCGCGCTGCGACGCCGTACCGAAGAACGCGTCCATGATGTCGGAGAAGTTGCCGAAGCCACCCGCCCCGAAGCCCGCGCCGGCGCCGCCGGCCTGGGAGAGCGGGTCGCCGCCGAGGTCGTAGACCTGCTTCTTCTGCGGGTCCGACAGCACCTCGTAGGCGGCGTTGATCTCCTTGAACCGCTCCTGGGTCTTCGGATCGGGGTTGACGTCCGGGTGCAGCTCGCGCGCGAGCCGCCGGAACGCCTTCTTGATCTCATCCTGCGACGCGTCGCGGCGCACGCCGAGAACGGCGTAGTAGTCCGTGGCCACTTACGACTCCGCCAGGATCTGTCCGACGTACCGTGCCACTGCGCGTACCGCTCCCATCGTTCCCGGGTAGTCCATGCGGGTCGGTCCGACCACGCCGAGCTTGGCAACCGCCTCGCCGCCCGAACCGTAACCGACCGACACCACGGAGGTGGAGTTGAGTCCTGCGTGGGCGTTCTCGTGCCCGATGCGCACGGTCATGCCCGGATCCTTCGCCTCACCGAGCAGCTTGAGGAGCACGACCTGCTCCTCCAGCGCCTCGAGCACCGGCCGGATGGTGAGGGGAAAGTCATGTCCGAAGCGGGTGAGATTGGCGGTACCGCCGATCATCAGCCGCTCCTCGTTCTCCTCGACCAGTGTCTCCAGCAGGGTGGAGAGCACCGTGGAGACCGTACCGCGGTCCTCGGCCTCGAAGGCTTCCGGCAGGTCCTCGACCAGCTTCGGCA
The DNA here is from genome assembly GCF_055572275.1 of Streptomyces sp. NPDC030798. NCBI lineage: Bacteria > Bacillati > Actinomycetota > Actinomycetes > Kitasatosporales > Streptomycetaceae > Streptomyces > Streptomyces sp. NPDC030798. Next base: position 463,697 of record NZ_JBVIDR010000002.1, on the reverse strand, counting down.
CGTCCGTGAACCGGCGGCCGGCGACCCGGCTGTTCAGCCGCGCGCGCAGATCCGCCAGCGAGGACTCCCCGAACGGCGCGGGGCAGTCCACCATCCGCTGCTCGACCCGGCCGGTGTCCGTGATCAGCACGAGCATCACGCGCGCGGGGGCGAGTGAGAGCAGCTCCACATGGCGCACGGTGGACCGGGTCAGGGACGGGTACTGCACGACGGCGACCTGCCGGGTGAGCTGCGCGAGCAGCCGTACGGTCCGGGCCACCACGTCGTCGAGGTCGACGGCGCCGTCGAGGAAGTTCTGGATCGCGCGCCGCTCGGGCGCGGTCATCGGCTTGACGCCCGCGAGCTTGTCCACGAACAGCCGGTAGCCCTTGTCGGTGGGGATGCGCCCCGCGCTGGTGTGCGGCTGCGCGATGTACCCCTCGTCCTCCAGGGCCGCCATGTCGTTGCGCACGGTCGCCGGGGAGACGCCGAGGTTGTGCCGCTCGGTGAGCGCCTTGGAGCCCACCGGCTCCTCGGTGCCCACATAGTCCTGGACGATGGCGCGCAGCACCTGAAGCCTGCGTTCACTCAGCATCCGCGCGCACCTCCAGCATCCGGTCCCCTCGGCCCTTCGGGTCGGCCGCCTGGCACTCTGCATCGGTGAGTGCCAGCGTTCCCGGCCCAGTGTACGGCCGTGGGGTACTCACCGGGCAAGGTCGGTCCGGCTCGTTGCCCGCTCCACCGATAGCGTCGCGGTATGACCGTGACTTGGGAAGAGCTGGGGTGGGAGCGGCTTGCCGCCGGGGTCGGGCGGTGCCGGCTGCCCGGCTGGGACTGCACCGCCGGGCTGGTCGTCGGGGACGGTACGGCGCTGGTGGTGGACGCCGGGTCGAGCCTGGCGGAGGGCGCGCGGGTGCGTGAGGCGGCGCAGCGGCTCGCGGGCCGCCGTGTGACCCATCTCGCGCTGACGCATCCCCACTTCGACCATGTCCTCGGCGCCCCTGCGTTCGCCGGCGCGGAGGTGTACGCGGCGGTGGGCATGGACGCGGTGTTCGCCCGGCAGCGCGAGGAACTGCGCCTGGACGCGATCCGCAACGGGCTGCCGGTGGCCGACGCGGACGAGGCCGTCGACGCCCTGGCCGCGCCCCGTCACCCGGTCTCCGGGGAGCGGACCCTGGACCTCGGCGGCGGCCGTCAGGCCCTGCTGGCCAACGTGGGGCCCGGCCACACCGCCCACGACCTGGCCGTCCTGGTCCCGGGCTCCCCGGAGGTGGTCTTCTGCGGCGACCTGGTCGAGGAGTCCGGCGCGCCGCAGGCGGGTCCGGACGCCGTACCGTCCCGCTGGCCGGACGCGCTGGACCGCCTGCTCGCGCTGGGCGGCCCGGACGCGCTGTACGTGCCCGGTCACGGAGCGGTGGTCGACGCGGCCTTCGTCCGACGTCAACGGGACGCGCTGGCCGCGCGTTTCGGCGTGTCGTGAGCACGGCTCCGGCGGTTCTCCTATCGTCATCCGAATGCGCCCACCCGTCTCCCGCCACCGCCCTTCCCACGAGGGCCCCTCGGGCCCGCGCCCTCGTGTGTACTCCGCCGACCTGACTCCCCCTTGGAAGAAGCCGCAGCCCGTCCCGGAGGTGCCGGCGGAGCCCGGTCTGGTGGTGGAGGAGCCCGGTACCGGGTTCTGCGGGGCGGTGATCCGCTGCGAGGCGGGCACGGTGACGCTGGAGGACCGCTTCGGCAAGCACCGGGTGTTCCCGCTGCAGCCGCGCGGCTTCCTCCTGGAGGGCAGGGCCGTCACCCTCGTACGGCCGTCCGCCGCCCCGGCACGGCCCGCCCGCACGGCCTCCGGCTCGGTCGCCGTCCCGAACGCACGCGCGCGCGTGGCCCGCGCCGGCCGCATCTACGTCGAGGGGCGGCACGACGCGGAGCTGGTCGAGCGGGTGTGGGGCGACGACCTGCGCGTGGAGGGCGTGGTCGTGGAGTACCTGGAGGGGGTGGACGACCTGCCCGCGATCGTCGCCGAGTTCGCCCCGGGCCCGGACGCGCGCCTGGGCGTCCTGGTGGACCACTTGCTGCCGGGCACGAAGGAGTGGCACATCGCGGAGTCGGTCACCAGCGAGCACGCGCTGGTGGTCGGCCACCCGTACATCGACATCTGGCAGGCGGTGAAGCCGGCGTCCCTGGGCATCCCGGCGTGGCCGGCGGTGCCGAAGGGCCAGGACTGGAAGACGGGCGTGTGCCGGGCGCTCGGCTGGCCGGAGAACACGGGCGCGGCCTGGCAGCAGATCCTGTCACGGGTGCGGTCGTACAAGGACCTGGAGCCGGAGCTGCTGGGGAGGGTCGAGGAGCTGATCGACTTCGTCACGGCTCCCGAGTGACCCCGGCGGCGGCGTTGCGGACGCGCCTGCCGGAGAGCATCGCCGGGAACGTATCCGGTACGACGATCAACGATCAGTCCACCAGGTCCCGGACCACCGCGTCCGCCAGCAGCCGTCCGCGCAGGGTCAGCACGGCGCGGCCCTCCTCGTACGGCTCCTTCCGGAGGAGGCCGTCCGCCAGCGCGCGCCGGGAGGCCGCCAGGCCCTCCTCCTTCAGCAGCGACAGCGGCGCGCCCTCCCGCAGCCTCAGCTCCAGCAGGATCCGCTCCACGCGCCGGTCCTCGTCCGAGAGCAGTTCGCGCCCGGCCCCCGGCGACCGGCCGGACGCCAGCGCCGCCGCGTACGCCCCCGGGTGCTTGACGTTCCACCAGCGCACCCCGCCCACGTGCGAGTGCGCCCCGGGGCCCGCGCCCCACCAGTCGGCGCCGCGCCAGTACAGCTCGTTGTGCAGGCACCGCCCGGCCCGCGAGGTGGCCCAGTTGGAGACCTCGTACCACTCGAAGCCCGCCGCCGACAGGGCGTCCTCGGCGATGAGATAGCGGTCGGCGTGGACGTCGTCGTCGGTCGTCGGGATCTCGCCCCGGCGGATCCGGCGGGCGAGCTGGGTGCCCTCCTCGACGATGAGCGCGTAGGCGCTGACGTGGTCCGGTCCGGCGCCGATCGCCGCGTCCAGGGACGCCCGCCAGTCGTCGTCGGACTCGCCCGGCGTGCCGTAGATCAGGTCCAGGTTGACGTGCTCGAAGCCGGCCGCCCGCGCCTCTGCCACGCACGCCTCGGGGCGGCCGGGGGTGTGGGTGCGGTCCAGGATCCTCAGCACGTGCTGCTTCGCGCTCTGCATGCCGAAGGAGACGCGGTTGAAGCCGCCCGCCCGCAGGGTGGCGAGGTACGCCGGGTCGACCGACTCCGGGTTCGCCTCCGTGGTGATCTCCGCGTCCGGCGCCAGCCCGAACTCGTCGCGGATCGCCCCCAGCATCCGCACGAGGTCATCGGCGGCCAGCAGCGTCGGCGTGCCGCCGCCCACGAACACCGTACGGACCGGGCGCGGGTCGTCGCCGAGCACCTTCCGCGCCAGCCGGATCTCGTCGGTCAGAGTGTCCGCGTAGTTGTCGCGGGAGGCGAGCACCCCGCCGGTGCCGCGCAGCTCGGTGGCGGTGTAGGTGTTGAAGTCGCAGTAGCCGCAGCGGGTCGCGCAGTAGGGGACGTGCAGGTAGAAGCCGAGAGGGCGGTCGGCGGCCCCGGTGAGCGCGGAGTCGGGCAGCGCGCCGTCGGCGGGGACGGGCTCGCCGTCGGGGAGTGCGGAAGGCATGCCCTCCATTGTCCAGCACCGGACCGCGTCACCCCGCCTGGAGCACGAGCAGCGCCAGGTCGTCCTCGGGCTGGCCGCCGCCGAAGTCGTGCACCAGGCGGCGGATCCGCTCGGCGATCAGTTCGGCGCTGAGGCCGGCGCAGCCGGACAGGGCGCGGGCGAGCCCGTCGCCGTCGTCGAACTGGCGGGAGCCCGAGCGCCGCTCGGTGACCCCGTCGGTGACGCACAGCAGGCTGTCGCCGGGGCGCAGCTCGATGGTCTCGCTGGTGTACGTCTCGTCCTCGACGACCCCGAGCAGCGTCTGCGGCCGGGCGGCCGTGCGGACCTCGCCGTCGGGGCCGAGGACCAGCGGCAGGGGGTGCCCGGCTGAGGCGAGGGTGCAGCGGACGCCGCCGCCCTCGCGGGGGGCCAGCTCGCCGTAGAGGAGGGACAGGAAGCGGTTCTGCGGGCCCTCGCCGGGGAGGACGGGCCGGCCGGCCACCAGGGCACGGGCGGCGGCGTCGGCGGCTTCCGTGGCGTCGTCCAGCAGGAGCTGGTTGAGGCGGTCGAGGACGTCGGCGACCCGGTAGCCCTCGCGGGCGAGCAGGCGCAGCCAGGGCCGGGCGAGCCCGATCACGACCGCCGCCTCGGGGCCCTTGCCCTGCACGTCGCCGACGGCGAAGCACCAGCGGCCGTCGCCGGCCGGGAACAGGTCGTAGAAGTCGCCGCTCGGGCCGCCCTTGTCACAGGGCTCGTACACGAGGGCGCTGCTCACGCCGGGGATCTCGGCGACCGCGCCGGGCAGCAGGCCGCGCTGCAGGACGGCGCTGATGGTGGCCTGCCGGGCGTACTGGCGGGCCGCGCCGATGGCCAGGGCCACCCGGCGGCCGAGGTCCTCGACCAGGCCGGTGACCTCGTCGGGGAAGCCGACCGGCCCGCAGCGCCCGATGACCAGGGTGCCGAGCGGCCTGCCGCCCGCGATCAGCCGGTACGCCAGCGCCGTGCCGTCCGCGCCCTGCGGGCCGAGCGCGTCACCGGGCCAGGGGTAGGGCGCCGGTCCGGAGCGCAGCCCGTCCCCGGGGCTCGGCGGGTCCTTCTCCAGGGCCCGGGCCAGCTCCTCGATGCGGTCCTCGCTGACGTGCCAGACCCGGGAGGGCGCGCTGCCGTCGCCGCCGCGTACGGTCGCCTCGTCCTCCAGCCACATCGCGCACCAGTCGGCCAGCCGGGGCACCAGCAGCTGGCCGGTGAGGGCGGCCACCAGGTTCTCGTCCAGCTGTCCGGCGAGCAGGTCGGAGGCCTCGGCGAGGAACGACAGCGCGCCCCTGCCGAGCCAGTCCCGGTCCGCTCCGGGGCGCTGCGGGTGCGGGGCGAGGGCCTCGGCGGTCTCCAGGGTGTGCTCCGGGGCGGGCACCTGCGGGTCGGGTTTGCCGCCAGGGGGCAGCTGGGCCCAGACCGTCTTGCTGCCGGGGCGGTAGGTGACGCCCCAGGACTCGGCGAGGGTGGCGACCAGGCGCAGGCCGCGCCCGTGGTCGGGGGTCTCGTACGGCACCTCGCCCGGGGCGGGGTCGCGCGGGGAGCGCGCGGGGTGACGGTCGCACACCTCCACGACGAAGGCGCCGGTCCGCTCCAGGCGCCAGTCGACCTCCACCTGCGTTCCGGCGTGGACGACGGCGTTGGTGACCAGCTCACTGACGACCGCCATGGCGTCGTCCACGAGCCGCTGGGCCACCTGCGGCTCCCCGGCCAGCCACGCGCGCACCAGGGCGCGGGCCGAGCCGGGCGAGAAGGGGCTTCCGGGCAGCGTGGCGTGCCCCTGCGCCCCACGGGCGTGGGTCTCGTTCTCCCGCTGCGTCGGTATGGCCGCCATGTCCATGCGGCCAGGGTGACAGAGCGCGCGGACCCGAGAGCACTGAGTCACCGAAGCGGCCAGCAATGACGGGGAACTGTGCTACAGCAGCACCAGAAGACGCACACTTTCGAGCGACGCCGAACGCAAGCGATGCGCGCGCGGCCCGGGCCGGCCCGTCCCGGCGGACTCTCCCGGGCAGGTGGGGGCGCTGCCCGGCCGGCCGCGGACGGTGGTCCGTGGCCGGTGGCGGGCCCCCACCGTATTCGCCCGGACGGGTCAGGCCTCGCGGGCTCCGGAGTACATCTCGTCGATGAGGTGCTTGTACTCCCGCTCCACCACCGGCCGCTTCAGCTTCAGGCTCGGCGTGATCTCCCCGTGCTCCACGTCGAGGTCGCGCGGCAGCAGCCGGAACTTCTTGATGGTCTGCCAGCGCTGCAGCCCCTCGTTGAGCTGCTTGACGTACCCGTCGACCATCTCGACGGTCTGCGGCGCCGCCACGACCTCCGCGTACGACTTGCCCCCCAGGCCGTTGTCGGCGGCCCACTGCAGGATCGAGGGCTCGTCGAGCGCGATGAGCGCGGTGCAGTAGTTCCGGTCGGCGCCGTGCACCAGGATGTTGGAGACATAGGGGCAGACCGCCTTGAACTGCCCCTCGACCTCGGCCGGGGCGACGTACTTGCCGCCGGAGGTCTTGATGAGGTCCTTCTTGCGGTCGGTGATGCGCAGGTAGCCGTCGGGGGACAGCTCGCCGATGTCGCCGGTGTGGAACCAGCCGTCGGACTCCAGCACCTCGGCGGTCTTCTCGGGCTGCTGGTGGTAGCCCTCCATGATGCCGGGGCCGCGCAGCAGGATCTCCCCGTCGTCGGCGATCCGCACCTCCGTGCCGGGCAGCGGCTTGCCGACCGTACCGGTGCGGTAGGCCTCGCCCGGGTTGACGAAGGAGGCCGCGGAGGACTCGGTGAGGCCGTAGCCCTCCAGGATGTGGATGCCGGCGCCGGCGAAGAAGTAGCCGATCTCGGGCGCGAGCGCGGAGGCGCCGGAGACGCAGGCGCGCAGCCGGCCGCCGAAGGCCTCACGGAGCTTGGCGTAGACGAGGGTGTCGGCGACCTTGTGCTTGGCGGCGAGGCCGAACGGCGCCGAGTGGGTGCCGGTGCGGCGGAAGTTGTCCTGGGTGACCTTGGCGTACTCGCGGGCGACCTCGGCGGCCCACTGGAAGATCTTGTACTTGGCCGCGCCGCCCTCGCGGGCCTTGGCCGCGACGCCGTTGTAGACCTTCTCGAAGATGCGCGGCACGGCCGCCATGTACGTCGGCTGCACCACCGGAAGGTTCTCGATGATCTTGTCGACGCGGCCGTCGACGGCGGTGACGTGCCCGACCTCGATCTGGCCCGAGGTGAGCACCTTGCCGAAGACGTGCGCGAGCGGCAGCCACAGGTACTGCACGTCCTCGCCGCTGATCAGGCCGGTCGCGGCGATGGCCTTCGCCATGTAGGCCCAGTTGTCGTGCGGCAGGCGCACGCCCTTGGGGCGGCCGGTGGTGCCGGAGGTGTAGATGAGGGTGGCGAGCTGGTCCCGGGTGATCGCGCCGACCCGCTCCTTGATCAGCTCGGGGTGCTTCTCGAGATAGGCGGCGCCGCGCTGCTCCAGCTCGGTGAGGGTGGTCACCCAGTCGCTGGTCTCCACACCGGCCGGGTCGACGACGACGACCTTGGTCAGCGCGGGCAGCTCGGCGCGCTTCTCCAGGGCCTTGGCGAGCTGGCCGGCGTCCTCGGCGATCAGTACCCGGCTCTCGGAGTCGGAGAGGATGAACGCGGACTCGTCGGCGTTGGTCTGCGGATAGATCGTGGTGGTGGCACCGCCCGCGCACATGATGCCGAGGTCGGCGAGGATCCACTCGACGCGGGTGGAGGCGGCGAGGGCGACCCGCTGCTCCGGCTGGATGCCGAGCTCGATGAGCCCGGCCGCGAGAGCGTAGACCCGCTCGGCCGCCTCGCCCCAGCTCAGCGACTTCCAGTCGTCGGGGCCCTGGCCCGAGGCCGGCGGCACCGGATAGCGGTAGGCCTCCGCGTCCGGTGTGGCCGCGACGCGCTCCAGGAAGAGGGCCGCCACGGACGGCGGACGGTTCTCGATCAGGGTCTGTGTGTCGCTCACGACATCCTCCGGGGCCCGCGACAGTGCGGCTGACTCGGTGCGGCTGGGTTAACTCACGGTGGGGTTCGAGCTACTTGTTTAACTCGCGAGTAACTATCGAGCAGGGATCAGAGTAAGCCGCGACCGGCCGCTGCGTAAGGGGCCTCGGCCTGTCACTTTCCACGCAGAGCGACCTTACGCACGCGTAGGGGCCCGCCGCACTTTCGCACGACGAGCCCCCTTTGTGGCCGGTTTGAGGACGTAACCCGGAGTTACCCGTAGTTACTTCTTGCCCTTGGCCGACCCCGCGCTGTCATCACTGGAGAGCACCGCGATGAAGGCCTCCTGCGGAACCTCCACGGAACCCACCATCTTCATCCGCTTCTTGCCTTCCTTCTGCTTCTCCAGCAGCTTCCGCTTGCGGGAGATGTCACCGCCGTAGCACTTGGCGAGGACGTCCTTGCGGATGGCGCGGATGGTCTCGCGGGCGATGACCCGCGAGCCGATGGCGGCCTGCACCGGCACCTCGAAGGCCTGCCGCGGGATGAGCTCCTTCAGCTTGGCGACGAGCCGCACACCGTAGGCGTACGCCTGGTCCTTGTGGGTGATCGCCGAGAAGGCGTCCACCTTGTCGCCGTGCAGCAGGATGTCGACCTTGACGAGCGAGCTGGTCTGCTCGCCGGTGGGCTCGTAGTCCAGCGAGGCGTAACCGCGCGTCTTGGACTTCAGCTGGTCGAAGAAGTCGAAGACGATCTCCGCGAGCGGGAGGGTGTAGCGGATCTCGACGCGGTCCTCGGACAGGTAGTCCATGCCGAGCAGGGTGCCGCGCCGGGTCTGGCACAGCTCCATGATCGACCCGATGAACTCGGTGGGCGCGAGGATCGTGGCGCGTACGACGGGCTCGTACACGTCGCTGATCTTGCCCTCGGGGAACTCGCTGGGGTTGGTGACCGTGTGCTCGCTGCCGTCCTCCATGACCACGCGGTAGACCACGTTGGGGGCGGTGGCGATCAGGTCGAGGCCGAACTCGCGCTCCAGCCGCTCCCGGATCACGTCCAGGTGCAGCAGGCCGAGGAAGCCGACGCGGAAGCCGAAGCCGAGGGCCGCGGAGGTCTCCGGCTCGTAGACCAGGGCGGCGTCGTTGAGCTGCAGCTTGTCCAGGGCCTCGCGCAGCTCGGGGTAGTCGGAGCCGTCCAGCGGATACAGGCCCGAGAACACCATCGGCTTCGGGTCCTTGTAACCACCGAGCGCCTCGGTCGCGCCCTTGCTCTGGCTGGTGACGGTGTCACCGACCTTGGACTGGCGGACGTCCTTCACTCCGGTGATGAGGTAACCCACCTCACCGACGCCGAGGCCGTCGGCCGGCAGCATCTCCGGCGAGTTGACGCCGATCTCCAGCAGCTCGTGCGTGGCGCCGGTGGACATCATCCGGATGCGCTCGCGCTTGTTGAGCTGGCCGTCGATGACACGCACGTAGGTCACGACACCCCGGTAGGAGTCGTAGACCGAGTCGAAGATCATCGCGCGGGCGGGTGCGTCGGCGACCCCGACCGGCGCCGGGATCTCCTTGACGACCTTGTTCAGCAGCGCGTCGACGCCGAGACCGGTCTTCGCGGAGACCTTGAGCACGTCCGCCGGGTCGCAGCCGACCAGGTTCGCCAGCTCCTCGGCGAACTTCTCGGGCTGGGCCGCTGGAAGGTCGATCTTGTTGAGCACGGGGATGATCGTGAGGTCGTTCTCCATCGCCAGGTAGAGGTTGGCGAGGGTCTGCGCCTCGATGCCCTGGGCGGCGTCGACGAGGAGGATGGTCCCCTCGCAGGCGGCCAGCGACCGCGAGACCTCGTAGGTGAAGTCGACGTGCCCCGGGGTGTCGATCATGTTGAGGATGTGGGTCGTGCCCTGGTCGGGGCCCTCGGTCGGGGCCCAGGGCAGACGCACCGCCTGGGACTTGATCGTGATACCGCGCTCGCGCTCGATGTCCATCCGGTCGAGGTACTGAGCACGCATCTGCCGCTGCTCGACCACACCGGTCAGCTGGAGCATCCGGTCGGCGAGCGTGGACTTGCCGTGGTCGATGTGCGCGATGATGCAGAAATTGCGGATCAGAGCCGGGTCGGTACGGCTCGGCTCGGGCACATGGTTAGGGGTCGCGGGCACGCAGGGTCCTGTCTCTTGAGGCGCCTTATGCCTCGGGTCGGATCGATACGTAGTCTCCATGGTCCCACGGGGAGCGACCGGGGACCGTTTTGGGCCGCCCGCAGGGCCGCTGGTACTGTAGATGGCTGTGCCTCATGCCCTCTCAGCGCGAGGCACGTCAGAGAAATTTTGGATCACCGGTACGGGACCCGAGCGGCCCCGCACCAGAACCTGAAAAGGCTCCTTCGTGGCGAACATCAAGTCCCAGATCAAGCGGATCAAGACCAACGAGAAGGCTCGGCTGCGCAACAAGGCCGTCAAGTCCTCCCTGAAGACCGCGATCCGCAAGGCCCGCGAGGCCGCTGCCGCGGGTGACGTCGAGAAGGCCACCGAGCTGCAGCGCGCTGCCGCGCGTGCGCTCGACAAGGCCGTCTCCAAGGGCGTCATCCACAAGAACCAGGCCGCCAACAAGAAGTCGGCGCTTGCTTCCAAGGTCGCGTCCCTCCAGGGCTGAGCTCTCCCTTTGATCTGACCGCCGGACGGACCCAGAGCGGGCCCTCTCTCATCCGCTCCCGCCCGGCACCCCAGAGCCTGTTCGCGGCCTGCGTTCGCCACGCGGGAACGGGCTCAACAGCGTGAACCACAGACCCCGGCATCCTTCCCTTCCCCAGGGCGGGTGACGGGGTTTTTGGCTGTGCCGTCGCTCGCCACCGAGCGAGTCGGGCGGTGCGGCCGCTGAAGGGGTCTCGGCCGCAGCCCCGTGCCCGGTTCGGGGCGGGCGGGGCCCCGAGGACAGCTAGCCGCGCCCGCGGGACCGGGCGGCCCTCGAGATGATCACGACCGCCTTCTCCAGCGCGTACTCGGGATCATCACCCCCGCCCTTCACTCCGGCGTCGGCCTCCGCGACGGCCCGCATGGCCACTGAAACCCCCTCGGCCGTCCACCCCCGCATCTGCTGCCGCACCCGGTCGATCTTCCACGGCGGCATCCCCAGCTCCCGGGCCAGATCCGCCGGCCGTCCGCCGCGCGCCGACGACAGCTTCCCGATGGCCCGAACGCCCTGCGCCAGCGCGCTGGTGATCAGCACCGGCGCCACCCCGGTGGCCAGCGACCACCGCAGCGCCTCCAGCGCCTCCGCCGTCCGGCCCTCCACCGCCCGGTCGGCGACCGTGAAGCTGGACGCCTCGGCCCGCCCGGTGTAGTATCGCCCGACGACGGCCTCGTCGATCGTCCCCTCGACGTCGGCGACGAGCTGCGCCACCGCCGAGGCCAGCTCGCGCAGGTCACTGCCGATCGCGTCGACCAGAGCCTGGCAGGCCTCCGGCGTGGCCGACCGCCCGAACCCTCTGAACTCCCCTCTCACGAACGCCAGCCGGTCCGCCGGCTTGGTCATCCTGGGACAGGCCACCTCCCGCGCGCCCGCCTTGCGCGCGGCGTCCAGCAGCCCCTTGCCCTTGGCACCGCCCGCATGCAGCAGCACAAGGGTGATCTCCTCCGCGGGCGCCCCGAGGTACGCCTTCACGTCCTTGATCGTGTCGGCCGAGAGATCCTGCGCGTTGCGTACGACCACGACCTTGCGCTCGGCGAAGAGCGAGGGACTCGTCAGCTCGGCGAGCGTGCCGGGCTGCAACTGGTCCGGGGTCAGGTCCCGTACGTCCGTGTCGGCGTCGGCGGCCCGGGCGGCGGCCACCACCTCCCGCACGGCACGGTCGAGCAGGAGGTCCTCCTGGCCCACGGCCAAGGTCACCGGGGCGAGAGGGTCGTCATTCGCAGTCTTTCTTGCCATCACTCACAGCATCCCACGCGGCACTGACAACGGACCGGCCTCGGCACCCCGACCGGTCCCGGACCCGACCCCGACTCCGTCTCGGGGTTCCGCGGCTGCACCGTGACCGGGCCCTCTCCGCGATCCGGCCGGGGCCCACCCGAGGTCACGGCTCCTCGCGCCAGCCGTCCCACTGCCCCGCGAACGCGTCCAGTTCGGCGGCGTCCAGGCGTCCGTCCTCGTCGCGCAGGAGCACCAGCCACTGGGCGTCCTCGGCGTCGTCCTCGCCGGCCAGGGCGTCGCGGACGAGCCGGGGCTCCTCGTCGACGCCGAAACGCTCCCCGAGCGCGTGAGCCGCCTCCTCGGCGGCGTCGCGGTCGGGCAGCACCAGCACATGTCTCACATCGCTCACGGGCCCATTCTCAACTGTCGCGGTCCCGGCCCCGCACCGTGGGCACACCGGCCAGTTCCACGCCGAAGTACTCCCGGTACGAGTTCAGTACCTCCTCGTCCGTGCCCAACTCCTCCGTCTGCTTCGTCCCGTCGGAGGCCGTCGTCGTGAGCGCGCGCCCGCTGAGGGTGATCCGCCCTCCGTCCTCCGTCACCCGGGAGCACACCAGTGACCGGGTGAAGTGCGACCGCGGCGAGGTGCTGTGCCACCAGGCCCCCGCCCTGAAGTCGCCGAGAGCCCTGGGCCGTGTCTCCAGCCGGTACTGGGGCCGGCCGTCCCGCACGACGTCCAGGTCCGCCGCGGCCGGAGCGGCGACGCCGCCCGCCCCTCCCGCGGGACTCGGGCCGAGCACTCCGGCGGGGTCCGGACCGGCTTCCGCCAGCCGGAACGTCCCGCCGGGGTCCGCCTGGTCGCCGCGGTCCGCGAACGCCAGCGGGAAGTGGCTGTGCGCCCCGAAGCCCACGTCGGCGAGCCAGTCACCGCCGTCCGCCGTCCGCACCCGCAGCGCCATGTGGTCGTACGGGATGCCGAGACGTCCCTCGTCCCCGTACACCCGCGCCGCGAGCAGCTCGGCCTCGAAGCCGAGAGCGACCAGCAACGCGCCGAACACTCCGTTGAGTTCGTAGCAGAAGCCGCCCCGGCGGGCGTCGACCACCTTGTCCAGCAGCCGCTGCTCCTCCAGCACGATCTCCTCGCCGAGGTGGATCGACAGGTTCTCGAACGGGACGGTCCGCAGATGGCGCAGGTGCAATTCACGCAGCGCCTCGCTGGTGGGGTGCTGCGGGCGGGTGGCCCCGAGACGGTGGAGGTAGGCGTCTGCCCGTGCTGAGTCCATGCACCCAGTCTGGGCGAACACCGGCCGCTCAGTCTCTCGTCACGCGCAGTTCCCGGTCCGGCCCGCCGCCCCCGCCGACCGCGAGTGCCCCGTCCCGGTCCGTGCGCAGCACCACCGCCCCGCCGGCCCGCAGCGCGGCGACGGTCGCCGGTGCCGGGTGGCCGTAGGTGTTGTCCGCGCCGACGGAGATCAGCGCCACCCGCGGGGCGGCCAGCCGTATCAGGTCCGGATCCTGGTACGCCGAGCCGTGGTGGGCGACTTTCAGCACGTCGACACCGGCCAGCTCGGCCGCGGCCGGGGAATGCAACAGGGCCTGCTGGGCGGGGGGTTCGAGGTCGCCGAGCAGCAGCAGCCGCAGGCCGCCCGAGCGGACGAGCAGGGCGACACTGGCGTCGTTCGGGCCGTCCGGCTCCGGGGCCGGGGCCTGGCCCGGCCCCGGGGCGGCGGGCGGCCACAGCACCTGCCAGCTCAGCGGTCCGGTGCGTCCTTGCTCTCCCGCGGCGGCGCGGGTGAGCGGGATGTGCCGTGCCGCAGCCTCCTTTCTCACCAACGCCGCCTGATCCTGCGGTTCTTCGAAGTCGGTGGTCTCGATCGCGGCCACCGAGCGGCCCCGCAGCACGCCGAGCAGCCCCGCGACATGGTCGGCGTGGAAGTGGGTCAGGACAAGCAGCGGGATCCGGGTGATGCCCAGTTCCCGCAGGCAGCGGTCCACCGGCGCCGGATCGGGTCCGGCGTCCACGACCACCCCGGTCCCCTCCCCCGCCGCCAGCACGGTCGCGTCGCCCTGGCCCACGTCGCACATCGCGTACCGCCAGCCCGGCGGCGGCCAGCCGGTGACCACCCGGGTGAGCGGCGCGGGCCGCACCACCGCGAGCAGGAACAGTACGGCCAGCGCACCGCACCACCAGGGGTGCCGCAGCAGCCGCCGCCCGGCCAGGACGACGGCCACGGTGACCGCCGCCAGCAGCAGCGCCCCGGACCAGCTTCCCGGCCAGTCCACCGCGCCGCCGGGCAGCGCCGCACCGGTCCGGGCGACCTGCGCGATCCATCCGGCGGGCCGGCCCGCGCACCAGGCGAGCAGCCTGGCCACCGGCATCGCCACCGGTGCCGTGGCCAGCGCCGCGAACCCCAGCACCGTGGCCGGGGCGACCGCCACCTCGGCCAGCAGATTGCACGGCACCGCCACCAGGCTCACCCTCGCCGACAGCACCGCCACGACCGGCGCGCACACGGCCTGAGCCGCTGCGGCCGCGGCCAGCGCCTCGGCGAGCCGGGCGGGAACCCCGCGCCGCTGCAGCGCCTCGCTCCAGCCGGGGGCCAGCACGAGCAGCGCCCCGGTGGCCAGCACCGAGAGCAGGAAGCCGTAACTGCGGCCCAGCCACGGGTCGTACAGCACCAGCAGCAGTACGGCCGTGGCCAGGGCCGGGATCAGGGATCTGCGACGCCCTGTCGCCAGGGCGACCAGCGCGACGCAGCCGCAGGCCGCGGCCCGCAGCACACTCGGGTCGGGCCGGCACACGACCACGAACCCGAGCGTGAGCGCTCCCGCGCCCAGGGCCGTCGCCCGCAGCGACAGCCCGAGGCGCGGGGCCAGACCTCGCCGTTCGGTGCGCTGGGCGAGGCCGGGCGGGCCGATGAGCAGGGCGAGCAGGATCGTGAGGTTGCTGCCCGAGACGGCGAGCGTGTGCGCCAGGTCCGTCTCCTTGAAGGCATCGTCCAGGTCCGGCGTGATCCTCGAGGTGTCGCCGACGACCAGCCCGGGAAGCAGCGCCCTGGCGTCCGCCGGCAACCCCTCGGTCGCCTCCCGCAGCCCGGCCCTGAGCCGGCCCGCCAGCCGTTGGGGACCGCTCGGCCCCGCGACGACCTCGGGGGCCGGCTTGCTCCGCACCCGCAGCACGGCCGCCGTCCGGTCACCGCCGGTCAGGGCGGGCGCCAGCCGCCCGGTCACCCGCAGCCGCGTGGACGGCAGCAACCCGAGCCAGACCGAACGCGCACCGCGGCCGTCCTGCAGGGCAGGCACGTCCCCGAGGGGTGGCGCCCGCGGCACCGGAACGTCTCCGCCGACAACCAACAGCACCGGACTCCGCGTCCGTACGCCCTCCCCGTCCCCCTTCTCGATCCACCGCACTTCGCCGCGGGCCAGGACCGCCACGGGTGCCGCGTGATCACCGCGCACCCGTGGCCGGCTCAGCCAGGGGTCGCCGCTCAGCTCGACCTCGGCGCTCACGGTCGCGAACCGCCGCGCCAGCTCGGGCACCGGTCCCCGCCTCACATCCGCCCCGTGCAACCCTGCGGAGGCGGCGGCCGCGGCCACGCAGAGCAGCACAGCGGCGATCGGAGCACGCGACCGGCGAAGCCGCATGAACGGCCCGACCGGCCTCACCTTCCGTCGACCGGACCGGGCTGACCGGGCCGGCCGAGCCGACCCAACGGACGGAACCGACCGAACCGACCCGGCCGACAGCAGGACCGTCCCCGCGATCAGGCAGGCGACCGCGACGCCGGCACTCCACACGGGCGGCATGTCGATGACCAGCGCCGCCGTCCCCCAGGCCGCGAGTGCGGGCGGCACCAGCCGCAGGTCGGCCGGGGCCGGTCGGCGGGGGCGGGCATCGGTGCCTGCTTGCTCCTCGCCGGACGCTTCATCGGCGACCCGACGGCGCCCTGCACGGAGCGAGCGGGCCACCTCGCCGCTCATGGCCGCACCATGCTGCGCAGATCGGCGAAACGGCGGTCGCCGATGCCGTTGACCTGGCGCAGTTCGTCCACCGAGCGGAATCCGCCGTGCCGGGTGCGGTAGTCGATGATGTGCTGGGCCAGCACGGGGCCGACTCCGGGAAGGGCGTCAAGCTGGTCCGCGGTGGCCGTGTTGAGGGAGACCGGGGTCCCGGGGCCCGGGCCCGCCGGTCCGGCACCCGCCGCGGCGCCCGGTGCGGGTGGGACGGGCGCGGCCCCGGCGGGTGCGCCGACCACCACCTGCTCGCCGTCCACCAGGAAGCGGGCCCGGTTGAGCCCCTCGGTGCCGGCGCCCGGCAGTACCCCGCCCGCCGCACGCAGCGCGTCCGCCACCCGGGAGCCGGCCGGCAGCCGCCGGATGCCGGGCCTGCGGACCTTGCCGCTGACGTCCACGACGATCTCCCCCGCCGGTGTCGCGGAGGCGGCCACGGCGCCGCCGGACTTGCTGTCCTCACCCTTCTTCGCGAACGGGGCCTCGGCCCGGACCACTCGAGGGGCGCTCACCGTCTGCGTCCGGCCCGTCCAGAAGTGCTGGACGGCGAACACGGCGGCAATGACGAGGACCACGGAAAGGGCGATCACTCCCCGTCGATCGACCCCGCACC
Organism: Streptomyces sp. NPDC030798; assembly: GCF_055572275.1. NCBI lineage: Bacteria > Bacillati > Actinomycetota > Actinomycetes > Kitasatosporales > Streptomycetaceae > Streptomyces > Streptomyces sp. NPDC030798. The sequence goes on along the minus strand of NZ_JBVIDR010000002.1, from coordinate 447,551 downwards.
GCGTCTGCAGCCACAGCGGCAGCCGCTCCCTCAGCGCGAGCGCGGCCCGCTCCCGCAGGCCCGGCACCAGAGGTTCCAGCGGCTCGGCACCGCTCAGCGGAAGAGCCGGCTGCCCCTCGGGGGCCCAGGCCGGCCCGACTTCGCCGGCCACCTCTTCTGCCCCGGCAAGGCCCACGGGCGCCGCCCGCAGCCCGGGGGCCACACCCGTGGCCATCACCGTGCGCCCGGTCTGCGCTTCGTCCGGCGGAGCGTTCCCCGACTCCCGCCACTGCACTGCTCGTTCGCCGAAGAGGAGTTCCGCGCGGCGGCGCAGCTCCTCCGCCGGTGCGGGTGCGCGGTGGCGGGTGCGGCGGTGTTCGGTGGGTCGGCGGTGGCGGACGCGGCCGTCGGAGGCGGGGCCGCGGCCCGGTCCGCTGGTCGCGGTGGCGGTGCGTGAACGTGATCGAAGTGCCATGGGACGAGGATCGGACATCCCGTCACTTGGCGATGATCTTGGTCAATTCCCGGGGACGAGCGCCCGGTTGTGGAAAACTTTGTCACCCTCACGAGTGAGCGGTCCTGAGGGCGGAGGCCTCAGCGCGGCGAGACGACCGCTCCCAGCAGCCCTGGTCCGGTGTGCGCCCCGATCACCGCGCCGACCTCGCTGACATGGAGCTCGGCCAGGCCGGGCACCCGGGCCCGCAGCCGGTCGGCGAGGGCGGAGGCCCGGTCGGGGGCGGCGAGATGGTGGACGGCGATGTCGACCTCACCGCTGCCCGCCCGGTCGGCGACGATCTCCTCGAGGCGGGCGATGGCCCGGGACGCCGTGCGGACCTTCTCGAGCGGCTCGATGCGGCCACCGTCGAGCTGCAGCAGCGGTTTGACGGCGAGTGCGGAGCCCAGCAGGGCCTGCGCGGCGCCGATGCGGCCGCCACGGCGCAGATAGTCCAGCGTGTCGACGTAGAAGTAGGCGGAGGTGCCCGCGGCCCGCTTCTCGGCGGCCGTGACGGCCTCGTCCACCGTGCCTCCGGCCTCGGCCGCCTGGGCGGCGGCGAGCGCGCAGAACCCCAGGGCCATCGCGATCATCCCGGTGTCCACGACCCGCACCGGCACCGGTGCCTCGCGGGCGGCGAGCACCGCCGCGTCGTAGGTGCCGGACAACTCGGCGGACAGGTGCAGGGAGACGATGCCGCTCGCGCCGGACTCGGCGACCTTGCGGTAGGTCTCCGCGAACACCTGGGGACTGGGGCGGGAGGTGGTGACCGGGCGCCGCTTCTGCAGCGCCTGGGCCAGGGAGCGGGTCGAGATCTCGGTGCCCTCTTCGAGCGCCTGGTCACCGAGGACCACGGTCAGGGGCACCGCGGTGATGCCGTGGCGCTCCATCGTCCGCGGCGGCAGGTAGGCCGTTGAATCGGTGACGATCGCGACATGGCGGGACATGAGCTGGAGGTTACCTGCCGTGGTGGCGGCGCGGCAGCCCGGCCCCTGCCTGCCGGTCCCGGACGGGCTCGCTCACATGGTGCTCTCGGGGCGCGGCTTCTTCTGCCAGGGGTGGGCGGGGCGTGGCGTCGCCGGGTTGATCGCGGGGGCCGCCGGCTCCTGCGCCGGGTGGGAGGCGGCCGGCTCCTGCCAGGTCTGGGGCCGTGTCGTGGGGGCGTCGGCGGCGGTCGGGGCGTCGGGCCACGGCGGGGGTTCCTGCGCGGTGGGGTCGGTCCGGGTCCAGTGCCGCAGGGCTCCGGCCTCGACGTCGATCTGGGCGCTGAGCGCGTCCAGGTCGTCGTCGGAGAAGCGGCGGGCGCGGTCGCGGGCGGCCCAGCGCAGGGAGTCGGCGGACTTGGTGATGCGCTCGGTGCGCCGGTGCAGCCCGGGCAGCTGGGCGGCGAGGGTGGCCCGGTCCGGCTCGGACTCCAGGCGCTTGAGATCGGCGTCCAGTTCGTGCCCGTGCGCGCTCAGCCTCTCGAAGAGGCCGAGGGACTCCTTCAGCGACTCGTCCTCGGCCGCGCCCACGTACAGGGCGTCGTGGGTGGCGCGCATCGAGGTGCGCAGGGTGAGCCGCAGCTGGGCGATCTCGCCGGCCGGGCCCGGCTGGGCGAAGGACTTCGCGCGCAGGGTGTGGTCCTCGACCGTGCGCCTGGCCTGCGCGATCGTCCGGTCCACGCCTCGCTTGGCGGCGCCGACCGCCTTGACCGTGACATACGCGCCGAGGGCGACGAAGAGCAGGAAGAGCAGAGCGAACACGGTGATCACTGCTTCCATGACGCTCCTCCTCCGGCCGGCACGGCGTGCGCCGCTGCGCTCTCCACGGTAAACGCTGCGGGCAGGCCCGGAGTTCCAGAAAAACCCCGAACCTGCCCGTAGGGGACTACCCCGACGCCCGACGGACCCCGGCGTCAGGCGTCAGGCGTCAGGCGTCAGGCGTCAGGCGTCAGGCGTCAGGCGTCAGGCGGGAACGATGTTCACCAGCTTCGGCGCCCGCACGATCACCTTGCGGATGCCCGCGCCGCCCAGCGCCGCGACGACCTTCTCGTCGGACAGCGCCACCTTCTCCAGCTCCTCCTCGGAGATGGCCGGAGGCACCTCCAGGCGGGCCTTGACCTTGCCCTTGATCTGCACGACGCAGGTCACGGTCTCGTCCACCACGTACACCGGGTCGGCGACCGGGAAGTCCCGGTGGACGACCGAGTCGGTGTGGCCCAGCTTGCGCCACAGTTCCTCGGCGATGTGCGGGGCCAGCGGGGCGACCATCAGCACCAGCGGCTCGGCCACGGAGCGCGGCACCGCGCCGCCCGCCTTCGTCAGGTGGTTGTTCAGCTCGGTGACCTTGGCGATGGCGGTGTTGAAGCGCAGGCCCTCCAGGTCGTGACGCACGCCGTCGATCGCCTTGTGCAGGGCGCGCAGCGTCTCCTCGTCGGGCTCGGCGTCCGCCACGGTCACCTCGCCGGTCGCCTCGTCGACGATGTTGCGCCACAGCCGCTGCAGCAGCCGGAACTGGCCGACCACCGCGCGCGTGTCCCAGGGCCGGGAGACGTCCAGCGGGCCCATGGCCATCTCGTACAGGCGCAGGGTGTCGGCGCCGTACTCGGCGCAGATCTCGTCCGGAGTCACCGCGTTCTTCAGGGACTTGCCCATCTTGCCCAGCAGCCGGGTGACCTTCTCGCCCTGGTAGTAGTAGGCGCCGTCGCGCTCCTCCACCTCGGCGGCCGGCACCGCGATGCCCCGGCTGTCGCGGTAGACGTAGGCCTGGATCATGCCCTGGTTGAACAGCTTGTGGAACGGCTCGGCCGAGGAGACGTGCCCCAGGTCGTACAGGACCTTGGACCAGAAGCGCGCGTACAGCAGGTGCAGCACGGCGTGCTCGGCGCCGCCGACGTACAGGTCGACACCGCCGTGCGGCAGGCCCTCGCGCGGGCCCATCCAGTACTGCTCGATCTCGGGGTCGACCAGCTGCCGCTCGTTGTGCGGGTCCAGGTAGCGCAGCTCGTACCAGCAGGAGCCGGCCCAGTTGGGCATGGTGTTGGTCTCGCGGCGGTACGGGCGCGGACCGCGGCCGTCGCCCAGGTCCAGGGTGACGTTGACCCATTCCTCGTTGCGCGACAGCGGCGTCTCGGGCTGGGTGTCGGCGTCGTCCGGGTCGAAGGTGCGCGGGCTGTAGTCCTCGACCTCGGGCAGCTCCAGCGGCAGCATCGACTCGGGCAGCGCGTGGGCGATGCCGTCCTCGTCGTAGACGATCGGGAAGGGCTCGCCCCAGTAGCGCTGGCGGCTGAACAGCCAGTCGCGCAGGCGGAAGTTGACCGTGCCCTCGCCGATGCCCTCGCGCTCCAGCCACTCGGTGATGCGGGCCTTGGCCTCGGCGACGCCCAGGCCGTCCAGGGAGACGTCGTCGTTGGAGGAGTTGATGATCTTCGCGTCGTAGGAGGCGAAGGCGTCCTCCCACGTCGAGGTGTCGGTCCCGCGGCCGTCGGTCGGCTCGACGATGCAGTGGATCGGCAGCTCGAAGGCGCGCGCGAACTCGAAGTCGCGCTGGTCGCCCGCGGGGACGGCCATGATCGCGCCGGTGCCGTAGCCCATCAGGACGTAGTCGGCGATGAAGACGGGGATCCTGTCGCCGTTGACCGGGTTGGTGGCGTAGGCGCCGATGAAGACGCCGGTCTTGTCCTTGGCCTCGGCCTGGCGTTCCACGTCGGACTTCGACGCGGCCTGCGCGCGGTAGGCGGCGACGGCCTCGGCCGGGGTGGCGTGGCCACCGGTCCACACGTCGTGGGTGCCCTCGGGCCAGGCGTCCGGGGTGAACTTCTCCACCAGCGGGTGCTCGGGCGCCAGCACCATGTAGGTGGCGCCGAACAGGGTGTCCGGGCGGGTGGTGAAGACCGTGATGCGCTCGCCGTCGATGGGGAAGTCGACGCGGGCGCCCTCGCTGCGGCCGATCCAGTTGCGCTGCTGCAGCTTGATGGCCTCGGGCCAGTCCAGCTCCTCCAGGTCCTCCAGCAGCCGGTCGGCGTAGGCGGTGATGCGCATGTTCCACTGGCGCAGCTTGGCCTTGAAGACCGGGTAGTTGCCGCGCTCGGAGCGGCCGTCGGCGGTGACCTCCTCGTTGGCCAGCACGGTGCCCAGGCCGGGGCACCAGTTGACCGGCGCGTCGGAGGCGTAGGCCAGGCGGTACTCGCCCAGGACGTCGGCGCGCTCGGTGGCGCTCAGCTCGGCCCACGCGCGCGTGGCGCCCGGAACCGCGCGCTCACCGGACTCGAACTGGGCGATCAGCTCGGAGATCGGGCGGGCCTTGCGCGCCTCGGGGTCGTACCAGGAGTTGAAGATCTGCAGGAAGATCCACTGGGTCCACTTGTAGTAGTCCGGGTCGATCGTGGCGAACGACCGGCGCTTGTCGTGGCCCAGGCCCAGCCGGCGCAGCTGGGCCTTCATGTTCTCGATGTTGGCCTCGGTGGACACGCGCGGGTGGGTGCCGGTCTGCACGGCGTACTGCTCGGCGGGCAGGCCGAAGGCGTCGAAGCCCAGGGTGTGCAGGACGTTGTGGCCGGTCATGCGCTGGAACCGCGCGAAGACGTCGGTCGCGATGTACCCCAGGGGGTGGCCGACGTGCAGGCCCGCGCCGGAGGGGTACGGGAACATGTCCATGATGAACTTCTTGGGCCGGGCGACCAGCTCCGGGTCGCCGGCCAGGTCACCCTTGGGGTTCGGCGCCGCGTAGGTGCCGTCGGCGTCCCAGAAGTCCTGCCAGCGTGCCTCGATCTCGGCCGCCAGGGCGGCCGTGTAGCGGTGCGGCGCGGCCACCTCGGCAGTGGCAGCGGGGTTCGTCTCGCTCATGATCCTCAAAGCTCCATCGATCGTCTCTGCCTGCGGAAACGAAAAAACCCCTCGCACAGGAGGGGACGCCGCGCCGATGCCGACCACACGGCTCGACCGTGGTCGGTACTGATCAGCGCGGCCCGCTAAGCAGAAGGCGTACGGCACGCATGGCGTTAGGGTACCGCAGGCCTTGAGCAAGCGGCGACGCGCTTCCGTATGCGTGGGGGACATGTCACGAAGCCCGCCAGAACTGAACCAAGGTCAAAACTTACTCCGCGTAACACCCCCTAAGGGACAACATCCCAGGCGCATTGTCCTTTGATAACAACGCAATAACTCAAACCTCGTACTGATCGGTATGGCGCCACTTAGAGTTCGGCAGCGGGACCGCTTTCCCGAAACTGCTCGGAGTTGCCCCCATGAACCCTCGTTCCAGTAACACCTCGCTCCCCAAACCGGGCCGCTCGGCCTATGGGGTGGCGACGGCTGTCGTCCTGCTGCTCATACCTGTGGTGGTGCTCTACGGAGGCACCTGGCTCCAGGACTTCCTGAACTTCGGCGCGGGCGTCCTGTCCCTCGTCAGCCTCACCAGCTCGGTGATCTGGGGTCTGGTCACCCAGGACCGGATCTTCCTCAACACGCGCCAGCGGATCGTGGCCCAGGGCATCCACCGGGTACTCGCCGTCGCCTCGATCGCGTTCCTCCTGGTGCACATCACCATCAAGCTGGCGCTGCAGCACACCGTCCTGATCGCCGCGCTGATCCCCTTCAGCCTCGGCGTCTCGGGCAGCGGCGGACTCATCGGCCTCGGCTCGCTGGCCGGCCTGCTCATGATCTTCGTGGGCGTCACCGGCGCGCTGCGCAACCAGTTCGCCACCCCCGCGCCGGTCGCGGCGCGCTGGCGCGCCATGCACATGCTGGCCTACCCGTCGCTGTGCGCCGCGCTGATCCACGGCCTGTTCGCGGGCCGCGCGGCGAAGCCGTTCTTCATGATCTCGTACGAGCTGTGCCTGCTCGGCATCATGGCGGCCCTGGCGCTGCGCGCCGCGCCCCGCTCGTTCAAGCGCAAGGTCGCCGACCGGCTCGTCGGGATGCTGGGCGGCGAGGACCGGCGCGAGCTCGACGACCTGGACGCGAACCGGGCCAGGATGTCGGAGACGGTGTCCGTCGGCGCCGGCGCGTCCGCGCTGCCGGGCTACGAGCGGCAGGCGGCGTTCGGCGACACCGGCGCCTCCCCCCGCGCGGCGGCGCCCTCCACGTCCCTCTACGACACTCCGGCGCGCCCCGCGACCCCGGAGCCCGCGTCCGGGTTCGCGGCCGCCTACCGGGCCGTCTCGACGCCTTCCCCGTCGCAGCAGCCCTTCGGGGCCGGCCGGACCGCGCGCATGGACCTGCCGCCGGACATGCAGGCGACGGAGGCGATGCCGCGCGTGGACGGCCCCTCCAGCACCTCGGGCAGCTGGCCCGTCCCGTCGCCGCCGCCGGTCGGCGAGGCGCCTCCGTCGGCGTACGACCCGCTCGCGGACACGGGCTACAACACCATCCCGGTCTACAACAATTCGGGTGCAGGCGGGTACGGCGGGGGTGATGTGTACAACACCGGTGAGACGAACGCCGGCTTCGGGACGTACAACTCGAACGACACGTACAACAGCGGTCCCGCCAATGAACCAACCCCCGGTGCGTCCTTCGACACGCCGGGTTCGGGCGAACCTTGGAACATGCCTTCCGGAGGCTATAGGTGAACGAGGCCCTGCCCGACGTCCCCGAAGTCCGCGTGGTCGGCCTTCCCCAGCTCACGTCGGGTTTCGACCTTGTGGAGCGGCTCGATCTGCCCATGCACCTGAAGGTGCACGGGCCGCTCGACCCCCTGGGCGGCGAACAGCTCGCCCAGCTCGCCGAGCGCATCAGTCTCAAGGGCCGCGGCGGCGCGGGCTTCCCGTTCCACAAGAAGCTCCGCTCGGTCGCCGACTCGGCGATCAAGCGCGGGGTGCGGCCGGTCGTCGTCGTCAACGGCAGCGAGGACGAGCCGGCCTGCCGCAAGGACACGGTGCTCATCAACCGCGCCCCGCACCTCATCCTGGACGGCGCGCTGCTGTGCGCCGAGGCGCTCGGTGCCCGCACCCTCGTCATCGGCGTCACCCGCGAGTCCACGCAGCGCTCCATGGAGGCCGCGCTCGCCGAACGGGGCCTGAGCAACAGCCGCAGGTCGGCTCTACGCGCGTGGGTGCAGCGCAACCCGGTGCGCATGGTCACCGGCGCCGCCGCGTCGCTGATCCGCTCGGTCGACGGCGGCCCCGCGATCCCGCCCGGCCGCAAGATCAGCGCCTCGCAGAGCGGCGTCGGCGGGGCGCCCACCCTGCTGTCGAACGCGGAGACCTTCGCGCAGCTCGCCATCGCCGCCCGCATCGGCCCGGAGCGCTACGGCAACACCGGCCTGTACGACGAACCGGGCACCGTCATGCTCACGGTCTCCGGTGCGGTCGCCCGCCCGATGGTGCTCGAGGTCCCCACGGGCGTGCCGCTGCGCTACGTCCTGCAGCTGGCCGGCGCCCCACCGGTGCCGCAGGGCGTGCTGACCGGCGGCTACCACGGCAAGTGGATCGACGCGGCCACCGTCAACGAGGCGATCGTCTCCCGCAACTCGCTGGACGCGGTGGGCGGTTCGCTGGGCGCCGGCGCGATCCTGCCGATCAGCCAGGAGACCTGCCCGCTGGGCGAGTCGCTGCGGGTGGCTCAGTGGCTGGCCGAGGAGAGCGCCGGCCAGTGCGGACCCTGCTACCTGGGGCTGCCCGCCGCCGCTCGCGGCATGGAGGACATCCTCAACGGCGGCGGACCGGCCGCCCTGGAGGCGCTGAAGCAGGTCGCGAAGAACGTGAAGCGGCGGGGGGCGTGTTCGCACCCGGACGGCTCCGCGATGTTCCTGGAGTCGACGATCAAGGCGTTCACCGACGACCTGGCCGCACACGTCCTCGGGAACGGCTGCGGACGGCCCGTGGAGGGCGTTCTGCCGCTCTTCGAGGGCGGCAAGGCCCCGACGGGCATCCCCGGCGGCGGAGAGCCCGCGGAGACCGGCTCCAGCCGCCAGAAGATCTACGTCGACTGGACGCTGTGCCGGGGCCACGGCCTGTGCGCGGACATCCTGCCGGAGGTCTTCGAGCTGGGCGCGGACGGCTTCCCGACGGTGGCGCAGGCGCAGGTGCCGCGGTACGCGGAGGCCAAGGCGCTGCGCGCGGTGCGGCGCTGCCCGGCGCTGGCGCTGCGGATCGAGGAGGACACGCGCGGGCAGGCACCGTCGCGCAACCTTCCGGTGCTGTCGCAGGGACGCGGCCGCCGCGCCCTCGGACGCTGAGCACACGAACGGCGGGTCACACCGGCGACCCGCCGTCGCGTCTTTCGGGCCACACCGTGCCCGACGACAACCCGGAACACGCCGAAGGCGGACCATCCGTTCGAACGGTCCGCCTTCGACTTCTGTGGAGCTAAGGAGAATTGAACTCCTGACCTCCTGCATGCCATGCAGGCGCTCTACCAACTGAGCTATAGCCCCTTGCTGAGTTCCGCCCGGTTTCCCCGGCGGCGACGCCAACATTACACGGTCACCGGGGTGCATCACCAAATCGGTTTCCCGTCTGCCACGATTCAGACGCTAATGTCCCCATTTGTGACCCTGATCGCGTTCTCCGGAGCCAGGCGCCGGGTGTCGCTGGCCGTCGCCGCGTGCCTGGTGTCGTTCACGGCGTGCTGGCTGGCACAGTGGGCCGCACACGTGTCGATGGTCGACCTGATGACGTACCGGGCCGAGGGTGCTGCCGTCCGCGCGGGAGACGACCTCTACGCGCTGCGGGCCACGGCCGCCCACCTGACCTCCACCTATCCGCCGTTCGCGGCCCTGCTGTTCACCGCGCTGACCGTGCCGGACCCGCTCACCCTGCGCGCACTGGCGACGGCCGGCAATCTCGCACTCCTGGTGGTGTTCGTCCGGCTCTCCCTGAACCTCGTCGGCCACGCGCGCGTGGAGACCGTCTGGTGGGTCGCGGCGGTGGCCGTGTGGTGCGAGCCGGTCTGGACGACCCTGCGCTACGGCCAGGTCAACCTGCTGCTGGCCGTCGTGGTGCTGTGGGACCTGTCCCGCCGGCCCGCGGGCCGGGGCCGCCGTTGGGCCGGGGCGGGCCTGGGGCTCGCCGCCGCCGTCAAGCTGACGCCCGCGCTCTTCCCGCTGTTCCTGCTCGCCACGGGCGTCGTCGCCCGCCTCAGGGGCGGTGACGGGGGGCCGTGGCTGCGCCACGCGCGCGGGGCGGCCGCCGTGTTCGCCGGGGCGACGCTGCTCGCCGCGGCGGCGCTGCCGTACGACTCCTGGCGGTACTGGACGGTCATGGTGTTCCGCAGCGACCGCGTCGGGCGCACCGAGGACGGCGCCAATCAGGCCCTGCGCGGCGTTCTGGCGCGCCTGCTGCACACCCCGGACCCGGGAGCCGTCTGGGTCGCCTGCGCGGCCCTGGTGGGCGCTCTGGGGCTCGCGGTGGCGGTGTCGGCCGAGCTGCGCGGCACCCGGTCCTGGGCGGTGTGCGCGTGCGCGGTCACGGCGCTGCTGGTCAGCCCGGTGTCCTGGACGCACCACTGGGTGTGGTGCGTGCCCATGGTGCTGCTGCTGTGGACGCACGCGCGCCGGAGGGCCGCCGTGGGCACCGCACTGGTCTTCTGCTCGTACGCCCCCTGGTGGGTGCCGCACGGCAGCGCGCGGCCGGAACTGCGTCAGAGCGCCGTGCAGTTGGCGGTCTCGGCCCTCTACGCGGGAGCCGGCGCGCTGTTCCTCGCCCTGGCCCGGACATCGTTGCCAGAAGCCCGGTCGCGGTCGGCGGCGCGTCAAGCGGTGACGAAGGAGTAGAACCTCTTGAGTGTGCAGTGCTCCTCAAGCAGCCGGCCGTAGATCGGCTCGCCCTCCAGCTCCCGATAGGTCTCGATCGGGTCGCCTTTTATGATCAGCGCCCGCGCGCACTCCTCGCACCAGTACTGGTAGTCGGGGTTGATCGGTTCCATGTCACGGACGATCGGCGTGCCGCTGCCGCACCAGTCGCACTTTCGCCTGTGTGCACCCATCGATCAGCTCCAGCTGTGGCCGCAGGCCGTGCACACGTAGGAGATTCCGCCGTTGTCGCCGAGAACTTGCGCCACGTGCGCGGAACCGCAGGAAGGGCAGCTGAGCCGGGTGGTCGTGTCCCGTATCAACGCCGCACCGAGGAGGTGGCCGCCCTCCTCAAGGATGCTCGCAGGCATCGCTACTCCCTCCCGTCGGGCCGCGCCCCCTTCCGGCCGTTTGATTCTGCCACGGCCGGGCCAATACGGTCAGCGACGCCTCAGTACCAGTCCGGACACAGCCCCCACCGCGGCCGTGCCGGCCAGCGCCCAAGCGCATACCGAGAACGCCTCCGCAGAGGTATACGCCCGCAGGGCCTCGAGTGACTCAAGCCGGTTCAGGAACAGTGTGCCGAACGCCGCGACCCCGAGGAGCTGACCGAGCTGGACGACCGTGGCCAGCAGCCCGCTGGCGTCGGCCGCGTCCTCGGGGCGCACGGTGGCCAGCGCCCGGGTGAGCGTCGGGCTGAAGGCGAGCGCGAGGCCGCCGCCGACGCCGACGTAGCCCGCGTAGAGCAGCGCACCCCCGTCGCCGCCGCCGTGGAAGGCCAGGCCGACCACGGCCACGCCGGCCGCCGTGAGCGCGAACCCGGCCGGGGTGAGCGCCCGCTGCCAGGCCGCGGGCCAGCGCCGCCAGGTCAGGCTGACCGCGCCGAAGACAACCGCGGTCGGCGCGAAGCTCAGCCCGGCCCGCAGGGCGCTGTAGCCGAGACCGCCCTGGACGTGCAGGGTGAGCGCGAAGAGGAAACCGGCGTTGACCGACATGACGGCCAGGATGCGGAACACGGCGAGGCCGATCCCGGGGTGCCGCAGGACCCGCGGTGCGATCAGCGGGGCGCCGCCGCGCCGGGCCAGCCGGGACTCGTAGCCGCAGAACGCCGCGAACAGCGCCACCGCGCCGGCCAGCGACACCCAGGACCACAGCGGCCAGTCCTCCTCCTGGCCGAGGACCAGCGGGACGGTGAGCAACGACACGGCCGCGCCGAGCAGCACGAGGCCCGGCAGGTCCAGGGCGCGTGCCCGCTCCCCTCCCGCTTCGCGCCCGGGCCGGGGCGGCAGGACCCGCCTGCCGAGGACCAGCAGGAGCACACCCACCGGCACGTTGACCAGGAACACCGGCCGCCAGCCGGTGCCGAACAGGTCGGCGCTGACCAGCACGCCGCCCACGATCTGCCCGGCGGCCGCACCGACGGCGAGGACCGCCGAGTAGGCGCCGAGCGCCCGCGCCCGCGCCTCGCCGGTGAAGGTGCGCTGGATGAGGCTGAGCACCTGCGGGATCATCAGCGCCGCTCCCGCGCCCTGCACCAGCCGGAACACGATCAGCTCGGTGGCCCCCTGCGCCAGGCCGCAGGCGAGTGAGGCCGCGGTGAACAGGACGAGGCCCGCGACGTGGACCCGCCCGTGGCCGAGCCGGTCGCCGAGCCGGGCACCGGTGATCAGCAGGACGGAGTAGGTGATGGCGTAGCCGGCGATCACCAGTTGCAGCTCGGCGCCCGACGCGCCGAGTTCGGAACCGATCGTCGGGGCGGCGACGTTCACGATGAAGACGTCGAGAGCCGCCATGAACAGGGCGGTGAGCAGCACCGCGAGCAGCAGTCGGGGCCGGTTGTCAGTGGCGGGTGCTTCACTGTCGGTGACGGGTGCTTCGCTGGGCGCAGAGCTCGGAACGGGTGCGGGACTCGGCCCGGTTCGGGATGTGGTCGTCATGGCCTCGAGCCTGACGACGGGCCGGTACGGGTGCCGAGTGCCCGCCGATGCTGGTACTGCCAGCACCTGGCAGCACCCGGGCCGGGTGCCGACGATGGGAACGGACGACGGGGGAATCGGGGGACCGGGGATGGCAACGACGACACAGCGCCGCAGGCCGGAGCTGGCCGCCTTCCTGCGCAGCAGGCGGGCCAGGGTGACCCCGGCCGACGTGGGCATGCCGCCGGGGCTGCGCCGGCGCACGCCCGGACTGCGCCGGGAAGAGGTCGCGCAGCTCTCGGGGGTGGGGGTGACCTGGTACACGTGGCTGGAGCAGGGCCGGCCGATCAACGCCTCGCCGCAGGTGCTGGACGCGGTCGCGCGGACGCTCCGGCTGGATCCGCCGGAACGGGAGCATCTGTACCGGCTGGCGGAGGTGCCCTTCGAGCCGGCACCGGAAGGCCTGACCCGGCGCGTGAGTCCGGGGGTGCAGGGCATCATCGACGCCCTCGCCCCGCTGGCCGCGGTGGTCTACAACGCGCGATACGACATCCTGGCCACCAACCCCGGCTACCGGGACCTGTTCGCGGTGCCATGTGCCCCCTCCGGGATGCCCAACGCGCTGTGGACGCTGTTCACCGTGCCGGAGAAGTCCTGTCCGGTGGTGCACCGGGATCGGGAGCTGCCGGTGATGGTGGCGACGCTGCGCTCCGCGTACGGCAGACACGTGGGCGAGCCCGCCTGGGAGGACTTCATACGCGCGCTGTCGGCGGCGAGCCCCTGCTTCGCGAGGCTGTGGGCGAGCGGTGAGGTGACGCCTCCGGGGCCCAGGGTGAAGACCTTCCGTCACCGGGCGGTGGGCGAGATACGGATGACCTCGCAGTCGCTGTCCATCGACGGGATGCCGGAGTGCCGGATCGTCGTCTACACGCCGGTGGACGACGAGGGCCGCCACAAGCTCGTGGTCCTGCGGGAAGCAGAAAATCCCGCCCCCTGAGGGGACGGGATCCTCATCACCGATCTTTGACAACTCAACAGAGTGCCGATCCGTGGAGCTAAGGAGAATTGAACTCCTGACCTCCTGCATGCCATGCAGGCGCTCTACCAACTGAGCTATAGCCCCTCGCTCGTTCTTCCCGCTCGGCGGGGCGAACAAGAAGAACTTTAGCCTGCGACCTGCCGGAAAGTGAAATCCGGGGCCCCGGGGCCGGGGCGGCGTGCCCGGGGGCGGCTCAGTCGTCGTCGCCGAGGACGGGCTCCGGGAGGGTGCCCGCGTTGTGCTCGAGCAGGCGCCAGCCGCGGGCGCCCTCGCCGAGCACGGACCAGCAGCAGTTGGAGAGGCCGCCGAAGCTCTCCCAGTGCCGGGCCTCCAGGCCCAGGAGCCGGCCGATGGTGGTGCGGATGGTGCCGCCGTGGCTGACCACCACGAGGGTGCCGTCCTCGGGCAGCTTCTCGGCGTGGCGCAGCACGACCGGGGCGGCGCGGTCGGCCACCTCGGTCTCCAGTTCGCCGCCGCCGCGGCGGACCGCCTCGCCGCGCTTCCAGGCGGCGTACTCGTCGCCGTGGCGGGCGATGATCTCCTCGTGCGTCAGCCCCTGCCAGACACCCGCGTAGGTCTCGCGCAGCCCCTCCTCGCGGGTGATGTCGAGACCGGTGAGGGCCGCGAGCTCGGCGGCGGTGTCCGAGGCGCGCCGCAGGTCCGAGGCGATGATCGCGTCGGGCCGCAGGGAGGCGAGCAGCCGGGCGGCGCGGCGGGCCTGGCCGATGCCGGTATCGGTCAGCTCGACGTCCGTGCTGCCCTGGAAGCGGCGCTCCACGTTCCAGGCCGTCTGGCCGTGCCGCCACAGGATGATGCGGCGGCCCCGGCCCGTGCGGTCGCTCACCTCGCCGGTGGAGCTCATCGCCACTCCCCGTCCGGCTCGTCGGCGGCCTCGGCGGCCTGCAGCCTGGCGTGCTCCTCCGCCTTGCCGCGGGTGGCCTTGGCGTCGGCGGGCAGCTCCAGCTCGGGGCAGTCCTTCCACAGCCGCTCCAGGGCGTAGAAGACCCGCTCCTCGCTGTGCTGGACGTGGACGACGATGTCGACGTAGTCGAGCAGGATCCAGCGGGACTCGCGGTCGCCCTCGCGGCGTACCGGCTTGGCGCCGAGTTCCTTCAGCAGGCGCTCCTCGATCTCGTCGACGATCGCCCTGACCTGGCGGTCGTTCGGCGCGGAGGCCAGCAGGAATGCGTCCGTGATCGAGAGCACGTCGCTGACGTCGTAGGCGATGACGTCATGGGCGAGCTTGTCGGCCGCCGCCTGGGCGGCGGTGTTGATGAGCTCGAGGGAACGGTCGGTGGCGGTCACTACATGGCTTTCCGTCGGCGGTCACTTGACCTCAAGGGTCTCACGGACCGCCGGGCGCACCCCACGTGATAAGTGGCATCACGTGGGGTGGCCGGGCCGCTCACTGGGAGGAGGGCTTGTAGGTGCTGCCGAGGACGACCAGGACGTCCGCGCCCGAGGACACCTTGCCCTTGGCCACGGAGCCGGCGGGCAACCCCAGGGTCTTGGCGACCTCGGAGGCGTTCTCCTTGTCGGCGGCATCGGCGTAGACCACCTTGGAGGCGGCCTGGGCGCCGGTGGCGGTGCCGCCGTCGAGGAAGGTGAAGCCACCGTTGAGGAGGACCACGCGGGCCTTCTCGGTGTCGTCCTTCCGGCCGGTGGCGTTCTGCACGGAGACCCGGACCGCGGAGCCCGCGTCGGGGCTCTTGGCGGTGCCGCCGAGGATGTCCTTGACGACGCTGTCGCTGGTGCCGGCGCTCAGCGTGCCGTCGGGCTGCACGGGCAGCAGGGCCGTCTTGTAGTCGCCGCCCTTGGCCAGGTCGGCGAGCTTGGCGAGGAAGGCGCCGAGGTCCTTGTCGGTCAGCGGCGGGTCGAGGATCTGCGCGAGGGTCTGCACGGTGACCGTGGCGTCGCCCGCGTCGGAGGAGATCTTGCGCAGCACGCCCTGCATGACCTGGCCGAACCGCTCGAGCTGGGCGTTCGGGGACTCCCCGGCGGCGCGGTAGGTGGCGTAGGCCACGGCCATCTTGCCGCTGAGAGTCTGGCCCTTGCCCCGGTGGACCAGCGGGGAGGTGCTCTTCTTCCTGCTGTCCGGGTCGGGGACGTCGGCATTGGTGTCGACGTCGATGTTGCCGACGAGGTCGACGAGGTTCTGCAGGTAGGGCGTGTCCAGCCGCCAGGTGCCCTGGATGTCGGTGCCGAGGACGGTGTCGAGCTGGTCGCGGGTGCCCGAGGCGCCGTCGTCGTCCACGGACTTGGCGAGGGTCGTGGTGGAGCCGTCGTCGTCGGTGAGCGCGAGGGAATTGGGCAGCAGGACGGTGGTGCCCTGCCGGGTGGTGGTGTTGTCCACCAGCAGCGCCGTGGAGGTGCCGCCCTTGCCGGTGTTGTGCAGGTGGACGACGATCACATCGCGTTTCTGGGCGCCGACCGGTGTCGCCGTGCCCTGCTTCGAGCCGGAGGAGGACAGACCGGGCAGTTTCCCTGCGTACCAGAGGTAGCCGACCCCGCCGACGGCGACGAGCGCCAGGACGACGGCGAGGGCGATGATCCGGCTGCGGGCGCGGCGGCGGGCCTCCTCGCGGCGCTCGGTGCGGTTCTCGGTGAACTTCAGCCAGTCGATGACGTCCTCGGAGTCACCGTCCGGCTCCTCCACGAAGGCGAACTGCTCGGTGTGGTATTCCCGTTCCCGCGCGGGCGCCCGTTCCTCGGGCTCCTGCGGGGCCGGCGGTTCCTCGACGGGGCCCGCCTGCTGGGGGATGTACGCGGTCTGTTCGGCGACGCGGGGCTGCTGTCCGCCGGCCGCGGCCTGCCCGTAGGGGTCGTAGGGGGCGGCCGCCTGGGTGCCGGTGCCGTACGGGTCGTAGGGGTCGTACGGGGAGCGGGAGCCGTAGGAGTCGTAGGCCGGGGCGGCGGACTGCTGCTGCCCGGTGTCGTAGGCACCGTAGCCGTAGCCCTGCTGGGCGTACGGGTCGTAGGCCTGCTGGTGCGGAGTCTGCTGCGCCGCTACCTGCTGGTAGACAGGCCGGCCGTACTCGTCGTAGCCGACGATCTCGTACTGGCCGTCCCCGTACCCAGCGTCGTATCGGTCGTTCACCGGTGCCCCTCTCGGCTCACTCGCCGCGGTACAGCTCGCGCTTGTCGATGTAGCGCACGACTCCGTCCGGCACCATGTACCAGATGGGATCGCCCTTGGCGACTCTCGCGCGGCAGTCCGTGGAGGAGATGGCGAGCGCGGGCACCTCGACCAACGAGACGCCGCCTTCCGGCAGTCCGGGGTCGGTCAGGTGGTGGCCGGGGCGGGTGACGCCGATGAAGTGGGCCAGGGAGAACAGCTCCTCGCTGTCGCGCCAGGTCAGCAACTGGGCGAGGGCGTCCGCGCCGGTGATGAAGAACAGGTCGGTGTCCGGGTTGAGAGCCCGCAGGTCGCGCAGGGTGTCCACGGTGTAGGTGGGGCCGCCGCGGTCGATGTCGATGCGGCTGACGGAGAACTGCGGGTTCTCGGCGGTGGCGATGACCGTCATCAGGTAGCGGTCCTCGGCCGGGGAGACCGAGCGGTGGGACTTCTGCCACGGCTGGCCGGTGGGGACGAACACGACCTCGTCCAGCTGGAACTGCGCGGCGACCTCGCTGGCCGCCACGAGGTGCCCGTGGTGGATCGGGTCGAACGTTCCGCCCATGACGCCGAGGCGGCGCTTGCCGATGCGCACGGGCCCGTGGCCCGGACGGTACGCCGAGGCCCTCGCGGTGCGGGCCTCCGGGCCGGCGTGCTGAGCGGCGGCGTCGGCCGCGGGCCCGGCCGTCTCGTGCGCCGGACCGGTAGGCATGTCCTGCTCTCCCATGCGTGCAGACCCTACCGGCCCGGCCTGAGGGCCCCGGCCGGGGACGGGGTGCGGGATCAGCGGTCGCGGTTGAAGCGGGTGGTGATCCACAGCAGGAGCAGCAGGATGGCGAGGGCGCTGCCGCCGGTGACGGCCGGGTTGAGGCTGTTGTGGTGGCCGCCCTCGGCTTCGGCGAGGGTGACCAACTGGGCTGCGGCGCTGTGAAGGCTCATCTTCGGCAGGACCTATCGCGTGTGGGCGGGATAAAGATGTCGGCTCATCGTATGCGGGCGGCCCGACGGCGATCACGCCGACTCCGCTGTCGGCGCGGGCGGGGGCGGGGGCCGGTGGCGGGGCCGGGAACTTCCGCGGCCCGTCAGTCGTCCTTCCGCTTGTAGCCGCGCAGCAGGAACCAGGCGGTCAGTGCGCAGCCAAGGACCATCACGATCAGGACGATCCGGAGCAGATTCCCCGCCCCGTGCTGCTGGACGGCGCTCGCGGCGGCCTCGGTCAGCCAGGTGGCTGCGGGGTGGTGCTCCATGACGGGACTCCTTCGGCTGTACTGCCCCACGGTATCTCCGCCTAGGCTGGGCTCCGCCTCGGGGGGCACAGGGCAGGCACACGCACAGGCCACTCACACGCACATGGGGGAGACACAATGTCCGACGACGGCCGCGAGCAGACGGGGCACGAGCGCGTGCCGAGCAGGCAGCGCAGGCGCTTCCCCGGGATCTCCTCGCGTGCGTACGAGCATCCGGCCGACCGGTCGGCTCTGGTGGCGCTGCGCAAGCTGAGCGGTTTCGACACCGTGTTCAAGGCGCTCAGCGGGCTGCTGCCGGAGCGAAGCCTGAGGCTGCTGTTCCTGTCCGACTCGGTGCGGGTCTCCGAGCGGCAGTTCGCGCACCTGCACGACATGCTGCTGGACGCCTGTTACATCCTGGACCTGGAGAAGGTCCCGCCGATGTACGTGAACCAGGACCCGCAGCCGAACGCGATGTGCATCGGGCTGGACGAGCCGATCATCGTGGTCACCACCGGGCTGGTGGAGCTGCTCGACGAGGAGGAGATGCGGGCGGTCGTCGGGCACGAGGTGGGCCACGCGCTCTCCGGCCACTCGGTGTACCGCACGATTCTGCTCTTCCTGACGACGCTGGCGCTGAGGATCGCCTGGATCCCGCTGGGCAACCTCGCGGTCATGGCGCTCGTGACGGCGCTGCGGGAGTGGTTCCGCAAGTCGGAGCTGTCGGCGGACCGGGCCGGGCTGCTGGTGGGCCAGGACGTGCGGGCCTCGATGCGGGGCCTGATGAAGATCGCGGGCGGCAACCATCTGCACGAGATGAACGTGGACGCGTTCCTGGAGCAGGCCGAGGAGTACGAGTCCGGGGGCGACCTGCGGGACTCCGTGCTGAAGATCCTGAACGTGCTGCCCCGCTCGCACCCCTTCGCCACCATACGGGCGGCCGAGCTGAAGAAGTGGTCCGAGTCCCGGGACTTCCAGCGGATCATGGACGGGCACTACCCGCGGCGCAGCGCGGACCAGGACACCTCGGTCAGTGACTCCTTCCGCGAGTCCGCGGCGAGCTACGCGAGCGATGTGAAGACGTCCAAGGACCCGCTGATGAAGCTGGTGACGGACCTCGCGGGCGGTGCCGGTGACCTGGGCGGCCGGGTCCGCCGGGGCTTCGACGGCTTCCGCAGCCCGCCCCCGTCGAAGGAGGCGCCCCGGGACGGGCAGGGCGACGGGCAGGAGTAGCGGCGCGGGCGGGCCGGCGCCTCACACCTTCGGCTGGGCGTCGGCGGCCAGCGTGCCGCACAGGGCCGGTGCGCTGTCCGTGGCGTAGGGGTTCGTGTCGGCCGGGTGGCCGTCGCGGGCCTTCTGGCCGGCCAGCAGCGGGCGCAGATAGGCGGAGGCGTCCTGTGCGCAGGGCAGCGGGCCGGCCTGGGTGGAGGAGGTCACCAGCTGGATCTGGCCCACCCGCAGGTCGTCACGGTTGAAGCGGAAGGTCATCTCGCGGCGGACGGTGAGCAGGGACACGGGGGCGTCGGCGGCGCCGGCCCGGCGCAGGGCATAGACGAAGATCGTGTCGGCGCCGACCTCCAGGGTGGCCGGGTCGGTCTCGGCGGCCTGCAGGGTGCCCTGGACGCGGATCCGGTCGTCGGCGAGCTGCACCAGGGAGGGGTCGAGCCGGACCAGCCAGCCGGTGGGGGCGTGGCTGCCGTCCGCCACCGGGTGGTCGAAGCTCTGGTCGAACTGGTCGAGCTGGTCGGCGTCGATCAGGGCCCGGGCGGGGCGGACCTGGCGGCCGGTGAGCACCTCGGGGTAGAGGGAGGAGCGGACGAGGTAGTTCCGGGCGATGGTCAGGGCGGCCTGGACCTGGCTCTCGGAGAAGTGGGCGGTGCTGCGGTAGGCCGGCATCGGGATGCCCTCGGCGCCCACCTCGAAGTCGGCGGCGGGGCTGTGCCGGTACAGGTACTCGGCGTCGGCCGCCCCGGGCACCTTGCCCTGCGGGGTCAGCGGGACGACGCTCATCCTCAGGGGCGCGACGGGGCGCCGGGCCTGGGGGGCGCTGTAGGGGTGGCGGACGCCCATGTAGATCGCGGTGCCGAAGGCGAGGGCGATCAGCACGAGGAGGATCAGCGCCTGCCGGGTCAGTCCGCGGTGCAGGGGTGGGCGGCGGCGTACGGCGGGGGCGTGGTCGGCCATACGTTCCTGCGCGGAGTACTCCTGGAGCCGGGCAGCACGGACGAACGACTCGTCGAACACGACGGATCGGTACTCGTCCTCTGCACCTCCGGGGCCGCCCTCGGGTGTCCCCTCCGGTGGGTCTCCAGGCCCGCCCATACTTTCAGGGTAGGTCCCGGGAGGCTCGGGTAAACGCCCCGCTGCACCACAAGTTCTGACAGGTTCTCACCAGGAGCGGGCGCGGGCGTTCAGGGGGATCTCGGGATGGCCGAGACGGCCGGCGGCATGGAGTCGGCGGAGGCCGAGGGCGGCGATGCCGCGCCCTGTTCCAGTCCGGTGGAGGCGGGTGACGGCACCCGGTCACGGGTGCTGGAGGAGGCGCCCCGGTAGACCGCGGCGAAGGCCAGCGCGACCATGCCGACGCCCATCACGACGGCGAGCACCCAGGCGACGGGCCGGTGCCAGCGGACCTGCTTCCCGTAGGGCCCGAAGGGGCCGTGGCGGTCGCCGAGGACGTAGGTGTCGTCCAGTTCGTCGTCGTCCGGATCATGACCGAAAGAGGTCCTCCCGGGGCCGTACCCGTCGTCGTAGCGCTCGCCTCGGGCTCGGGCGCGGCGGGCTTCTGCCTCGGAGGCCTCGGCTCTGGCCTGCGCGGCGGCCAGGAGGCGTTCGACGGCGGTCGGCTCGTGTACCACGGCCGCCCGTACGAAGGCCTCGTCGAAGACCACGGAGGCGAACTCTTCGTCCGACACCCCGTGGTCGTGGTCGTCGTCGGGCTCCCAGCCGTCAGGGAACGGCGTGCCCCCCACGTCCTCCGGCACGGGTCCAGAGTAGACCTGGGGGGTCAATTTGGGCAGACGGTATGGAAATTCATCCGCCTGATGAGACGCCTTTCCGCCGCCGCGCGCCCGGGCCCCGCCGCCGCGCGCCGGGTCGGGCCCGGTGGGGCCGTCCGGTCAGCGCCGTACGTGCCCGTCGCCGGTGACGATGTACTTCGTGCTGGTCAGCTCCGGCAGGCCCATCGGGCCGCGGGCGTGCAGCTTCTGGGTGGAGATGCCGATCTCCGCGCCGAAGCCGAACTGGCCGCCGTCGGTGAAGCGCGTGGAGGCGTTCACGGCGACGGTGGTGGAGTCGACCAGCTGGGTGAAGCGGCGGGCGGCCTGCTGCGAGGTGGTGACGATCGCCTCGGTGTGGCCGGAGGTCCACAGCCGGATGTGGGCGACGGCCTTGTCGAGGGAGTCGACGACGGCGGCGGCGATGTCGTACGAGAGGTACTCGGTGTCCCAGTCGTCCGGCGTGGCCTCGACGACGGTGGCCTTGGAGTCCTCGGCGTACGCCATGACCTGCGGGTCGGCGTGGACGGTCACGCCGGCCTCGGCGAGCGCGTCCAGGGCGCGGGGCAGGAACTCGGGGGCGATGTCCTGGTGGACCAGCAGGGTCTCGGCGGCGTTGCAGACGCTGGGCCGCTGGGCCTTGGAGTTGACCAGGATGTCGATCGCCATGTCGATGTCGGCGGCGGCGTCGACGTAGACGTGGCAGTTGCCGGTGCCGGTCTCGATGACGGGGACGGTGGACTCGTTGACCACGGTCCGGATCAGGGAGGCGCCGCCGCGCGGGATCAGCACGTCGACGAGCCCGCGGGCGCGCATCAGCTCGCGCACGCTCTCCCGGCTCTCCCCCGGCACCAGCTGGACGGCGTCGGCGGGCAGGCCCGAGCCGCCGACGGCGTCGCGGATGACGCGGACGAGGGCGGTGTTGGACTCGTAGGCGGAGGCGGAGCCGCGCAGCAGGACGGCGTTGCCGGACTTCAGGCAGAGGGCGGCGGCGTCGACGGTGACGTTGGGGCGGGCCTCGTAGATGATGCCGACGACGCCGAGCGGGACGCGGACCTGACGCAGGTCGATGCCGTTGGGCAGGGTGGAGCCGCGGACGACCTCGCCGACCGGGTCGGGCAGCTTCGCGACGTCGCGGACGTCGGAGGCGATGGCGCGGACCCGCTCGGGGGTGAGGGTGAGCCGGTCGACGATGGACTCGCTGGTGCCGTTCTCCCGGGCCTTGGCCACGTCCTTGGCGTTGGCCTCGACGATCTCGCCGGTCCGGACCTCCAGGGCGTCGGCGATGGCGAGCAGCGCGTCGTCCTTCTCGGCGCGCGGCAGCGGCGCGAGGTCGGCGGCGGCGGCCTTGGCCCGGTAGGCGGCCTGGGTGACCGGGGACATCGAGTCGTACGGCGAGAGCGTGGTCATGAGGGAAGGGTAGTGCGCGGCGCGCGCCCGTTCAGCCGTCGTCCCACAGCGCGAGACAGGGCAAAACGGATGAACGGCCGGGGGCCCGGAACGGCGCCGATCCGCGGCCCTCGCGATCACGCACCGGCGTCCCGGGCGCGGTCAGAACGGATGCACGCCCACCGGCGTCGCCGGTGCGGGGCCGTAGCCCTCGGCGATGCGGTGGTGGTAGGTCGCGCGGTCGATGACCTCCAGGCCGACGATCTCCCAGGCGGGCAGCCCGGCGGACTGGCGGTGCTCGCCCCACAGGCGCAGCGCGACGGCGGCCGCGTCGTGCAGGTCGCGGGCCTCCTCCCAGTACCGGATCTCCGCGTGGTCGCTCGCGTATCTGCTGGTCAGCAGGAAGGGGTGGTCGTGGGCCAGCTGCTCGAGGGCGCGCCGCAGGTCCGGCAGCGGGACGTCCTCCCCGGAGACGCTGAGGGTGACGTGCCACAGCCGGGGCAGGTCCCTCGGCTCCTCGTAGGTGTCCCCGGCCGCGACGCTCGTCAGAGCACCGCGGGACGCCGCCCCAGGGCGCACTCGTCTCACGACGGCCTCCTTCACGCGACGACCCTTGACGGAACGTGTCCCCGCACCGTGCTCCGGGACACCTCGCCCGGGACGGACATGTCCCGAGACAAAGTTGAGCAGGCCGCAGCGCTCCGCGTGGTGGTTTTACGGAACGTCCACCGGCCAAGGCCCTCCCGGCGCCCCGCCCCGGAGACCGCCCGGCGCCGGTCAGGAGTGCAGCAGTACCAGGTCGTCCCGGTGGACGACCTCGCGTTCGTAGGCCGGGCCCAGCTCGCGTGCCAGCTCCCGGGTCGAACGTCCGATCAGCTGGGGGATCTCCTTGGCGTCGAAGTTGACGAGCCCGCGGGCCACCGCGCGCCCGGCCCCGTCGCGCAGTTCGACCGGGTCGCCCGCGCTGAACTCGCCCTCGACGGCGGCGATTCCGGCGGGCAGCAGCGACTTGCGCCGCTCGACGACCGCGCGGACGGCGCCGTCGTCCAGGGTGAGGGAGCCCTGCGGGGTGGAGGCGTGCTGGAGCCACAGCAGGCGGTCGGCGGAGCGCTTGCCGCTGGGGTGGAAGTAGGTGCCGGTGTCGCCGCCGCCGAGCGCCTCCGCCGCGTGGACGGCGCTGGTGAGCACCACGGGGATGCCGGCGGCGGCCGCGATCCGGGCGGCCTCGACCTTGGTGACCATGCCGCCGGTGCCGACGCCGGCCTTCCCGGCGCTGCCGATCTCGACGCCGGCGAGATCCTCGGGCCCCCTCACCTCCGCTATCCGGGAGGTGCCCGGCTTGCCGGGGTCGCCGTCGTAGACGCCGTCGATGTCGGACAGCAGCACCAGCAGGTCGGCGTGGACCAGGTGGGCGACGAGGGCGGCGAGGCGGTCGTTGTCGCCGAAGCGGATCTCGTCGGTGGCGACGGTGTCGTTCTCGTTGACGATCGGGAAGGCACCCATCGCGAGGAGCTTGTCGAGGGTGCGGGAGGCGTTGCGGTGGTGGGCGCGGCGGCTCATGTCGTCGCTGGTGAGCAGGACCTGCCCGACCCGGACGCCGTAGCGGGCGAAGGAGGCGGTGTAGCGGGCGACGAGGAGGCCCTGGCCGACGCTGGCGGCGGCCTGCTGGCGGGCGAGGTCCCGGGGGCGACGGCGCAGGCCCAGCGGTGCCAGGCCGGCGGCGATGGCACCGGAGGAGACGAGAACGATTTCGCGCTCGCCCCCGGAGCGGTGCTTGGCCAGGACGTCGACGAGCGCGTCGACGCGGTCGGCGTCCAGACCGCCCGTGGCGGTGGTCAGCGACGAGGAGCCGACCTTGACGACGATCCTGCGGGCCTCGCCCACGGCCTGCCTTGCGCTTGCCACCTTGCCTGTCGTCCCCTCGCGCGCTTCCTGCTGCCTGTGCGGCAATCTACGCGAAGGGGGTGGTGCGGTGCGCGCGGGTTTCAGTCCCCGGACAGCCGGAGTAGTCGTTCGTTCACTGTTTGCATGCGGCAAACAGGGTGTACTGCGCGGCGCCCCGGTCGGGGTGCGGGGCGAGTTCACCGCGCAGCAGCTGCGGGATCAGGCCGCCGCCGCTCCGATGCCTCCGCTCGGCAGCATCCGCCGGAGCTTGCGGGCCGCCCGGCGCAGGAAGGAGTGGGCGGCGGCCTCGCGGTAGCCCTCGAAGGCGCGGGCCTCGCGGGGTTCGGCGCGGTAGACCTCGTCGGGGACGCCGGCCTCCGGGGAGCGGAAGTGCGGGTAGACGAGGTAGACGCGGGTGCCGCGTCCCTCCAGCACGGCGGCGGCCTGCTTCTTCGCCTTGACGAACTCGACCACGTCCAGCAGGAGATCGGCCCGCTGGGCGGCCACCAGGTGCAGCCGCAGCCGCTCGTGGACCTTGAGCCGGCGGGCCACGCCCGGGGTCCAGTAGGCCTCCATCAGCGGCTTGGCGAGCTCGAACTTGTGCCGTCGCACCTCGTCGCTGTCCTTGAGGAACTTGGGCCCGAACTGCGGCAGCAGGGTGATGAGGAAGGGCCGGACCATCAGGCTGTCGCGCTGCGGGCCGGCCGGCACCATGTCGGCGACGAGCTGCATCAGGGCGCGCGCGGAGTCGAAGCGGAGCGTGTAACTGCCCGCCTTCGTGACATGCTTGCCGTCCTCGCGGCCGACCAGGTAGTAGCAGGTGTAGTCGGCGAGCACGGAGACGCCGCCGGCTCTGAGGTACGCCTCCATCGTGAACAGGGCGTCCTCGCCGGTCCACAGGGACTCGTCGAAACGCATGCCGTGCTGCTCCAGCAGGGCGCGGCGGAACAGCTTCTGGGCGCTGAGCGTGAACTTGATGTTGGAGGAGAAGACGTCGGTCCGCTCCAGCGTCCTGCCCCACATGGACTTCGGCGGAACGCGGTTGATGCCCTCGACGCGGCCGAGGACGACGTCCGTGCCGTTCCGGTCGGCCATGGCGACCATGCGCTCCAGGGCCTCGGGCCCGAGCCGGTCGTCGGCGTCCAGGAAGAACACGTAGCGTCCCGCCGCCTTGCCGAGGCCGACGTTGCGCGGGCCGCTGGGGCCGCCGGAGTTCTCCTGCCGGATCACGGTGACCGGCATGGGCGCGCGGGCCGCGAACTCCTCCAGGCACTCCCCCGTGCCGTCCGTGGAGCCGTCGTCGACGGCGATGACCTCCATGCGCCCCGGGTCGATGGTCTGGGCCTCGACGGAGGCAAGGCACTCGACCAGGTACGGCATCGCCTCGTACGCCCCGATGATCACGCTCACATCAGGCTGCGTCACGACGGTCACATCTCCCCCTTGCCAATTGAACATTTACCCCGTATCACCTCAATCGCACCCTGTTAGACGGGCTCCCACAGGAAGCGGTTGCCTCACTCCGGGCGAGCAGTGGCATACGTCACACAGCGTCAGGGCGACTGGGCCATGGCGCCACCGGAGAGTACGCAGAGCCGGTAAGACCTGCTCACGCCCGGCGAGGACACCGGTCCGGGGAGGGAAAAGGACCGGCCCCGGGATCGCTCCCGGGGCCGGTCTCCACAGGGCAGGCGGTCAGCCCGCGTTGACGCCGTCCGTCTCTCCGGCGGACACGGCCCGCTGGCCGGGCACCGCGTTGGTCAGCTCGGCCGTCTCGGCGGGGTCCGCGTTCGCGGCGGCCGACCGGGACTGCTGGCCCACGTTGCGCGCCTCGGCCTTGAGCGCCAGGTCGGCGACCGCGGCGTTGAACCGGACGAGGGAGGCCGGCTCGTCCGGGCCGAGCAGATAGTGCTTCAGCTCGGCGCGGGCCTCGGCCAGCGGGTCGGCGGCGGGGTCGCGCACGGCGTCCAGCAGGCCACCCAGCTCCTTGGCGCTGTTGGACAGGATGACCGCGGCGCGCACGGCCGTGTTCTGCCGCTTGAACTCCTCCATGCCGACCTCGGCGGAGTCGGTGACCGCGTACGGCTTGCCGCTCGCGATGAAGTCGGAGACGACGGAGGAGATGTCGGAGACCATCGCGTCGGAGACGTTGAAGCAGTCGTACAGGCGCGGCTCGGCGCCCGTGATGACGCGGTGCTCGTACGACGGGAAGGAGCGCCAGTAGGCGTCGTTCCACTCGGCGCGCAGCCGGGCGATCTCCTCGTGCCGCTGCACGTCGGTCACGCCGTCGCGGGTGGCCTCGGCCTCGTCGCCCTTGTCGCCGCCGGCGCCCGCCAGCTCGGCGAGGCGGGCCTCGATGCGGGCCAGCTCGGCCGCGGCCTGCTCCTGGGCGGCGGTGTCGGCGGTGAAACGGGCGTCGGCGGCGCGCTCGGCGGCGGCCTCCTCCACCAGGGCGGTGATCCGCCGGTGCGCGGCGCCGGCCTCGGCGCTCACGGTGCCCGTGAAGGGGTGCGGCTTGTAGAGCACCCGGACCGGCGGGTCGGCCTTGACCAGCTTCTTCACGATGTTCTCGCCGGCCAGCACGATCGAGGTGTTGCCGGGGTTGCCGTCCCAGCCCTCCCAGGTGGGGGCGTACAGCACGGTGGGGATGCGTCCGTCGGCGGCTCCGCCGCGGGGATCCTCGGACGCGCCCTGCCCGTACTGGATGGAGGCGAGCTGCGGGCGGCCGACCTCGACGATGTCCTCGTCGCGGACGCCGACGTCGGCGATGGCGTAGCGGTCGCGGCCGGCGCGGCCGGCCGTCCACACCTCGTCGTACACCTTGCTGTACGGGTTGACGCTGGCGAGCTTGTCGCTGTCCCCGTGGCCGATGAAGACGTGCTTCATGGTGGGCACGCGCAGCAGGTGGATGTTCTTGCCGACGTTGGCCGCGTACAGGGCCACACGCACGGTCGACAGGTCCAGGTTCATCAGGTGCACCCCTCCGGGCACGCAGATGACGGGGACCGTGGTGGGCGCGAGCTGGTTCAGGATGGCGCGCTCGCGCAGGATGATCAGCGGCCGGGTGTCGAGCTGCTCCATCGTCTCCAGCCACATGTTGACCTGGTACGCGGAGTCCTTGGAGCCGGAGAAGTACAGGACCGTCTCGGGCTTGTAGGCGGCCAGCCAGTCGTCGACGGCGGCGAGGACGGCCTCGGCCTTCGGCGGGATCTTCCGGCCGCGCACGTACGGCACGAGGCACAGGACGTAGCCGGTGCCCAGGCCCACGGTGAGACCGATGCCGAAGAAGCCGAACCCGGCCGATCCCAGCTCGGCGGAGACCAGCAGGCCGGCGACCGCGAACAGGTCGAGGTGGAGGATCTTCTCCGCGGAGCGGTGCAGCAGGCGGCGCGGCGGGGCGTCCGGGATGCGGATGCGGGACTTCAGGTCGATGTTGCGGGTGGCGACCGGCATCCGGCGCCGGTTGCGGATCAGGGTGACCAGCGCGCCGTGCGGGGCCTGGAGGCCGTAGAAGGCGATGAAGCAGGCGATCGCGCCGTAGAAGATCAGGTTGTCCGCGAGGGACAGGCGGGCCAGCAGGAGGACCAGCAGGAGCTGCCGGATCAGGAACCGGATGGACAGGCCGGCCCGGACCTTGCTGAGGCGGTTGATCAGGTAGCTGCCCTTGCGGTGGAGATAGTGGTCCGCCAGGTATGTCACGGCGGCCGCGGCCGCGAAGGCGTACACGCTCGGGACGAGCGCGGCCAGCATGAGCGCCGGGAAGCCGAGCATCACGAGGGTCGCGGCGGCCAGCTCGGCCGCGCTGCCCACCCGGGCCACGCGAATAGCGGTGGATATCACGGAGGAACCTGCTCTGGGAGGGGGAGTGCCGGTTTTGTTCAGTAACGCCGGGAGTGCCCGGCGGTTCATGTGGGGTACGGACACAGGCCTCTGCGCATACCCGCTGAACGGATACCCACAGAGGCCTGAATTCCCAAAAGCTCGATTACCCCGATTATCACACGCCGTCCTGACGGTCCAGCACCGAAGCCAGCGCCTGCTCGAAGCCGGAGGCCTGGGCGGCGCCGGCCGTCGGGTCCTGCTGACGGACGTCGATGACGTGACCGGTCAGCTCGGACAGCAGCACGTCCAGCGAGGTGCGCGCCACGGCCTCGGAGGAGAGCAGCGAGCCCGTCGGCTCCTGACCGAAGGCCTTGGTGCGCATGGGGGTTGCGGTGCGCTCGGGGTTGATGCAGTTGACGCGGATGCCCTCGGCGGCCCACTCGTCGGACAGCGCCTGGGTGAGGTTCACCATGGCGGCCTTGGTGGAGGAGTAGAGGGAGTACTCGGCCCGGCCTCGGGTGTAGCTGCTGGAGGTGTAGAGCAGCAACTGGCCCTTGGTCTCGGCCAGGTACTTGTAGGAGGAGCGCGCGATCTGCACCGGGGCCAGGTAGTTGACCTTCAGCGCCTCCTCGATGGTGGCGTTGTCGGTCTCGGCGAGCCGGCCGATGCGCAGCACGCCCGCGGTGTTGACGACGTAGTCGATCCGGCCGGTCTCCCCGTACGCCTTGGACAGCGCGTCGTCGACCTCCTCCGGGTTCTCCACGTGGGTGCCGGTGGTGGAGCGGCCGAGCGCGTAGACGTTCGCGCCGTAGGACTCGGCGAGTTCGGCGATGTCCTTGCCGATGCCGTAGGAGCCGCCGAAGACGACGACGGTCCTGCCGGTGAGCAGCTCGCGGTAGGCGTCGTCGCCGTTCTGCTCGGGGGCGGCGGTGGAGGCGAGCTGGAAGAGCTTGTCGGCGATGAAGACGTCGACGGGCTGAGTGACCTTCATGTTGTACTCGTCACCCGCGACGACGTGGATCGGCACGTCCGGCAGGTACTTGAGCACGACCGAGCAGTCGTCCGTGGCCTGGAAGTGGGGGTCGCCGGCGGCCACCTCGTAGGCGCGGCGGATCGTGGACAGCTTGAAGGCCTGCGGGGTCTGGCCGCGGCGCAACCGCGAGCGGTCCGGGATCTCGGTGATGAACTCGCCGTCCTCGCCGTGGGTGCGCGTGACGATGATGGTGTCCGCGGACGGGATGGCCACGTCCACGGCCTGGTAGCGCTCCAGCGCGGTCACGCAGTCGTCGATGACGCGCTGCGAGAGCAGGGGGCGTACGGCGTCGTGGAAGAGGACGTTGAGGTCCTCGCCCTCGGCCAGACCCTCGCCGAGGGCGTCGATGGCGCGCTCGGTGGTCTCGTTCCGCGTGGAGCCGCCCTCGATGATCTTCTTGACCTTGGTGAACCCGGCCTTGGCGACGATCTTCTCGATGTCGGGCACATAGCCCGGCGCCATCAGCACGATGATGTCGTCGATCGAGTCGGCCTTCTCGAAGGTGGTCAGGGTGTGCTCGATGACTGCCTTGCCGGCGATCTTCAGCAGCTGCTTGGGGATCGACAGGCCCACGCGCTGACCGGTACCACCGGCCAGGATCACTGCGGTGGTACGGGGCTTGGCTATGTGCTGTGACACAGGTGACCTACCTCAAGGCGACAGGGAACCGTGGAATGGTCCCACTCGGGCTAACCGCGATGCAAGGTGAGTGACGGCTCATGCATAAGTGCGCGCAACCTGTCATTTACCTAGGACTCCTGATACCCCGGAACGGTTGCCTGAACTGCCGATGAAATTGTTGTGAGTAAGTCCACAGGTGCTCCACAGAGATCGCACGGGGGCCGTTCAGCGCCGTCCGAGCCGTCTCAGGCAGCGGTGGCCGAGTACTCGGACGAGCTCCTTCGACGACGTCTGGTGCACGGTGCGCGCGGGGCCGCCGGCGAGGGACGCGGCGGCCGCGGCGAGCGCGCCGTAGAGTGCACGAGCCGCCACATCCGGGGCGATACGGGGCTCGGAGAGGGCCGTTCGGGGCGGCTCGGGCACCGACAGCAGGTCCGGGTCGCCGATGACGCGTACGCCGAGCGCGCCGATCGCAGCCGCCGCCTCCGCCCCGATCGCGGCTGCCGCCCCGGCCGCCCAGCCGGGCGTGGATATCTTCACGTCATGGGGCGCGGGATCACACCTGTTCTTCATATGTGCCACGGCGCCGTTGTGCACGAGACGTGAATACAGCTCGTCGGGCAGGCCTTTCCCGCGGAATTCCACATTGAGGCTCCGCAGCATTTCTGCCTCGGCCAAGGTAAGAGAACGATTAACGGAGTACGTGACCGGCTGGAGCAGATTTGCGGGCAGGCCGAGCAGCGCCTCGAAGGTGCGCATCAGCCCGCCCCGGTCGCGGTCGTCGACGACGACCACGGTGACCCGGCCGGGTCCGACGGCCGAGGCCCAGCGCTCCACCAGCCGCTCGTGCCGGTGGCGCCGCCAGAAGCTGGGGGTGGGCTTCTCGTACGGCGGCCTGCGGAGCATGTGCTCCAGCCACTCCTCGTAGCCCATGCGCAGCCCGTTCTGCACGTACTGCTGCCACTGCGAGGGCATGATGCGCGTCAGCGGCCGCAGGGTGACCACGATGTGCACGCGGTCGCCGCCGAGTTGGCGCACGATGCGGGTGATCGTGCCGTCGTCGGGGGCGTCGGCGAAGAACTCGCTGCTGACCACCGGGTCCGGCTGCCGGTGGCCCGGACCCGCTCCAGCAGCCGGGTCCAGTGCCGCTCGGTGGGCGCGGTGTCGCCCATCATCGCGGGCCGGGCGCAGGCGGCGAGGGCGGCCTCCATGGGGTGCCGGGTGTGCGCCGGGAACTCCACGCCGTGTCGGGGCAGCGTGTCCTTCGCGGCGAACAGGGCGCCCTGGAGGGCGGTGGTGCCGGTCTTGTGGGGCCGATGTGCAGCAGGCGCGTGCCTGCGGGCAGGGTGTGGCTCTTACCGTCCGTCTCCATGGTTAGGGGACGGTAAAAGTTCTCCCTGAGGCAGTCCTGAGAGGAGGCTGGGACCAGGATGAGTCCCGGCTCCCACCGCCCTCGGCGCCTCCTGACTGATCGTCAAGGTGGATACTCAGCAGGGAGGTTACGGGGCGAAACCCGAGCCGAGCCGGCCGTTCGCCGGGGGGGTGTGCCGAGCGCCGATGGGCCGAAGGCGGTCGTGCCGTCGGGGCCACGACGCCCGTCCCGCCGGAGCGGAAGGACCACACGAACCCGGCGCCGCCGTCCGCTCCCGGCGCGCCGACGACCAGGTCGGCCCGCCCGTCGACGTCGGCGAGGTGCACGGCCGCACCGAAGAGGACCTCGCGCTGCGCCGCCCCCGGCACACCGGGCGTCTCCGGCGTGACCGGCCGGACACCGGGGACCCGGTCGGGCCCTTCGCCCCGCCGCGCAGCACGACGTCGGCGTACCCGTCCCCGTCGACGTCGGCGACCCGGACGTCGGTGCCGAAGGCGTCGCCGCTCCTCGCCGCGCCGGGCACGCTCGGGCTGTCCTGGTTGAGGAAGGTCGGCCACCGTCGAAGTCGTCGTGCGGCTTCGCCGTGGCGTGTCCGGTGTCCGTGGAGAGCAGCAGGGGCAGCACCACCGCGCCGGCCGCCAGGAGCACCACCGCGAGAGCGGTCAGCCACCCTCCCCCGTCGTCCGCGTCACTCCGCCAGGGAGGCTGCGGGAGGCTCCGAACTGCGCGCCGGGAGGAGGCCGCTGGCTCAGGCAGCCCGGAGAGACGGAGAGGTGCGATGCGCGGAACTGGCACCGGAGCTTCAAGGTCCGCTACGCGCCGCTGGGGGCCCTGGGCTCCGGCAGCCGGGGAGACGGAGGAGTGCGACGCCGGGAGCTTCAAGGTCCACTACGCGTCGAGAGGGGGCCGTCGGCTCCAGCAGCCCGGGAGGTGCGACGCCGGGAG
The DNA here is from genome assembly GCF_055572275.1 of Streptomyces sp. NPDC030798. Lineage (NCBI taxonomy): Bacteria > Bacillati > Actinomycetota > Actinomycetes > Kitasatosporales > Streptomycetaceae > Streptomyces > Streptomyces sp. NPDC030798. The sequence continues at coordinate 416,007 of NZ_JBVIDR010000002.1, read as the reverse complement.
CTTCAAGGCCCGCTACACGTCGGCGGGGGGGCCGTTGACTCCGGCAGCCGGGGAGACGGAGAGGTGCGACGCTCAAAGCGCCAGGGCCCGCTACACGTCGGCGGGGGCCGTGGGCTCCGGCAGCCGGGGAGACGGAGAGGCGCGACGCCCAAAGCGCCAGGGCCCGCTACACGTCGGCGGGGGCCGTGGGCTCCGGCAGCCGGGGAGACGGAGAGGTGCGACGCCCGGAGCGCCAGGGCCCGCTACGCGTCGAGCGAGCCATGGCTCCAGCAGCCGGAGAAGCGCGACGCGGGGAGCCACAAGGTCCGCTGCGCGTCGCAGGGTGCGGCCCGCCGCGCTTTCGCCCGGCGTTCGGCGAAGCGCGGCGGGGCGGACGGTCTACTCGAACGGGTCGAAGTCGTCGTACGCGCGTGTGGCGTCGTCCCGCTCCGCCTGGCGGTCGCGCCGGCGCTGCGCGGCGGGCCGGGCCGCGTCGAAGCGGTGGTCCTCGCCGCGGCGGCCCAGCATCTCCGCACCGGCCATGACCGACGGCTCCCAGTCGAAGACGACCGCGTTCTCCTCGGGGCCGATGGCGACGCCGTCGCCGCCCCGGGCGCCCGCCTTCATCAGCTCCTCCTCGACACCGAGCCGGTTGAGCCGGTCGGCGAGGTAGCCCACGGCCTCGTCGTTGTTGAAGTCGGTCTGGCGGACCCAGCGCTCCGGCTTCTCGCCGCGCACCCGGAACAGCGGCTCGCCGCCGACCTCCTCGCGGGTGACCGTGAAGCCGGTGTCGTCCACGGCCTTGGGCCGGATGACGATACGGGTCGCCTCCTCCTTCGGCTTGGCGGCGCGCGCCTTCGCGACCAGCTCACCGAGGGCGAACGACAGCTCCCGCAGGCCGATGTGGGCCACCGCCGACACCTCGAAGACGCGGTAGCCGCGCGCCTCCAGGTCGGGACGGACCATCTCGGCGAGATCCTTGCCGTCGGGCACGTCGACCTTGTTCAGGACGACGATCCGGGGACGGTTGTCGAGGCCGCCGTACTCGCGCAGCTCCGCCTCGATGACGTCGAGGTCGGAGAGCGGGTCGCGGTCGGACTCCAGGGTCGCGGTGTCCAGGACGTGCACCAGCACGCTGCACCGCTCCACGTGCCGCAGGAACTCCAGGCCCAGGCCCTTGCCCTGGCTGGCACCCGGGATGAGGCCCGGCACGTCGGCGATCGTGTAGACGGTCGAACCGGCCGTCACCACGCCGAGGTTGGGCACCAGAGTGGTGAACGGGTAGTCGGCGATCTTCGGCTTGGCCGCGCTGAGCACGGAGATCAGCGAGGACTTGCCGGCGCTCGGGTAGCCCACCAGCGCCACGTCCGCGACCGTCTTCAGTTCCAGGACGATGTCCCGCAGGTCGCCGGGCACGCCGAGCAGCGCGAAGCCGGGCGCCTTGCGGCGGGCCGAGGCCAGCGCCGCGTTGCCGAGGCCGCCCCGGCCGCCCTGCGCGGCGACGTACGACGTGCCGTGACCGACCAGGTCCGCGAGCACGTTGCCCGCCTTGTCCAGGACGACCGTGCCGTCCGGCACCGGCAGGACCAGGTCCTGGCCGTCCTTGCCGGAGCGGTTGCCGCCCTCGCCGGGCTTGCCGTTGGTGGCCTTGCGGTGCGGGGAGTGGTGGTAGTCGAGCAGCGTCGTGACCGACTGGTCGACGGTCAGGATCACATCGCCGCCACGGCCGCCGTTGCCGCCGTCCGGGCCGCCCAGCGGCTTGAACTTCTCCCGGTGCACGGAGGCACAGCCGTGGCCCCCGTTACCCGCGGCGACATGCAGCTCGACGCGGTCCACGAAGGTGGTCATGGTTCGGTGCCTCCAGAAAACGTGCGGACATGCCTACGGTGCAACACGCGAAAGGCGGACCCGCCTTCCCGACCGGGAAGTGAGGTCCGCCTCGCGAAAAACTTCCGGTCAGGCGACCGGAACGATGTTCACGACCTTGCGGCCACGGCTGGTGCCGAACTCCACGGCACCGGCCTGCAGCGCGAACAGCGTGTCGTCGCCACCACGGCCGACGCCGGAGCCCGGGTGGAAGTGGGTGCCGCGCTGACGGACCAGGATCTCACCCGCGTTGACGACCTGACCGCCGAAGCGCTTCACGCCGAGCCGCTGGGCGTTGGAGTCGCGACCGTTCCGGGTGGACGATGCGCCCTTCTTGTGTGCCATCTGTTCTCAGTCCCTTACTTCGCAGCCGTGGGGATCTCAGTGACCTTGATCGCCGTGTACTGCTGGCGGTGGCCCTGACGACGGCGGTAGCCGGTCTTGTTCTTGTAGCGCAGAATGTCGATCTTCTGGCCCTTGTGGTGGTCCACGACCTCGGCCTGGACCTTGATGCCGGCCAGCACCCACGGGTCGCTGGTCACGGAGTCGCCGTCGACGACGAGCAGGGTCGAGAGCTCGACCGTGTCGCCCACCTTGGCGGTGGAAATCTTGTCAACCTCAACGATGTCGCCGACAGCAACCTTGTGCTGGCGACCACCGCTGCGCACGATGGCGTACACGCGGATCTCTCTTTCGCTCGAAGAACGGCACCCCCGCAGGCCAGCCGCCCGAATGCACCACGGACGACCTCTCCCGGCCCGCAGCGCGTCCGGGAGGAAGAGGTTTACGGGGATGTGGCGTGTTCAGTGGACACGCCGACGGTCAAGGTTACGGGCCCGCGGCCGAAGGGGTCAAACCGGGCCCGCCGGGTGTGGGGGGGGGGGCGCAGAAAGGACCCCCACCACCAGACGCACCCCCCTTCCCCCGCTGAGGAAGATGTGGGAGGTTTCTCTCGCCCCGCCCCCCCCTCGAATTCCTTTTCC
>NZ_JBVIDR010000002.1:0-413169 GCF_055572275.1 Streptomyces sp. NPDC030798 | reverse complement strand
GTGGGGAGACGGGGGGGGGGGAAGGTCGACGTCCATGGGGGCGGGGTGGCCAACTGGTGGGGGGGGGGGGGGGGTCCTCCCCCCCCCCCCCCCCCCCCACCCCGGGCCTCAGCCCTCGTCGCCGGCCGCGGAGACCGTGGTGGTCTTCTTGGCCGTCGCCTTCGCGGCGGCCGTCTTGGCGGTCTTCGCCGCCTTCTTGGCCGTCGTCTTCTTGGCGGCCGTCTTCTTGGCCGCGGTCTTCTTGGTGGCCGCCTTCTTCGCCGTGGCCTTCTTGGCGGTCTTGCGCGCCGCCTTCTTGGCGGGGGCGGCCGCCTCGGGGGCCTCGTCCGCGTCGGCGGCGGCCGGGGTCTCCTCGGCCGCGGCCTCCGCCGCCGGTCCCTCCGTCGCCGGGCCCGCCGGGACGACCACGACGGCCGCCTCCTCGGACGCGGTCGGCGCGGTGGCCTTGCGGACGGCGCGGCGGCGCGGGCGGGCCGGGGCGGCGCTCTCGGCGGGCGCCTCCTCGGCCGGAGCCGGAGCCTGCTCGGCGACGGCCTGCGGGGCCGCCTCCGCCACGGGCGCGGTCTCGTGCACCGTCACCACGGCCGCCTCGGCCCCCGCCGGGGAACCGGCCGGCGCGGATGCCTTCCGGGTCGCCCGACGGCGCGTACGGCCCTTGGGCGCGGCCTCCTCGGCGGCGGGCTGCTCGGCAGCCGCCTCCTGGGCGACCACCGGGTCCTCCGCGGCGACCGGCTCGGCCTGGGCCTCGGCGGCCGTCTCCGGCTGCACGGGGCGTACGGCCTCGTCGGCGGGGGTGACGGCCTGGGCGGTGGGCGCCTCGGGCGTCGTCGCCCCGGCCGTGTCGGCGGCCTCGGCCGCCTGGGCGGGCCTGCGGCTCTCGGCCTTCGGCGTCCCCGCCGGTGCAGAGGCCCGGCGGCTCGCGCGGCGCCGCGTACGGCCGCGGCTGGCCGCCGCCTCCGCCTCGGCGACGCTGCTGTACAGCTCCTCGTCCGGCGCGAAGTCGGGCGCGGGCAGGGCCACCGGCTCGGCGAGCTCGGCCGCGACCTCGACCGCGGTCTCGACCTCCGGCTCGACGGCCTCGCCGGTCTCCACCGCCACGGCGGCGGTCTCGTGGACGTGCTCCTGCCCGTCACCGCTGCGGCCGCCGCGCTTCTTGCGCTTGCCGCCACCGCCGCCGCCGACCGAGGTCGGCTGCTCGATGTGCACGATGACACCGCGGCCGTTGCAGTGGACGCAGGTCTCGGAGAAGGACTCCAGCAGGCCCTGGCCGACCCGCTTGCGGGTCATCTGCACCAGGCCCAGCGAGGTCACCTCGGCCACCTGGTGCTTCGTACGGTCCCGGCCCAGGCACTCCAGCAGGCGGCGCAGCACCAGGTCGCGGTTGGACTCCAGGACCATGTCGATGAAGTCGATCACGATGATGCCGCCGAGGTCGCGCAGCCGGAGCTGGCGCACGATCTCCTCGGCCGCCTCCAGGTTGTTCCTGGTGACCGTCTCCTCCAGGTTGCCGCCCTGGCCGGTGAACTTGCCGGTGTTGACGTCGATGACGACCATCGCCTCGGTCCGGTCGATCACCAGCGAACCGCCGCTCGGCAGCCACACCTTGCGGTCCAGCGCCTTGGCGAGCTGCTCGTCGATCCGGTACGTGGCGAAGACATCGACCTCGGAGGTCCACTTGGACAGCCGGTCGGCGAGGTCCGGGGCGACGTGGGAGACGTATCCGTGGATGGTCTCCCAGGCGTCGTCACCGCTGACGATGACCTTGGAGAAGTCCTCGTTGAAGATGTCGCGCACGACCCGGACGGTCATGTCCGGCTCGCCGTACAGCAGCGACGGCGCGTTGCCGTTCTTGGCCTTCTTCTGGATGTCCTCCCACTGCGCCTGCAGCCGCTCGACGTCCCGGCGCAGCTCGTCCTCGCTCGCGCCCTCGGCGGCGGTGCGCACGATGACACCCGCGTCCTCGGGGACGATCTTCTTGAGGATGGTCTTCAGCCGGGCCCGCTCGGTGTCGGGCAGCTTGCGGCTGATGCCGGTCATCGAGCCCTCGGGGACGTACACCAGGTAGCGGCCCGGGAGCGAGACCTGGCTGGTCAGCCGGGCGCCCTTGTGCCCGATGGGGTCCTTCGTCACCTGGACGAGCACCGACTGGCCGGACTTCAGGGCGGACTCGATCCGGCGCGGCCCGTTGGCCATGCCGAGCGCCTCGAAGTTGACCTCGCCGGCGTACAGGACGGCGTTGCGGCCCTTGCCGATGTCGATGAAGGCGGCCTCCATCGACGGCAGCACGTTCTGCACCTTGCCCAGGTAGACGTTGCCGACGTACGAGGTCGACTGCTCCTTGTTGACGTAGTGCTCGACGAGCACGCCGTCCTCGAGGACGCCGATCTGCGTGCGCTCGCCGTGCTGGCGGACGACCATCACGCGCTCGACGGCCTCGCGGCGGGCCAGGAACTCGGCCTCGGTGATGATCGGGACGCGCCGGCGGCCCTGCTCGCGGCCTTCGCGGCGGCGCTGCTTCTTGGCCTCCAGACGGGTCGAGCCCTTGATGGACTGCACCTCGTCGGACGGCTCGGCGGGCTTGCGGGGCTCGCGGACCTTGACGACCGTGCGCTCCGGGTCGTCGGCGGACGGCTCGGCCTCGGGGGCCGTGTCACCGGCGCGACGACGGCGGCGCCGGCGCCGGCGGCTGCTGGAGCTGGATCCGCCGGACTCCTCGCCCCGGGCGTCCTCGGCGTCCTCGTCCTCCTGCTCGGCGGTGTCCTCGGCGTCCTGCGCGGCCTGCTCGGCGGCCACGTCCTCGGCCTCGGCGTCCATGCCCTCGCCCTCGGCGGCGTCACCCCGGCGGCGGCGACGGCCGCCCCGGCGGCGCCGGCGGCGCGAACCGGACTCCTCGGAGCCCTCGGCCTCGTCGGCCTCGTCGGCCTCCTCCGGCTCCTCGCCGTCGGCGAGGTCCTCGGCGCTCTCCTCCGGCTCCTCGGCCTCGGCGGCCTGCGGCTCCTCCACGCCCCTGCGACGGCGGCGCCGGCGCGGGCCGCTGTCGGCGCGCTCCTCGGCGTACGGCTCGGTCTCCTCGGGCTCCTCCGGCTCGGCGGCCTCGGCAGCGGCTTCGGCTGCGGCCCGCTCGGGGGTCTGGAACCTCGGCTCGGTGAACACCGGCGCCTGGAACACGGCGACGGCGGGCCGGGCCGGGCGGCGCGGCGCCTCGCCCTCGGCGGCCGGGGACTCCGCGGGCGCGGCGAACCCGGTCGCGGCCTGCCGGACGACCCGGCGGCGCCGGCGCGGGGCAGCGCCCTCCTCGGAGGCCTGGGCGGCGATCTGCGGTGCGGTGGCCTGCGGCGCCTCGGGGGCGGCGGACCGGGCGGCGGTGGGCTCGGTGATCTCGGTCTCCTCGACCTGCTCGGCCGCCTCGGCGGCAGCCGCGGGCGCCTCCTCGGCGGCGGGGGCACCGGCGGGCGCGGACACGGGGCGCGTGGCACGACGCCGGGTACGCCGCGGCGCCTCCTCGACGGCCTCCTCGGCCACCGGCTCCTCGGCGACGGCCTCGGCAGCGGGAGCGGCAGCGGGTACGACCGTCTCGGCGGTCTCGGCGGTCTCGGCGGCTTCGGCGGGCGCGGACACGCGGCGCGTGGCACGACGCCGGGTACGCCGCGGCGCCTCCTCGACGGCCTCCTCGGCCACCGACTCCTCGGCGACGGCCTCGGCGGCGGCAGCGGGAGCGGCGGCCGGTACGACCGTCTCGGCGGTCTCGGCGGCTTCGGCGGGCGCCGGGGAGCCTGCGGGCGCGGACGCCCGCCGGGCGGCACGGCGACGCGGACGAGCGGCGGGCTCGGCCTCCATGGCGGGAGCGGCCTCGGCCTCGACCTCCGCCGCGGGTGCGGCAGCGGCCGGCGCCTCGGCGGACGGCACGGACTCGGGCGCCTCGGCGGCCTTCGGCGCACCGGCGGGCGCGGAGGCACGCCGGGTGGCACGGCGCCGCGGGCGAGCGGCGGGCTCGGCCTCCACGGCGGGTTCGGCCTCGGCGGCGGACGCGGCTGCGGGGGCCTCCGCCTCCGTCACCTTCTCCTCGTCCGCCTTCTCCTCGTCCACGGCGGGCACCACGGTCTCCGCCGCCTGCGCAGCACCGGCGGGCGCGGCCGCGCGGCGCGTGGCCCGGCGGCGGGTGCGGCGAGGCGCTGCTTCCGCGTCGGACGCGACGGCCGCGGCGGTCTCGTCCGACGCGGGCGGCTCGGCGGCCACGGCGGCAGCAGCGGGGACAACCGTCTCGGCGGCCTCCGCGGCGGCCGGCGTCCCCGCGGGCGCGGACGCACGCCGGGTGGCCCGGCGGCGCGTACGACCGGCGGGCGCGGCCTCCTCGGCGGCGGTGGCGGCAGGTGCCTCGGGGGCCTCCGCCTCGGCGATGTCCTCGGCGTCCGCGGCCGGTATGGCCGGCACGGTCACCTCGGTCTCCGCAGTCGCCTCGGCCGCGGCGGGCGGGCCCGCCGGGCGGGAGGCGGCACGGCGACGCCTGCGCGGCGGCAGGGTGTCGCTCGGAGTGTTCAGTTCGGAACCCTCATGGGGTTCGATCGGCTCGAGCATGCGGGCGTTTCTCCCGTCAGGCTCCCGGGCGCCGCACCTGGTCCGGCGCCGGTCGTTTCGACCGTCCGCCGGTGACGTCCGCGGCCCGCGCGATAGCGCGATGGCCGCCGTCCGCGGCGCGGGCGCCGCACGGGAGCACTCTGTGTCCTGTCTCGCCGGTTCCGTACGCCTTGTCGGTACGGCCTGGCGAAAGTCTTCTGGTCGGTGCGCTGCCCGACCCAGGTGGCTCCCGAGTACGAGGGCGGCGCTACGACGTCCGTCCCTACGCGGAACCTTCCGGCGTCGGCGCCGTCGCGGCGGCAGCCGGTGCGGCCGTCAGGGCCTCGGCTGCGTCGCGGTCGGGCGCGAGCGGGTCGGTCACCGTGCCGGTCTCTTCATCGAGCAGCCCCTGCGCCAGCCTGGTCACCGCTGCGGGGACCGGCGGCGCCAGGTCGGCCACGGCGCGGAGACCGGACAGGACGTCGTCGGGTCGTACGGCAGGCGTCACGTGCCGAACAACCAGCCGCAGTATCGCACAGGGCTGGTCGGTCGGCCTATCAGCCGGTGAACCGTGCGTTTCCACGCCCGGCAGGCTTTCCAGGTGCACGACCGCCGAGCGGGCGTCGAAGGTGCGGACGCCGTTCTTGGTCATGCGCTGCACCTCGACGGTGTCGGCCTTGATGAAGGCCTCCACCGCGCGAGCGGCGTCGAGGGGGTCGACGCCGTCGAGCCGCAGCTCCCAGACGGAGGCCGTGAGCCGGTCGGCGAGACCCGAGGTCCGTGCCTCGACCGCGTCGACGACGTCGAGCCCGGCGGGCAGCGACGCGTCGAGGAGGACGCGCAGGGTCTCGGGGTCGCGCGGCTCGGTCAGCGCGATCTCCAGGTATTCCGCTTCACTGCCCGTGCCGGTGGGTGCGGCATTGGCGTACGACACCTTCGGGTGCGGTGTGAACCCCGCCGAGTACGCCATGGGCACCTCGGCGCGGCGCAGCGCACGCTCGAAGGCGCGCTGGAAGTCTCGGTGGCTGGTGAACCTCAGGCGGCCGCGCTTGGTGTAGCGCAGTCGGATGCGCTGCACCGCGGGTGCGGGCGGCGGGCCTTCGGGCTGTCGCTTGCCCAGTGTCCTAGTCCTTCGTGAGAGCGGTCGTACTGCTATCAAGAGTACGTGTCGCGCGGCCTCCGGGTTCCCGGCGGCCTACGGCGGCCGGCTGCCGCGGCTCGCCGAACAGCATGCGCCGGAAGTCGGCGCGGGCCTGCCGTACGGTGTCGCGCGCGGTGGCCAGGGCCTGCCGTGCGGACCGTCCCACCACGCGCGCGGCCTCGGCGGCGGGCCGCAGGACGAGGTCGCGCACGACGTGCCCGACGGGCGTGAGGACCGTCCGGTACACCCAGCGCAGCGGCTCCACGAAGATCCACCGGAAGAGGGTCGCGAGGAACCGCCCGACGGCCCGCGAGATGTGCCCCGCGATCCGCCAGGCATGCCCGAGGGCGTCCCCGATCTCCCGGGCGACGACGGCCAGGGCCCGGCCGAGGGGCGCGAGCACCCCGCGCCACAGGGCGAGGGCGGGCAGCACCAGCAGGACGCGGGCCGTCCAGTACAGGGCGGTGCCGATCGCGGTGCCGACGGCGTCCACGAGCCGGGCCACGGCCCGCCCGACCGGCGCGAGCACCCACGCGTACAGCCACCGCGCGGGGACGACGAGCAGGTACCGCACCAGCCAGGCCACGGCGGCGAACACCCCCGCCCCCACGGCGGCGAGCAGGAGGCCGGCGCCCTTCAGCAGCCGGGCCACGCCCCGGCCCACCGGCGCGAGCACGCGTGCGTGCAGCCGTCCGAGGCCGGCGCCGATCTTCCGCGCCGACCAGGCGAAGGCGTGCCCGACCGGCGTCAGCACGTACCGGTACAGCCACCCCAGCGGCACCACGACGAGGACGCGCCCGAGCCGGGCCAGCGCCTTCCCGACGGGCACCAGGACCCAGCGCCGGAGTGCCGCGAACGGCCAGACGAACACGGCCCTGGCGAGCAGCAGCAGGACCCGGCCGAGCGGCCGCAGCACGGTGTCGGTCAGGAACCGGCCCAGGACGACCAGCGCGTCCCACACCATCCGCACCGGCACGACCAGCACGAGCACGACGATCCGCACCGGGATGCGGATGGCGACGGCGAGGCACCCTTCGGGCTGCTGCGGCGGGGGTGGCGGCTTCTGGAGGTCCATACCGGCTCAGACGCGCCGCACGCGGGTCCGGATGCGCGGCCCGGGTTGCGATGCCGTCACGTCCGAGGAGGCCAGAGGCGTGTGGAGGGCCGTGTCGTGTCACCGATTGGCAGCAGCCGGATAACACATTGACCCGGGCACGCCAAAAACGTGGTTTCCGGCCAGGCTGACTGATTCGATGGGGGCTCGCACGTCAAGAATCCCTGGGGGGACGAGAAATGAACTGGTACCTCGAAGTACTCAAGAAGTACGCCGTGTTCAGCGGCCGCGCGCGCCGCAAAGAGTTCTGGATGTTCACGCTGTTCAACCTGATCGTCGTCCTCGCGCTGCTGGTCCTCGCGGCCGTCACGAAGTCGACCGTCTTCTACGCGCTGTACGGCCTCTACGGCCTGGCCGTCCTGCTGCCCGGGCTGGGCGTCACGGTCCGCCGCCTGCACGACACGAGCCGCTCCGGCTGGTGGATCCTGTTCTACCTGGTCCCGCTCGTCGGCCCGATCACGCTGCTCGTCTTCCTCGCCTCCGAGGGCAAGGCCGAGCCGAACCAGTACGGCCCGAACCCGAAGTACGTCGCCGTCGCCTGAGCCGACGTCAGCGCCCGTGGGGCCCGCCGGAGTCGTCCCGGCGGGCCCTTGCGCGCGCTGTGAATCCGTTACCAGCCGCCTGTCACTGCGGCCACCTATCCTGGAAGCGGGCGAGGCGGCCCGGACCCCCGGTTGAGGAGCGGCGCGTGGCAAAGGTGAGGGTCTACGAGGTGGCCCGGGAGTGGGGGGTCGACAGCCAGGTCACGATGGACATGCTCAGGGAGATGGGCGAGTTCGTACGCTCGGCCTCGTCCACCATCGAGCCGGCGGCCGAACGCAGGCTGGAACAGGCGCTCGAAGACAGGTACGGGCCCCGGGTCCGTGTGGCTGAGCTCGCAGGTGAACTGGACGCGCCCGTTCCCGTGGTGCTGGGAGTGCTCAGGGACGAGCTGCCGTTCCCCGGCCACCCCGCGGAGGCCCCCCTCACCCCGAATCAGGCACATCTGATACGCCGTCGGCTCGCCCGGACGGCGCCCCCCGCATCCGGCGCACGCGCCGCCGCCTCTGCGCCGCCGGAGCCCTCGCCGGGACCCGTGTCCCGGCCGGCGGACGTGTTCATCCCCGCCAAGCCCCCCGCTCTCGCCCGGATCGCCCTCCACGCGCCCGCGGTGGAGCGGTCCGCTGCCCGGCCCGAGGTGCGGGAGTGGGACCCCACCGCCCGCTGGAAGCCCCTGCAGTCCTTCGATCCCCGGTCGGTCGGGCCGTACACGCTGGTGCGGCGGATCGGCAGCGGGGCGATGGGGCGGGTCTTTCTGGGGCACTCCGTGGCGGGGCGCCGGCTCGCCATCAAGGTGATCAAGGAAGAGCTGGCCGACGACAAGGAATTCCGGCGGCGCTTCGAACGCGAGGTGGCCGCCGCCAGGAACGTCAACGGGTTCTACGCGCCGCCCGTCGTCGACGCGGACACCGGGGCGCACATCCCGTGGCTGGCCACCGCCTACGTCTCGGCTCCCTCGCTGCAGGAACTCGTCGACGAGTGCGGCCCCCTGCCCGTCGGGGCGGTGCGCTGGATCGCGGCCCAGATGGCCGAGGCCTTCCAGTCCGTGCACGCCTCCGGGATCATCCACCGGGACCTCAAGCCCTCCAACGTGCTGGTCGGGGCCGACGGGATCCGCGTCATCGACTTCGGTCTCGCCCTGGCGGCGGCGGCCGCGAGCAAGCTGACGGTCGTGAACACCACGCTGGGCACTCCCGCGTACATGTCGCCCGAGCAGGCCGAGGACGCACGGAAGGTGACCCCGGCGAGCGATGTGTACGCACTCGGCGCCGTCCTGCTCTTCGCCGCGACGGGGCACACCCCCTACCCGGCGGGCAACCCCCTGCAGACGATGTTCCGCGTCATGCGGGGAGAGCAGCCCGACCTCACCGGGCTGCCCGCGGAACTGACCGACGTCGTCGCCGCCTGCCTGCACAGGGATCCGCGGGAGCGGCCGGGGCTGGCGGAACTGCTGAAGCGCTTCTCGCGTGACATGCAACCGGGGAGCGACGGACTGTTCCGGGCCTCGGAGCTCCTGCCCCGGAAGGCCTTCGCGTTCCTGAGGCTGCAGGACACCTGAGCCGGCCACGAAGGACGGAGCGACAGTGCAGGAAATGATCTACGTGTCCGACCGCAAGCTCGCCCAGTTCCTGCCGCGGCTGCGGTCGGCCTGGCCGCGCCCGCGGGTCAACCTCTCGACACCCTTCGGCGGTGTCGAGGTCGACACCGCCACCGCGCCCGTCGGCCGCGATCCCCGCGCCGGGCATCTCGCCCGTGTCGTGAGCCGGATCGAGGAGTCCGCACGCTGGTACGGCGAGGACGGTCTGCGGCCCGGCCAGTGGGTGGCCTTCGAGGCCCCGCTGAACTACGTCGTGCTCAACCCCTCGGGCACCCCCATGGTGCTGTTCGTGGACGCTCCCGCGCCCGCGCAGGCCGGCACGCGGCTCCTGCTGCACGGCTCCGTCGAGCATCTGATCGCGGCCGACCGGTCCGTCCCGGTGGAGGAGCAGGGCCCGGACGAACTCGTCCGGAGCGTCCTCGACGGCGGAGCCAGCGCCCCCGGCGCGCTGCTGTCGGCCGTGTCCGACGACCTCGCCGATCTCGCCGGCGCGGAGGGACAGCGGCCGCCGCTGTACACGGCGCTGCAGCGGCTGCTGCAGCGGCTCGACGCGCGGACCCACCCGGAGACGGCGGCGGGCATGCGCGGCTACGCCCGCATCACGGCCGGCTTCCAGGGCGGCAGCGGCCCCGGACTGCTCGTGGCGAGCCCGCTGTACGTGGAGTACGGCGAGGACTGAGACCGCCGCACCGCCCGGCCGGGTCACGGCGGATACAGGTCCTGCTCGGTCCAGATCGTCTTGCCGGTCGGGGTGTAGCGCGTGCCCCAGTGGTGGGTCATCTGGGCGATGATGTACAGCCCCCGGCCTCCCTCGTCGTCGCTCGCGGCGTGCCGCAGGTTGGGCGTGGTGTTGCCGGTGTCGGAGACCTCGCAGATCAGCGTCCGGTCCCGGATCAGGCGTACCTGGATCGGCCCGCCGACGTAGCGGATGGCGTTGGTGACCAGTTCGCTGACGATGAGCTCCGTGGTGAACGCCAGGTCCTCCAGCCCCCAGTCTCCGAGCTGCTTGCGCACGGCGGTGCGGATCGTCGCCACCGCCGTCGGATCCGGGGGCAGCTCCCACTGCGCGAAACGGCTGGGGTCCAGCAGCCGGGTCCGTGCCACCAGCAGCGTCGCGTCGACGTCCACCGGCCCGGGCAGCAGGGTGTTCACTGTCCGGTCGCACAGCTCCTCCAGGGAGCGCCCGCCGCCGGTGAGCACAGCGGCCAGCTGCGCGAGCCCCTCCTCCCGGTCGTCGGCGGCCTGGAGAAGACCGCCCGTGAAGAGGACGACGAGACTGCCCGGCCGGAGCTCCAGCTCCGTGCTCTGGTACGGCGGACCGCCGGTCCCCAGCGGCGTCCCCGGGGGCAGCCGGGGATAGCGGACGGCGCCCGTGTCCGGTTCCACCACCGCCAGCACCGACTCCCCGGCCCGGGCCAGGCTGCACTTGCCCGAGACGGGGTCGTACACCGCGTACAGGCAGGTCACCCCCCTGGCCTCGTCGGCCCGCCGCGTCCGATGGTCCGGATCGTGACCGTCCTGGTGCTCCTGCGCGGTCTGCTCGACCAGATCGTCCAGGCGGGACAGCAACTCGTCCGGGGCCAGGTCCAGCCGGGCCAGGACGCGCACCCCCGTCCGCAGGCGCCCCATGGTGGCCGCGGCGCGCAGACCGTGCCCGACCACGTCCCCGACGACCAGGCCGGCCCGGGTGCCCGACAGGGGGATGACGTCGTACCAGTCGCCGCCCACACCCGAGCCGCTGTCGGCGGGCAGGTAGCGGCTCGCGGAGTCCAGGGCCGTGTGCGGCGGCAGATGGCACGGCAGCAGGCTGCGCTGCAGCTTCAGGGCCACGGCGTGGCCCCGGGTGACCACCGGCATCAGCAGCAGACCCAGCAGCAGGGCGCCCAGACCCACGACGGTGACCCCGCCGGTCGGCCCGACCAGCGGCAGGTCGACGCTGGTCGCGCCGTACCCGGGGGCGGCGTAGACGACGGTGGCGTACAGGAACAGGCAGAACATGACCAGCGCGCCCAGGCCCGGCAGCACGCCCTTGAAGACGAGGTCCCGGGGACTTCGGGTCAGGACCCGACGGTGGTACCAGAGACAGGCGAACCCGGTCAGCCCGTACTGGAACGTGATCGCGAGGCCCACCGAGTCGATCGAGTCGGCCAGCACGTTGCCGCTGAACGAGGACAGCGCGATCAGGGTGGCGACCGAGATCGCGCCCATGCCCACGGTCGACCAGGTCGGCGTGAGGAACTTGCGGTGCACCCGCGCGAACTGCGCGGGCACCGCCTTGTGCACCGCCATGGAGAACACGGTCCGGGCCAGCGGCAGGATGGTGGTCTGGGTGGAGGCCAGCGCGGAGGTCAGCACCATCAGGATCAGCAGCCTCGTCAGCACCAGCCCGGCGTCGTGCGTCCCGAAGACCGCCTCGCCCAGCCCGGACAGCACGTCGTCCGAGTTGCCGGTGTTGCCCAGCCCGATCCCCGAGGCGCCGACCCCGGCGAACGCCTGCGCCGCGGTGGACACCAGGCCGTACATGACCAGGAGCAGCACGGTCGAGGTGACCGCGGCGCGCCCGGGGATGCGGGTGCTGTCGACGGTCTCCTCGTTGATCGAGACCGCCGTGTCCCAGCCCCAGTAGATGAAGACCCCCGCCAGGACACCCGACGTCAGCGCCTTGGACGAGGACACCTCGAAGGGGTTGAACCAGGACGCCGAGACATGGATCGCCGTCGGGGGCGGATCGGTGTAGACCCGGACCAGCGCGGCGACGGCGAACACGATCAGCATGCCCACTTCGAGGCACAGCAGCCAGCGCTGGACGGCGGCCGAGAACTCGATGCCGACGTAGCAGACCGCGGTCATCACCACGATCCAGACGACACCCGCCACACTCGTCCACAGCCGGTCCTCCGCCAGCCGGTCCAGGCCCACCAGACGAAAGCTGTAGGTCCCGGCGATCTCGGCGAGGCTCGCCATGACAATGACATTGGCGACGACGATCCCCCAGCCGCCCATCCATCCGGTACGCGGCCCGAACGCGCGCGTCGCCCAGGTGAACGTCGTCCCGCAGTCCGCTTCGCTGGCGTTCAGCTCCCGGAAGGCGTACGCGATCAGCAGCATCGGCAGGAACGACAGCATGATGACGATCGGCGCCTGCAGCCCGACGGCCACCACGATGAGCCCGAGCGTCGCGGCGAGACTGTAGGCCGGGGCGGTGGACGCTATCCCGATGACCACCGAGGAGAACATGCCCAGGGCATCGTTCTTGAGCCCCTTCCGGCCGGCCCCCGTCCCCGGAGCGGGACGACCGGCGGACCCGGCGCCACCAAAGTGCCTCACACTTGATTGCAACGCCACGTCACTCCCCCGCGCAACCGCGCGCACGCGGCGCTCGTACGGGTGGACGTACGAGCGGCCGAGCCCGCTTGCCGCGGCGGATCAGCCGTCCGCGATGACGCAGTCCTCCGGCTTCGTGCCGACGAGATCGCACAGAGCGGCGTCCGCCTGCCCTTCCGAGGGGCGCTTTCGCACCACCGCGGCCGCCGCACGGGCCCCGGCGCCGAAGCACGTCCGGTTCTGCTCCACGAGCACGCCGAGAACCGCCGCCCGCGCCGCGTCCACGGCGATCCGACGGGAATCGACCTCTCCCCCGCGCGCCTCCCGGCGCGCCTGCGCCCGCACCTGACCGGCCCGCACCCCGAACTCGTGCCTGACCTGCGCACACGCCGCCGACCGCGCGGACCCGCCGTCGCGCTGCGTCACCCCCACGGCATACCCGCCTGCGGCAAGCACGACTGCCCCGGCGCCCACCAGCGCGATCAACGAAGGTCTCATGGCGAGGGATGCTATCCCCCAGGTCAGCGGCCGTCCGCCCCGTGGCCGGCGCCCGTCGCACGGCGGGCCGACGCCTCCGCCCGATCGGCTCTCGCCAGAAGACGCGCCCGCCTACGGGGCCACCACATCAGGTCGGCCAGGCAGAGCACGACCGCCAGCCAGGAAGCGACGGTCTCACCGGTGGAGCTCCTCACGGTGTCGTACACCGCGAGAGCGACCGCGAGGACGGTGACGAGCAGGACGACCCAACGGCGGAGCCGGTCCTCCTCGGCGGCCCGGTGCAAGGCGCGAGCGTATTCGACGACCGAGGGCGTCAGCCGGGACTCGACGGCCTCCCCACGCCGGGTGGCGCGTACGACAGCCGCGCGGTCGGCCCGGTCCATGCCCTTGGCCGCAGGCCAGATTCTGCCCATACGGCGCGCCACTCGGATGCCGTAGAACGGGCTCAGCACCACGAGGACCGCCACGGCGGCCGCCCACGACCCCGCCTCGACGAGAACGAAGGCCCCGGCGAAGACACCGGCCGCGAGACCGGCGACCGCGACCCGGCTCACCGGCCTCAGCGGCCACATCCAGCCCGGAACGAGAATCATCCGATCACGGTGCGCATCATCCGACAGGGACGCAACCACCGCACCGGCACGTCGGCCCCGGCACACGCGCACGGCGCAGCCCAACGGCGCCGGCTTCGGCCACGGCGCGTACGGGGCGGCCGGGAAATCACTCGGGAACGCTGCCGGCCCGCTGCCGGAGACGGCCGCCGTCGCCGCAGCACCTCGGCTCGACGGACCTGGCCTGCCGGGCCGTTCGTGCCGGCGTGGACGGCCGGGTGCCACCCTTGGCGACCGGCTGGAAGTAGTGGTCCAGCGCCCAGGCGGCGACGCGCGTACCGGCCCGGCAGCCGGCCACGTCCGCCGTGCGGGAGTGGACGCCGCCCCACACACGGGCGTCGACGACGTCCCGGTCGAGGTCGTCGGCGGACCCGTAGAACCGCGTGGTGCCCGTGACCTCGGAGGGGACGTACAGGTCGATGCGCGAGGTGCCGAGGAGACCGGTCAGGACACGTGCCACGGCAGCGGCGACGGTCGTATGGCCGGCCAGGTAGTCCGGGTGGGGCGGGGTGACGAGCAGCGGCTCCCAGACCGGGTCCGCCGTCGTCGCGGGGTTGCCGTCGGTGTCGGCGAGGCGGATGGCCGTGATCGGCCGCCAGGTGCCGTAGTGGAGCTTGGCGTCCCATGCGGTGATGACGGCGTCGCTCGCCGACGCGTTCACCGCGGCGAACAGCCGGGCCGTCTCGGCGATGCCCAGCCGGTGCCGGGCGGCGTGGTCTCGTACGGCCGCTTGGACCTGTTCGACCAGGTTGCCGCTGAAGAAGAGGGCGGTCTCCGTCTGCCGCGCGCTCCGGCCCGAGCCGGTCTTCGCGCCCATGGCCTTCAGCTCCCGCACATCCTCGGCGTAAGCGGCCGAGGAGAGGACGGGTGGTGCGCCGGGGCGGAATTGCTGCGGGGAGATGAGCAGCAGGGGGCGGAGCCTGGCGAGCCAGGTGTCGACGAAGGGCTGGAACACCGGCGGGGTGGGCCGCCAGACCCCCGGCGCCGGGACAGCGGTGAAGGGCACGTCCGCGAACCTGCCGTCCCCTTCCCGGAGTTCGATGATGCGGGCGGCAGCGCGCTTGCCGTAGCCAACGCCCCGGTCCCTGGCCCGACCGGCCGGGAGAGCGGCGAGCGAGTCCGCGTAGGCCGTGTCGAGCTGCGACGCGAAGGCAGGGAAGCAGGTGAGCAGTACGTCATGGGCCGCAGTGGCGGCAGCCGCCGCGGAGGATGCCCCGGCCGGACCGCGCTCGCGCCATTTGTACAGGCCGTAGCCCCCTTCGATGCCCACCACGGCGTTGTACACGGCGACGGAGACGAACCCCTCCCAGACCGCCGCCTGCCCGGAGGGGCGTACACCGAGGCTCTTTTTGATCGTGTCGGTGGCGATGGCGTTCCACTCGCGCACCACGGCTGCCGACTCCGCCACGGCCCGGGTGTCCGCGGGGGGACGTGTCGCGGCGGTGAGCGTCACAAGGGCGACGGCGGCGACGGCGCACAGGAACGCTCGGACTCGTGAACGCGGAGGGACGGCAAGAGGGGGCCTTCGGCGCACGGCGTTCTCCCTGGAGTCGTGTGCCCAAGGCTTAGCAGCGGCCCACTGCCCGAACAAGACGACTCACCGCAAACCGGACAGGCCCAGGATGCCTGCGAACGCCGCACCTCACAGCCTCGTCAGTGCAGCCGCATCACCGGCACGGCGGCCGCCAGACCACGCCGGCGGGTACCACCCCCGCCGGCGCCTCCCTCACCCCATCGAGTGCCTCGCCCGCCTCAGTGCACAAAACCGCGCCCGGTGCCCGGCCCGGCCCGCTCCCATGCCGCATCACGCAACGAGAGACGCATCGGCTGAGAGTGCCGCACGGCCATGCGCGCCATACGCTCGACACATGTCCGACGTCACGTCTGCCGGCGCCACAGCCGACGACCTTCCCGCACCGGCCGAGGGCCTGGTGCTCACCCACTTCCTCACGGTCAGCGATGTCCCTCGCTCGCGCGCGTTCTACGCCGACATACTGGGTGGACGGGTGGTGCTGGATGAGAATCCCTGCATCGTCAAGGTCGCCAACAGCTGGATCATCATGAACCCGGGCGGCGGGCCCACCGACGACAAACCCGATGTCGTCCTGCGCACACCGGAGGACCCCAACACCGTCTCCAGCTTTCTGAACGTACGGGTGGCGGACATCCACGACTTCTACGCCACGGCAAGCGCCAAAGGGGCCGAGTTCCTCACCCCGCCCATCGACCGCCGTGCCGAGCTGCGCTGCTACATGCGCGATCCGGACGGCTACCTCATCGAGGTGGGCCAGGCCACGGGGCTGCTCAAAGGCATCCTGGCGCGCACCGACACCGAAGCCTGACCGCTCGATCGTCGGACTTTCCCGACCGGAAGTCAGATCCGCCGGACCACGTCCGTGATGCCTCCGGGGCACGCCAGCGTCACGATGCCCCATCCGGCGCGTCCGGCCCCGGCCCGGTAGGCGCTTTCGTAGAAGGCAAGGACGGCGGCACGGGGATCGGTCTCGACGCGGGCCGCGTCGTAGCGCAGCACGGCCAGGTGGCTGTGCTGCGCCATGAGGGCGGCGGCCCCTGCGTTCCCTGCCGCACGAGGCCCGACCCGCTACTTGTCGACCACAGTCAAAGGCAGCAGCTTCTTGCCCGTCGGCCCCACCTGGATGTGGGTGTCCATCTGCGGGCACACCCCGCAGTCGAAGCAGGGCGTCCAGCGGCAGTCCTCGACCTCTGTTTCGTCGAGGGCGTCCTGCCAGTCCTCCCAGAGCCAGTCCTTGTCGAGGCCGGAGTCGAGGTGGTCCCAGGGGAGGACCTCCTCGTAGGTGCGCTCGCGGGTGGTGTACCAGTCGACGTCGACGCCGAAGGGGGCGAGGGCCTTGTCGGCGCAGGCCATCCAGCGGTCGTAGGAGAAGTGCTCGCGCCAGCCGTCGAAGCGGCCGCCGTCGTCGTAGACCGCGCGGATGACGGCGCCGATGCGGCGGTCGCCACGGGAGAGGAGGCCCTCGACGATGCCGGGCTTGCCGTCGTGGTAGCGGAAGCCGATGGAGCGGCCGTACTTCTTGTCCCCGCGGATCTTGTCGCGGAGCTTCTCCAGGCGGGCGTCCGTCTCCTCGGCGGAGAGCTGCGGGGACCACTGGAAGGGGGTGTGGGGCTTGGGGACGAAGCCGCCGATCGAAACCGTGCAGCGGATGTCGTTGGAGCCCGAGACCTCGCGGCCCTTCTGGATCACCCGCGTCGCCATGTCGGCGATCTGGAGGACGTCCTCGTCGGTCTCCGTGGGCAGGCCGCACATGAAGTACAGCTTCACCTGGCGCCAGCCGTTGCCGTAGGCGGTGGCGACCGTGCGGATCAGGTCGTCCTCCGAGACCATCTTGTTGATGACCTTGCGGATGCGTTCCGAGCCGCCCTCGGGGGCGAAGGTCAGGCCGGAGCGGCGGCCGTTGCGGGTCAGTTCGTTGGCCAGGTCGATGTTGAAGGCGTCGACGCGGGTGGAGGGGAGGGAGAGGCCGATCTTGTCGTCCTCGTAGCGGTCCGCCAGGCCCTTGGCGATGTCGCCGATCTCCGAGTGGTCCGCCGAGGACAGGGAGAGGAGGCCCACCTCCTCGAAGCCCGTCGCCTTCAGGCCCTTGTCGACCATCTCGCCGATGCCCGTGATGGAGCGCTCGCGGACCGGGCGGGTGATCATGCCCGCCTGGCAGAAGCGGCAGCCGCGGGTGCAGCCGCGGAAGATCTCCACGGACATGCGCTCGTGGACCGTCTCCGCAAGGGGGACCAGGGGCTGCTTGGGGTAGGGCCACTCGTCCAGGTCCATGACCGTGTGCTTGGACACGCGCCACGGCACGCCCGACTTGTTGGGGACCACGCGGGCGATGCGGCCGTCGGGGAGGTACTCGACGTCGTAGAAGGCGGGGACGTAGACGCCGCCCGTCTTCGCCAGGCGGAAGAGCAGTTCCTCGCGGCCGCCGGGGCAGCCCTCGGCCTTCCACTCGCGGGTGATCCGGGTGATGTCGAGGACGGCCTGCTCGCCGTCGCCGATCACGGCCGCGTCGATGAAGTCGGCGATCGGTTCGGGGTTGAAGGCGGCGTGGCCGCCGGCGACGACGATCGGGTCGTCGATGGTGCGGTCCTTGGACTCCAGGGGGATGCCCGCCAGGTCCAGGGCCGTGAGCATGTTGGTGTAGCCCAGTTCCGTGGAGAAGGACAGGCCGAACAGGTCGAAGGCCTTCACCGGGCGGTGGCTGTCCACCGTGAACTGCGGGACGCCGTGCTCGCGCATCAGCGCCTCCAGGTCCGGCCAGACGCTGTAGGTGCGCTCGGCGAGGACGCCGTCCTGCTCGTTGAGGACCTCGTAGAGGATCATGACGCCCTGGTTGGGCAGGCCGACCTCGTACGCGTCCGGGTACATCAGTGCCCAGCGGACGTCGCAGGAGTCCCATTCCTTGACCGTGGAGTTGAGTTCTCCGCCGACGTACTGGATGGGCTTCTGCACATGCGGGAGCAGTGCTTCAAGCTGCGGGAACACCGACTCGGCGGCTTCGGCAGGCATCTCGCGAACCTTCGTGAGCTGACAGGGGTGACCATCAAGCGTAACCCGCTCGGCGGCCTCCTCCGTACGCTCAGACGGACGCCCCGGAGTCGATCTTCGCCCAGAGGCCGGGGAGCTCGGCCTCCGCCTCCGCCGCGCGCTGCTCCTCCCTGCCGTGCAGCAGCCCGTAGGTGAAGGCGCTCTCCCCCGCCGCGTGGGCCACGGCGGACAGTTCCCGCAGGGTGTGGCGGGCCATGACGCTGTCCTGGTGGTCGCCGAGGAGGGTGGTGAGGCTCTTCATGGAGGTGGTGAGGGCGCGGGCGGGGCGGCCGAGGGCGGGGGTGGCGGCCTCGGCGGCGTAGCGGGTGCGCTTGGCCTTCTTGCGGGCCTCGTGCAGGGCGAGGTCGCGGTCCGGGCCGGGGGGCAGGGCGAGTGCGCCGGTGACCAGGCGGGCGACCTTGGCGAAGTCCTTGCGTACGGCCTTGGCGAGGATCTTGTCCGGCTTGCCGGTGGCCTTCTTGCGCAGGGGCGGGTCGGCGAGGAGGGCGTCCAGGGTGTCGAGCAGGGCGAGGTGACGGGCGGAGTCCAGGACGGCGATGAGGTGCCCGCGGGTGCTGCTGTGCCGGGCGCCGGCCCAGGTGGTGAGCCGGTGGTGCACGGGGCCGACGACGAGGGTGGGCGGGAGGCCGTCGAGGGCGGTGGTGAGGCGGTCGGCCAGGACCTCCTGGTCGCGGTCGGTGCCGAGCTCGCCGGCCAGCCACTTCAGCTCGGCGGCGACGGGGGCGGTGACGGCGGGGTCGAGGACGGCGCCGAAGGTGCGGAAGGTGCTGCGCATGCGGCGGGTGGCGACTCGCATGCGGTGGACGGAGTCCGGTACGTCGCGGCGGACGGCCGGGTCGCATTCGAGGATGACCTCGCGCTGTTCGCGCAGGTAGGCGAGGAGGTGGTCGGCGGCGGTGACGGGCTGTGCCCGTCCGGTGGTGCGGGTGGGGGCTCCGCCGGTCTGCTGCAGGGCGTGGGCCAGTTTGGAGGAGGACGACGAGGGTCGTACGCCCGCCTTGCGCAGCCGTTTGTCGACCTTGTCGAGGAAGGCGGGGTCGATGCCGTCGGCGAGTTCGACCTCGATCTCGGTCCACTGGGCGGTCCCGCCCGCCCGGTTCAGGCGGTCGGCGGTCACGGTGTCCACGCTGGCCTCGGCGAGCAGGGTGCCGTCGGCGTCGACCAGGTGGCGTACGTCGCGGGCGGAGCGGAGCCGGACCACGGGGACCAGGCCGGCGCCGCGGACCCGGGAGCGGACGAGGGCGGCGATCTCGTCGGGGACGGTGTCGGACAGGGGTGCTCTGATCTCGTCGCGGATGCCGGGGGCGACCGGGAGTTTGAGGTGCCAGCCGGCGTCGGAGCCTCCGGTGCGGCGGCGCAGGGTGAGGGAGGCCGCGGCGAGGCGTTCGTCGGGGGTGTCGTAGTAGGTGGCGTCCAGTTCGACGAGGCCCTTGTCGAGTACGTTCGCCACCCCGCCGACGCCGGTCAGGTCGGGCAGTCCGCTGTCGTCGGATTCGTACTTGCGCTCGATCTCGCGTTTCTCATCCGCCATGAACAGAATCTAGCCGCGTTTGCGCTGATTAGGCCTCCCCTTCAGGCGGACATGGGTCGTTGCACCTTGATGGACTGCAGGAGTCCGACGGCCACCCACACGGCGAACATGGAGGAGCCGCCGTACGACACGAAGGGCAGGGGCAGGCCGGTGACCGGCATGATGCCGAGGGTCATGCCGATGTTCTCGAAGGCCTGGAAGGCGAACCAGGCGACGATCCCGGCGGCGACGATCGTGCCGTACAGCTCGGTGGAGTCGCGGGCGATGCGGCAGGCCCGCCACAGGACGATGCCGAGGAGAAGGATTATCAGTCCGGCGCCGACGAAGCCGAGCTCTTCGCCGGCGACCGTGAAGACGAAGTCGGTCTGCTGCTCGGGGACGAACTGGCCGGTGGTCTGTGAGCCGTGGAAGAGGCCGGCGCCGGTGAGACCGCCGGAGCCGATGGCGATGCGGGCCTGGTTGGTGTTGTAGCCGACGCCGGCGGGGTCGAGGTCGGGGTTGGCGAAGGCGGCGAAGCGGTTGATCTGGTAGGTGTCCAGGATGTGCAGCTGCCAGACGGCGATCGCGCCGATGGCGCCGGCGGCGATGAGGCCGAAGACCCAGCGGTTGGAGGCGCCGGAGGCGAGCAGCACGCCGAGGATGATGACCACCATCACCATGACCGAGCCGAGGTCGGGCATGAGCAGCACGATCAGGATGGGTACGGCGGCGAGCCCCAGGGACTGCACGACCGTGCGGTGGTCGGGGTACTTCTTGTCGCCGGCGTCGACGCGGGCCGCGAGCAGCATGGACATGCCGAGGATGATCGTGATCTTCACGAATTCCGACGGCTGGAGCGAGAAGCCGCCGCCGAGCACGATCCAGGAGTGGGCGCCGTTGACGGTGGAGCCGAGCGGGGTGAGCACGGCGAGGATGCCGAAGACGGACAGGCCGTAGAGGATCGGCACGGCGTTGCGCAGAGCGCGGTGGCCGAGCCAGATGGTGCCGATCATCAGGGCGAGCCCGATGCCGGTGTTCATGAGATGCCGGAGCAGGAAGTAGTACGGGTCGCCCTGGTTGATCTCGGTGCGGTTGCGGGTGGCCGAGTAGACGAGGAGCGAGCCGATTCCCGACAGTGCGAGCGCGGACAGCAGTATCGGCCAGTCCAGCCGGCGGGTCAGCGAGTCGCGGGCGAAGACCCTGGTCCAGCCGGCCCGCTCGGGGCCGTACCCGGAGACGGAGAAGCTGTTGGCGCCGGTCATGTGAGCATCCTCCGGCTGCCCCTCCTGCGGGGCTTTCTGCGGGTGTTGCTGGTGCTGGTGGGTGTGGGCGAGGTGGCCGGGGGCTGCTGGTCGTCGCCGTTGGTGGAGTTGTTCTTCTGGGCGGCCTCGACGTCCTTGGCGGGGTCGCCGGAGACCTTGGGGTTGACGACGGTGCCGTCGGCGCGGACCTTCGGCAGGCTCTTCTGCGGCTCGGGCAGCAGGGCCTTCTTCTTGTCGATGGAGCCGTCGCCCCGGACGCCGTAGAGCGCGCTGTAGATGTTGCGCACGGCCTCACCGGAGGCTCCGGAACCCGTACCGGCCTGGGCGATCGTCATGATCACCGTGTAGTCCTTGGAGTACGTGGCGAGCCAGGAGGTGGTCTGCTTGCCGTAGACCTCCGCGGTACCGGTCTTGCCGTGCAGCGGGATCTTGTTCTGCGGCCAGCCGCCGAACTTCCAGGCGGCGGTACCGCGGGTGATGACGCCGGCGAAGGCGTCGTCCATGCCCTTGAGGGTGGCCTGGGTGACCGGCAGCCGGCCGCGCTTCTTGGGCTTGATCTCCTGCACGCTCTTGCCGTCGGCGCTGATGACGGCCTTGCCGATGGTCGGCTGGTACATGGTGCCGCCGTTGGCGACGGCGCCGTAGATCACCGCCTCCTGGATCGGCGTGACGAGGGTGTCGCCCTGGCCGATGGAGTAGTTGATCTCGTCACCCTCGCGCATCTTGTTGCCCTCGAGGCAGTTCTCGTACGCGATCTTCTCGACGTAGGTGCCGTCCTTCTTGCCGGTCTTGCACCACGCGTCCTTGTTGGCCTTCCAGTAGTTCAGCTTCCACTGGCGGTCGGGGACGCGGCCGGTGACCTCGTTGGGCAGGTCGATGCCGGTCTCCCTGCCGAGGCCGAACTGGTGGGCGGTCTTGAAGAAGTAGTCCTTGGGCTGGCCCTTCTTCGGGTTGATGCCGCCGTCGCGCTTCCACTCCTTGTCGGCCAGACCGTAGAAGACGGTGTCGCAGGAGACCTCCAGGGCGCGGCCCAGGGAGATGGGGCCGAAGTTCTCGCCCTCGAAGTTCTTGAAGACCTGGCTGCCCACCGAGTACGAGCTGGTGCACGGGTAGCGGCCGTCGAACGCGTAGCCGGCGTTGACCGCGGCGGCCGTGGAGACCACCTTGAAGGTCGAGCCGGGTGCGGCCTGACCCTGTATGGCGCGGTTGAGCAGCGGGTAGTCGGACTTCTTCCCGGTGAGGGCCTTGTAGTCCTTGGCGGAGATGCCGCCCACCCACACGTTCGGGTCGTAGGTGGGGGCCGAGGCCATGGCGACGATCCGGCCGGTCTTGGCCTCCATGACGACGACGGCACCGGAGTCGGCCTTGTAGTTCTCGCCGGTGATCTTGTCGTACTGCTGGCGGGCGACCTTCATCGCCTTGTCCAGTTCGTACTCCGCGACGCGCTGGACGCGGGAGTCGATGCTGGTGACCAGGTTGGAGCCGGGCTGGGCCGCGTCCGACCTGGCCTTGCCGATGACCCGGCCGAGGTTGTCCACCTCGTAGCGCGTCACCCCCGCCTTGCCGCGCAGCACCTTGTCGTAGGTGCGCTCCAGGCCGGAGCGGCCGACCATGTCGGAGCGCAGGTAGGGCGAGTCGGTGTCCTTGGCCTTCTGGATCTCGCTGTCGGTGACCGGGGAGAGATACCCGAGGACCTGGGCGGAGTTGGACCTGCCCGGGCCCGGGTAGCGGCGCACGGCCTCGGGTTCGGCGGTGATGCCGGGGAAGTCCTCGGCGCGTTCGCGGATCTGCAGGGCCTGCTTGGGCGTGGCCTCGTCGGTGACCGGGATCGGCTGGTAGGGCGAGCCGTTCCAGCAGGGCTGGGGGGTCTTGGCGTCGCACAGCCGGACCTTCTGCATGACCTCGGCGGGCTTCATGCCGAGGACGCCGGCCAGCTTGGTCAGGACGGCCTTGCCGTCGTCCTTCTGCTTGAGCAGTTCGGTGCGGGAGGCGGAGACGACCAGGCGCGTCTCGTTGTCGGCGAGAGGCACGCCGCGGGCGTCGAGGATGTCTCCGCGCACGGCGGGCTGGACGACCTGCTGGACGTGGTTGCCGGAGGCCTCCTTCTGGTACTCGGCGCCCTCCCGGATCTGCAGGTACCACAGGCGGCCGCCGAGGGTGCCGAGGAGGGAGAGAACGAGGATCTGGATGACGACGAGGCGGGTCTGGACCCGTGGGGTCCGTCCGGTCTCGGGGATGTTGGTCACTGCGGCTGTCTCCCCCTCTCAGTACGCGGATGCGGGTGCGCGGACGGCTGATGCTCGGACGGCGGATGCACCGACGAATGATGAACGACCAGCCTGTGAGGCCGCGTTCCGCGAAAGCTGACTCGTTCGGGTGAACTCGCGGGGGTTCACAGGCGCTTGACCCCCTTGATGCGGCCGACCCGGGCGGAGCGGCTGCGGGCCTTGGCCTTCAGGGCGCCGAGGCCGCCGCGCTGGCTGCCGATGCGCAGGCCGGTGCCGGAGGAGAGCCAGCCGGAGGAGATGTCGCCGGCCTTGGTGGCGGGCCCGACCTCGGCGAGCGGGTCGTTGTCGGAGCGGCGGGCCAGCCACATGATGCCGGGCACCACGAAGGGCGCGAGCAGCAGGTCGTACAGCGCGGCCGAGAACAGCAGGCCGGGCAGGCCGACATGGCGGGCGGCGGTGTCGCCGACCAGGGCGCCGACGCCCGCGTACAGCAGGGTGGAGGCGACGGCGGCGGCGACCACGACGGCCATCGGGCCGGTCGCCGACTTCAGCCGGCCGCTCGCCGGCCGGACGAGCCCGGCGAAGTAGCCGATGACGCACAGCACGAGCGCGTAGCGGCCGGCGGCGTGGTCGGCGGGCGGGGCGAGGTCGGCGAGCAGGCCGGCGCCGAAGCCGACGAGGGCGCCGCCGACATGGCCGTACACCATCGCCAGGCCGAGGACCGTGAGCAGCAGCAGGTCGGGTACGGCGCCCGGCAGGTGCAGCCGGGCGAGCACGCTGACCTGG
This sequence comes from Streptomyces sp. NPDC030798, assembly GCF_055572275.1. Taxonomy (NCBI): domain Bacteria; kingdom Bacillati; phylum Actinomycetota; class Actinomycetes; order Kitasatosporales; family Streptomycetaceae; genus Streptomyces; species Streptomyces sp. NPDC030798. Next base: position 389,425 of record NZ_JBVIDR010000002.1, on the reverse strand, counting down.
ATCACCAGGGCGACGACGACCAGCGCGGTGGAGAGCAGGATCCGGTTGACACGCATGGAAAAGTCAGCTCCTACTGCTGCTCGCCGTCGGCGGATGCGTTGGCCGAGGGGGTGACCGTGACGGTCACCGTCGGCGTGGGGACCGGTTTGGGCTTGGCCGGCAGGACCTCGTCGCGCGGGTCCTTCTTCGGGGGCTGGACGACCACGCCGACGATGTCGAGCTTGCTGAAGGCGACGTACGGCGTGACGTAGAGCGTACGGGTGAGGCCGCCGCCGGAGGGGTCGACGCGGGAGACCACGCCGACCGGGACGCCCGGCACGAACGGCCTGTCGGCCTGGGAGCCGAAGGTGACGAGGCGGTCGCCCTTCTTCACCTCGGCCTTGCCGTTGAGGAGTTCCACGCGCAGCGGGCGGTCGCCCTGGCCGGAGGCGAAGCCGAGTTCGTCGCCGTTCTCCATGCGGGTGCCGACGGTGAAGTCCGGGTCGTTGGCGAGCAGCACGGTGGCGGTGTCGGGGCCCACGGTGGTGACGCGGCCGACGAGTCCGTCGCCGTTGATGACGGTCATGTCCCGTTTGATGCCGTCGTTCGCGCCGGCGTCGATGGTGATGGTCCAGGAGAAGCCCTGGGCCGCGCCGATGGCGATGACCTGGGCGCCCTTGATGCCGTACTGGCCCTCGCCGGCGATCTTCAGCATCTTGTCGAGCTGCCTGAGGCGGCTGCGGTTGCGGTCGTCGCTGCCGAGCTTGGCCTTGAGGGCGGCGTTCTCCTTCTCCAGCGCGGCGAGCCGGTCGTGGCGGCTGCCGGAGTCGCGGACGGCGGAGATGGCGTTGCCGACCGGGTCGACCGCCGAGGACAGTCCGTTCTCGATGGGGCCGAACGCGGCGGCTGCGGCCTGCCGGGCACCGTCGACCGGGGAGTTCCGGCCCCCGCGGATGTCCACCGTGATCAGCGCGAACGCGATGGCGATCAGCAGGACCAGGAGCAGCCGGCTCTCTTTCGTGTCCCTCACGTGCGGCGGCCGTGCCCTTCCTCAGTAGGAATTCGAGGGGCCCTTTGGGCGGAGCGCGAATGGTGAAACGCAAACCTTTGGGGCCCATTTGGGGGAGCTTGTGCCTCTATATCAACGATCCGCCGCACGAGAGGAGATCATCTCGTACGGCGGAATCGGGGAGTCGCGTCATCTGCGCGGCTGGGCGTCCAGGACCTGCTGGAGCGCCTCGAACTCCTCGACGCACTTGCCGGAGCCGAGCGCCACGCTGTCCAGGGGGTCCTCGGCGATGTGGATCGGCATGCCGGTCTCCCGGCGCAGCCGCTCGTCCAGGCCGCGCAGCAGGGCTCCGCCGCCGGTCAGAACGATTCCTCGGTCCATGATGTCGCCGGACAGCTCCGGCGGGCACTTGTCGAGGGTGGTCTTGACCGCGTCCACGATCGCGTTGACGGGTTCCTCGATCGCCTTGCGGACCTCGGCGGCCGAGATGACGACGGTCTTCGGCAGCCCGGAGACCAGGTCGCGGCCGCGGACCTCGGTGTGCTCGTCGGCGTCGAGCTCGTACGCCGAACCGATCGTGATCTTGATCTGCTCGGCCGTGCGCTCACCCAGCAGGAGGCTGTACTCCTTCTTGATGTACTGGATGATCGCGTTGTCCAGTTCGTCGCCCGCGACGCGGATGGACTGCGCGGTGACGATGCCGCCGAGCGAGATGACCGCGACCTCGGTGGTGCCGCCGCCGATGTCCACCACCATGTTGCCCGTGGCCTCGTGGACCGGCAGGCCGGAGCCGATGGCGGCGGCCATGGGCTCCTCGATGATGTGCACCTGGCGGGCACCGGCCTGGGAGGACGCCTCGATGACGGCGCGGCGCTCGACGCCGGTGATGCCCGAGGGCACGCAGACGACGACGCGCGGCCGGGCGAGGTACCGCCGCTTGTGGATCTTGAGGATGAAGTAGCGGAGCATCCGCTCCGTGATCTCGAAGTCGGCGATGACCCCGTCCTTCAGCGGACGCACCGCGACGATGTTGCCCGGGGTCCGGCCGATCATCTTCTTCGCTTCGGCACCGACCGCGAGGATGCCACCGGTGTTGGTGTTGATCGCGACGACGGACGGCTCGTTGAGCACGATTCCGCGACCCCTGACGTACACCAGCGTGTTGGCGGTCCCGAGGTCGACAGCCATGTCACGGCCGATGAACGACATTGAGTTCCCCATCCGGATTCATCTGGCCTTCCCGGGCTTTTGAGGGCATATCAGGTCGGCGAGGCGGGTGCTGTGACGTGAAGGCTTCCATCGTAAACGCGCCTGCACGAACACTGCGCGAGGGTCTTCGCCATTGTCATCAGATGGCGCGCCGCCTCGCTTGTGGAGACGGTCCATCGGGGGCACACGTTCCCCCGATCGGCAAGGCATATGCCAAGGGACGGCCGAAAACGTACGGCCGTCCCAGGCCGGTTTCACGACGAGGCCTGAGGGCCCGTCAGAAAAAAGGCGGTGGGAAATCCGCTCGCGTGCCGCTCAGGCACGGCCCGGGAAGAAGATCTTCACCTCGCGCTCGGCGGACTCCTCCGAGTCGGAGGCGTGGATCAGGTTCTCGCGGACGATCACGCCGTAGTCCCCGCGGATGGAGCCGGGCGCGGCGGCGATCGGGTCGGTCGGGCCGGCCAGGGCGCGCAGCCCCTCGATGACCCGCTCACCCTCGACGATCATGGCCACGACCGGGCCGGAGGCCATGAACTCCACCAGCGGCTCGTAGAAGGGCTTGCCCTTGTGCTCCCCGTAGTGCTGCTCCAGCGTGTCCTGGTCCAGGGTGCGCAGCTCCAGCGCGGTGATCTGCCAGCCGGCCTTGCGCTCGATACGGCTGATGATCTCGCCGGTCAGGCCACGACGGACGGCGTCGGGCTTGAGGAGGACGAGGGTGCGCTGGCTCACGAGGTGCTCCTTGTCTGCGATGTGCGGTGGCACGAGGTTACAAGAGCGCGCCCTGCGCTCGTCACACAGCGTCAGCCTTGGAGGCGCCGGACTCGGCGAAGCGGGCCTTGGCCTCGTCGATCTTTCTGCCGAAGTGGACCGAGGCCCACCACAGGGCGGCGAACAGCGCGCCCATGAAGAACATCGTCGGCACGAAGACACCCGAGGCGATCAGGGCGATCTGCAGCGCCCAGCCGAGGGCGACCCCGCCCGGCCGGGTCACCACGCCGCACAGCAGCACGCACAGCACCATGGCGATGCCGCTGACCAGCCACACGGTCGACGTGGACAGACCCGGGTCCTTCATGGCCACGAGGCCCGCGAACCCGATGACGAAGAACTCGCCGATCAGCGTCGACGAACACAGCGTACGCACGACGGAACTCCTCAGCCCTTGCCCAGCAGCAGGCGGGCCTCGCCCACCGTGATGACCGACCCGGTGACCAGCACCCCGCCACCGGCGAACTCGCCCTCCTCCTCGGCCAGCGTGATCGCCGCCTCCAGGGCCTCGGGCAGCCGTGGCTCGACCTGCACCCGCTCCTCGCCGAACACCTCGACGGCGATCGCGGCCAGCTCGTCCGCGTCCATGGCGCGGTGGCTGGAGTTCTGCGTGACCACGACCTCCGCGAAGATCGGCTCGAAGGCCTCCAGCAGCCCGCGCACGTTCTTGTCGCCGCTCGCCCCGACCACGCCGATGAGCCGTGTGAAGTCGAATGCCTCCCGCACGGCCTCTGCGGCGGCCTCCGCGCCCGGCGGGTTGTGGGCGGCGTCCAGGACGACGGTGGGAGAGCGCCGTACGACCTCCAGGCGGCCCGGCGAGGAGACGGCCGCGAAGGCCTTGCGGACGGTGTCGATGTCCAGCGGCTCCGCGCGCTGCGCGCCCACGCCGAAGAACGCCTCCACCGCGGCGAGGGCCACGGCCGCGTTGTGCGCCTGGTGGGCTCCGTGCAGCGGGAGGTAGACCTCCTGGTACTCGCCGCCCAGGCCGCGCAGCGTGAGGAGCTGGCCGCCGACGGCGATCTGCCGGGCGGTCACGCCGAACTCCAGGCCCTCGCGGGCCACGGTGGCGTCCACCTCGACGGCCTTCTTCAGCAGCACCTGCGCCGCGTCCACCGGCTGCTGGGCCAGGATCACGGTGGCGTCCTGCTTGATGACGCCGGCCTTCTCACCGGCGATCTCCCCGGGCGTGGAGCCGAGCCGGTCGGTGTGGTCGAGCCCGATGGGGGTGACCACGGCGACGTCCCCGTCGATCACGTTCGTCGCGTCCCAGGAGCCGCCCATGCCGACCTCCACGACGGCCACGTCCACCGGCGCGTCGGCGAAGGCGGCGTACGCCATGCCGGTGAGCACCTCGAAGAAGGACAGCCGGTACTCCTGCGAGGCGTCGACCATCTCGACGTACGGCTTGATGTCCTGGTACGTCTCGATGAACCGCTCGGCCGAGATCGGGGCGCCGTCCAGGCTGATGCGCTCGGTGATCGACTGCACGTGAGGGCTCGTGTACCGCCCGGTGCGCAGCTCGAAGGCGCCGAGCAGGGCCTCGATCATGCGAGCGGTGGAGGTCTTGCCGTTCGTCCCCGTGATGTGGATCGAGGGGTACGACCGCTGCGGCTCGCCCAGCACGTCCATCAGCGCGGCGATCCTGCTGACCGAGGGCTCCAGCTTGGTCTCGCCCCAGCGGGTGGCCAGCTCCGTCTCGACCGCGCGCAGCGCCCTGTCGACCTCCGGGTCCTCGGGGCGCGCCGGTACGTCGGCCTGCGGTGCGCCGCCCTGGGTGCGCAGGGTGCGGCTGCCGGCCTCGATCACCGCCAGGTCGGGGTCGCGGGTGGTCTCGGCCTCGACGATCTCGTCGAAGCCGTCGACTCCGTCGAGGGGGCCGAGGGGGTCGGGGGTGTCGCTGTTGCCCGGGTGGTCGCTCACGGGGTCAGTCTACGAAAGCGGGCGGGGGCTTCGCGGCGCCGGTATGGGGTGGCTTGTCTCGTGGGCCGACTGCGGGCGCGTGGGGGCCGGTCGCGCAGTTCCCGCGCCCCACGGGGGTCGCGGTTCCCGCCGGCTGCTCGCCACCGCAGCCTGCGGGCAGTCGTGCCTCCGGGGCGGCACGGGTGAGTGCTGCGGGTGCCTCCCGTGGGGAGGCACCTCTCGGCGAGCAGCGCCTCTCCCCGGACGCGCGAAGGCCCCCGGACGCGCGAAGGCCCCCGGAACCTCGCGGCTCCGGGGGCCCTGTCGCCTACGGACGGCTACGCCTGCGGCAGCCGCTCCAGCTGGGCGGTGATGCGGGCGATGTCCTCCTCGGCCTTGGCCAGGCGCGTGCGGATCTTGTCGACCACGTTCTCCGGGGCCTTCGCCAGGAACGCCTCGTTGCCGAGCTTGGCGTTGGCCTGGGCCTTCTCCTTCTCGGCGGCGGCCAGGTCCTTCGCCAGCCGCTTGCGCTCGGCGGCCACGTCGATCGTGCCGGACAGGTCGAGCGCGACCTCGGCGCCGGCGACCGGGAGGGTGGCCGTGGCCGTGAAGGCGTCGCCCTCCGGCTGGAGGCGGAGGAGCTGGCGGATGGCGGCCTCGTGCGGGGCCAGCGCCGTGCCGTCGAGAGTCAGGCGGGCCGGGACGCGCTGCCCCGGCTGCAGGCCCTGGTCGGCGCGGAAGCGGCGGACCTCGGTGATGACGGACTGGAGGGACTCGATCTCCCGCTCGGCCGCCCGGTCGCGGAAGCCGCTGTCGGCCGGCCACTCGGCGATGACGATGGACTCGCCGCCGGTGAGGGTGGTCCACAGGGTCTCCGTGACGAACGGGACGACCGGGTGCAGCAGCCTGAGGGTGACGTCGAGGACCTCGCCGAGGACTCGCTTGCTGACCTCGGCCGGTTCGCCACCCGCCTGGAACGTCGTCTTGGACAGCTCGACGTACCAGTCGAAGACCTCGTCCCACGCGAAGTGGAAGAGGGCGTCGGAGAGCTTGGCGAACTGGAAGTCGTCGTAGTACGCGTCGACTTCGGCGACGACCGAGTTGAGGCGGGAGAGGATCCAGCGGTCCGTGGCCGACATCGCGGACGGCTCCGGCAGCGGGCCCTGAACCGTCGCGCCGTTCATCAGCGCGAAGCGGGTCGCGTTCCAGATCTTGTTGGCGAAGTTGCGGGAGCCCTGGACCCAGTCCTCGCCGATCGGGACGTCGACGCCGGGGTTGGCGCCGCGCGCGAGGGTGAAGCGGAGGGCGTCGGAGCCGTACTTGTCCATCCAGTCCAGCGGGTTCACCGCGTTGCCGAAGGACTTCGACATCTTCTTGCCGAACTGGTCGCGGACCATGCCGTGCAGGGCGATGGTGTGGAACGGCGGGGTGCCGTCCATCGCGTACAGCCCGAACATCATCATCCGGGCGACCCAGAAGAAGAGGATGTCGTAGCCGGTGACCAGGACGGAGTTCGGGTAGAACTTCGCGAGCGACTCGGTCTGCTCGGGCCAGCCGAGCGTGGAGAACGGCCAGAGGCCGGAGGAGAACCAGGTGTCGAGGACGTCGGTGTCCTGACGCCAGCCCTCACCGCTCGGCGGCTGCTCGTCGGGCCCGACGCAGACGACCTCACCCTCGGGTCCGTACCAGACCGGGATGCGGTGGCCCCACCACAACTGGCGCGAGATGCACCAGTCGTGGAGGTTGTCGACCCAGTCGAAGTACCGCTTCTCCATCTCCTGCGGGTGGATCTTGACCCGGCCGTCGCGGACGGCGTCACCGGCCGCCTTCGCCAGCGGGCCGACCTTGACCCACCACTGCATGGACAGACGCGGCTCGATGGTGGTCTTGCAGCGCGAGCAGTGGCCGACCGAGTGGACGTACGGCCGCTTCTCGGCGACGATCCGGCCCTCGGCGCGCAGGGCGGCGACGATGGCGGAGCGGGCCTCGAGCCGGTCCAGGCCCTGGAAGGGGCCGTGCGCGGTGATGACGGCGTGCTCGTCCATCACGGTGAGGGACGGCAGGTCGTGCCGCTGGCCGATCTCGAAGTCGTTCGGGTCGTGGGCCGGGGTGACCTTGACGGCGCCGGTGCCGAACTCGGGGTCGACATGGGTGTCGGCGACGACCGGGATGGAGCGGTCGGTGAGCGGGAGCCTGATGAGCTTGCCGACGAGGTGCTTGTACCGCTCGTCCTCGGGGTGCACGGCGACGGCCGTGTCACCGAGCATGGTCTCGGCGCGGGTGGTGGCGACGACGATGGTGTCGTCCCCGTCCCCGTACGTCATGGAGACCAGCTCGCCGTCGTCGTCCTGGTACTCGACCTCGATGTCGGAGATCGCGGTCAGGCAGCGGGGGCACCAGTTGATGATGCGCTCGGCGCGGTAGATCAGCTCGTCGTCGTAGAGGCGCTTGAAGATGGTCTGGACGGCCTGGGAAAGGCCCTCGTCCATGGTGAAGCGCTCACGGGACCAGGCGACGCCGTCGCCCAGGCGGCGCATCTGGCCGCTGATCTGCCCGCCGGACTCGGCCTTCCACTGCCAGACGCGCTCGACGAAGGCGTCCCGGCCCAGGTCGTGCCGCGACTTGCCTTCCTTGCCCAGCTCCCGCTCGACGACGTTCTGCGTGGCGATACCGGCGTGGTCCATGCCGGGCTGCCACAGCGTCTCGTAGCCCTGCATGCGCTTGCGCCTGGTCAGGGCGTCGATGAGGGTGTGCTCGAAGGCGTGCCCGAGGTGCAGGCTGCCGGTGACGTTCGGCGGCGGGATGACGATGGTGTACGGCGGCTTGTCGCTCTTCTCGTCCGCCTCGAAGTAACCGCGCTCTACCCAGCGCTCGTACAGCGGCCCCTCTACATCGGCCGGCGCGTACTGGGTCGGCAGTTCGGTGTCGGGCGCTGGTGGCTGCTGCTGAGCGTTCTCGGTCACGGGGGTCAGTTTAGAGGTGTCACGGGGCCGTCCCGAAACGCGTTTGTTCTGTAACGGTGCGGCCCCCGGTGCCGTGCGGTTCGGGGGGCTGGGCCAGGATGTCAGGAACACATAAGGCATCTGGAGGGGAACCCAGAGATGAGCAACAACCAGCCGGGCCCGTACGGCCAGCCGCCCCAGCAGCCGGGACCGTACGGCCAGCCGGGGCAGCCTGCCCCGTACGGCCAGCCCGGGCCCTACGGCCAGCCGGGCCCGTACGGCCAGCAGCCGCAGGCCCCGCAGCCCGGCTACGGCTACCCCCAGCAGGCCCCTCCGGCTCCCCCGCAGCCCGGGTACGGCTACCCGCAGCAGGGCGGCGTCCCCCCGCAGCCGAACCCGTACGGCCAGCAGCCGGGCCCCTACGGCCAGCAGCCCTACGGCATGCCTCCCCAGGCCCCGCTCCCGGAGGGCGGCAAGAAGAAGACGGGCCTGGTCATCGGCGCGGTGGCCGTCGTCGCGGCGATCGCGGTGGGGGCGTATTTCGTGCTCAGCGGGAGTGGATCGGGTCTGTCCAATGACGGTGCGCACAAGCTGACGACTCCGTCGACCGTGCTCAGTGACTACAAGCGCGTCGGCAAGGGCGGAGAGAGCAGCGACTCGACCACGGTGAAGTACCTGACCAAGGCCGGCGTCAAGGGCGGAAAGGCCGTCGTCGGCCAGTGGTCCACGGCCGACTTCGGCGACTACGACCCGGAGCATCCCGACCCCAGCAAACTGCCCAGCCAGAGCGACCTGCTGACGGCCAAGGGCCTCACCATGGTGGGCGGTTACGGCGAGATCGCGGATCCCGAAGCGGCGCTGGACAAGTACTTCGTCGCCCTCACCCAGCAGATCTCGGACAACAACAAGAAGGTCGACGACAGCGGGTCGTCCGATTCCTCGAGCACCAGCGGCAAGGTCAAGTTGCTCGGCCAGCCGGAGGACGTCGACATCGACGGCGCTCTCATGAAGTGCCAGGCGACGCAGAGCACGAACTCCCTCACGAAGCGGGAGTCGACCGACTGGTTCTGCGTGTGGTCCGACTACAGCACGGTCGCCATGGTGTCCCCGGGCGACAACACGGGAGGTGTCGACAAGGACACGGCGGTTGACATCACCACGAAGGTGCGCGAGGAGATCCGCGTCAAGCTGTGACACCCGCGCGCCGATGTCGAGGCCGACGGTTCGACACGCGCGAAGGGGCCCCGGTCGGGTGACCGGGGCCCCTTCGCGCGTGTCTGGTGGCGGCTACGCCGTCTTCTGCTCCCCCGCCCCCCGGCCGCGGGCGTCTCGGGGGATCAGGGTCGGGTTGACGTTGGAGTGGACGACGTCGGGGGTGATGACCACGCGGGCCACGTCCTTGCGGGACGGGACCTCGTACATGACCGACATCAGGACCTCCTCCATGATGGCGCGCAGGCCGCGGGCGCCGGTCTGGCGGAGGATGGCCTGGTCGGCGATGGCTTCCAGGGCCTCGCGCTCGAAGTCGAGTTCCACGCCGTCGAGTTCGAACAGCCGCTGGTACTGCTTGACCAGGGCGTTGCGGGGCTCGACCAGGATCTTCAGGAGTGCCTCGCGGTCCAGGTTGTGGACCGAGGTGATGACCGGGAGACGGCCGATGAACTCCGGGATCATGCCGAACTTGACCAGGTCCTCCGGCATGACGTCCTCGAAGACGTCCTTGGACTCCAGCTCGCGCTTGGAGCGGATCGTGGCGCCGAAGCCGATGCCCTTCGCTCCCGCCCGGGCCTCGATGATCTTCTCCAGGCCGGCGAAGGCGCCACCCACGATGAACAGGACGTTCGTCGTGTCGATCTGGATGAACTCCTGGTGGGGGTGCTTGCGGCCGCCCTGGGGCGGGACCGAGGCCGTGGTGCCCTCGAGGATCTTGAGGAGGGCCTGCTGGACGCCCTCGCCCGAGACGTCCCGGGTGATCGAGGGGTTCTCGCTCTTCCTCGCCACCTTGTCGATCTCGTCGATGTAGATGATCCCGGTCTCGGCCTTCTTGACGTCGTAGTCGGCCGCCTGGATCAGCTTCAGGAGGATGTTCTCCACGTCCTCGCCGACGTACCCCGCCTCCGTCAGCGCCGTAGCGTCGGCGATCGCGAAGGGCACGTTCAGCATGCGCGCGAGCGTCTGGGCGAGGAGCGTCTTGCCGGAGCCCGTGGGGCCGAGCAGCAGGATGTTGGACTTCGCCAGCTCGATGGCGTCGTCGCGGCCCTGGGCGCCGCCGTTCTCGCCCGCCTGGACCCGCTTGTAGTGGTTGTACACCGCGACCGAGAGCGCCTTCTTGGCGGCCTCCTGGCCGACCACGTAGCCCTCGAGGAACTCGTAGATCTCCCGCGGCTTGGGCAGCTCCTCCCAGCGCACCTCGCTGGTCTCCGCGAGCTCTTCCTCGATGATCTCGTTGCAGAGATCGATGCACTCGTCGCAGATGTACACACCGGGACCTGCGATGAGCTTCTTGACCTGCTTCTGGCTCTTGCCGCAGAACGAGCACTTGAGCAGATCGCCGCCGTCACCGATGCGTGCCACGGTGTGCTTCCCCTTCGCCTGGGAGACGCCCGGACGCTTCCGAGTCCAGCGGCTCCTGGTGCTGCCTTATGTCCGACGGTACCTTGCCGGGCCCCGTGTTCGGGTCCCCCTTGGCAGGGTTCACTTTGACGTGCTCCCTGCCAAGGGGGCCCGCGAGTCGCCGCTCCGCGTCAGCGGACCGAGGCGTTGTTCATCTTCCGGGTGGAGATGATCTGGTCCACGATGCCGTACTCGAGCGCTTCCTCGGCCGTGAGGATCTTGTCGCGCTCGATGTCCTCGCGGACCTGCTCGATCGGCCGGTTGGAGTGCTTGGCCAGCATGTTCTCCAGCTGCTCACGCATCCGGGTGAACTCGTTCGCGATGATCTCCAGGTCGGAGAGCTGACCGCGGCCGGTGGAGCCGGCCGGCTGGTGGATCAGCACGCGGGAGTTCGGCAGCGCCATGCGCTTGCCGGGGGTGCCGGCGGCGAGCAGGATGGCCGCGGCGGAGGCCGCCTGGCCCATGCACACCGTCTGGATGTCCGGCTTCACGAACTGCATGGTGTCGTAGATGGCCGTGAGGGCCGTCATGTCGCCACCGGGGCTGTTGATGTAGATCGAGATGTCCCGGTCGGGGTCCATCGACTCCAGGCACAGCAGCTGCGCCATGACGTCGTTGGCGGACGCGTCGTCGATCTGGACACCCAGGAAGATCACGCGCTCCTCGAAGAGCTTCGCGTACGGGTCGTACTCGCGGATGCCCTGGGAGGTGCGCTCGACGAAGCGCGGAATGACGTAGCGGCTGTCGGGCCGGGGCCCTTCGTACATGCCGCTGGCGGCGCCGGGGAAGTTGCTCATGAGGGTGTTCACCGTCCTGGTGGCGTTCTGGGGGCTGGGGTCGTGGCGGTGCGTGGCGTGGCCGGGCCGGTCAGGCACCGGTGCCGCCGCCTCCCGGAACACCCGAGGCGTGCGTGATGATCTCGTCGATGAGACCGTACTCCTTGGCCTCTTCCGGGGTGAACCAGCGGTCGCGGTCGCCGTCGCGGATGATCGTCTCGACCGTCTGGCCGGAGTGCAGCGCGGTCAGCTCGGACATGCGCTTCTTGGTGCGCATCAGGTACTCGGCCTGGATCTTGATGTCCGAGACCGTGCCACCGAGGCCCGCGGAGCCCTGGTGCATCATGATGTCGGCGTGGGGCAGCGCGAAGCGCTTGCCGGCGCTCCCGCCGGTGAGCAGGAACTGGCCCATCGAGGCCGCCATGCCCATGGCGATCGTGACCACGTCGTTCGGGATGTACTGCATGGTGTCGTAGATCGCCATGCCGGCCGTCACCGAGCCACCGGGGCTGTTGATGTACAGGTAGATGTCCTTGTCCGGCTCGGCGGCAAGGAGCAGCAGCTGTGCGGTGATCTTGTTCGCGATGTCGTCGTCAACCTGCTGGCCGAGGAAGATGATCCGCTCGTTGAGCAGCCGGTTGTAGACCTGGTCGCCGAGGCCACCACCGATGGAAGGCTCGCCGGCGGCGGAGGGCATCAGATTCGTCACGTATCCACCTGCTCGTCTTGCGACGGCGCCGGGCCGTCTCATTGTTCTGCCTTTCATGGACCCTAACGCGATGGTCCCTTCGGGGAATCCCGGGAATGCGGGTGTTCGCCGGGGGCGTAGCGCGTGGGGCTCCGCTGTCGCCCCATAGACGACGAACGGGCCCCGGGGACAGTCCCCAGGGCCCGTCGTACGCGCTTCAGAGGCGCCGTGGGGCCGCTCAGCCCTCGGCGTTCTCCTCGGAGGTCTCCGACGCCTCGGCGGCCTCGGTCTCCTCCTCCTCGTCGTCCAGGTCGACGATCTCGCCGTTGGTGTCCTTCACCGTGGCGGCCTCGACCACGACGGCCAGGGCCTTGCCACGGGCGACCTCGCCGACCAGGAGCGGCACCTGGCCGCCCTCGACGACGGCCTGGGCGAACTGGTCGGGGGACATGCCGGAGGAGGCCGCACGCCGCATGAGGTGCTCGGTGAGCTCCTCCTGGTTGACGTTGAGGTTCTCCTTCTTGACCAGCTCGTCGAGGACGAACTGGGTCTTGATGCCCTTGACCGCGGCCTCGCGGGTCTCGGCCTCGAACTCCTCGGCGGTCTTGCCCTGGATCTCCAGGTACTTCTCGAGGGTGAGACCCATCTGGCCGAGCTGGTGGTGCTCCAGGTTGTGCTTGCGGGTGTTGATCTCGTCCTCGAGCAGCTTCTCGGGGACCGGGACCTCGACCAGCTCGAGCAGCTTCTCCAGGACGCGCTCCTGGGCCTGGGTGGCCTGGTCGTACTGCTTCATGTTGGCCAGGCGCTTGCGGCTGTCGGCCTTCAGCTCGTCCAGGGTGTCGAACTCGGAGGCGAGCTGCGCGAACTCGTCGTCCAGCTCGGGCAGCTCACGCTTGGCGACCTGGGTGACCTTGACGGTGACCTCGGCCTCCTTGCCCGCGGCGGAGCCGCCCTTGAGCTCGGAGGTGAAGGTGGCCTCCTCGCCGGCGGACAGGCCCTTGACGGCCTCGTCGATGCCGTCGAGCAGCTCGCCGGAGCCGATGGTGTAGGAGACGCCCTGGGCGACGCCGTCCTCGAGGACCTCGCCGTCGACCTTGGCCTCGAGGTCGACGGTGACGACGTCGTCGTCCTCGGCGGCGCGCTCGACCGGGGTGGTGGAGGCGAAGCGCTCACGGAGCTGCTCGACCGACTTCTCGACGTCCTCGTCGGTGACCTCGACGGCGTCGACCTCGACCTCGATGCCCGAGTAGTCCGGGATCTCCAGGGCCGGGCGGACGTCGACCTCGGCGGTGAAGTTCAGCGTCTCGCCGTCCTTCAGCTCGGTGATGTCGACCTCGGGCTGGCCCAGGGGGCTGAGCTCGGCCTCGTTGACCGCGTCGGTGTAGAACTTCGGCAGCGCGTCGTTGACGGCCTCCTCCAGGACCGCACCGCGGCCGAACCGCTGGTCGATGACGCGGGCCGGGATCTTGCCCTTGCGGAAGCCCTTCACCGTGACCTGCTGGTTGATCTTCTTGTACGCCGCGTCGAGGCTGTCCTTGAGCTCCTCGAAGGGCACCTCGACAGTGAGCCGAACCCGGGTCGGGTTCAGGGTCTCCACGGCGCTCTTCACGGTTCGGTCTCCTTGTGGCTGACTTCTTGGGTTCTGCCGAGCCAGACAGGTCCGGCGGATTCGCCGCCCGGAGGAGTCGTAGGCCGTGAGGGCCGGGTCACACGGGCGCGCAGCTTGCATAGTAACCGCAGGCGGTCGGCGCCCCAAAAGGCGATCACCGAGGGGTACCTCGGTCGGTGGTCGGGGTGGCGGGATTTGAACCCACGGCCTTCCGCTCCCAAAGCGGACGCGCTACCAAGCTGCGCCACACCCCGTTCGGTGCGACACGTAGGGTACATGGCCGGGCCGGATCCGTCGGCTGCTTTGCCGGCCGCCTCGCCGACGGTCGCAGGCGCGGCATCTGCGCAGTCCAACACGTTGGCCTCCGCGGTGTGCGACCCGCTACGATGCAGTGCAGTGCCGCGGTCACCGACCTGCGGCGCAGTGCTGCGGGCGTAGCTCAATGGTAGAGCCCTAGTCTTCCAAACTAGCTACGCGGGTTCGATTCCCGTCGCCCGCTCTGGACGCCGAAGGCCCAGGTCAGGTAGTGAATTTCCTGCCCCTGGGCCTTCGATCGTTTCCCGGGCTGTTCAGCCCTGCGTGTCCCCCGCGTGCCCCTCGCGCTTTCCGCGTCCCTTGTCGACCAGGGCGCTCAGCGCGTCGGCGATCAGCCGCTCACGGTCGGCACCGGCGTGCTGGTAGATCAGCGCGGCGCGTGGCCGCAGCCAGCTTCACGCGGCAGGACCAGGCGGATGCGGCGTGGATCGCGGCAGACCGGGCATTGCAGGCAGCCGAACTAGCAGGCCAGCCGTTGGAGGTGGTCGCGAGTCTGTTTCGCATGTCGCATGCCTTCATGAGGCAGCAGCACATGGAGCAGGCGGAGCAAGCGGCGAAGTCCGCTGCGGCCGTCATGGCGCCGAGGGCAGAGGCGCCGGCATGCCCGCCGGAGGAGCTGTCGCTGTTGGGCGCCATGAACCTGGTCCTTGCGGTGATCAACGCTAGGGAGGGGAACCGGGCTCGGACCCATGAGCACATCGAGCGGGCGCGAGGGATCGCGGCACGGTCGGGTGAGGACCGCAACGACTGGCCCAGGGCGAGAAGACGCGGTACGCCGCGCGTGAACCTGAGCCCGTAGGCCACTAGTCCGACTCGTTGATATATAGGCGTGTTATCCCAAAACGTGCCAAATGATCCTGCGTGTGCAGTTCAAGCTCGCATCGGATGCAGGAGACATCCGAAACGCTTGGAACAAGGAGCACACATGAGTCCTGACCACAGGACACCTACGCCGTCCGGGCCCCTGCTGCGAGGCAAGCGCAAGAAGATTGGCGGGATCGCCACAACCGCGCTGCTGGTGGCGATCGGACTGGTGACCCCCGCCGCGGCCATCGCACACACCGCGACTGGCCACGCGTCCGCCGACGGTAAGTGCGAGAAACCTGGCATGGGGGCGCTGCACAAGTGCAGGGGGCCGAGGCCGCCAAAGCCGACCCCGACCCCGACCCCGCCGCCAACAGGCTGCAACGACATCGACTCAGCAGTTCAGGGGATGACCAAGTACGTCTCGGTGGTTTGTGGCGGGCAGGTGCGGGTCCTGTCCGTCAATGAGGCTGGTCCGAATCCGCCGACCCCTGTTGCCAACGGAAGCGGCGTCTTCTGGCAGCTGGTGGGAGGCCCGACCAACGTATTCGACGCCACGCTGTCGGTATTCGATGCTCGCCTCCTGGTCACCGAGCTGACGTCAACAGGAGAGGTGTGGCAGGGGGTGTGCAACTCAACGCTGCCGCTCACGGTACCGTGCACCTTCACGCGGATGCCCACGCCACCGAACACGTAACGAACCTGCTCACGGCGATCCTGTGGACTGTCGGAAGCATGCGGCGGTCCGCTCACCACCGTGGCAACATCGGCCGGCTGGGCGACACCGTGTCCCTGACGTGCCCTTGGAGGCGGTAGCCGATGGGGCACAAGGGGGAACAGCGGGGATGGCAGGCCTTAACGGCAGCTCAGCGGAAGGCCAGCTCAGCCACAACCCGCGTACGCGATCTTCAAACTAGCTACGCGGGTTCGATTCCCGTCGCCCGCTCTGGACGCCGAAGGCCCAGGTGAGAGGTTGGCTCCTCTCCCTGGGCCTTCTGCTGTTCCCGGGGATTCGTGCGTCCCGGGGCAGCGGGCGCCGGGGAGCGCGGTCGGCGGTGATCGGCGTCGCGCCGGTTCGGCGGGGGTGGCCACGGAGGACGCGGGGCCCGGGGTTCCTTGCCGGCGTCCCCGCCGGGGTGGCACTCAGAAGCTGATCGAGTTGATCGTTTCCGCTATCGAGTTCAGGAAGCGGTTGATGGAAGGGGCCATGCCGGTCGAGGCGAGGAAGAAGCCGAAGAGGATGGCGACGATGGCCGGGCCCGCCTTGATGCTCCCCCCTCGGATCAGCACCACCAGGATGATCGCCAACAGCAGCACCACAGACAGTGAAATGGCCACAACTGATCACACCCTCGGTCGGTCCGCTCTCCCGGCCGCGGGGCACGACCCCGCGCGCCCCTGCCAGAACCATCGTGCCACCAACACGGCCAGGCTATGCGGCCCGTGACACAACGTTGGGTGCCGGGCCGCCGGCATCCAAGCGGCGGACGGGAATTCGACAGCGCACCCGCAGGTGACTCCACAGGAAATCACGCAAGTTCGTTTCCGTGCCCACACATCTTGTGCGCAGGTAATTCGAATTGATGGCACAGAGGTGACGTATGCCCCAATTAGTCGGTATGAATCGGGACATCGAGGGTGAATGAACGGCATCGATGTGTGCGCCATCACGTCGACCAGGGTGGCAAGTTATGCAAATCAGGGGGTACCCGAACGCGATAACCAGGAATGACCACGCGGGTTTTACGGAATCCACAGTCGACGCTAGGGTGCCTGAGATGTTTGACGCCGCCTCGTCCCCCGGCCAGAACCGCAGGCCACTCCCCCCGGCACAGTCGCCGGCCGACGGAGTGCCCGGCCCGCGTACCCCGATGAGTACACAGACGCCCCGGACGAAGGCGGACAGACCCGGCAAACAACCCAACGGCATGCAGCGCGACGCGTTCTTCGACAACGCCAAGTACCTGGCGATCGTGCTCGTCGCGATGGGTCACTCCTGGGAGCCGCTGAAGGGCGACAGCCGGATCCTGGAGAGCCTCTACGAGGTGGTGTACGCCTTCCACATGCCGGCGTTCATCATCATCTCCGGCTTCTTCTCCCGCAGCTTCGACATGCGCCCGGACCGGCTGAAGCGCCTGATCACGGGCGTCGCCGTGCCGTACATCCTGTTCGAGACGGCGTACCCGCTCTTCAAGAACGCCGTCGACGGTTCCCACGAGGACATCAGCCTCCTCGACCCGTGGTACCTGACCTGGTTCCTGGTCGCCCTGTTCGTCTGGCGGATCACCACCCCGGTGTGGAAACTGGTGCGCTGGCCGCTGCCGTTGGCCATCGGCATCGCCATGCTCGCGACCGTCACCCCGAGCATCGGTGACGACCTCGACCTGCAGCGCGTCCTGCAGTTCCTCCCCTACTTCGTGCTGGGCCTGAGCATGAAGCCGGAGCACTTCCACATGGTGCGCCGCCGCTGGGTGCGGATCGCCTCGGTTCCGGTGTTCGCCGCCGCGCTCGCGGTCGGCTGGTGGGCGGTGCCGCGCATGAACACCTCGTGGTTCTACCACCGCGACTCCGCGCAGGAACTGGGCGCCCCGTGGTGGTGCGGCCCGGTGATGGTGCTCGCGCTGATGGGCTGCTCGCTGCTGCTGACGGCCTGCTTCTTCGCCTGGGTGCCGCGCCGCCCGATGTGGTTCACGGCGCTCGGCGCGGGCACCCTGTACGGCTATCTGCTGCACGGCTTCCTGGTGAAGTTCGCCGACTTCCGCGGCTGGTTCGACCACGCCTGGCTGCACCGCCCGCTCGGCGAGATCCTGGTCACCGTCCTCGCGGCCGCCGCCGTCACCCTGCTGTGCACCCGACCCGTGCAGCGCGTGTTCCGCTTCGCCATGGAGCCGAGGATGGAGTGGGCGTTCCGGCAGGACGCGGCCGAACTGGCCCGTGAGCGCCAGACGAAGGAGCGTGCCCGGGAGACGGTCGGCGCCTGACGCCGCGCCGGACTCCCGGACCGGGCCCGGCTTCCGGCTCACGCCCGGACTTCCGGCTCACGCCCGTCCGGCTGCCCCGTCCTCGTCCCCCCTCACCGCAGACCGAGGAGTGCGCGCATCCGTGCGTACTTCTCGGTCAGTCGTTTCCGGGTCTCCTCCGGCAGGACCGCCAGCCGCTCCGGGTCGGCGTTGTGCGCCAGGTCGGCCTGTTTCACCAGCAGGGCGCCGGGGGTGGCGAGGACACGGTCCGCGTACGCCTCCGGGTCCTCGCCGGGCCGCTTGGTGAGGGCGTCCACGATGGCCTTCGTACGCGGAGTGAGAGCCGCCCGCGCCAGCCACTCCCGGGTGAGCGCGTCGTCCTCGACCGCGTCGTGCAGCCAGGCCGCCGCGATCTGATCGGTGTCACCGCCGCGGGTGCGGGTGCCTTCGGCCACGGCGGCGAGGTGCTCGGCGTACGGCCGTCCCGCCTTGTCGGTCTGCCCCGCGTGGGCGGCCCGTGCGATCGCCTCGACCTCGGCCAGGGGGAGGGACGCCGCCGGCTCTGTGTCTCCCGTTGTCATGCCCCCAGTCTCTCGCGCCCCCGGCACGCCCGTGATGTAATAGGTGAAGACGCCTAGCATCCATTACACACCCCAGGGAGGGGTCATGCCGTTCGCCGACACCGCCGACGCGGTTCGCGCGTGGGTCGAGGGTTGGGTCGTCTCGCGTGGGGCGTCCGAACCGGCGTACGAACCCTGGGGGTTCACCGTGCAGGTCGGGCTGGCCAAGGAGGTGGCGCGGCATGTGCTGCCGGCGGCCGACGAGCCGACCGTACGCAAGATCACCGAGAGCACGGCGGCACGTGGCGTCTGGCTGAAGACCTTCGTGGCGCCGCGGACGCTGGAGGCGTGGCTGCCGGAGGGCTGGGCGCTCGCGGGCGGGCCCGGCTTCCTGATGACCGCCTCGCTGCGCTCCCCCGCACCCCCGGCCGGCCTCGCCGAGGGCTACGCCCTGCACCACTGGCGCCGGGCCGGGGTCACCCGGGTGGTGGTCCGCGCCGCCGACGGTGGCTTCGCCGCCCGGGGGCAGGTGGCCGTCACCGGGCCGACGGCCGTCGTCGACCAGGTGGAGACCGACCCGGGACACCGGCGCCGGGGCCTGGGCCGGGTGGTGATGACGACGCTCGCCGGTGCCGCTGCGGCCCAGGGCGCGACCAGGGCGGTTCTGGGGGCCACGCCGGACGGACGGGCGCTGTACGAGACGGTGGGCTGGCAGACCCTGGCCCCACTGACCGGCGCGGCTCGGACCGCGCGGGGGTAGGCGCTGCGGAAGCCGGGCAGGGTGATGCACCGGTCGCACGGCAGCGGGCCTACGACGGCGGCAGCGGGTGGTGGATCAGGCCTGGCGGCAGATCAGCAGCAGGGCGCGGTCGTCGTTGACGTCCTTGGCCACCGCCTCGATGAGGTGCCAGGCGGCGCCGTGGAAGCCACCGGCGACATAGCGGTCGGCCTCGCCGGTGAGGCGGTCGATGCCCTCGACGATGTCGCGGTCGGAGGTTTCCACCAAACCGTCTGTGAACAGCATCAACACGTCACCGGGGCGCAGTGAGCCCTTCACGGGGTCGAACTGGGCACCGTCGTACACACCCAGCAGCGGGCCCTCGGCGGCCTTCTCCTCCCAGCGGCCGCTGCCCGAGCTGAGCTGGAGCCCCGGCGGATGACCGGCGGAGTACAGCTCGTAGTCGCCGGAGTCCAGGTCCAGGACCAGGTGGATGGAGGTGGCGAACCCCTCGTCCCAGTCCTGGCGCAGGAGGTAGCCGTTGGCGGCGGGCAGGAAGGCGTGCGGGGGCAGGGAGCCGAGCAGGCCGCCGAAGGCGCCGGACAGCAGCAGGGCGCGCGATCCCGCGTCCATGCCCTTGCCGGACACGTCGGTGAGCACGACCTCCAGGGTGCGGCCTCCGTTCGTGCGGGCCGCGACGACGAAGTCGCCGGAGAAGGACTGGCCGCCGGCCGGGCGCAGCGCCATCTCGTGGTGCCAGCCCTGCGGCAGCTTCGGCAGCTTGCTCTGCACCCGGATCCGCTCGCGCAGGTCGAACAGCATGGTGCCGCCGCGCCGCCAGGGCACGCCGACCCGGCTGCGGAACTGGGCGGTGAGCAGACCGAAGAAACCGCAGGCGGCGACCACCAGGACCACGCCGGGGGTGACCCGCGAGGGCCCCTCGGTGTAGGGGCCGAGCCGCACCGACTCCACGATCAGCGCGGTGGCCGCGGCCGCGTACAGGCCGAGCAGGCTCGCCGGGCGCAGCAGCAGGCCGCCCGCGACGATCGGCAGCACCAGCGTGGCCGGGGAGCACCAGACCGAGTCGGCGAGGGTCATGAGCGCGAGCACGGGGATGGTGAGCAGCAGGCCCGCCAGCGCGATCCAGTCGGAGCCGTCGCCGCGGAAGTAGTCGACGGCGCTTCTGCGCAGCCCGACGCGGGCCCGGTGCCACTGCATCCTGCACCGGGCCGTGAACGTCTCGGCCTTCGCACGCCGCTCTCGTCCTGCTGCCATCAGTTCGGGACCCTATCCATCGGACCAGGCGCTTGGCACGGGAGGTCCCACTTGTCCCCCGTGCGAGGCTCAACTTCGCGGTTCGACTTCACAGTGAACGGCACGGAGGGCCATCGCGCCGCCGCCCGGGAGAAATTCGCTGGCTCGTCCCGCAATGCGCTGATAGGCATGACTCATGGCGACTGACCGTGCGACCGAGTTGAAGGTACTGCGCCCTGAGGACTGGGACGGGTGGTTCGACCACCTGATCCGGGCCTTCGGGGGTGGTGCGGCCTCCGCCGAGGAGCGCGAACTGGACCGGTCCGTCACCGAGTTCGACCGGTCCCTGGCCGCCTGGGACGGAGACACCCTGGTCGGTACGGGTGGTGCGTTCAGCTTCCGGATGACCGTGCCGGGCGGCGCATCGGTGCCCACCGCGGGCGTCACCATGGTGAGCGTGGCCGCCACGCACCGCCGGCGCGGGGTGCTGACCTCCATGATGCGGCGGCAGTTGGACGAGTTCCGGGAGCGGGGCGAGCCGTTGGCCGCGCTGACCGCCTCCGAGCCGGCGATCTACGGCCGGTTCGGGTACGGCGCCGCGGCCTTCCAGCTGCAGGCCGAGATCGACACCAGCCGGGTCGCCCTAACACTGCCGGCCGGCACCGATGACGTACGGCTGCGCTACGCGGCGCCGGCGGAGGTGCTCGCCGCGTGCGAGAAGGTGTACGCGGCGCTGGTGCCGCGCCGGCCCGGGATGCTGGCCCGGCAGCCCGGCTGGGACCGGGTGGGGCTGCTGGACCCCGAGAGCGACCGGAACGGCGCGTCGGCGCTGCAGTGCGTGGTCGCCGAGCGGGATGGCGAGGTCACCGGGTACGCCCGGTTCCGCACCAAGCTCGGCTGGGGCCCGAGCGGGCACGACGGCACGGTGACGCTGGAGAGTTTCGCCGCGCTCGACCCGGCGACCGAGGCGGCGCTGTGGCGCTTCCTGTGCGGCATCGACCTGATGACGACCCTGGCGGTGCGCGGCCGGCCGGTGGACGACGCCTGGCAGTACATGGTGTCCGACATCAGGCGCTGCCGGCCCACGTTCCGGGACTCCTGCCATCTGCGTCTCGTCGACGTCGGTGCGGCGCTGACGGCGCGGACGTACCAGGCACCGGTGGACGTCGTGTTCGATGTCGAGGACGCCTTCTGCCCCTGGAACACCGGCCGTTGGCGGCTCACCGGCGATGCCAAGGGCGCCTCCTGCGAACGCACGACCGACGCTGCCGATCTCTCCCTGTCCGTACGGGAGCTGGGGGCGTCGTACCTCGGTGGCGTGAGTCTGCTGTCCCTGGCGGCCGCCGGACGCGTGCGGGAGCTGCGGGCGGGCGCGCTGGCGGAGGCGTCGGTGGCGTTCGGCTCCGCCGTGGCGCCGTGGCTGCCGCACGGGTTCTAGACGACCCGGCTCAGGCCTTCTGGCAGGTGGGGCACCAGAAGAGGTTGCGGGCGGCCAGGTCGGCGGTGCGGATCTCGGTCGTACAGATGTGGCAGGGCTGGAGGGCCCGGCGGTAGACGTACACCTCGCCGCCGTGGTCGTCGACGCGGGGCGGGCGGCCCATCGCCTCCGGGGTGTGCTCGGGGCGGACGGTGTCGATGCGGCCCAGGCGCACGCCCTCGTGCATGAGCGCGACGAGGTCGGCCCACAGCGTGTCCCACTCGGCCGGGGTGACGTCCCGGCCCGCGCGGTACGGGTCGATACCGTGCCGGAAGAGGACCTCGGCGCGGTAGACGTTGCCGACGCCGGCGATGACCTTCTGGTCCATCAGCAGCGCGGCGATGCTCGTACGGCTGCGGGAGATTCTTCGGTACGCCGCGCCGGGGTCCGCGTCGTCGCGGAGCGGGTCGGGGCCGAGGCGGTCGTGGATCGCCCGCTTCTCCGCGTCCGTGATCAGCGCGCAGGTGGTGGGGCCGCGCAGGTCGACGTACGAGGTGTCGTTCGCGAGCCGGAGCCGGACGGTGTCGGTGGGCGGGGGTGCGGGGGCGGGGCCGAAGGTCACCTTGCCGAAGAGGCCGAGGTGGATGTGGACCCAGTCGGTGTCCCGGAACCGGAGGAAGAGGTGCTTGCCGTGGGCCTCGGTGCCGGTGAGCCCGGCACCGGTCAGCAGGTCCGCGGCGTCGGAGAACTTGCCCTGGGGGCTGGTGACGCGCGGGGCCGTGCCGGAGAAGCGGGCGGCGTAGTCCTGCGCCAGCCGATGAATCGTGTGCCCCTCTGGCACGGCTCCTGTCCCTCTTCCTTCCTAGCCGGTCACGCGGTGGCTCAGTCCTGCTGCGGGTGGTGGGCCGGGATCGGGGGGAGGTCGCCCGTCGTCTCGTAGTCCGCCAGCATGTCGATGCGGCGGATGTGGCGCTCGTCACCGGAGAACGGCGTGTTGAGGAAGACCTCGACGAACTTGGTCGCCTCCTGCGTGCTGTGCATCCGCCCGCCCACGGCCACGACGTTGGCGTTGTTGTGCTGCCGGCCCAGCGCGGCCGTCTCCTCGCTCCAGGCCAGCGCCGCCCGCACGCCCTTGACCTTGTTCGCGGCGATCTGCTCGCCGTTGCCGGAGCCGCCGATCACGACGCCGAGCGCCTCGGGGTCGGCCGCCGTGCGCTCCGCGGCGCGCAGGCAGAAGGGCGGGTAGTCGTCCTGGGCGTCGTAGATGTGGGGCCCGCAGTCGACGGGCTCGTGCCCCGCCGCCTTGAGCCATTCGACGAGGTGGTTCTTGAGTTCGTAGCCCGCATGGTCGGAGCCGAGATACACGCGCATGGGACGAGTGTGACACGGCCGTTCCCGGGCAGCAGCCTCGGGTGTCTTCACGGAAAAACGTGACTCGAACCATAGAACCTCAAGGAAACCTCAGGTAACGATCCGGATTCGGAGGTTCCCGAATCCATTCGCCTCGGATTCACTGGACCACCTCGTACACCGCTCGTGCGAGAACCCGTACCACGTCCCACAAGGGCACCCCCGCTCGTACGGGAACCGCTCCACCGGCGCAAAGGAAATCCGTCCATGACCCCTGGTTCCGGACTCCAAGCAGGTCTCAAGAACCGACATCTGTCGATGATCGCCATCGGCGGTGTGATCGGTGCCGGGCTCTTCGTCGGCTCCAGTTCCGGCATCGCCACCGCCGGCCCCGGCATCCTGCTGTCCTACGCCCTCGTCGGCACCCTCGTCGTCCTCGTGATGCGGATGCTCGGCGAGATGTCCGCCGCCAACCCGACCTCCGGCTCCTTCTCCGCGCACGCCGACCGTGCGCTCGGCCGCTGGGCCGGGTTCTCCATCGGCTGGCTCTACTGGTTCTTCTGGGTCGTCGTGCTCGCCGTGGAGGCGACCGCGGGCGCGAAGATCCTGGAGGGCTGGATCCCGGCCGTGCCTCAATGGGGCTGGGCGCTCATCGTGATGACCGTCCTGACGGCCACGAACCTCGTCTCCGTCGGCTCCTACGGCGAGTTCGAGTTCTGGTTCGCCGGCATCAAGGTCGTGGCGATCGGCGCGTTCATCGTCGTCGGCCTGCTGGCCGTGTTCGGCGTGCTGCCGGGCGTCCACAGCGACAAGGCCGGTTTCTCCAACCTGACCGCGCACGGCGGTTTCCTGCCGCACGGGCCCGGCGCGATCCTCACCGGTGTGCTGCTGGTCGTCTTCTCCTTCATGGGCAGCGAGATCGCGACCCTGGCGGCCGGCGAGTCGGAGGACCCGCAGCGGGCGGTGACGAAGTCGACGAACAGCATCATCTGGCGCATCGGCGTCTTCTACCTGGGCTCCATCCTCGTCGTCGTCTCGCTGCTGCCGTGGAACGACCCGTCGATCGAGGACCAGGGCTCCTACGTGGCCGCCCTGGACTCGCTCGGCATCGCGCACGCCGGTCAGATCATGAACTTCATCGTGCTGACGTCGGTGCTGTCGTGTCTCAACTCCGGCATGTACACGGCCTCCCGGATGGCGTTCTCGCTGGGCCAGCGCGGTGACGCGCCGAAGGCGTTCGCCCGGACGACGTCGCGTGGCGTGCCGCTGGCCGCGATCCTCGCGTCCGTCCTCTTCGGCTTCCTCGCGGTCTTCTTCAACTACAAGTTCCCGGACTCGGTCTTCCTCTTCCTGGTCAACTCCAGTGGTGCGGTGGCTCTGTTCGTGTGGCTGGTGATCTGCTTCTCGCAGCTGCGGATGCGGCGGATCATCCAGCGGGAGGCGCCGGAGAAGCTGGTCGTGAAGATGTGGCTGTATCCGTACCTGACGTGGGCGACGGCCGCGCTGATCGTGTTCGTCCTCGGCTACATGCTGACCGACACCGAGCACGACGGCCGCGAGACGGTGCTGCTGTCGCTGCTGGTCGCGGCGCTCGTGCTGGCGGTCGCCGTGGTGAAGGAGAAGGTCACCGGCGGGCGCACCGCCGAGGGCGTGGAGGATGCTGCGGCGGACAAGGTCTCCGTGGGCTGACGGGGGCGCTGTCGCGCGTGCCCGGAGGGGCCCCGAGGTGTTCCTCGGGGCCCCTCCCGTGTCACAGCACCGTGAAGGTGCCCCTGACCCGGTCGTAGGTGGCGAGGGCCTGGGGTTCGATCCCCGGCTGGTACCAGGTGTTGATCTGGTACGACGTCCCGTCCGCGTCGAAGCCGAGCAGGCGGGCGTGCCAGGGGGTGCCGCGGAGGGTGAAGGTGTACTCCCAGACGACCGCCGGGTGTCCCTGGAAGGTGGTTCTGGCCAGCCGGAGCTTGACATAGTCCCGGCCCCGGCGGGCGTCCTGCTCCGACCGGCGCCAGGTGTCCATGAGGTCGCCCCGTGCCAGCGAGGACTTGCCCACGAGTTCCTGCCGGCCGTCGGGCGAGGTGTAGTGCACCTCGGCACCGGTCTTCACGTCCCGCCGCCATCCGTGCGGCGTGACCCACGCGAACCCTCCTGCCTCCCGCCGCGCGCCCGGGGGCAGGGTGCGGGGCCGGACGGTGCCGTCGACGGTCGGCGAGGAAGTGGCGGTGGCCGTGGCGGTGGCCGTGGCGGTGGCGGTGTCGCCGGCTCGGGAGGACGCGGCCGTCCCGAGGCCTCGTCCCGCCCGGCCGCCGTCACGGGAGGGGCTGACCAGCAGCACCGCCACCACGACGGCCACGGCCACGACACCGAGCCCGGCCAGAAGGGCGGTACGACGGCGCGCCGCACCCCCACCTCGCTCAGCTTCCTGCCGGGGCACGGCCGTGAGAGTGGGCCCGTACGACTCACCGGGACGTGGCCGGCCCCCGGCCCGCACGGGGCCGGGAGGCGCGGCAGGAACGGTGCCCGCGGGACCCCGATCAGCCACCGGCCCACCAGCGGACGGTGACGCCGAGGCCGATTCGCCGGTGGACGCGGGGGCAGAGACCGGCCCACCGACGGACGGCGACACCGCACTCGCGCCCGCAACCGCAGACGCCGGCCCACCGGCGAACGGTGACACCGAAGCCGACCCCGCTGCGCGCCCAGGTGCAGACTCCGGCCCACCCACAGGCGGTGACGCCGCAGCCGAACCCGCAGACGCAGCCGCCCGCCCACCGGCGAACGGCGACACCGCGGGCGGGTGCGCGGACGGGGAGGCAGACGCCCCGCCAGCGGGCGGTGACACCGGCGGCGGTTCGGGTGGGGGCAACCACGCGGGGCCCGCCGGGGAAGCCCCCGACGCCGATCCGTCTGCCGCTGACGGCCCGGGTGCGGGATCCGCCGCCGGACCGGCACCCGCAGGCCCCGGATTCACGCCCGCCCCAGCCGCAGGCGCACGATCCACCCCCGCCCCAGCACCAGCACCAGCCGCAGGCGCAGGCGCACGGTCCGCCCCCGCCCCAGCCGCAGTCCCCGGGACCGACTCCGCTCCAGCCGCCTCCCGCGGGCCCGGCCCAGCCGCCGGACCGGCCCCCGCAGGCCCCGCGCCCACTCCCGCTTCCGCCTCAGCCCCGCGAGCCGGCCCCACCGTCGAGGCGGGCACCGCAGGCCCCGCCCCCGCTGCGGCCGGCGGAGCAGGCGCCGACGATTTCGAAGTCGCCGCCACCGACGCCCCCGCACCGTCGGCCCCCCTCCCGTCCCCCGGCCCCGTCGACCCTCCCGGGAGGGTCGGTGGGGGCGGTGGATACGCCAGCGGCGTCAGGGCGGACTCCACCTCGGCGAGGTGAGGTCGGGCTGTGGGGTCCTTGTGGAGGAGGGCGGTCAGGAGGGCGTGCAAGGGGGCGGGGGCGGGCGGGAGTTGCGGGTCGTCGTACAGCACCGCGTGCAGCGTCGCCAGGGTGGTGCCGCGGGAGAACGGGGAGTGGCCGGTCAGGGCCGCGCAGAGGGTGGCGCCGAGGGACCAGAGGTCGGAGGGTGGGCCCTGGGGGAGGCCGGAGACACGCTCGGGGGCCATGTAGTCGGGGGAGCCGACGAGCAGGCCGGCCATCGTGAGCGCCGTCGCGTCCTGGATGGCCGCGATGCCGAAGTCGGTCAGCACCACCCGCCCGCCGGCGCCGCTCTCCACCAGGACGTTCCCCGGCTTGATGTCCCGGTGCAGCACCCCTCGCGCATGCACCTGCCGAAGCGCCGCCACCAGCCCCAGCCCGATGCGCGCCGTGGCTCGCGGGCTCAGCGCGCCCTCCTCCGCCGTGATCCGCTCGAGCGAGCGCCCGGCGACCAACTCCATGACGATCCACAGGCGTTCGCCCTCGTCGACCACGTCGTAGACACGGACGACGTGGGGATGGTCGATCCGGGCCGTCGCCCGGGCCTCCCGCAGCGTGCGCTCGCGGCGGGTGCGCAGATCCTCCGCGTCGATGCCGCCGAGGTGGATCTCCTTCACGGCGACCAGCCGGTCCAGCATGTCGTCGACGGCCCGCCACACCCGCCCCATTCCCCCCTGGCCGATGCTTTCGACCAACCGGTAGCGCCCCGCCACCAGTAACCCCGGAACACCACCACGCGTGAAATTCCCCGGCAATTCCGCCGCACCCCCCTCAACGACCGCATGTGCTCAAACACAACGGTCACACTTCCTGCCGTACCAGCATAGTGTGGCGAAATCTTGTGGTACCTCTTCAAGTACTGCGAATTCAGGCGCAGTTGCAGGGGGTTCAGGGGTTTCCAGGTGTTGCCTGGAGTTTCCGAAGGGGGGACGAACATGCGTTCTCGTCGTACGGCGGCCGCCGTCGGATCGCTGGTCACGGCATCTTTCTCGGCCGCGATCCTGCTGTCCGGCGCGGCCGTGGCCGATGACCAGGGGCCGGGGAGCGAGAAGGGGGGAAAGGCGGTCGACCGGGCGCCGGACGGAGTCGAGTTGCGCACCCTGCTGCCGGAAAGGATCTCGGTCGACAACAGTTCGAAAAAAACGGCACTGACCGCCACCGTGAAGAACGAGGGAAGCAAGGAGAGCGGCAGCGTCCGGCTCCTGGTCGTCGGATTCGGCGGGCTCCGGATCACCGGCGTCCGGGGTTGTTCGGCGATTGCGGAAAAGGATCTGCCCAAGGGTGCGAACAGCGGCTTCTCCTGCCCCGTCGGCCCGCTCGCGGCCGGCGCGTCGAAGTCGTACGCGGTCCGGGCGACCTACGACCTGAGCAAGAACGGCAAGGTCTGCCTGCCCGTGCAGACGACGGACGGGAAGAAGACCTTCTGGCAGCAGGGCCCCGTGCCCTTCGGCACGGTCAACCCGTCGCCGAACGCCCCGGCCACCCCGCTGCTCCTCGGCACCGACAACAAGCCGGTGGCACCCGGCGGCGACGAACTGCCGAAGACGGGTGTGGGGCGTGACGTGCTGCCCCTCGGTGTCACGGGTGCCGCCCTGATCGCGGCCGGAGCCGCCGGGGTGTGGTGGTCGCAGCGGCGGCGGCACAGCGGCTGACCCGGACCACGACGCGGAAACGCCGAAGAGGCTCGCCGGGACCGAGGAGCGGTGCGGACCGGCGAGCCTCTTCGGCAGGGACGTCGGCGTCAGCGCTTGCCGGCGAGCTTCCAGGCGGCCGGCAGCGCGCCCATCGCGAGGGCCGCCTTCAGGGCGTCACCGATCAGGAACGGGGTGAGGCCGGCGGCGACGGCCTGGGAGGCGGACAGGTGGGCCGCCAGGGCCAGGTAGGGCACGCCCACGGCGTAGATGATCGCCTCGCCCAGGACCATCGTGCCCGCCATGCGCAGCGGGGAGCGGTCGGCGCCTCGGCGGGCCAGGGCGCCGACGGCGGCGGAGGCGAGCAGCATGCCGAGGACGTAGCCGAAGGAGACCGCGCCCGCGCCGGAGGCACCGTCCGCGAACCAGGGCAGCCCGGCCACGCCCGCGAGGGTGTACAGGGCCAGGGAGAGGAAGCCGCGGCGGGCGCCGAGGGCGGTGCCGACGAGGAGCGCGGCGAAGGTCTGGCCGGTCACCGGGACCGGGGAGCCGGGCACCGGAACCGAGAGCTGCGCCGCGAGGCCGGTGAGCACGGCGCCGCCGGCCACGAGGGCCACGTCGCGCACCCGGGACGCGGGCAGGAGGTCGGCGAGGACTGCACCGGGGCGGGCGGTGGCGGTGGCGGTGCTCATGGGGACTCCGCGTGAGGTGAGGGCAGGTGGGAACACCGTGACGCTATCCCGGGGGCGGCGGGGTGATCACCGTCAGCGCTCGACAAAGGCGGCAGCGCGCGCTTGGTGCGCTCCCGACAAAGGGTGGTGGTTACACCCGGTACGGCGTGACAACGGTCACTGAGGCAGGGGTGTGCGGCTCGCTTCGGGGGCGTCCCGGGAGACTGTGGGGTTCCGCCAATGAATCCTAGTGGGCTGGTGGGATTCACCTTTCCTGTCCTACCCTTCCAGGCATGGTCGCCCAGTCCCGGTACTTCACGTCGCGTCGCTATGTCGACCTGCGACGCCAGGGCACGGCCACCTGTCGCCGCCCCCGGTAGGGGCGGGCTGCGGCACGCCTCGCCTTCCGAGACGTGTCGGCCCCGCTCCCGAGGACGGTCCTCCATGCCCCGTACCGCGGCATCCACTCTTGTCCCCCCGCGCCCCCTCCCCCGTGCCGCCGCCGGCGGCGACCGCCGGCGCGCCACCGCCGGTGTCGTGCTGCGGTCCGTGCTGGCGCACGGTCCGGTGGCGCGCAGCACCGTCGCCCGGCTGACCGGACTGTCGCCGGCGTCCGTGACCGAGCACTGCGCCCGGCTGGGCGGGCTCGGGCTGATCCGTGAGGAGGCCGCGCCACGCCGGTCGAACGGGGTGGGCCGGCCGCACGTGCCGATCGACCTCGACACCGAGCGGTTCGTGGTCGGCGGGGTGCACGTGGCCGTGCCGTACACCACGGTGGCACTGCTCGATCTGCGCGGCCGGGTGCTGGCCCGGCGGGAGTTGAAGCACGCGGACACCGACCCCGGCCGGGTGCTGGCCCTGGCGGCCGAGGCGCTCGGGGCGCTGCTGGCCCGGGTCCCGCAGCGCCGGGCGCTCGGGGTGGGGGTGGCGGTCGGCGGCTGGGTGGACCGGGAGGCGGGCACCGTCGTCGAGCACGAGCTGCTGGGCTGGCGCGAGGTGCCGGTGCGCACGCTGCTCGAGGACCGCACCGGGCTGCCGGTCCATGTGGACGGGCACGCGCGGGCGTTGGTCAACGCGGAGCGGCTGTTCGGCCGGGCCCGGGGCAGCGGCAGCGTGCTGCACCTGTTCGTCGGGAACGTGGTCGACGCGGCCTTCGCCACCCATGACGAGGTGCACCACGGTCCCCGGTCGCAGGCCGGGGCGATCGGGCATCTGCCGGTGCCGGGCGGCACCGAGCCCTGCGCGTGCGGCCGTACCGGCTGCCTGCAGGCCGAGTTGAGCGAGCGGACGCTGTGCCGGCGGGCCCGGGCGGCCGGGGTGACCGACGGCACGAACCCGATGCATGTGGTGACCGCGGCGGCGGCCGGGGACGCGGCGGCCCGGCGGCTGCTGGTGGAGCGCTCGCGGGCGACCGGGCGCGCGGCCGGGCTGCTGCTGGACGTGCTCAACCCGGAGACCGTGGTGGTGACCGAGGTGGGTGCCATGCACTTCGAGGACTGTCTGCACGCACTGAAGGAAGCGGCCGGAATACGTCGTGCGGCGGCCGTCGAGCCGACGAGTTTCCGTGATTCCGTGCTGGCCGTCGCGGGTGGTTCCGTGGTTCTCGACGTGCTGTTCCGGGATCCGCTGACTGCCTCACCTGAGGCGATTTAATTCGGAAACTCGGAATGTTGACAGGGAACGCTCGTGGCCGGGAACATACTGGTCATGAACCCGCTCACGAGCTGTCGCACCTTCTGTTGCTGACTTGTTGCCGCGCATGAAGCGCGTGTTTCCGTCTGCGTGAGTTTCGCGTGAGTTCACTTGCGCCACTTCTTCCGGCGCCTTTCCCGTCCGGGATTCCCCCACATCCGGTATGCGGCCCGTCCGGAATTCCGTCTGCCTTTCCGCTCCGTGCATCCAGGAGTCTTCCCATGCCTTCTCCATCCGTTACCGGTCTCGACCGCCGACTGTTTCTCACCTCTGTGCTGGGTGCGTCGGCCGCCGTGCTGGGGGTCGGCGGCTGCGCGAAGGGCGACGCGGCCGCCGACACGCAGGCCGCCGCGACGAAGCCGCTCGCCGACAAGGTCCCGGCCGGCACCAGCCTGAAGATCGCCTCGTACCAGAACGTCCAGCAGTTGCAGTTCAAGCTGGCGAAGCTGCCCAGGCTGCCGTTCACGGTGGCGGGCTGGCTGAACATCGGGGCGGGCCCGGACGTCATCAACGCGTTCCGCGCCAAGTCCCTGGACCTGGCCAACAACGCGGGCATCCCGCCGATCCAGGCGCACTACCAGGGCTTCCAGGCGAAGATCGTGGCGATCAACGTCACCCGCAAGCCCAACTACCTCTTCGCCACCAAGCCCGGCAGCGACATCCGCACGGTCCTAGACTTCAAGGGCAAGAAGCTCGCCTTCTCCCAGGGGCAGGCGCAGGGTGTCGTCCTGCTGCGGGCGCTGAAGAAGGCGGGCCTGGCGTACGACGAGGTCAAGCTGATCCCGCTGACCAGCAACCAGTTCCTCACCGCACTGCAGTCCGGCCAGGTGGACGTGGCCCCGCTCGCCAACAGCCAGGCGCCGGCCTACCTCAAGCAGTACGGCGCCAAGGGCGCGCACACGGTCACCACCGACGTGGTCGACCTGCTCAACCTGCTGTGGGCCCCGCAGTCCGTGCTGAACGACCCGGCGAAGGCGGCCGCGATCGCCGCGTACATCCCCGAGTGGGCCCGGGGCCAGGTGTGGACGTACGAGCACCCGGACGTCTGGAACGAGGAGTTCTACGTCAAGACGCAGAACCTGACCCCGGACCAGGCGAAGTCCATCACCGCCCTCGCCAACAAGCCGCTGTTCCCGCCCAGCTGGGACGAGGCCGTCGCCTGGGAGCAGGAGACCGCGGACCTGCTGGCCGACGGCGGCTTCGTGAAGAAGTTCGACGTCTCCACCCTCTTCGACCACCGCTTCGAGTCCATCGCCGCCCGGGCCGTACCGGCGGAGTACCGGAAGTGAGCGCCGTGACCACGACCACGACAGCCCTGGCGGCCCCGGCCGCCGAGGAGCTACTGCCCCAGGTCCGCCGGCGCCGCCGGCTCTCGCCCGGGCGCCGGCTGCCCGCCGCCCGGCTCGTCGGTCCGCTGGCCGTCCTCGCCCTGTGGGCCGCCGCGTCGGCCGCCGGAGCGCTCGACACGGGCGCCGTCCCGGCGCCCTGGACGGTGCTCAGGACGGCCGTCCACCTGTGGACGGACGGCACGCTGCCCACGGACGTGCTGACCAGTTTGCGGCGGGCCGCGTACGGCTTCGCGATCGGCCTGAGCGCGGGCGTGCTGCTCGCGCTCGCCTCCGGGCTCAGCCGGGCCGGGGAGGCGCTGATCGACGGGACGGTGCAGCTCAACCGGGCCATCCCGACCCTCGGTCTGATCCCGCTGTTCATCCTCTGGCTGGGCATCGGCGAGACCTTCAAGATCGCCATCATCGCGATCGTCGTCTACGTCCCCGTCTACCTCAACACGCATGCGGCGCTGTCCGGCATCGACACCCGGTACGTCGAACTCGCCGAGGCGCAGGGCCTGTCCCGGCCGGCCTTCGTCCGGCAGGTGGTGATCCCCGGCGCGCTGCCCGGATTCTTCGTGGGACTCCGGCTCGGTGTCACCGGTTCCTGGCTGGGCCTGGTGGTCCTGGAGCAGATCAACGCCACCAGCGGCCTCGGCTACATGATGTTCCAGGCGCAGAACTACGGCCAGACCGACGTGATCCTGGTCGGCCTGCTGATCTACGGCGTCTTCGGCCTGGTGTCCGACAGCGTGGTCCGTCTCGTCGAACGGAGGGTGCTGTCGTGGCGCCGCACACTGAGCAGCTGACCCGTCCCGCCGTGCGGCTGCGCGGCCTGACCCGGTCCTTCGAGGGCCGTACCGTCCTCGACGGCATCGACCTGGACCTGCCCGCCGGGCAGTTCACCGCGCTGCTCGGGCACAGCGGCTCGGGCAAGTCGACGCTGCTGCGGGCCGTCGCCGGGCTCGACCACGGGGTCGCCGGCAGCGGGCGGCTCACCGCCCCCGAGCGGGTGTCCGTCGTCTTCCAGGACTCCCGGCTGCTGCCCTGGCGCCGGGTGCTGGACAACGTGCTGCTGGGCGCGGAGGGCAAGGACGCCGCCGCACGCGGCCGGGCCGCCCTCGCGGAGGTCGGGCTGAAGGGCCGCGAGCGGGCCTGGCCGGGGGAGCTGTCCGGCGGCGAGGCGCAGCGCGCCGCGCTCGCCCGCTCCCTGGTGCGCGAGCCCGAACTGCTGCTGGCCGACGAGCCGTTCGGCGCGCTGGACGCGTTGACCCGGATCCGGATGCACCACCTGCTGCGCGACCTGTGGCAGCGCCACCGGCCGTCGGTGCTGCTCGTCACCCACGACGTGGACGAGGCCATCGTGCTCGCGGACCGGGTCCTCGTCCTCGACCGGGGCCGTATCGGCCTCGACCTGACCATCGACCACCCCCATCCGCGCTCCTACCGCGAGCCGGTGCTGGGCGAATACCGCGAGCGGCTGCTGGCCGCCCTCGGTGTCACGGAGGATCACGCATGACCCGCACGCTGCACCTGAACGCGTTCCTGATGAACACCGGCCATCACGAGGCCTCGTGGCGGCTGCCGGAGAGCGACCCGTACGCGCACGTCGACCTCGCCCACTACGTGGAGCTGGCCCGGATCGCCGAGCGCGGCACCTTCGACTCGCTCTTCCTGGCCGACGGCCCGCAGCTGTGGTCCAACCTGGCGCAGCGCCCGGCCGGCGCGCTGGAGCCGCTCACCCTGCTCACCGCGCTGGCGACGGCCACCGAGCACATCGGGCTGATCGCGACGGCGTCCACCTCCTACAACTCGCCCTACAACCTGGCCCGCAAGTTCGCCTCGCTGGACATCATCAGCGGCGGCCGGGCCGGCTGGAACATCGTCACCACCGCGGGCGCCGAGGCCGCCCGCAACTTCGGCCTGGACGCCGAGCCCGCGCACGCCGAGCGGTACGCCCGGGCCACCGAGTTCCTGGACGTGGCGCTGAAGCTGTGGGACAGCTGGGAGGACGACGCGATCGTCGCCGACAAGGCGGCCGGCGTCTGGGGCGACGACAGCAAGGTCCACCCGCCCCGGCACCAGGGTACGTACTTCAGCGTCGCCGGCGCCCTCAACGTGCCGCGCACCCCGCAGGGTTACCCGCTGCTGGTGCAGGCGGGCTCCTCCGACGACGGCAAGGCCTTCGCCGCCCGGTACGCGGAGGCGGTGTTCACCGCCCAGCAGACCCTGGCCGACGCGCAGGGCTTCTACGCCGACCTCAAGGCGCGCACCGGGCGGGCCGGCCGGGACCCCGAGCACCTCAAGGTGCTGCCCGGCATCGTCCCGGTGCTCGGCTCGACCGAGGCCGAGGCGCGGGCCGCCGAGCGGCTGCTGGAGGACCACATCGTGTACGACCACGGCGTGGACCGGCTGGAGAACCTGCTTCAGTTGCCCGCGGGGACGCTCGAACTGGACGGCCCGCTGCCCGCCGACCTGCCGCCGGAGTCCGCCGTCGAGGGCGCCAAGAGCCGCTACACCCTCGTGGTCGAGCTGGCCCGGCGCGAGCGGCTGACCGTGCGGCAGCTGATCGGGCGGCTGGGCGGTGGACGCGGGCACCTCACCTTCGCCGGCACGCCCGAGCAGGTCGCCGACCAGATCGAGACGTGGTTCACGCAAGGAGCCGCGGACGGCTTCAACATCATGCCCGCCGTGCTGCCCTCCGGCCTGGAGGCGTTCGTCGAGCACGTCGTACCGGTCCTGCGCGCCCGTGGCCTGTTCCGCGCGGAGTACGGCCCCCGCCAGACCCTCCGGGAGCGCTACGGCCTTCCCCGCCCCGCCAACCAGTACCTCGCGCCCGCGTTCGCCTGATCCTCCCGAAAGGAAGCCCCGCATGTCCCTCGAGATCACCAAGGTCACCGCACGCATCGGCGCCCGGGTCTCCGGCGTCGACATCACCCGGCCGCTCGCCCCGGAGGAGGCCGCCGGGATCCGGGAGGCGCTGAACGCCCACAAGGCGCTCGTGTTCGACGCCCACGGCCTGGACGACGCCGGCCAGCAGGCCTTCGTCCGCCACCTCGGCGACCTGACCACCGCCCACCCGACCGTCGGCGCCGTGGACGGCGCCCCGAACGTGCTGCCCGTGGACAGCGAGCGCGGGCGCGCCAACCACTGGCACACCGACGTCACCTTCGTCCTCAACCCGCCGCAGGCCACCAGCCTGCGCTCGATCACGATCCCGCCGTACGGCGGCGAGACCCTGATCGCCAACGCGGGCGCCGCCTACCGCGACCTGCCCGAGCCGCTGCGGCGCCTGGCCGACACGCTGTGGGCGGAGCACACCAACGACTACGACTACGCGGTGGCGGACGAGGACATCGACGAGGAGAAGGCCGCCCAGCGCGCCCGGTTCACGTCCATCACGTACCGCACGGCCCACCCGGTGGTCCGCGTCCATCCGCTGACCGGCGAGCGCGGGCTGTTCATCGGCGGGTTCGCGCAGCGGATCGTGGGCCTGTCGGCCGGGGAGTCCCGCAAGATCCTGGACCTGCTGCAGGGCTACGTCACCCGGCCGGAGAACATCCTGCGCCACCGCTGGGCGGAGAACGAACTGGTCCTCTTCGACAACCGCATCACCCAGCACTACGCCATCGACAACTACGACGGCCTGCCGCGCCGCCTGCACCGGGTGACCGTCGCCGGTGACGTCCCGGTCGGCATCGAGGGCAAGGAGAGCTACGCGATCGAGGGCGACGCCTCGCACTACACGCCCGTGGCGGCGTAACCACCGTCTCACCCTGTGTGCAAGCGGGTGTCCGAATACTGGGCGGCTCCTCCGCGTGAGCGGACGGGCCGCCCAGACTGTGGGGCGATTTTGCCCATCTCTTGCTTGGACGAGACGCGCCCATGCCCCGCACCACCCTCGAGACGCCTCCGCAGCAGCGCAGCGCCTCCCTCTCCCACGGCCTCAAGCAGCGCCATCTGTCGATGATCGCCCTCGGCGGGGTGATCGGCGCCGGCCTGTTCGTCGGCTCCGGCGCGGGAATCGCCGCCGCCGGCCCGTCCATCGTCGTCGCCTACGCCCTCTCCGGGCTGCTGGTGATGCTGGTGATGCGGATGCTCGGCGAGATGTCGGCCGCGTACCCGTCCTCGGGCTCCTTCTCCGCGCACGCCGAGCGGGCCCTCGGCCCCTGGGCCGGGTTCGCCGCCGGCTGGTCGTTCTGGGTGCTGCTGTGCACGGCCGTCGGCCTGGAGGGGATCGGCGCCGCGAAGATCGTCCAGGGCTGGCTCCCGGGCACCCCGCAGTGGGCCTGGGTCGCCCTGTTCATGGTGGTGTTCTGCGGCGCGAACCTGGCCGCCGTGAAGAACTTCGGCGAGTTCGAGTTCTGGTTCGCGGCACTGAAGGTCGGCGCGATCAGCCTGTTCCTCGTCCTCGGGGTGCTGGCCGTCGCGGGCGTGCTGCCCGGCACGGACTCCCCCGGCGCCGCCCACCTCACCGACTTCCTGCCGCACGGCAGCGACGGCCTGGTCGTGGGCCTGCTGGCCTCCGTCTTCGCCTACGGCGGCCTGGAGACGGTCACCATCGCGGCGGCCGAGTCCGCCGACCCGGTGCGGGGCGTGGCGAGCGCCGTCCGCACCGCGATGTGGCGCATCGCGCTGTTCTACATCGGCTCGATGGCGGTCGTCGTCACTCTGGTCCCCTGGAACTCCGAGGAGGTCGTGACGAAGGGCCCCTACGTCGCCGCCCTGGACCACCTCGGCATCCCCGGCGCCGGGCAGCTGATGAACGTGGTCGTCCTGGTGGCCCTGCTCTCGGCGATGAACGCCAACATCTACGGCTCCTCGCGCATCGCCCACTCGCTGGTGGAGCGCGGCCTGGGCCCGAGGGTGCTGGCGAGGGTCTCCGGCGGGGTGCCCCGGATCGCGGTGCTGACCTCCTCGGTCGTCGGCTTCGGCTGCGTCCTGCTCAGTTACTGGCGCCCGGACGACGTCTTCCCGTGGCTGCTGAACATGATCGGCGCGGTCATCCTCGTCGTCTGGATCTTCATCGCGGTCTCCCAGCTGCTGCTGCGCCGCCGGGTGGAGCGCGAGGCCCCCGAGAAGCTGGTGGTGCGCATGTGGGCGTTCCCGTGGCTGACCTGGGTCGCGCTGGCCGGGATGGCGGCGGTCTTCGTCCTGATGGCCCGGCGGCCCGAGACCCGGGTGCAGCTGTACTCCTCGGGCGGGATGACGCTGTGCCTGGCGGCGGCGGGGTACGCGTGGCAGCGGGTGCGCGCCCGCCGCTGAGCCGGTCCCACTCCACAACAAGGCCCTCACGTACGACACGTGGGGGCCTTTGCGCTGCCCCGGGCACTGTTGTTGCCAGCGTGTAGTTGCAATAGGCTTGCAATAAGGCTCGCGGCTGATCGTCGAGCAGGTCTACGACCACCAGAGGCGATGTGGCAGGTGGTCGACCGGCAGGACGTGGCCCGCCGGTACGAGGCCGGCCAGGTCCCGCGCGGACGTGCTGCTGCTCGCGCCCTGAGAACGTCCTGCCTCGTGATCGTCTTCTCACCTTTCACGGGCAGGCGGGTGGAAGGAGGCCCCCGTGAGGACGCGACTCACGGGGGTGCTCCGCCGAGGGACTACAGGTTGCTGAAGTCGGGACCCTTGGTGCGGGTGCGCTTCAGCTCGTAGAAGCCGGGCACGGAGGCCACGGCGAGGGTGCCGTCCCACAGGCGGGCCGCCTCCTCGCCCTGCGGGGCGGGGGTGACGACGGGGCCGAAGAACGCGATCTGCTCGCCGTCGGGGCCGGGAACGGCGATGACCGGGGTGCCGACGTCCTGGCCCACCTTCTCGATGCCCTCCTTGTGGGAGGCGCGCAGCTCGGCGTCGAACTCGAAGTCCTGCTGCTCGGCGTACTCGATCAGCTCGGCGGGCAGGCCGACGTCGGCGAGGGCGCCGGCGATGGCCTCCAGGGTCGGGCCCTCGCCCTGGTTGTGGATGCGGGTGCCGAGCGCGGTGTAGAGGGGGCCGAGGACGTCCGCGCCG
Source organism: Streptomyces sp. NPDC030798 (assembly GCF_055572275.1). Lineage (NCBI taxonomy): Bacteria > Bacillati > Actinomycetota > Actinomycetes > Kitasatosporales > Streptomycetaceae > Streptomyces > Streptomyces sp. NPDC030798. Next base: position 351,805 of record NZ_JBVIDR010000002.1, on the reverse strand, counting down.
TGCTTCTGCCAGGCGGCGGTGACCACGCGCACCGGCTGCCAGGCCTTGGTGGCGAGCATCTCCCGGTACTGCTCGGGCAGCTCCTCCAGCCTGTCCTCGTTGAGCACGGCGAGGCTCATGATGTGCCAGCGCACCTCGATGTCGCGGACCTTCTCGACCTCCAGCACCCAGCGGGAGGTCATCCAGGCCCAGGGGCACAGCGGGTCGAACCAGAAGTCCACGGGGGTCTTGCCGGGCGTGGTCGCGGTCTCGGACATGCTTCTCCTCAGCGGAACGGGCGTGTGAAACGTCAACATCCCCGGGCGTGCGGGCATTCCCCCGGTGTGCCCTGTCAGGGGCGCATGGCAGGATCGGTCCTGTTCTTCAGGTGTCCGAGCGACCACAAGGGAGTGCCGCTGTGCCCGGTGAGAATCTGACCCGCGACGAGGCCCGGGAGCGGGCCGCGCTGCTGTCCGTCGACGGGTACGACGTGGAGCTGGACCTGCGCTCCGCCGTCGCCGACGGGGACGGCGAGCCGCGCACCTTCCGCTCGGTCACCACGATCCGGTTCCGCTGCAACGAGCCGGGCGCGTCGAGCTTCGCCGATCTGCTCGCGCCCGGTGTGACGGCCGTGACGCTCAACGGCAAGGACCTGGACCCCGGGGAGGTCTTCGACGGCTCCCGCATCCTGCTGGAGGACCTGGCCGCCGAGAACGAGCTGACGGTCGACGCCCAGTGCGCCTACTCCCGCACCGGCGAGGGCCTGCACCGCTTCGTGGACCCCGAGGACGGCGAGGTCTACCTCTACACGCAGTACGAGCCGGCCGACGCCCGCCGGGTCTTCGCCAACTTCGAGCAGCCGGACCTGAAGGCGCCCTACCGCTTCGCGGTGCGGGCGCCCGAGGGGTGGACGGTGTGGAGCAACGGCGCCGGCGAACTCGCGGACGGGGTCTGGCGGTTCGCGGAGACGAAGCCGATCTCGACGTACATCACGTGCGTGGTGGCGGGGCCGTACCACTATGTGACGGACCGCTACGAGCGGGTCCTGGAAGACGGCAGCAAGCTGGAGATCCCGCTCGGCGCGATGTGCCGCAAGGGCCTGGCCCCGCACTTCGACGCCGACGACGTCTTCCTGATCACCAAGCAGGGCCTGGACTTCTTCCACGACCACTTCGACCACCCGTACCCCTTCGGGAAGTACGACCAGGCGTTCGTCCCGGAGTACAACCTGGGGGCGATGGAGAACCCGGGCCTGGTGACGTTCCGGGAGGAGTACATCTTCCGCGGGAAGGTGACGCGGGCGTCGTACGAGGCGCGGGCCAACGTCATCCTGCACGAGATGGCGCACATGTGGTTCGGCGACCTGGTCACCATGGAGTGGTGGGACGACCTGTGGCTGAAGGAGTCCTTCGCGGACTTCATGGGGACCTTCGCCAACGTCGGTGCGACCCGCTTCACGGATGCCTGGATCACCTTCGCCAACCGCCGCAAGGCCTGGGCGTACCGCGCGGACCAGCTGCCCTCCACGCACCCGATCACGGCGGACATCCACGACCTGCAGGACGCCAAGCTCAACTTCGACGGCATCACCTACGCCAAGGGCGCCTCCGTGCTCAAGCAGCTCGTGGCGTACGTCGGCCAGGACGCCTTCCTGGAGGGCGCCCGCCGCTACTTCAAGCGCCACGCGTACGGCAACACGCGCCTGGGCGACCTGCTGTCGGTGCTGGCGGAGACCAGCGGGCGGGACATGACGGAGTGGTCCCGCTCCTGGCTGCAGACGGCCGGAGTGAACTCGCTGACCCCGCAGGTGCTGCTGGACACCGAGGGCGGCCGGATCGCCGAGCTGGCGATCGTGCAGGAGGCACCGGAGACCCATCCGGAGCTGCGCCCGCACCGGGTGGCGGTGGGCCTGTACCGCCGTACCCCCGAGGGCGCCCTGGAGCGGTACGCGCGCGTGGAGACGGACGTGCACGGCGCGCGTACGGTCGTGGCCGAACTGGCGGGCGCCGAGGCGCCGGAGCTGGTCCTGGTCAACGACGACGACCTGACCTACTGCAAGATCCGCTTCGACACGACCTCGCTGGCGGCCCTGCGCGAGCACCTGGGTGCGCTGACCGATCCGCTGGCCCGGGCGCTGTGCTGGTCGGCGCTGTGGAACCTGACCCGGGACGCGCTGCTTCCGGCGCGGGACTTCGTGGACCTGGTGCTGCGGTTCGCGGGCCGCGAGTCGGACATCGGGGTGCTGCAGATGCTGCACGCGTGGGCGGACTCGGCGCTGGTGCACTACGCGGCGCCCGAGTGGCGCGAGCAGGGCGGCCGCCTGGTGGCGGAGGGTGCCCTGCGGGAGCTGCGGGCGGCCGAGCCGGGCAGTGAGCACCAGCTGGCCTGGGCGCGTTTCTTCGCCTCCGTCGCCTCCGCCGACGCGGACCTGGCCCTGCTCAAGGGCCTGCTGGACGGCACCGAGTCGGTCGAGGGCCTGGAGGTGGACCAGGAGCTGCGCTGGGCGTTCCTGGAGCCGCTGGCCGCGCACGGGGCGGCGGACGAGGCGGCGCTGGCGGCCGAACTGGCCCGGGACGACACGGCCTCCGGCAAGCGCCACCAGGTGCGCTGCCTGGCGGCCCGCCCGTCGGCGGCGGTGAAGGCGCAGGCGTGGGCGCAGGTGGTGGAGTCCGACGCCCTGTCGAACGCGCTCGTGGAGGCGACGATCGCGGGCTTCGGGCAGCCCTCGCAGCGGGAGCTGACCGCGCCGTACGCGCAGAAGTACTTCGCGGTGATCGAGCGGGTGTGGCGGGAGCGCTCCATCCAGATCGGCATGGACGTCGTGCGGGGGCTGTTCCCGTCGCTGCAGGACTCGCCCGAGACGCTGCGGGCGGCGGACGCGTGGCTGGAGGCGCACGAGGGTGCCGCTCCGGCCCTGCGCCGGCTGGTGCTGGAGGCGCGGGACGACCTGGCACGGGCGCTGCGCGGACAGGCGTGCGACGCGGAGGCCGGCCACTGAGCTTTGGCCTGAGGTCACGGTCTCGGTGACCGTTACGGAATTCATTCAATAGCGCCCGTAACCCCTGGTCCGCACCCGATCGGACCAGGGGTTATCGGTGTCCACTCGGCATCCGAACACGCGTCCTTTAGGGCGGTCTTGTCCGCATTGTGCGACGGGCGTGTAACAGCGGTTAAGGGTGGGACCGGAGGCGGGAATCCCGACGCCATGACGCACAACACCCCGCTCTCCCCCCGCCCCCTGGCCCACCTCGGCGACACCCACCGCAGGGTCCTGACGACGGCTCAGCTGCGCTCCCACGGTGTGAGCACGGCCGAGCTGAACGAGCAGTGCCGCTCCGGCGGCCCCTGGCAGCTGCTGCTGCCGAACGTCGTCCTCCTCCACCCCGGCCCGCCGACCAGCGAGGAGCGGCTGCACGGCGCCCTGCTGTACGCGGCCCGGGAGTCGGCGCCGGGCGTCCCGGCCCAGCCCGGCGCCGACGAGCCGCACCGCACGCCGTACCCGGAGGCGATGATCACGGGCCTCGCGGCCCTCACCCTGTACGGCTTCTCCTCCACCCCGCCGCTGCTGTCCCTGGACCGCGTCGACGTCCTGGTCCCCCGCCTGCGCCGGCTGCGCTCCACCGGCTACGTCCGCGTCCTGCGCACCCCGGCCCTGCCCACGCCCCGCACGGTGACGGGCCTGCCGGTGGCCCCGGTGCCGCGCGCCCTGGCGGACGCGGTGGCGGAACTGACGGACGCCGCGGTGGTACGGCGGCTGCTGACCGAGGCGGTGCGCGGAGGCCACTGCGAACCGGTGTCCGTCGTGCGGGAGTTGACCAGCGCGAAGCTTCTGAACCGGCCGCACGTGGTGGACGCGGTGGACTCGCTCGTCGCCGCCGGGCGGGCGGTCGCGGAGGACCGGCTGTACCGGATGGTCGGCGAGTACGGCCTGCCCGACCCGGTCTGGAACGTGGACCTGCGCCTGCCCGGCGGCCCCCACCTCGGCGGCGTGGACGCCTACTGGCCGGAGCAGGCGGTGGCGGTGGAGCTCGACACGCGGGCCCCGCGCCAGGAGGAGGACGCGATGTGGTCGGAGTACGCGCGCAAGCGGGAGCACCTGGAACGGCTCGGGATCACGGTCGTGTACCTCACCCCGAGGAAGCTGCGGGAGTCCCTGGAGCAGCAGGCCACGGTGATCCGCACGGCGCTGATGGCCTCCGCCGACCGTGACCCGGCGGCGTACGTCGTGGTGCTGCCCCGGTAGTGACGGCCGGGGAGAGCATCAGGAGGGGAGAGGAGGGGCCACCGGGCCTGTGCACCGGTGGCCCCTCCTCGTTGCGCGGCCGGCTACAGCTCGTCCGTCGCGGCGACCGGGCGGCCGCCGAGGCGGGAGGCGCGGACCCGGTCCAGCAGGGCGGCGTACGCGGCGATCATGCGGGTGCGGCTGAAGCGCTCGCGGCTGCGTTCCAGGGCGGGGGCGAGAGCGGCGCGCCCGGCGACGGCCGCCGACCAGGCCAGGGCCACGGCGCCGGGCTCGGGCGGGGTGACGAAGCCGTGGCCCGCCACGATCGCCGCGCTGTCGCCGACGTCGGTCGTCACCGGCACCGCGCCGCACATCATGCCCTCGATCAGACACAGCGGCGCCGCCTCCCCCGAGACGGAGGTCAGGGCGACGACGTCGGCACCGGCGTACACCGCCTCCATGTCGTGCCGGACGCCGAGCAGGTGCACCCGGTCCGCGAGCCGGGGCTCCCCGGCCAGGGCGCGCTCCAGGTCGGCCCGCAGGGCGGGGTTCGTCCGCGTCATGCCCGCACCGCACAGCACCACGTGCCCGGCGTCCTCCCGGGCCAGCCAGGTGCGGGCGGCGCCGAGGAGGAGCGGGACGTTCTTCATCGGGGCGTACCGGGCCGCGAAGACCACCACCGGCGCCGCGGCCGGGATCCCCAGGCAGGCGCGGAAGGCGAGCCGGGCCGCCGCGTCGGGACGGAACCGGAGGAGGTCGACGCCGTTGGGGATGACGTGCAGCAGCTCGCCCGGGACGCCCGCCGCCCGGTAGGCCGCCCGGGTCGACTCGGCGCAGCACACACAGGCCGCGACCGTGCCGTCGGCGATGGCCGCCTTCAGCTCGTCCAGGGCCGGGCCCTGGCCCGCGGGGTCGGAGCGGTGCAGGCAGACCACGACCGGGCGGCGGGGCAGGCCGGCCTGGTTCAGCAGGGCGAGCGGCTGCTCCTTCAGGGAGAGGATCACATCGGCCGCCGCCATCGACCGAGCGGTTTCGGCCAGTTCCGGCCCGCTGAAAACCGACGCCGCGACCGAGCCGTCGACCAGGCCGGCGGTGCGGCCCAGCGAGGTGACCGCGACCCCGGCCGCGGTGAGCGAGCGGTAGCAGGCGTCGTCCTCCATGCGCTGCCGGGTGGCCTCGCGGTGGACCTCTCCGTGGATGCTGAGCACCTGATGGGACTGGCCGCCCTCGGCCAGTCCCCGTACGACGTCGCTGTGGACGATCCGGGCTCCTCCCGAGAAGAAGCCCTCGTAGACCGACAGCACACGCAGTCCGCGCCCTGTGCGCATGCGACCACCCGCCTTGCAACCAGATCGAGCCATCCCCGTGAACAGCGGGTTAGCCGATATGAGGCGGTACGGACATTGCGTCCGGGTTAACGCGCAATGACGCGAATGAAACGTTGACTAACAGAATTCCTTTTCGATCACGGCACCCGTGTCGCCGGTCCAGTCCCCGTTGAAATTGAGGGCGAAGGAATGCCGGCCGTCCGTCGTGGTCACCGCCGAGGACGCGGAGCCGTGGATGCCGCCGTCGTGGCCCCAGACGCGAACGCCGCAGGTCAGGGTGGACTCCATGAGGCCGAGGCCGTAGCGCGTGCGGGGTGCGCCGTCGACGGCCACCGTGGTCTTCATTTCCTTCAGCTGCGCGGGCGGCAGCAGCTTTCCGCGGAGCAGCGCGCTGTAGAAGCGGTCGAGATCCGCGGAATTCGAGATCATTTCACCGGCCGAGGAGGCGAGGGACGGATTGAGGGTCGTGACGTCGTACGTCGGGCCCGTCGCCGTCAGCGCGAGCTTGGAATAGGCGCGGCTGCTGGGCCGCGGCACCGTGACCCGGGTGCCGGGCAGGGAGGTGGCCCGCAGACGCAGCGGCTCGATGACGCGGCGGGCGATCTCGGTGGCGTACGAGTGGCCCGTCACACTCTCGATCACCATGCCGGCGAGGACGTAGTTGGTGTTGGAGTAGTTCCAGGACGTGCCGGGCGCGAAGTCGGGCTGGTGGCGCATGGCGATCGCCACCAGATCGCGCGGGGTGAGCGTGTCGTAGCGGTGCTGGAGGAAGCCGTCCTCGGTGAAGTAGGTCCGGGCGAAGTCCGCGTCGGCCGTGTAGTTGTAGATGCCGCTGGTGTGGTTGAGGAGTTGACGGACGGTGATGCGGCGGCCGTCGTGGCCGTGGCCGCGGACCACGCCCGGCAGCCACTTGTCCACCGTGTCGTCCAGCGACAGCCGGCCCTCCGCCTCCAGCTGGAGCAGGACGGTGGCGACGAACGTCTTGGTGATGCTGCCGACGCGGTAGCGGTCGGCGGCCGAGCGCGGCTCGCCGGTGCGCAGGTCGCCGACGCCGGCCGTGGCGGACCAGGTGCCGCGGGCGTCCTTCGCGGTGGCCGTCACCCCGGGCACCCCGGCCTCCACCGTTTCCTCGATCGCCCGGCGGGTGGCCGCGTGCCCGTCGGCGGAGCGGCCGGCCGCGGCGGGGGCGGCCACGGCCGCCGGGCCCGCCAGGACCACCGAGAGGAGCAGGGCGCCGGCGCCCGTCAGAGTCGTACGTACGCGCATGTCTTCCCCAACTGTTCCGTGCGGTTCGGTCGGGGTGAGGGACCGGGCGGCATGCGCGAAGGTTGCACCGGTGTAGGCCGGTTGAGTGACTTTCAGCCCTTCCTCAGGACCAGCTCGGTGTTCCGGTCGTCCGCGCCGCCCGCCAGCGTCCTGATCGCCCCCGGGGCATTGAAGGACAGCTCACGGTACAGGGCCGCCAGACCGGTCTGGGAGAGGTCGGTGTAGTCGGTGCGGTGCGGGGCGGCGGACTCGATCAGCGTGGTGAACACCGAGATCGTGCCGTCCTTGTTGTCCACCAGCTCGATGACGCGGGCCAGCTGGGGATGGTCGACGTGCGAGGCGGTGGAGATCTCCCAGAAGGAGCGGTTGCCGGAGGCCCGGTGCGGGGTGACGACGTTCTTGTGGACGTGGCCGTTCACCCAGGCCAGCACGCCCGGGTGGGAGGCGAGGACGGACACCACCTCGGCGCCGTTGTGGCGGCGCTCGCCCGGGCGGGACGGGTCGGGGCGGGTGTTGGTCATCGTCGTGCTGGTGTGGTGGCTGAAGACGACGGCGTAGGAGTCCTTGTTGTCCTTCAGCGTCTTCTCCAGCCACTTCAGCTGGGCGGTGCCGATCGAGCCCTCGTAGTGGCCGCCGGGGTCGGTGGTGTCGAGGCTGATGCCGATGACGTCCTCGGAGATGCGGAAGGCGTAGTACTGGGTGCCCGCGTCCAGGTTCGCCGAGGAGTAGCCGTGGCCGGCCGGGCCGAGCCCCTGGTGGGCGGGGTCGAGATGGGCCTTGAGGTAGTCGGCCGGGGTGTACGGGGCCCGCTTCTCGTCCGGCGTGACCGAGCGCATGGAGCGCGCATGGGCCTTGAGGAAGTCCCGGTACCCGGTGCCCTTGGGGTCGGTGGCGTGCTTGATGGCGTCCTGGAGCTTCTTGGCGTCGGCGGCGGAGGCGCTGAACAGCTTCTTGCCGGCGATGGCCGCCTCGGCGAGATAGGGGTCGCCGTGGGAGCCGTAGCAGCCGAGCGGAAGGTTGTCGTGGTTGCCGACGGTGGAGTACCAGGGCAGGTTCAGACCGGGGCTTCGCACCTCGCGGATCGCGGCGGCCAGGAAGCCCTTCAGGTGCGGGAAGCCGAGCGCCTTGTCGCCGTCGCGGGCGGTGGAGTCGGGCTGCCAGTACAGCTTCAGACCGCTGTTCTGCACGCCCTCGTAGTGGCGGGGGTCCCCGGAGTTCGGGGTGATGCGGCCGCCGCTCATCACCTTCATGAACCACTCCAGCTCCGAGTGGGCGTTGTTGTCGGTGTTGTCGCCGGTGGTCATGACGAAGTGCAGCGGGGCGCCGGTCACGGGGGCGCCGCGCAGCGCGTTGACCCGCTCGACCAGCGAGATCGCACCGGGCACGGTGAGCGCCTCGTGCGGGCGCCAGGCGTGCGGGTCGTGGGCGCGCAGGTACTCCAGGCGCAGCGGGTGCTGCACGTCCATCAGGTGCAGGTCGGTGAACTGCACGAACGCCGCCAGGGCGGTACGGCGGTCGGCGCGACCCGACTTGGGGGCGGCCAGTTCGTCGCGCACCACCCGCTTCCAGCCGGGGCCGTCGCCGAGGCGCCGGTAGCCGGAGCTGGTGCGGGGGGCGGCGACGGAGGCGAGGGTGGTGCCCTTGGTGTAGGGCACGAGCGGGGCCGCCGGGGTCACCTTCCGGGAGGCGGCGACCGGGGCCTCGGTACCGGTGGCGGCGTGGCTGTCGGTGGGACGCAGGGCGTAGCCGGCGCCCGCGGAGAGCGAGACCGCTCCGGCGGCGGCGAGGACGGTACGGCGGTGGACCCCCAGGGCGGAGGCGGCGACAGAGCGTGTGCGCGACATGGCGCGATCTCCCCGAGTGCGAACGCGTCGGCAGTGGTCGCGGGTCGTCGCGGACGCGAACGCCCCGCTCACCAGCGATGGTTGGCACCGGGGATGACCTGCGCGTGAACGCGGCGGCAACGCGCAGCGCCGATCACCGTACGGGGATCACGGGCTGGGGAGTGCGGTCATCGAGTGGATCGTGACCGGCCGGAGTCCGGTCACTCCGTGTTCATCTCCTCGGGCAGGGGACGGCCCTCGGGGCCCAGGTGCCCGTCCACCGGGCGCTCGCGCCACAGCCGCAGGGCGACGTCGACGAGCGGCACCCGGGCCAGGCCCGGCACGGCGTCCAGGTCCTGCCAGGCGGCGAAGTCGGTGGACCCGCCGACCTCGAAGCGCAGTTCACCGCCGACGACCTCGGCCTCGTACACGATCCGCACACCGTGGTGGTCGGTGCGGCGGCCGGTCCGCGGGTCGCCGACGAGGTTGAAGGAGTGGACGCCGAGCAGCCCGGTCACCCGAACGCGGTAACCGGTCTCCTCCATCAGCTCACGGTGGACGGTGTCGTACGGATCCTCCCCGTGCTCCATCCCGCCACCGGGCAGCACCCACTCGGGCACCCCGCCGGGCCCCGGCGACCTCGCGAGCAGAATCCGCCCGTCCCGGACACACACGGCGTAGGCCGCCACCCTCAAGTTCCGTCGCATGGGGGGACGTTAACGCGGGCCGGTGGGGGTGGCAGGGCAATATTCGGGGGCGGGCAGGGAGCTGCCGGCCCCCTAGGGGGCGGGTGGGCAGGTGGTGGTGCGGGAGCCGGGGAGGGCCTCGGTGATCCAGGCGCGCTCGGCCGACACGCGGGCGTCGCCCACGGCCCACAGGCTCGCGGTCTGCCGGTCGCGGCCGACCCGGACGAGGACGTGCTGGCCGGTGCGCGGTGCCGGCCGCGCGCCGCGGTCGAGCAGGACGGTGACCACGGCCGGTCCGTGCGCGGGCTTGTAGGCGCGGATGACGGACAGCGTGACCCGGCTGGACGGCGACGACTCCTGTCGCTGGACCCGGGTCACGGTGCCCTCCACGACCAGCCGGGAACAGGCCAGCTCGCGTTCCGGATCGGCCGGCCTCCCGCTCTTCCCCGACGCCTTGCCGGACGCCTGGTCCGCCCTCTTGTCCGCGGCGGCGCTGCTCGCACCGTTCGCCGAGACGCCGGTGTGCGTCACGACCCAGCCGAACCCGACGACGACCAGCGAGAGCGCGGCGGTACCGGCCAGCGCCCCCAGGGCGACCCGCGCCCCCCGCCGGCGACCCGGGCCCCGCCCGCCCCGAGGCGCCCGCCCGGCCCCGCCGGGCCGCACGGCACTCCGCTCCCGCACCCCACCCCGGCCGGCCCCGCCGTCCGCCGGCGGCGCCTCGGCCGCACCCTCGGCGGCCTCCTCGAGGCTCTCCCCCGTGAGGGCCTCCGCCAGCCACGTGAGCTGTTCCCTCAGCAGGGCCACGTCGCTCCGGGCCGCCCGGTGCTCGGTGAGACGGGCCGGGTCGGTGCGGTCCTCGTCCGGCAGGGGGGTGTCCGTGATGGCCGCCATGAGGGGGTCCGGTCCGGAGCCGGTGTACCGCTCGGGGTGCCCCGCGTTCTCGCGCTCGTGTTCGGCGGGCACCTCACACCACCTCGTCCTCGTGCAGCCGGTCCCGCAGCGCGCGGACCGCCGTGTGCAGCCTGCTCTTGACCGTGCCCTCGGGAATGCCCAGCTCCTCGGCGATCCCCCGCACCGGCAGATCGGCGAAGAAGCGCAGCACCACGACCTGGCGCTGCAGGTCGGGCAGCTCGTCCAGGCCCTGGGCGACGGCCAGGGAGAGCAGGCTGGTCTCCTCCCCGGAGGGGTGCGCCGGCTCCCGCAGCGACGCCAGCCGCTCCCCCAGCCGCTCCTGGCGCCGCTTGGCCCGGTGCCAGTCCATGGCCAGGTTGGAGGCCACCACCGCCGCCCACGCCGACACGTCCCGCGGCGCCTCGCGTCCGCTCGCGGCCCGCTCCAGCAGCCGCAGGCGTACCTGCTGCACCCCGTCCGGCAGGTCCGCCTGCGGCACGCCACCGAGCGCGAGCACCGCCCGCACCCGGCGTTCCTGGACCGCGTCCAGCGGATCCCCGCCGGCACGGTCGCCGCCACCGGCGTGCGCACCCCGCTCGCGGCGCGTCCCTCCGCGCAGCACCAGCCCACCCCCTCACGCGTTCGCTGCCCCTACGACGCCGCACCCGCCCGGAACGTTCAGAGGCGTACGTCACACCGCCGTGTGGCCGGAACCCGACCGGGCAGGGTCCGGGACAGCACAGCTTCCGGCGCACACCCCTGGCGGAGGGAATATCTGCAGCTCAGCTGGGGCCGGAAGCGGACGTCCGGGAACCGGGCACCGGATGATCGCGTCCCACTCCTCGGGCGGGCCCGGCAAAGAATTGGACACGTGGGCCGGGGTCGGCCGCATGATGGAAAGCCCCGGTCACGCACCGCAGCAGCAGTACAGCCAGCACTACACCAGAGGGAGTCGCCGTGAGGGTCGGAATCGTCGGAGCCACCGGTCAGGTCGGCACGGTCATGCGCAGGATCCTCGTCGAGCGCGCCTTCCCGGTCACCGAGCTGCGCCTGTTCGCCTCGGCCCGCTCGGCCGGCACCGTGCTGGACGGCGTGACCGTGGAGGACGCGTCGACCGCCGACTACACGGGCCTCGACATCGTCCTCTTCTCCGCCGGTGGCGCCACCTCCAAGGCGCTGGCCGAGAAGGTCGCCTCCCAGGGCGCGGTCGTCATCGACAACTCCTCCGCCTGGCGCAAGGACCCCGAGGTCCCGCTGGTGGTCTCCGAGGTCAACCCGCACGCGATCGCCGACCGCCCCAAGGGCATCATCGCCAACCCGAACTGCACCACGATGGCCGCGATGCCGGTCCTGAAGCCGCTGCACGAGGAGGCCGGCCTCGAGGCGCTGGTCGTCGCCACGTACCAGGCGGTGTCCGGCTCCGGCCTCGCGGGCGTGGCCGAGCTGCACGGCCAGGTGCAGAAGGTGGCCGCCGACGCCGACAAGCTGACCCACGACGGCGAGGCGGTCGACTTCCCCGAGCCGGGGGTCTACAAGCGCACCATCGCCTTCAACGTGCTGCCCTTCGCCGGCAACCTCGTCGAGGACGGTCTGAACGAGACCGACGAGGAGCAGAAGCTGCGCAACGAGTCCCGCAAGATCCTGGAGATCCCCGAGCTGAAGGTCTCCGGCACCTGCGTGCGCGTCCCGGTCTTCTCCGGCCACTCCCTCCAGGTCAACGCCCGGTTCGCCCGTCCGATCACCCCGGAGCGCGCGACCGAGCTGCTGGCCGGCGCCCCCGGCGTCGCCCTCTCCGACATCCCGACCCCGCTGCAGGCGGCCGGCAAGGACCCGTCGTACGTCGGCCGCATCCGCCGCGACGAGACGGTGGAGAACGGCCTGGCCCTGTTCCTCTCCAACGACAACCTCCGCAAGGGCGCGGCGCTGAACGCGGTCCAGATCGCGGAGCTGGTGGCGGCCGAGCTGAAGGGCTGACGGCCGACGCCGTACGGCACGTCGGGGCGGGCACCACGCGGGTGCCCGCCCCGCTCCCGTTCCGGGGCGGCTGTCCTCCGGTCCGCGGGGTGCCGGCGCAGAGGTATAGGGCTTTCCCTAGGGCCTGGTCGTGGCGGCCCTCGAACGTCGCCTCCGCCGCAGGTCGCGTGGAAGGATGGCCGAACCCACACATAACGAGGAGATGACCGCGTGCCTGGCACAAACCTGACTCGCGAAGAGGCGCAGCAGCGGGCCGAGCTGCTCACCGTTGACTCGTACGAGGTAGAACTCGACCTCTCCGGCGCGCAGGAGGGCGGTACCTACCGGTCCGTGACCACGGTGCGCTTCGACGTCGCCCGGGGCGGCGCCGAATCCTTCATCGACCTGGTCGCGCCGACCGTGCACGAGGTCACGCTGAACGGGGACGCGCTGGACACCGCCGAGGTCTTCAAGGACTCGCGGATCGCGCTGCCCGGGCTGCTGGAGGGCCGCAACATCCTGCGGGTCGTCGCGGACTGCGCCTACACCAACACCGGCGAGGGCCTGCACCGCTTCGTCGACCCGGTCGACGAGCAGGCCTACCTCTACACCCAGTTCGAGGTGCCGGACGCCCGCCGGGTCTTCGCCTCCTTCGAGCAGCCCGACCTGAAGGCGACCTTCCAGTTCACGGTGAAGGCCCCCGAGGGCTGGACGGTCATCTCCAACTCGCCGACGCCGGAGCCGAAGGACAACGTCTGGGCCTTCGAGCCGACGCCCCGGATCTCGTCGTACATCACGGCGCTGATCGTCGGGCCCTACCACTCGGTGCACAGCGTGTACGAGAAGGACGGGCAGAGCGTGCCGCTCGGCATCTACTGCCGGCCCTCGCTCGCCGAGTTCCTGGACTCGGACGCGATCTTCGAGGTGACCCGGCAGGGCTTCGACTGGTTCCAGGAGAAGTTCGACTACGCCTACCCGTTCGCCAAGTACGACCAGCTCTTCGTGCCCGAGTTCAACGCGGGAGCGATGGAGAACGCGGGCGCGGTCACCATCCGTGACCAGTACGTCTTCCGGTCCAAGGTGACCGACGCGGCGTACGAGGTGCGGGCCGAGACCATCCTGCACGAGCTGGCCCACATGTGGTTCGGCGACCTGGTCACCATGGAGTGGTGGAACGACCTGTGGCTGAACGAGTCGTTCGCCACCTACACCTCCATCGCCTGCCAGGCCGCCGCGCCCGGCTCGAAGTGGCCGCACTCGTGGACCACGTTCGCCAACTCGATGAAGACCTGGGCGTACCGGCAGGACCAGCTGCCGTCCACGCACCCGATCATGGCGGACATCCGCGACCTGGACGACGTGCTGGTCAACTTCGACGGCATCACCTACGCCAAGGGCGCGAGCGTGCTCAAGCAGCTCGTGGCGTACGTCGGCGAGGACGAGTTCTTCCAGGGCGTGCAGGCCTACTTCAAGCGCCACGCGTACGGCAACACGCGCCTGTCGGACCTGCTGGGCGCCCTGGAGGAGACCTCCGGCCGGGACCTGAAGACCTGGTCGAAGAAGTGGCTGGAGACGGCCGGGATCAACGTCCTGCGTCCGGAGATCGAGACGGACGCCGAGGGCGCCGTCACCTCCTTCGCCGTCCGCCAGGAGGCCCCCGCCCTGCCCGCCGGCGCCAAGGGCGAGCCCACCCTGCGCCCGCACCGCATCGCGATCGGCCTGTACGACCTGGACGGCAACGGCAAGCTGGTGCGCACCGACCGGATCGAGCTGGACGTCGACGGCGAGCTGACCGCCGTACCGCAGCTCGCGGGCCGGCCGCGCCCGGCGGTGATCCTGCTCAACGACGACGACCTGTCGTACGCCAAGGTCCGCCTGGACGAGGTGTCGCTGCAGGCTGTCACCGAGCACCTCGGCGACTTCGAGGCGTCGCTGCCGCGCGCGCTGTGCTGGGCGTCGGCGTGGGACATGACCCGCGACGGCGAGCTGGCCACCCGCGACTACCTGTCCCTCGTCCTGTCGGGCATCGGCAAGGAGTCCGACATCGGTGTCGTGCAGTCGCTGCACCGCCAGGTGAAGCTCGCGATCGACCTGTACGCGGACCCGGCGGCCCGGGAGGCCCTGCTGACCCGCTGGACCGACGCCACGCTGGCCCACCTGCGTGCGGCCGAGCCGGGCGGCGACCACCAGCTCGCCTGGGCCCGGGCCTTCGCGGCGACGGCCCGCACCCCGGAGCAGCTCGACCTGCTGGAGGCGCTGCTGGACGGTTCGCAGACGGTCGAGGGCCTGGCCGTCGACACCGAGCTGCGCTGGGCGTTCGTGCAGCGGCTCGCGGCGGTCGGCCGTTTCGACGAGGCGGAGATCGCCGCCGAGTACGAGCGGGACCGTACGGCGGCCGGTGAGCGGCACGCGGCCACCGCCCGCGCGGCCCGCCCGACGGAGGAGGCCAAGGCGGAGGCCTGGGCGTCGGTCGTCGAGTCCGACAAGCTGCCCAACGCCGTGCAGGAGGCCGTGATCGGCGGCTTCGTGCAGACCGACCAGCGTGAGCTGCTGGCGCCGTACGCGGACCGGTACTTCGAGGTCGTCAAGGGCGTCTGGGACTCCCGGTCGCACGAGATCGCCCAGCAGATCGCGGTCGGCCTGTACCCGTCGGTCCAGGTGTCCGAGGAGACCCTGGCCAGGACGGACTCCTGGCTGTCCTCGGCCGAGCCGAACGCGGCCCTGCGCCGCCTGGTCTCGGAGTCCCGCGCGGGCGTCGAGCGCGCGCTGAAGGCCCAGGCGGCGGACGCGGCGGCCGACGCGTAGGTCCCGCACGCCGACGAGAGGGTGCCCGGCCGGAAGCCGGGCACCCTCTCGCCTGCTCAGGGACACACCCTGCGGGCGATGTCGAGCATGGTGCGCACCTGCAGCCCGGTCTGCGCGGACACCGGGATCCACCGCAGCTCGTAGGTCTTGTCGAGTTCCCGGCACCACTCGTGCACCAGGTCCGTGAGGGCGTCGGCCGTCCCGGGGGCGGTGCGGGCCAGGGCGCGGCGCGCCATGGCCGCCACGCGCAGCGGGATGCGGCGGGCGGCGACCCCGAGGGTCGCGAAGTGTCCCCGGGAGCCGGCGCGCTCCTGCTCCCAGCCGGCGGCGATCGACGGCGCCACGTCCAGCAGTTCCCGGGCGGCGGCGTGCAGCGGCAGCAGGTCCTCGGGCACGTCCTCGCACCAGGTGGCACCGAGCAGCCGGGTCAGCTCCCCGGCCCGGCCCAGCAGCACCCCGGCCGCCCGCGCGACCTGCCGGCACGGGTCGGGAGCCGGCCGGGGGTCGCTCACCGCCGGGGCGGACCAGGCCGGCGCCTCGACGAGGACGGTCAGCGTGCCGTGGCGCCGCGGGTACAGCCAGGTGCTCTCGGAGACGAAGCCGCTGGGGTCGCGCTCGCTTCCGGTGTTCGAGTCCGGGAGCCGCAGGACGCCGGGCGGGTCCGCCTGCCAGTCGGGACCGTCACCCGGACGGTCGTCGAGCGGGATGCGCAGCAGCGCGGCGGTCTCACGGAAGGCGCGCGCGGCACCGGGCACCGGCCGGGTCTGCATCGTGAAGGCGCCGCCGACCTCGATGCCGTGCAGGGTGAACTGGGCCACCGGGCGCAGTTCGTCGAGCAGCCGCACGAGCGCCGCCGACTCGGGCAGCGGCTCCCGGCCCGTGCCGGGCGCCGGCAGCGACTCGGGCTGGCAGGCGAACTCGGGCCGGTAGAAGTACCGGTGGCACTCCTGCAGCGACGGGGCCGGCTCCTCCGGCTGCCAGCCGTGCGCGAGGCGGGCGCCGTCCGGGTCGAGGCAGAGCAGGAAGTGCCAGGTGCAGTCGGGCGGGAGCAGCCGCTCCGGGCGGCGGGCGAGGAGAGCGGCGAGCCGGAGCGCGGAGGCCCCGCCCACCGGTTCGTTGGCGTGCGCCCCGGCGACGGTGAGGATCTGCCGCTCTCCGTGACCGGCGCTCAGCAGCCACAGCGGCAGGCCGGCCCGGCTGCGGCCGGCGGCACGCAGCCGCAGCACTCGGGGTGCCGCAGCGACCAGCGCGCGGGCCCGCCGCTCCAGTTCGTCCACCCCTGGATGGAGGGCGCCCCGGGACCACGGTGTCCGCACGCGGGTCCCCCGGTCAGGCACCGCTGGAGTTGCTGTCTCCCGTGGTCTCCTTCTTGTCCAACGGCCTGATCACGATGCGTGTCGCCATGCCAACTCCTCTGCACACTAAGGGTGTTACTAGGGGTGTTGAGCGGTTCCATGGGACTCCCGGGGGCGGACCCTGTCAAGAGCGGCCGGATCGGACACGACGTCCGGATCCCGCCGGACGACGCGCCCGCCGCGCGGCACGCTGTCCGCATGACCAGGCACACCGCACGGCCCATCACCCCGGCCGCCCTCGAGGAGCTGCGCACCACCGACGACGCCGGCCGCCCGCCGCGCCCCTTCACCGACGCCGAGGGCGGCGCACCGCTGCGCTGCTGCCTGCGCCGCAGCACCCCCGGCGAGCGGATCGCCCTGGTGTCGTACGCGCCCCTGCGCCGCTGGGCGGCCGAAACGGGTGCCGACCCGGGGGCCTACGACGAGCAGGGACCCGTTTTCGTCCACGCCGGGGAATGCGCCGGGCCGCGCGGGGACCTGCTCCCCTTCACCGACGCCCACCGCACGCTGCGCCGCTATTCCGCCGACGGCCGCATCCTCGGCGGCCGCCTGGTGGAGGACCCGGACGGCTTCGCGCCGGCGTTCGCGGAGGCCTTCGCCGATCCCGGGGTGGCGCTGGTGCAGGTGCGCGCGGTGGAGTACGGGTGCTTCCTGTACGAGGTACGGCGCCCGTAGCCCCCGGCGCCGCCCAGTTGCCCGGCGGCCGTCGCCGCGAAGGCCAGCGCCATGCCGAGCACCTGCACGGGCGTGAGCGCCTGCCCGAGCGCCGCCCAGCCGACCACGGCGGCGGTCAGCGGGGAGAGCGGGCCGAGGAAGCCCGCCCGGGTGGCGCCGAGCCGGCCGATGCCGCGGAACCAGAGCCAGTAGGCGACCGCGGTGTTCGCCAGCGCGAGGTAGAGGTAGCCGCCCAGCGCGCGGACGTCGAGCGCGGGCGGGGCCCCCTCGGTCAGCAGGGCGACCGGCGCGATCAGCAGGCCGCCCGCGGTGAGCTGCCAGCCGGTGAGCGCGAGCGGTCCGGCACCGGGCGGCCGGCCCCACCGCCTGGTCAGCACGGTCCCGGCGGCCATGGATGCGGTGGAGGCGACGGCCGCGAGCACCCCGGCCGGATCGAGGGCGCCGGCCCCCTTGAGGACGACGAGGCTCACCCCGAGCGCGGCCATGGCGCCGGTGAGCAGCGTGCGCACGGCCGGACGCTCCCGCAGCAGCAGTGCCGAGAGGCCGACCACGAACAGCGGTCCGACCGAGCCGACCACGGCGGCCATCCCGCCGGGCAGCCGGTACGCCGAGACGAACAGCAGCGGGAAGAAGGCGCCGATGTTCAGCGCGCCCAGTACGGCCGCCTTCGCCCACCAGGCGCCGCGTGGCAGCACACGGGTGGCGGCGAGCAGCACCAGGCCGGCGGGCAGGGCGCGCACCAGGGCCGTGAACAGGGGCCGGTCCGGTGGCAGGAACTCGGTGGTGACGGCGTAGGTGGTGCCCCAGGAGACGGGGGCGAGGGCGGTGAGCAGCACGGTGGCGGACCGGTTCACGGCGGGGTCCTTTCCGCAGCGGAGAGAATGCTTGGCGATGATTAGCTTAGTGCTAAGCTACTTAGCGTCAAGTAGCTTTCTTGCGGGTGACCGGGCGGGCGCGGATACTCCCCCCATGAGCAGCCAGCACCCCGAGGCCGGCGCCCCCCGGGACGCCGTCGACGCGATCATCGGCCAGTGGGCCGCCGTACGGCCCGACCTGGACACCCGCGCCATGGAGGTCTTCGGCCGCATCTTCCGGCTGTCGCGAGCGATGGGCGACCGGATGGAGAAGGCGTACACGCGGTACGGCATCTCCCGCGGCGAGTTCGACGTCCTGGCCACCCTGCGCCGCGCCGGCGAGCCGTACACCCTCTCGCCCCGCATGCTCTCGGCGACGCTGATGCTCACCACCGGCGGCATGACCGGCCGCCTGGACAAACTCGAACGCGCCGGACTGCTGCGCCGCTCCCCCGACCCGCACGACCGCCGCGCCCTCCAGGTCACTCTCACGGACGAGGGGTTGCGGCTGATCGACGAGGCGGTCGGCGCGGGCCTGGCGGAACAGACCGAGGCCCTGTCCGGCCTCGATGACGAACAGGCCGGCCAACTGGCCGACCTGTTGCGGGCGTTGCTGGGGACGACAGCGAAGTAACGGCGCGGGCGTTCAGTCCTCGGGGCCGACGTACCGGGCGAGGGCTGCCTCGGTGTCCGCCGGGCCGGCCGCGTCGGACGCCCAGGCCACGTAGCCGTCGGGGCGCACCAGCACGGTGGTGCGGCGGTCGCTCGCCCAGCGCGCCACGGCCAGCCGGTCCACGCGGCCGGCCTTGTACGGCTCCGGCGTGATCAGTACGAACCGCCCGCCGCGCAGGGCCTCGTAGAGGCGGCCGCCGCCGGCCAGGGCGACGTCCGGGACCCGGGTGCCGGTGAGGCGGTGGGCGCCCCGGGGCGCCGGGTAGCGGTAGCCGATGCCGGTGACCTGGCCGGCCACCTTGCGGCGGGCGGGGCCGACCGTGTCGAGGAAGGTCGTCAGCGCGGCGCGGGCCGCCAGCGTCCAGGGGCGCTTGGCCATGGCGAGCCGCACGATGCCGCCGCTGCTGCGCAGCACCGCCCGGCCGACCGGGTGGCGCTCGCTCTGGTAGGTGTCGAGCAGGTCGGGGCCGGCGTGACCGGCGACCACCGCGGCGAGTTTCCAGCCGAGGTTGGCGGCGTCCTGCAGGCCGGTGTTCATGCCCTGGCCGCCGGCCGGGGTGTGCACGTGCGCGGCGTCCCCGGCGAGGAAGACCCGGCCGACGCGGTAGGCGGGCGCCTGGCGCTCGTCGCTGTGGAAGCGGGACATCCACCGGGCGTCGTGCATCCCGAAGTCCCGGCCGAGCGCGAGCCGGGTGATCTCCTGGACCTCGGCCAGGTCCAGCGGGGCGTCGTCGGGCACGTTGCGGCCCCGATGCCAGCCGATCACCCGGTAGTAGCCGTCGCCGAAGGGCGCGAGGAAGGCGAAGGCGTCGCCGACGGCGTTGACGGTGAGCAGGGTCGGCGGCTTCTCGGCGAGCCGCACATCGGCGAGGACCACGGACCGGATCGCCGACCTGCCCGGGAACGGCAGCCCGACCGCCTCGCGCACGGCACTGCGCATGCCGTCGGCGCCGACCACGTAGGCGGCCCGGAGGGTCTCCGTGCGCCCCTCGGGTCCGCGGGCGCGCACCGTGACGCCGTCCGCGTCCTGGGTCAGGCCGGTCAGTTCGGTCTCGTACCGGAAGTCGACGCCCGCCTCGACCGCCCGTCGCTCCAGGACCTTCTCGACCTCGTACTGCGGGAGGACCAGGAGGTGGTTGAAGCGGGAGGGGAGGCCGGCGAGGTCGATGGAGAGGCGGCCGAAGAGGCTCAGCCGGTCGAGGGGCTGCCCCACCGCCTCCAGGTCGTCGGCGAGACCCCGGGCGTCGAGCTGCTCGAGGGTGCGGGCGTGCAGGACGAAGGCGCGGGAGAGGTTGCTGATCCGGTGGGGGCGCTTCTCGAGGACGGTGACCGGGACGCCGGCGGTGGCGAGGTCACCGGCGAGGAGGAGGCCGGTGGGGCCGGAGCCGACCACGAGGACGCGGGCGGGGCCGGCCGCCGGGGTGGGGGCGGAGCCGTTGGTGCCGGTGCCGTTCATGAGGGCCTCCTGTTGCCGGCACATGTTTGCCGACACTCGTTTGCCAACGATTGTTTGCCAACGCTCGTTGACGAGAGTAGTGACGCCTGCCCGACGGTGTCAACACTTGTTGGCCTACGTTTGTTGGCACACGTTTGTTGGCACACGAATGTTGGCCTACGCTCGTTGGCATGACCGCCAGCATGCCCACCAGTCAGAGCCGCCGCTCCGACGCCACAAGAACCGCCATCCTCGCCGCCGCCCGCGAGCGTTTCGCCGCCGACGGCTACGAGCGGGCCACCATCCGGGCCATCGCCAAGGACGCACGCATCGACCCGTCGATGGTGATGCGCTACTTCGGCAGCAAGGAGGGCCTCTTCGCGGCGGCCGTCGCACTCGATCTGCACCTGCCCGACCTGGGGCAGGTGCCGCGCGAGGAGGCCGGCCGGGCCCTCGTCACGCACTTCCTCGGCCTGTGGGAGGAGAACGAGGAACTGACGGCCGTGCTCCGGGTCGGGGCGACCAACCAGGCCGGGGCCGAGCGGATGCAGGGGATCTTCCGGGACCAGTTGCTGCCCGTGGCCCGGCAGGTGTGTCCCGACCCCGAGCAGGTTCCGGCGCGGGCCGCGCTGTGCGCCGCCCAACTGCTGGGGCTCGCGCTCACCCGCTATGTGCTGCGGCTGCCCCCCGCCGTCGCGCTGTCCCGCGAGGAGCTGGTGGCGTGGCTGGGGCCGACCGTGCAGCGGTACCTGACCGCGCCGAGCCCCTGAGCACCGGCCGGCCAGAGCGACGGGCAGCCGGCAGCCGGTCCGGGAAAACACCGAGGGCGCCGTCCTCACCCGTACCCGGACGGGAGGACAGGCGCCCTCGGCGGAAGATGCGGAAGAACCGGAAGGACTCCGTCAGGCCGTGGTCAGGCCTTGGCCTTCGCCTCGCCCTTGGTGGCGATGTTGGACGAGGTGGTGTCCTTCTTCTTGTGGGACTTGTCCAGCGCCATGACCAGGCCGGTGATGACCGCGAACAGCGCCAGCGGAGCCAGCACGTAGAGGCCCAGCGTCTGGACGACGCTCAGGCCCGGGCCGGGGTCGTCGCCGTCGTCGCGGGTCAGCGCGAGCGCGGGGGACGACATGAGCAGCATCATCAGCGTCGTACCGGCGGCCAGGGCGCCGGCGCGCAGGGCGTTCTTCTTGTCCACGTTCCCCAAGTTAGCGAACGCCTCCCGGGGCCGCGCGGCCGGGGTGCCTAGTCCGGGCCCGCCGGCCCGGGCGGATTCCGGAGGACCTCGAGCAGGGACCTGAGCCGCGGGGACGCCGTCAGCTCCTCCAGTGGCACCGGGCGCCCCTGGGCGTCGGCGACGGGGAGCCGCCAGTTCGGGTACTGGTCCCAGGTGCCGGGCAGGTTCTGCGGGCGGCGGTCGCCGACGCCGTCCGGGAGCCAGACGCCGATCAGCCGGGCCGGGGTGCGCAGCAGGAAGCGGTGGACGCCCTGGATCTCCGCCTCCTCGTCGCTGCCGGGCGGCCCGGCCGCGGGGCTGTCGAGCAGGCCGAGGCTGCCCAGCAGGGCGAGCCACTCGGCGGCGTCGGCGGTGGCCTCGGCGCGCTCGTCGGCGGCCGGGCGGGTCAGCAGGCCGAGGCGGTCGCGCAGGTCGACGTGTTCGCCGGTGAGCCGGGCCGCGGTGGGCGGCAGGTCGTGGGTGGTGGCGGTGGCCAGGCAGTCGGCGCGCCAGCGCTCGGGCGGCAGCGGGCGGCCGTCGCCCTCCCAGTCCCGTTCGAACCACAGCACGGAGGTGCCGAGCACCCCGCGCCGCTGCAGCGTCTCGCGCACGCCGGGCTCGACGGTGCCGAGGTCCTCGCCGATCACCACGGCGCCGGCGCGGGTGGCCTCCAGGGCGAGGAGGGCGAGCATGGCGTCGGCGTCGTAGTGAACGTAGGTGCCCTCGGTGGGCGGGCTGCCCTGCGGCACCCACCAGAGCCGGAACAGGCCCATGACGTGGTCGATGCGCAGGGCGCCGGCGTACCGGAAGAGGGCGCGCAGGAGGTGGCGGTAGGGAGCGTGGCCGGAGGCGGCGAGCCGGTCGGGGCGCCAGGGCGGCAGGCCCCAGTCCTGGCCCCGGGCGTTGAAGGCGTCGGGTGGCGCGCCGATCGACATGCCGGCGGCGAAGTGGTCCTGCTGCGCCCAGGCGTCCGCACCCCCGGGGTGCACGCCGACGGCGAGGTCGTGCACGATCCCGACGCGCATCCCGGCCTCGCGGGCGGCACGCTGGGCGGCGCGCAGCTGGCCGTCGGTGAGCCAGGCGAGTCGGCTGTGGAAGGCGACGCGGGCGGCGAGGCCGG
The DNA here is from genome assembly GCF_055572275.1 of Streptomyces sp. NPDC030798. NCBI lineage: Bacteria > Bacillati > Actinomycetota > Actinomycetes > Kitasatosporales > Streptomycetaceae > Streptomyces > Streptomyces sp. NPDC030798. Next base: position 329,525 of record NZ_JBVIDR010000002.1, on the reverse strand, counting down.
CGCGGGCGCGGGCGGTCTCGGCGGAGCGGGGGTCGCGCAGGGCCACGGGCCACTGCTGCCAGTCGGAGCCGTGGGTCTCGGCGAGGGCGCACCAGGTGGCGTGGTCCTCGAGGGCCTGTCCCTCCTCGGCGCGGAAGGCGTCGTAGGCGGCCTGCCGTCCGGGCCCGAGGGGGACGCGGAGCACCAGGTCCAGAGCCTCCCGCTTCAGCTCCCAGACCGCGTCCCGGTCGATGAGGGCGCCCTTGTCGAGGACGGCGGCGCGCAGCCGGTCGGCGCGGTCGAGCAGGGTGCGCAGCCGGCTCTGGTCGTCGACGTAGGCGTACTCGGGGATCTCCTCGACGCGCAGGTGCACGGGGTCGGGGAAGCGGCGCGAGGACGGCCGGTACGGGGAGGGGTCGGTGGGGTCGCCGGGTACCGCCGCGTGCAACGGGTTGACCTGGACGAATCCGGCGCCGGCGGTGCGGCCCGCCCAGCCGGCCAGCTCGGCGAGGTCGCCGAGGTCGCCCATGCCCCAGGAGCGCCGGGAGAGCAGGGAGTAGAGCTGGACGAGGAGGCCGTAGGAGCGGCCGGCGGGGGCGGGCAGCCGGTCCGGGGCGACGATGAGACTGGCCTCGCCGGTACGGCCGTCGGGTGCGGTGGCGGTGATCCGGTGGACGCCCTGCGGCAGGCCCTCGGTGCCGTCCCGTTCCTCCCCCGCCTCGGTACGGACGCGCAGCCGGGTGCCGGGCGGCAGCGCGGCGAGGGCGGCGGGGACCTCGGCGTCGCCGGACCAGTGGACGAGTGTGGGCGGCAGCAGGCGTTCGCGCAGCTCGCGTTCGCGCGCGGTGAGCGCGGTGCGCACGGCGGCCGGGGTGCTCGCGTCGACGCCGAGGGCGGCCAGGGCGGCGACCACGGCGGAGGCGGGGACGGCGACCGTACGGTCCGGGGCGGGGCGGTAGGAGGTGGCGACGCCGTGCAGGCCGGCGAGCCGGGACAGCTCCTCGTCGTCGAGCGCCGCGGTCATCTACAGCCCCGCGCCGAAGAAGTCCGGGACGGGGTCGGACTCGCTGGTCAGCGGGGCGGCGTCGGCGAGCGGCGGCTCGCTGGTCAGGGGCTCGGCGTCGGGCAGGGGCGGCTCACTGGTCAGGGGCGCCTCCGCGCAGGCGCTCTCCGCGCTGAACACGCACACCTGCGCCTCGAGGGTCTCGGCGGACGGCTCCGCCACGGGTTTCCACTGGGCCGGAATCGAAAGACGAGCCGGTGCGGCCACGGGGGCCTCCTTGTCGGTGGGGTCGATCACTGCGCCGTGCGCTGGTTACGGCAGGCCTACCCAGTGAGGCCGAGGGCACTCACGGGGGTGCGGTGGAGCACATGTGCGGGGGTGGGCGGAGCGCGGGGGCCGAAGTGGCTGGTGCAGGGGTCCGGGGAGCTCAGGGGCGGGTCGGAGGGGCGGGCGTCCGCGCAGCACGGGTGGGGAGTGAGGATCCGTGAGCGCAGGGGCCGGGGTGGGCGGAGCACAGGGCGGGGTCGACGGAGCGGACGGACGGCCGAGCGCGGAGTTCGCGGGGGCCGTCGGGGGTTCATCGTGCAGGGACCCGGCACCATCCGGGAACCGACCCAGCACCCTCTCCGGGACCGACCCGGCACCTCCCCGGGACCGGCCGGGCACCCGTGCGGCACCCGGCCCGGCGATCGACCCGGCACCGCCGCGACCGACCCGGCACCACCACCGGCCCGCCTCCGCCCAGCCGCCCCGCGACCGACCGGCACTCTCAGGAACCGGATCGACCGGCCGCGACCGGGAGTCCGGCGATCGGTCCGGCAGCGGCGGTGATCCGGCGGCGGCCGGCCGGTCGATAGAGGGGGTGTGAGACTGTTCCGCCCCATGGGGGGCCAGCGGGAGAAGGACGGCGGGGACGCGGCGTTGCTGCGCGCCGTCGCGTCGGGGGACGCGGCGGCGATGGCCGAGCTGTACGACCGGCACGCGGGGTGGCTGCACGCCCGGCTGACGCGGCGATGCGCCGATCCGGAGGTCGTGCGGGAGGTCCTGCAGGACACCTTCGTCACGGTGTGGCGGTCGGCGTCCGGGCACCGCGGTCAGGAGGCCGGCGGCTGGCTGTGGACCATCGCCGCCCGCCGCCTGGTCGACGCGCGGCGGGCGCAGGAGCGGTCCGCGCGGTTGGCTCAGGCGCCGCTGGAGACGGCGGAGGGGCGGCCGTACGCCGCCGGGGCGGCCGTGCCGTCCGCGGAGGAGCGGGTGCTGGCCGGGCTGGAGTACGGCGAGGTCGGCACCGCGCTGGACCGCATCTCCCCGGAGCTGCGCGAGGTGCTGCGCGCGACCGTGGTCGACGGCCTGAGCACCGGGGAGGCGGCCCGGCTGCTCGGCATACCCGAGGGCACCGTCAAGTCCCGCGCCCGGCGCGCCCGCGCCGAGCTGCGGTCCGCGCTCGCCCATCTGAACCCGTCCCCGCTGGGAGGCACGGCATGACCGACGGCAACGCGCGCACCTGGCACGCCTGCGCCGACCTCGTCGCCCGCTACACCGACGGCTCCCTTCCGGAGCCGGACGCGTGGTCGCTGGAGAAGCACCTGGAGAGCTGCGCGGGCTGCGCGGCCCGGGTCTCGGAGGCGGTGCGCGGCACGGCGGCCGGGGCGATGCTCGCGGAGGTGCGCGAGGCGGTGCTGGCCGAGGCTCCGGCGCCGTCGCACCGCCGGTACGCCGGGCTTCCGCCGGTGAAGGCTCCGGGTGCCCTGCCGGCACGCCGGTCCGCCGGGCTTCCACGGCTCGCACGGCTGCTGTGGGCCGCCGGGCCGGCCGTGCGGGGGGCGTGGCTGCCGGCGGTGCTGGTGGTGGCCGTCGGGGCGATGGCACTGGGCCACGGGGGCGGCTTCCCCGGGGCGCGGGCGCTGCTGCTGGCGATCGCGCCCGTGGTGCCGGTCGCGGGGGTCGCCCTGTCGTACGGGCCGCACGCCGATCCGCTGCACGAGATCACCGCGGCCACCCCGGCCGGCGGGCTGCGGCTGGCGCTGACCCGGACGGCCGCCGTGCTCGTGGTGAGCCTGCCGCTGCTGACGCTCACCGGTCTGCTGCTGCCCGCCTCGGGCGCCCCGGCGGCCGCGGCCTGGCTGCTGCCGGGGCTGGCGCTGACGCTGGCCACGCTGGCCCTGGCCTCCTTCGTCGGCTGCCGGGCGGCGGCCGGGATCACGGCGGGCGGCTGGCTGGCCGCTGTCCTCGCACCGGTCTCCGTGGGCCCCGGCGGCGAGGCCACCGCCCGGCTCGCCGGGCAACTCGCCCGCTGCCTCGACGGCAGCACCGCCCAGGGCGCCTGGGCGGCGGCGGCCGCGCTCAGCGCCGTACTCCTGCGGGCCCGCCGCCCGTCGTACGACCGCCTGCCGCGCCGCTGAGGACGACGCTCGCCCCGGTGGACGGTGCCGTCACCGGCCCCGCCGCCCTCGCGACACACGCCACCGGGCCGGCACCTGCACGGCCCGAGGCCCACGGCCGACGGCCGGCCCACCCCCCACCCCACCCATCCCCGACTTCCAGGAGGCCCCGTGCCGCCCATCCGCATGTCCGCCCTCACCGTCCGGCATCGCAGAACCCTCGCGCTCGACTCCGTCGATCTGGTGCTCGGCACCGGGGTGCACGGGTTGCTGGGGCCGAACGGAGCCGGGAAGACCTCGTTGATCCGGGTGCTGGCGACGGTGGCGCAGCCGTCCGGCGGGCGGGTGGAGATTCTCGGGCAGGACAGCGCCGATCCGCGCGGGCGGTCCGGGATCAGGCGCCGGCTCGGGTATCTGCCGCAGGAGTTCGGCTACTACCCGGGCTTCACGGTCAGGGAGTTCGTCGCGTACGTGGCCTGGCTGAAGGAGGTGCCGGCCGCCCGGACCCCGGCCGCCGTCGAGCGGGCGGTGGCCCGGGTCGGGCTCGCGGACCGCATCGACGCCAGGATCAGGACGCTGTCCGGCGGCATGGTCCGCCGCGTCGGCATCGCCCAGGCGATCGTCAACGATCCGGGGGTGCTGCTGCTGGACGAGCCGACGGCCGGGCTGGATCCCGAGCAGCGCGTGGAGTTCCGTGAGCTGCTGCGCGAGTTGGGCGCCTCCGCCACCGTGGTGGTCTCCACCCACCTGGTGGAGGACGTGGCCGCCGCCTGTACGGAGGTCACGCTGCTGGACGGGGGCCGGATCGCCTATCGGGGCACCCCGGAGGCGCTCACCGCGATCGGCATGGCCTCGCGCGGGCCGGGCGACCATCCGATCGAGCGCGGGTACACGGCGGTGCTGCGGACGCACCGGGGCCGGCCGGGCGCGGGTGCCCGGGAGGCGGTCCGATGACGCTGCCGGCCGAGCGAACGGCGCCCGCGCGGACGCCCCGTCCGCTGCGTGCCGAAGCGGTGCGCGGCTTCGCCCCGGCGGCCGGGGCGGTGGTGCTGCTGACGACCGGGGTTCTGCTCGCCGGCTCCTCGGCCCGCTGGCAGGGCGCGTGGGCGGAGACCGCGACCGAGGTGCACGGCTCGCTGCTGATCACCGTGCCGCTGGCGGCCGCCGCGGGCTGCTGGCAGGGCGGGCGGGAGCGGCGGCGCCGTACCGAGGAGCTGTGGGGGACGGTGGTGCGCACGCCGCTCGCCCGGCTGCTGGCGTCCGCGCTGCCGGTCGCCGCGTGGGTGGCCGTCGGGCATGTGGTCGCGGCCGTGCTCGCCCTGGCCGCCACCTGGCCGTACTCCCAGGGCGACCGGCCGCATCCGGCCCAGGTGCCCGGGGACGCGGTGGCGCTGGCGGCGGCCGCGCTGCTCGGGCACGTGGTGGGGCGGGTGGTACCGACGCGGCTGGCGGCGCCGCTGCTGGCGATGGCGGGGTACGTGGGGCTCGGGGTCGCCACGGCGGGCCACTCGGGCGCGGGGCTCCGGCTGAACCCGTCGTACCGGGTGCTGGCCGGGGTGCATCCGGTGTGGTGGCAGCCGTCCGCGATGGCGGTGTGGACGGGCGGGCTGGCGCTCGCCGCCGCGCTCGGGTACGCGGCCCGGCGCCGGGCGGCGGCGCTGCTGCCGCTGGCCGCCGCCCTGGCCGCGGGAACGCTGCTCGTGCAGGCCGGGGACGGGCTGTGGCAGCCCGATCCGCTGGCCCGGCGCCAGGTGTGCGACACCTCCGCCACCCCGGCGGTCTGCGTCAACGCCCGGTACGCGGGCATGCTGCCGCAGGTCAGCGAGGCACTGGCCGGGATCAGGGGCAGGCTGAAAGGCGTACGGAACCTGCCGGTGCGGTGGGAGGACCGCGAAGGCGGGCCGCACAAGGGGGAGGCCGAGCTGCCGCACCTCACACCGCTCGGCTGGTCGGCGGTGCGGGGACGGCTGACCGATCCGCGGCAGTTCGCGTGGGAGGCCGTCATCGGCCTGGGGCTGTCCGGTGACTGCTCCGACGGACGGCTGACCGAACGGGTGCAGCTGGCGGACGACGCGGTGCAGAACCACCTCGCGCCGAGCCCGGCGCAGAAGCATTTCGACGAGGTCCACGCCCACGGCGACGCAGCCGACCGCGCCGAGCTGCGCAGGCGTCGCGCGGCCCGGGCGGAGCTGGCCGGCATGGGCGAGCGGCAGCGCCGGGACTGGCTGTCGGCGTACTTCGCGGCCCGGGGCCGCTGTGATGCGAAGGGGGTGCCGGCCCTGTGACCGGACTCGTGCTCTACGCCCGTTCCCGAGCCCTGCCGGCCGTGCTGGCCGCGTTCGCCGGTACCGCCGTCTTCGCGCTGTGGGCGGCGGACCGCCTGGACACCTATCTCGACCCGGACCGCCGGGTGCCGATCGTCGCGCTGGCCCCGCTGCTGGCGTCGGCCGTGATCGGGACGAGCCTGTACTCGGCGTCGGACGAGCTGGACCGTACGGCCGTACGCCCCTGGTGGCCGCGCCGGCTGGCGCAGTTGCTCGCGCCGGCCGCGCTGGCCTCGGCGCTGCTGTCGCTGGCGGTGCTCGGGCGTCCGGAGGTCTTCGGGCCCCCGGCGGTGGTCCGCAACACGCTCGGCTGCACGGGGATCACGGCGGCGGCGGCCGTCGTGCTGGGGGCGCGGCTGAGCTGGCTGCCGGCGTTCGGGTACGTCACCGCCGTGTACGTCGCCTCCTCGGGGGCGCGTGGGCGCGCGGCGACGGTGTGGGCGTGGCCGATGCAACCCGGTGCGCAACCGGGCGCCTGGGCGGCGGCGCTGGCCGCGTTCGTGCTGGGCGCCGCCTGGTACGCGCTGCGCGGCGCGCGTGGCGAAGGGCCCCGTGGCTGACGGACGCCACGGGGTGTGCGAAGGCCCGGACCGTCAGGCGGAGATGCCGTCGATCCGGGCCATGGCGTCGTCCGCGCCGTACGGCTGCAAGTAGGGCAGCCAGCGCGGGTCCCTGTGACCGGTGCCGATGATGCGCCAGGCGAGTCCGGTGGGCGGGGCGGGTTTGTGGCGCAGCCGCCAGCCGAGCTCGACCAGGTGGCGGTCGGCCTTGACGTGGTTGCAGCGGCGGCAGGACGCCACCACGTTGTCCCAGACGTGCTTTCCCCCGCGGCTGCGCGGGATGACGTGGTCGACGCTGGTTGCGACGCCACCGCAGTACATGCACCGGCCGCCGTCCCGGGCGAACAGGGCCCGCCGGGTGAGAGGAACGGGCCCCCGGTAGGGAACCCGTACGAATCGCTTGAGCCGGACCACGCTGGGTGCGGGGACTGTGACGGTTGCGCTGTGCATGTAGGCGCCGGATTCCTCGAGGGAGACCGCCTTGTTCTCCAGGACGAGGACGAGCGCGCGACGGAGCGGTACGACGCCGAGTGGCTCGTACGACGCGTTGAGGACCAGGACGTGCGGCACGGGTGCCTCCTTGGGCGTCGGCGGCGCGTGGCTCGCGCCGGGACGATCTGCAGTCAGTCTCCCCTCATGCCTGGTGGACGCGCCACCATGTCCCGGTAACGGGCTGGGAGTGTTTTCGACCACATCCGGAGCATCCCCCGGATCATGGCCGGTTCAAGCGCAGGTGAGACCGGTCTCCCTTGGGCGGAACGGCGCGGGGCACACACAATGCCCCGTTAGTGTGGTGGTTCTGTCCGCCCGGTGACCTTTTCGTAATCACGAAGACCTTGACCGCCCCCACCGGAGCGGACCGCGCAGCACCATGGAGGTACCTGCCGTGTCCTTGCCCGTCGTCCTGCTGGCCGCCGGCGCGTCCCCGTCACCCTCCCCTTCTCCGTCCCCGGCGGGTTCGACGGCACCGCCCGTTCCCTCGCTCCAGGACGCCCAGGAGAGCGCGACGAACGCGGCGAGTTGGGTGGAGCAGAACTGGTCGACCTGGCTCGCGATGGGTCTGCAGATCCTGCTGGTCGTGGTCGTGGCGGTGGCGCTGAGAGCGGTGGTGCGGCGGGCGATCACCCAGCTCATCGACCGGATGACCCGGTCGGTGCAGGCCGCGGACGGCAGCACGCTGGGCGGGCTGCTGGTCAACGCGGAGCGGCGCCGGCAGCGGGCGGCCGCGATCGGCTCGGTGCTGCGCTCGGTGGCGAGCTTCCTGATCCTCGGCACGGCGGCGCTGATGGTGCTGTCCACCTTCAAGATCAACCTGGCGCCGCTGCTGGCGTCGGCCGGTGTGGCCGGTGTGGCGATCGGTTTCGGCGCCCGGAACCTGGTGACGGACTTCCTCTCCGGCGTGTTCATGATCCTGGAGGACCAGTACGGCGTCGGCGACACGATCGACGCGGGGGTGGCCTCCGGCGAGGTGATCGAGGTCGGGCTGCGGGTGACCAAGCTGCGCGGCGACAGCGGTGAGATCTGGTACGTCCGCAACGGCGAGGTCAAGCGGATCGGCAACCTCTCGCAGGGCTGGGCGACGGCCGGGGTCGACGTGACCGTGAAGGCGAGCGAGGACCTGGACCGGGTGAAGGCGACGCTGGACGAGGTCGCCGAGAAGATGAGCAAGGAAGAGCCCTGGAACGAGCTGCTGTGGGGTCAGGTGGAGGTGCTGGGCCTGGACAGCGTGCTCATCGACTCCATGGTGGTGCGGGTCTCGGCCAGGACCATGCCCGGCAAGTCGGCCACGGTCGAGCGGGAGCTGCGCTGGCGCATCAAGCGGGCGTTCGACGCGGCCAGCATCCGCATCGTCGGCGGCGCGACGGCCGCCGAGAACGCCGAGGACGCCCCGGACCCGACGGCGACGGTGGCGGCCCCGTCGGTCTACTCCAGCGCGGACTCCCCGCAGTCGGCGGCGACGGCACCCATCGCACCGCAGAGGTCGGGGACTCCGGGGAAGTAGGACTCCGGGCGTCCCGCCTGCCGCGCCCCCGCCGGCCCATCTACCGCGCCCCCGAGGTAACGACTCCGTTGCCTCGGGGGCGTTGTCTATTGACGCCCCCTTCGTCCTGGGCTTACGTTCCTCCCACCCGCAATAGGAAAGTTTCCTAACAGTGGCGTCCGGATGGACATGATCCGCGGGTCACTGGAAAGCTGGGCAGCCGGAGAGGCAGGTGGCGACAGAGATGGCAGGAACCGCCGGTACGCCGGGCACCCCGCGCGTCCTGCGCGCCATGAACGACCGGGCCGCCCTGGACCTCCTGCTGGAGCACGGCCCGCTGTCGCGCACCCGCATCGGCAAGCTCACCGGCCTGTCCAAGCCCACCGCCTCCCAGTTGCTGGCCCGTCTGGAGGCGGCCGGGCTGGTGCGGGTCACCGGCACCAGTGAGGGCCGGCCGGGACCGGGCGCCCAGCTCTACGCGGTCAACCCGAGCGCCGCGTACGCCGCCGGGCTCGACGTCGCCCCGCACCGCATCCTCGCCGCCGTCGCCGACATCAGCGGCCGCACGGTCGGCGAGTACGAACTGCCCACCCCCGGCCGGCGCCCGGCCCACCCGGTCGTCCAGCAGGTCACCGACGCCCTCGACGGCGCCGTGAAGGCGGCCGGCCTGGCCCGGTCGGACGTGCACCGGCTGGTCATCGGCACCCCCGGCGCCTTCGACCCCAACACCGGCCGCCTGCGCTACGCCTCCCACCTGCCCGGCTGGCACTCCCCCGCGCTGCTCGACGACCTCGCCGCCGCGCTGCCGATGCCGGTGGAGTACGAGAACGACGTCAACCTCGTCGCCATCGCCGAACAACGGCTCGGCGCCGCCCGCGGTCACGCCGACTTCGTCCTGCTGTGGAACGAGGAGGGCATGGGCGCCGCCCTGGTGCTCGGCGGCCGGCTGCACCGCGGCTGGACCGGCGGCGCCGGCGAGGTCGGGTTCCTGCCCGTGCCCGGCACTCCGCTGGTGCGCCAGGTGACCAAGGCCAACAGCGGCGGCTACCAGGAGCTGGCCGGCTCCCAGGCCGTGCCCCGGATCGCCCGCGACCTGGGCATCGAGGACGTGCCGACGGGCTCGAACGCGGAGGCCGCAGCAGAACTCCTGGCGTGCGCCGCCGACCACGCGGGCGGAGCGCACCGCACCCTGCTGGAGACGTACGCGACCCGGCTGGCCACCGGTCTCGCCTCCCTCGTCTCCGTCCTCGACCCCGAACTCGTCGTCCTCAGCGGCTCCGTGCTGACGGCCGGCGGCGAGGTGCTGCGCGCCCTCGTCCAGGCCGAGCTGGAGGAGCTGGCGGCGGCCCGTCCCCGGCTCCTCGTCGGCGACGTCCGCGAACACCCCGTGCTGCGCGGCGCGCTGGAGTCCGCGCTCGCGGCCACCCGCGACGAGGTCTTCGACACCTCGCGCTAGAGCGCCCCCCACTCCCTTCCCACCCGATCCCCGTCCCGCTGGGAGACCCCGTCATGCCCGACGTCATGCCGTCCGCTGCCCGAAAAGTGGCATTTGCCCTGACTGCTTCGCTGGCTCTGCTCACCACCGCCTGCACCGGCCAGTCGAATGCCGGCGCCACCGACGACGCCTCCAAGGACACGACGATCAACTTCTGGCACGCCTGGAGCGCGCCGAACGAGGTCAAGGCGGTCACGTCGCTGGTCGCCGGCTTCGAGAAGGCGCACCCCAACATCCACGTGAACGTCGTCGGCAACATGACCGACGACAAGATCAACCAGGCGCTGCGCTCCGGCGGAGACAAGGCGCCGGACGTGATCTCCTCCTTCACCACCAACAACGTGGGCAAGTTCTGCTCCTCGGGCGCGCTGGTGGACCTCAACCCCTTCTTCAAGAAGTCGGGCATCGACCCGGCGACGACCTTCCCGAAGCCGATGAACGAGTACACCCGGTTCGACGGCAACCGCTGCGCCGTGCCGCTGCTGGGCGACGCCTACGGGCTCTACTACAACAAGACGGCGTTCAAGAAGGCGGGCATCACCGCCCCGCCCAGGACCTGGTCCCAGTTCGAGGCCGACGCCAAGAAGCTCACGATCCCCCAGGGCGACAGCTACAAGCAGCTCGGATTCATGCCGGACTACCACGGCTGGGAATCCACCACCGAGCACTACTTCGCGCAGTTCTCGCCCACGTACTTCGACAAGAACGGCAAGTCGAACCTCGCCGAGGACCCGGCGTTCCAAAGAGGCTTCGAGCTCCAGAAGCGTCTCGTCGACGAACTCGGCGGATTCCAGAAGCTGGAGAAGTTCCGGGCCACCCTCGGTGACGAGTGGGGCCCCAAGCATCCCTTCCACACCGGCCAGGTGGCCATGCAGCTCGACGGCGAGTGGCGGCTGGGCATGGCGGAGGCGGCCAAGCCCAAGTTCGAGATCGGTGTCGCCCCGCTGCCCGTCCCCGACGACCAGGCGGCCCAGTACGGCAAGGGCTACATCACCGGCACCATCGCCGGCATCGCCGCCACCAGCCACAAGCAGAACGCGGCCTGGGAGTTCGTCAAGTACATCACCACGGACACCGATGCCGTGGTCGGCTTCGCCAACGACATCCACAACGTGCCCTCCACCCTCGCCGCGCTCAAGTCGCCGAAGCTGAAGTACGACCCGCGCTTCAAGACCTTCCTGGACATCGCCGCCGACCCGCACTCCACCACGACACCCGCCTCCCTCAACGGCGGTGTCTACCTGGTGACGATCCAGCAGTTCGGCTACGACTACGAGAGCGGCAAGGTCACCGATCTGAAGGCCGGACTGAAGAAGACGGCCGCGCAGATCGACACCGACATCGCACAGGCGAAGTAGCGATGAGCGCCCTCACCCTGGCCTCCAAGCGCCGCCGGTCGGCGCTGCGGACAGCCGCCTTCATGTCTCCCTGGCTGATCGGCTTCGCGGTCTTCTTCGCCTATCCGCTGATCTCCACGGTCTATTTCTCCTTCATGCACTACGACGGATTCCGTCCGCCGACGTGGCGCGGCGGGAAGAACTGGACGTACGTCTTCGCGCACTACCCGCTCTTCTGGCCCGCCCTGCGCAACACGCTGTGGCTCGTCGTGGTGATGGTGACCCTCCGGGTCCTGTTCGGACTCGGGGTGGGTCTGCTCATCACGAAGATCAAGACCGGTGCGGGCGTCTTCCGCACCCTGTTCTACCTGCCCTACCTCGCCCCGCCGGTCGCGGCCACCATGTCCTTCGCGTTCCTGCTCAACCCCGGGACCGGCCCGGTGAACTCCCTTCTGGAGAAGGCGGGCCTGCCGGCGCCGGGCTGGTTCAACGACCCCGCCTGGTCCAAGCCGGCGCTGACCCTGCTGGCGCTGTGGGGCATCGGCGACCTGATGGTCATCTTCATGGCCGCCCTGCTGGACGTACCGACGGAGCAGTACGAGGCGGCCGAGCTGGACGGGGCCTCGGCCCGGCAGCGGTTCCGGTACGTCACCCTGCCGAACATCTCGCCGATCGTGATGTTCGCCGTGGTCACCGGCGTGATCCAGACCATGCAGTACTACACGCAGCCGCTGATCGCCGGAAAGGTCGCCTCGGGCGTCATCCAGGGCGCGGGCACCCAGTTCGAGCCCGGCTACCCGGACAAGTCCACGCTCACCCTCCCCCAGCTCGTCTACAACCTCGGCTTCCAGCGCTTCGACTACGGCTCGGCCTGTGTGGTGGCACTGGTGCTGTTCGCCCTGTCGATGGCGTTCACCGCGCTGCTGATGCGGCGCCGGGGCGGTCTCGTCCAGGCAGGTGACTGAACCATGACGCACGTACTGGACCGGCCCGCGCAGCGGGCCCCCCGGGTCTCGGACGCCGAGCGGTCGGCGCGGCGCCGGGCGCTGCTGGAGTGGATCGCGGTGCACTCCCTCGGGGTCGCCGCCGCCCTCTTCTTCACCCTGCCCTTCGTGTTCGTGTTCCTGACCTCGCTGATGAGCGACTCGCAGGCGCTGAGCCGGGACCTGATCCCGCACACCTGGGAGTGGGGCAACTACCGAAGCGTGCTCGACACCCCCGGCTTCCTGACCTGGTGGAAGAACACGCTGATCTACGCTGGGCTCGGCACCGTACTGACCGTGGCGTCGTCCCTCCCGGTGGCCTACGCGCTGGCCAAGTTCCGCTTCCGGGGCCGCAACCTGTCACTCATGCTGGTGATCTCGATGATGATGCTGCCCCCGCAGGTCGTCATCATCCCGATGTACCTCTTCTGGGCGAAACAGCTGGACCTGTCGGGCACGCTGTGGCCGCTGATCGTCCCGATGGCGTTCGGGGACGCGTTCTCCATCTTCCTGCTGCGCCAGTTCCTGATGACGATCCCGAACGAGTACGTCGACGCGGCCAAGGTGGACGGCTGCGGCGACCTGCGGACCCTGCTCAGGGTGATCCTGCCGATGGCGAAGCCGGGCATCGCCGCCGTGGCCCTCTTCCAGTTCTTCTACGCCTGGAACGACTACTTCGGCCCCCAGATCTACGCCTCGGAGAACCCCGGCGCCTGGACGCTCAGCTACGGCCTGGAGTCCTTCAAGGGCGCCCACCACACCGACTGGAACCTCACCATGGCCGCGACCGTGCTGGTCATGGCCCCCGTGATCGTCGTCTTCTTCTTCGCCCAGAAGGCGTTCGTCGAGGGCGTCACGCTCACCGGAGTGAAGGGTTAGACCATTCATGCTGCGTCTGCCCGGGGGGCAACCCCCGGCCCCCCGGCCGACGAGGCCCATCCCCGGCACCTGGAAGCGAGGGACCCTCCAGTGAAACTCACCGTGGTCGGCGGAGGCTCGACCTACACCCCCGAACTCATCGACGGCTTCGCACGCCTCAGGGACACCCTGCCCATCGAGGAACTGGTGCTGGTGGACCCGGCGGCCGACCGCCTGGACCTGGTGGGCGGGCTGGCCCGCCGCATCTTCGCCAAGCAGGGGCACGGCGGCCGGATCGTCACGACCTGCGACCTGGACGCCGGTGTCGACGGCGCGGACGCCGTGCTGCTCCAGCTCCGCGTCGGCGGGCAGGCGGCGCGCGAGCAGGACGAGACCTGGCCGCTGGAGTGCGGCTGCATCGGCCAGGAGACCACCGGCGCCGGCGGTCTCGCCAAGGCGCTGCGCACCGTTCCCGTCGTCCTGGACATCGCCGAGCGGGTGCGCCGGGCCAACCCGCGCGCGTGGATCATCGACTTCACCAACCCGGTCGGCATCGTCACCCGCGCCCTGCTCCAGGCCGGGCACCGCGCGGTCGGGCTGTGCAACGTGGCGATCGGCTTCCAGCGCAAGTTCGCGGCGCTGCTGGGCACCGATCCCGGGGAGGTCCACCTCGACCACGTGGGCCTGAACCACCTCACCTGGGAGACCGGCGTGAGGCTGGGCGGCCCCGAGGGCGCGGACGTCCTGCCCAAGCTGCTGGCCGAGCACGGGGACGCCGTCGCCGGCGACCTGCGGCTGCCCCGCCCCCTCCTGGACCGCCTCGGCGTGGTGCCGTCCTACTACCTGCGCTACTACTACGCCCACGACGAGGTGGTGGCGGAGCTGCGCACCAAGCCCTCCCGGGCGGCGGAGGTCGCCGCCATGGAGCGCGAACTGCTCGCCCTGTACGGCGATCCGGCCCTGGACGAGAAGCCGGCGCTGCTGGCCAAGCGGGGCGGCGCGTTCTACTCGGAGGCCGCGGTGGACCTCGCGGCGGCGCTGCTGGGCGGTGCGGGGAGCCCGTACCAGGTGGTGAACACGCTCAACCGGGGCACGCTGCCCTTCCTGCCGGACGACGCGGTGATCGAGGTGCAGGCGGCGGTGGGGCCGGCCGGCGCCGCGCCGCTTCCGGTGCCGGAGCTGGATCCGCTGTTCGCGGGGCTGGTGGCGAACGTGACGGCGTACGAGGAACTGGCGCTCCAGGCGGCCCTGCGCGGCGGCCGGGACCGGGTCTTCCGGGCCCTGCTGGCCCATCCGCTGATCGGCCGGCACGCCTACGCCGACACCCTCACCGACCGGCTGATCGCGCACAACCGGGAGCACCTCGCGTGGGCCTGATGTCAACCGTGCTCGCCATCGACGCGGGCAACAGCAAGACCGACGTCGCCGTGGTCACCGCCGCCGGGGAGGTGCTGGCGACGGCGCGCGGCGGCGGCTTCCGTCCACCGGCGGTGGGGGTGGCGGCGGCGCTGGACGCCCTGGCCGAACCGGTGGCGCGGGCCTTCACCGAGGCGGGCGTGACCTCGGCCGGGCACGTCTCGGCGTGTCTGGCCAACGCCGATCTGCCGGTGGAGGAGGAGCAGTTGGCGGCCGCGCTGCACGCGCGCGCGTGGGGGGCGTCGGTGGAGGTCCGCAACGACACCTTCGCGATCCTGCGCGCGGGGGTGGCCGAACCCCGGGGCGTGGCCGTGGTGTGCGGAGCGGGCATCAACTGCGTCGGCATGCGCCCCGACGGCCGCACCGCCCGCTTCCCGGCGCTCGGCCGGATCTCCGGGGACTGGGGCGGCGGCTGGGGCCTGGCGGAGGAGGCGCTGTGGCACGCCGCCCGCGCGGAGGACGGCCGGGGCCCGGCCACCGAACTGGCCCGCACGCTGCCCGCGCACTTCGGGCTGCCCTCGATGTACGCGCTGATCGAGGCGCTGCACCTGGGGCACGTCGAGCACGGCCGCCGGCACGAGCTGACGCCGGTGCTCTTCGCCACGGCCGCGCGCGGGGACGCGGTCGCCGCGTCCGTCGTGGACCGGCTGGCGCAGGAGGTGGCGACGATGGCCACCGTGGCCCTGACCCGCCTGGACCTCCTGGACGAACCGACCCCGGTCCTCCTGGGGGGCAGCGTCCTGACGGCCGGCCACACCCGCCTGGACGACGGCATCCGCACCCTCCTGACCGCCCACGCCCCCAAGGCCGAGCCCCAGGTGGTGACCCCCGCCCCCGTCCTGGGCGCGGCCCTCCTGGGCCTCGACCACCTGGGCACGGCGCCGGAGGCCCAGGCCCGGGCCCGCCACCACTGGGAGCCCATGCCCTGACCGACGACGGCTGACGCCTCGGGTCCACCCCCGAGCCCGGTGCGGAGCGGACGGCGCGGCACGACCAGTGGGGTGTGGTGCCGGAGGCGCCCGAGCCGGCGTGCCGACGCGGTTCTGCGGCGAGTTGCCGGGGGGGGAGAGATCGCGCGGAGGACGCCGAGGGAGCGGCGATCGGGCCCGCGGAGGGCCTGGCCTGCCCGGCGTTCCCGTGGTCGGGACGACTGCGTGCCGCCCGTGTCGCCGACCCGTGGCGGGGACCAACGGATCGCCCCGCACCCGGACTTCGAGGTCACCGGTCTGCCGGCGGCCGTGGCCCGTGCCCTCGCACGCGGTGCTCGGGAAGCCGGGCATCAGCCCCAGGACACCGCTCGGGTGCCGCTCGACCCGGCAGGTCACCCCCTTGTGCCTGTACGTGGACGGCGGCGGCTGACCGCACCCCGGCCGGGGAACCGATCGCCCGGCCCCGGCGTATTCACCGGCACGGGGTGGTGCGACCCGCGCCCCGCGCCGTCCGTTGCGCTGCGATCCGATCAAGATCGAGTGAAGGCTGGTGCGGATGCCGGTCCGGGCGGCGATACTGTGCGGCGAACGGATGACCATGGGGGAGGTCAAGTGACACACCCGCCGAAGAGCAGCACGGCGCCACCCGGCGCGGGCCCCGCCCTGCCCGCCCCGCCGGCGCCGCCCGCGCTGCCCGTCGTGCCTCCCCAGCCCGGCCCGCCGGTGCCCGCGCCGGCCGCTCCGTCCCGCCGTACCGCGTTCGCCGAGGGGGTCGAACGGGTCCGCGCCGCCGCGACGACCGAACCGGGCCGGCTGCGGATCATCGGCGCCGTACTGGCGCTGCTCGTCGTCGCGTTCGGCGCCGTCACCGCCTGGCAGACCTCCGAGCGGGCGGCCGCCGCCGACGACGTGCTGCACCGCAGTCAGCCGCTCAGCTCCGGCGCGGCCGGCATCTACCGCTCCCTCGCGGACGCCAACACGGCCGCCTCCAGCGGCTTCCTGGCGGGCGGTCAGGAGACCGCCGCGTCCCGGGACCGGTACGAGAAGGACATCCGGACGGCCGCCGCGGGCCTCGTCAAGGCCGCCGCCAACGCCGAGCCGGGCTCGGCCTCCGAGACGACCATCGCCCGGCTGAACCGGCTGCTGCCCGAGTACAAGGGCCTGATCGAGCGGGCCCGGACCTACAACCGGCAGGGCTACCCGGTGGGCGGCGCGTATCTGCGCTACGCCAACGAGAAGATGCAGAAGGAGATGCTCCCGGCGGCGGAGGATCTCTACACCACGGAGAACCAGCGGCTGGACTCCGACTACGGCGACGCGCGGCCCTACCCCTGGGCCGCCATCGCGCTCGGCGTGCTCGCCCTGGCCGCGCTCGGCTGGGCCCAGCACCGCACCTACCGGCGCACCAACCGCGTCCTCAACCACGGCCTGGTCGCCGCCACGGCCGCGACGACGGTGGCGCTGCTGTGGCTGGTCGTCGGCCACAGCGTCGCGCTGTCCGGGCTCAACGGCTCCTACGACGAGGGCATCCGCTCCCTGAAGGTGCTGCACGACGCGCGGATCGCCTCCCTGAAGGCGCGCGGCAACGAGAACCTGAGCCTGGTGGCGCGCGGCGCCGAGACCGTCACGGTGGGCGGACAGCAGTACGACGCGTACTACTACGATTTCGACAAGGACATGACGGTGCTCGGCACGGGCCTCGCCGAGGCCGCCCGGCTCGCCGACGACCAGGCGGGCAGCGCACCGGTGAAGGCGGCCGAGGGCAACATGGCGGTGTGGAAGCAGCGCCACGCCGCGGCCCGCAGCGAGGACGAGAACGGCAACTACCAGCAGGCGCTGGACAAGGTGATCGGCGGCAAGGACGCCACCGGCGCGTGCTTCGACGGTGTCGACACCAATCTCGCCCACGCCATCGACCACGAGCAGGCCGAGTTCCAGCAGGCCGCCGGTGACGGCCGGGACGCCCTGACCGGGCTGCCCGTCGGCGCCGCCGTCCTGACGGTGCTCTCGGCCGCCGGCGCGCTCGCTGGCATCGGGCGCAGGCTTTCGGAGTACCGGTGACAAGGGGCGGGACGATGTACGCAAGCCGTGTACGGGCCTCCCTGAGGGGCTGGGGTGGGGTCGGCGCGATGGCGGTGCTGTGCGCCCTGGCGCTGGCCCTGGTCCTGCTGTTGCCGTGCACCCAGACGCCCGACGAGGGCAGGCCGGCCGGGCAGCGGGCGGTCGTCGCCGGCCAGGCCCGCGCGGACGGCTGCAAGGACTCCGAGGCGCAGAACCAGACGCTGTCCCCGTCCGGCGCCGACGGCCCGACGATCGACGCCATCAAGGCCCGTACGGGCGCCAAGCGCAAGCTGGTCGTCGGCGTCGACCAGAACAGCTACCGCTGGGGCTACCGCAACCCCAACACCGAGGGCGCCGAGCTGGAGGGCTTCGACATCGACCTGGTGCACCGGATCGCCCAGGACATCCTCGGGGACCCAAACGCGGTGCAGTTCAAGGCGATACCGACCAGCCGGCGCATCCCCGCCATCCAGGACGGCCGGGTGGACATGGTGGTGCGCACGATGACGATCACCTGCCAGCGCCTGGGCGAAGTGGCGTTCTCCGCGCCCTACTTCAAGACCGGCCAGCAGGTGCTCGCGCCCAAGTCGTCATCCATCACGGGGTACAACGACACGCTGGCGCACAAGAAGATCTGCACGGCGTCCGGTTCCACCGCCTACCTGAAGCTGAAGGCGGACCGGGACAAGGGCACCCTGCCCGCGTCCACCGACATCTCCACCACCGTCCCCAACCAGCTCGACTGCCTGGTGCGGCTGCAGCTCGGCGAGGTCGACGCGGTCGTCACCGACGGCGCGCTCGCCGCGAGCCAGGCCGCGCAGGACCCGACGCTCAAACTGATGGGCGAGGCGTTCACCACCGAGTACTACGGCGTGGCGATGAAGAAGGACGCCACCGATCTGGTACGCCGGGTCAATCGCGTCCTGGTCGGCTACCGCGCGAACGGCTGGCAGGCGTCGTACGACCGCTGGCTGTCGGCCACACTGGGGAAGGACTCGGGACCGTCCAAGCCGCCCGCGCCGCAGTATCTGCGCACCAGCTGACCCGCTTCCACGACCCAGGCCAACCACACAGCAGCGAGAGGTGATCGATGGGCGTCACGGACCCCGCCGGGCCGGTGATGGACCGGGACGAGGTGGACCGTGCGCTGGCGCGGCTCGGCCAGGAGCACGAGGCGATCGAGACCTCCCTGCTGGCCCTGCAGGACCACGCGGGCCGCAGACTCCTCGAGGGCGCCGAACTCACCGGCGTCACCGCCGAGCGCTGGGCCGACGCGGAGGCGTCGATCACCCTGCTGTGGGCGTACTTCGACGCCTACACCGCCGCGCTGCGCTCCGCGCGGGAGATCCGCGCCCGGCGCCGCTGGTCCAGCCGGGAGGACCTGGCGGAGCTGACCGCGCTGCTGCGCGACGACGCGGTCACCGTGCCGGGCGGCAACCGGCTCAGCGAGAGCTTCTCGCTGTCCTCGCTGGTGGACCGGATGAACGAGCTGTACGCGTCCTCGCTGGACCTGGTCGTCGCCGCCGACGCGGTGTGGTCCGCGCTCCCCGCGCGGATCGATTTACTGGCCGCGGAGCTGCAGCGCACCCGCAAGCTCGCCCACTCCGTCGGTGTGCGCCCCGGCGAGCATCCGGCGGGCGACGACCTGGAGCGCATCACGCGCACGCTGACCAGGCTGCGCGAGGACGTCGTCAGCGACCCGCTCGCCTTCTGGGTGCCGGCCGAGGGCAGTTCGGCGCCCGGCGGCGGCCGCCCGGACACCACGGTGTACGACCGTGAGGCGCGCGCCCTGGAGGACGTACGGCGGGAGATCGACGCGGTGCTGACGGTCCGGCAGGACGCGGAGGCGCGGCTGATCCGGCTGCGGGACGTGCTCTCCCGCGCGGACCGCACCCTCGCCGAGGCGCGCACCGCGCGCGGGGAGGTGCTGGCGAAGATCGCGGCGACCGAGGTGCCGGTGGTCAGCGGCCCGCCGACCGTGCTGCAGGAGCAGTTGGCGACGGCGGCGGAGTACCGGCGGCAGGCGCAGTGGCACCGGCTGTCCCCCCTGCTGGAGTCGCTGGAGGAGAAGGCGGAGGACGAACTGCTGCGCGCCCGTGAGTCGTTGACAGCGGTCACCGCGCCGCTCGCGGTCCGCGCCGAGCTGCGCGGCCGGCTGGACGCCTACAAGGCGAAGGTCGCCCGGCACGGCCTGGCCGAGGACCCGCTGCTGGTGGAGCGGTACGACGCGGCCCGCCGGATGCTGTGGAGCGCGCCCTGCGACCTGCGCGTGGCCGAACAGGCCGTGCTGCGCTACCAGCAGGCGGCGGCCGAGCTGCTCGGCGGCGCGAGCGTGCCGGAGGACCGGAAGGGGGAGCAGGCATGAGTCAGCCGGGGCAGAGCTGTCAGCGGCCGGGCTGCGCGGGGTCGTACGAGGACGTCGGCGGCGGTGAGCTGTACTGCGACACGTGCGGTCTCGCGCCGGTCGTCTCGGCCGGGGGTCCCTCCTCCGGGGGAGGCATGGTGGGCTCGGCGCCCACCGGGGTCACCCGGGGCTCGGCGCAGAGCGGCAGTGCGCGCAGCTCGCGCAGTTCCCGGACGTCGTCGCAGTCGTCGAAGTCGCGCCGCTCGGTGTCCGGGCGGCTCTCCCGCTCCCTGTCGGGCCGCTCCACCGGGCGTTCGGTGTCGGTGCGCAGCTCCGGGTCCTCCTCCGGGACCTCCACGCGCGGCCGGCTGGGTGCCGGGCTGGTGAGCGTGCCGCAGGTGCCGCGGCCCGACCCGCGCGTGATGGTGCTGGACAACCCGGAGGTGCCCGAGCGCAAGCGGTTCTGCTCCCGCTCGGACTGCGGGGCGCCGGTCGGCCGCGCCCGGGGCGACCGGCCGGGGCGCACGGAGGGGTTCTGCACCAAGTGCGGGCACCCGTACTCGTTCGTGCCCAAGCTGCGGTCGGGTGACATCGTGCACGGCCAGTACGAGGTCGCGGGCTGTCTGGCGCACGGCGGCCTGGGCTGGATCTACCTCGCCGTGGACCGCGCGGTCTCCGACCGGTGGGTCGTCCTCAAGGGTCTGCTGGACACCGGCGACCAGGACGCGATGGCCGCGGCGATCTCCGAGCGCCGCTTCCTCGCCGAGATCGAGCACGCCAACATCGTGCGGATCTACAACTTCGTGGAGCACCTCGACCAGCGCACCGGCTCCCTCGACGGCTACATCGTCATGGAGTACGTCGGCGGCAAGTCGCTGAAGGAGATCGCCAACGCGCGCCGCGCCGCGGACGGCCGGCGCGACCCGCTGCCGGTGGAGCAGGCGTGCGCGTACGGCATCGAGGCGCTGGAGGCACTCGGCCACCTCCACAGCCGCAACCTGCTGTACTGCGACTTCAAGGTCGACAACGCCATCCAGACCGAGGACCAGCTCAAGCTGATCGACATGGGCGCGGTGCGCCGCATGGACGACGAGGAGTCCGCGATCTACGGCACGGTCGGCTACCAGGCGCCGGAAGTCGCCGAGGTCGGCCCGTCGGTGGCGAGCGACCTGTACACGGTGGGCCGTACGCTCGCCGTGCTCACGTTCGACTTCCAGGGCTACACGAACGTCTTCGTGGACTCCCTGCCCGATCCGGACGACATCGACGTCTTCCAGCGCTACGAGTCCTTCTACCGGCTCCTGGTGCGCGCCACCGACCCCGACCCGGCCCGCCGGTTCGCCTCCGCGCAGGAGATGGCCGAGCAGCTGACCGGGGTGCTGCGCGAGGTCGTCTCGCTGCAGACCGGGCAGGCGCGGCCCGCGCTGTCGACGCTGTTCGGGCCCGAGGTGAAGGTCACCGACACGGAGCTGTTCGCGAAGCCCGACGGCGACGTGTCCCGGCTGGGGGCGCGGGCGGTGCCGAACGCCGCGTCCGCCCCTGCTCCGCCCTGGTCGGCCCTGGTCAAGCCCGTGGACACCGCGGCCGCCGCGCTCGCGCTGCCGGTCCCGCTGGTGGACCCGGCCGATCCCAACGCCGGTTTCCTCGCGGGCCTGATGGCCTCCGGCCCCGCCGAGCTGCTCACCGCGCTGGACGCGGCGCCCGCGCAGACCGTGGAGACCCGGCTGCGCCGGATCCGCGCCCTGCTGGAGAGCGGCGACCACCAGGCGGCGCTCACCGCCCTGGCCCAACTGGACGCCGAACGGCCCGAGGACTGGCGGGTGGTGTGGTACCGCGGCGTGGCCGCCCTGGTCACCGGCGACTTCGAGGGCGCGGCGCTCGCCTTCGACGCGATCTACGACGCCTTCCCCGGCGAGGCCGCGCCCAAGCTGGCGCTCGGCCTGTGCGCGGAGGTGCTGGGCCAGCTCGACAACGCCGCCGAGTACTACCGCCTGGTGTGGGCGACCGACCCGAGCTTCGTCAGCTCGGCCTTCGGGCTCGCCCGGGTGCAGCTGGCGGCCGGCGACCGCGGCAGTGCCGTCCGCACGCTGGAGTCGGTGCCGGAGTCCTCGATCCACTACACGGCCGCACGCGTCGCCGCCGTGCGGGCCCGGATCGGTCAGCGCACGGCGAGCGCCGGTGACGTACCGTTCCTGGACGACCTGACCGCCGCCGCCGGGCAGGTCGAGGCGCTGCAGGCGTACGGCCTGGACCCGGCGCGGCGCGAGCAGTTGTCGGCGGAAGTGCTCGGCTGCGCGCTGGACTGGATACTCTCCTCGGGCCAGGGCGCCGGCGGGCCCGCCGCCGAGGGACGGACGCTGCTCGGCAGCGGCCTGGACGAGCGGGGCCTGCGCTTCGGCCTGGAGCGCGCGTACCGCACGCTGGCCCGGCTGGCGCCCGGCGGCGAGGAGAGGATCGAGCTGGTGGAACGGGCCAACCGTTACCGCCCCCGGACGTGGGTGTAGTTGATGTCGCAGATGCCCCAGCAGGCCGCACTGTCGAAGTGCCCGAGCTGCGCGGAGCCGGTCGAGTCGGGTGACCTGTTCTGCGGCGCGTGCGGTTACGACCTCTCCGTCGTGCCGACGCCGCCGCAGGACCATCCGACGCTCACCATGACCGGCTCCCCCGCGCCCGGTGACGGCGTGGACTGGCCCGCCCCCGAGCCGGCCGGCTCCGGTGCCACCCCGCCCCCGGTGCACCTGCCGGCCGATCTGCCCGGCACCGACTCGGGCGGCCGCCCCCTGCACGCGCAGGAACCGGCCGCGCCCGGCGTGCGGTTCGACCGGCCGGCGGAGCCCGACGAGTATCCGCTGCAGGCCCCGGACCCGCGGGTGGCCGCCGACCCGGCCGCGGCGGAGGAGCCCGCGCAGGTGTGCGTGGCCTGCCGGGCGGGCCGGGTCGACGACGACGGCTACTGCGAGAACTGCGGGCACGCCCAGCCGCGCGAACGCGACCACATGGAGCGGGAGTCGGGCCCGGTCGCCGCGGTCAGCGACCGCGGGCTGCGCCACCACCGCAACGAGGACGCCTTCGCGGTCGGCCACACCGTCCTGCCCGACGGTTCGCCCGCGGCGCTGGCGATCGTGTGCGACGGCGTGTCCTCGGCCACCCGGCCCGACGAGGCCTCGGCGGCCGCGTCGCAGGCGGCCGGTGACACGCTGCTGGCGGCCCTGCCGCGCGGCACGCACCCGCAGGCGGCGATGCACGAGGCGATCGTCGCCGCCTCACAGGCCGTCAACGCCCTGGCGGACGAGCCGGACGCGGCGCGCGAGCACGCCCCGCACCAGAACGCCCCGGCCTGCACCATCGTCGGCGCGATCGTCACCTCCGGACTGCTGGTGGTCGGCTGGGTCGGCGACAGCCGCGCCTACTGGGTGCCGGCCGACCGCTCCGCGCCCCCGGCCCGGCTGACCGAGGACGACTCCTGGGCCGCGCAGATGGTGGCCGCCGGGCTGATGAACGAGGCGGAAGCGTACGCCGACGAGCGCGCCCACGCGATCACCGGCTGGCTCGGCGCGGACGCCTACGAACTGGAGCCGCACACCGCGTCGTTCAAGCCGGACCGCCCCGGTGCCGTCGTGGTGTGCACCGACGGGCTGTGGAACTACGCCGAGACGGCCGAGGAGATGAGCGAGGTCGTCCCGCCGGACGCGGCCCTGCGCCCGCTGCACAGCGCCCAGGTCCTGGTCGGCCACGCGCTGGACGGCGGGGGCCACGACAACGTAACAGTGGCCGTCCTGCCGTTCCCCGCGCCGCCCGAGGGGGCAGGATCGGCCTGAGGCGGTAACGACGGGGGAGCCTCGACGGGCCGGAGGGGACCGGTCCGGCCACACGCATGACCTCGCACGAGCGGGGCCCGAGGGGGATTCGATCGAGTATGGCCAATTTCGCGAAGTCGACCGTGCCGCAGTTCTCGGTGGACGTCTATCAGAACGAGTACCTGCCGGAGGGCGGCCGTGAGGTCAACGCCATCGTCACCGTGACCGCGACCGGGGGCGGCACCCTCGGCAGCGCCGCCGGGGTGCCCGTCCACGCGCCGGGGCAGGCCCCGTCCGCCGCCGTGGCGATCATGGTCGACTGCTCGGGCTCCATGGACTACCCGCCCACCAAGATGCGCGGTGCCCGGGACGCCACGGCCGCCGCGATCGACGCCCTGCGCGACGGCACGCACTTCGCGGTGATCGGCGGCACGCACGTGGCCAAGGAGGTGTATCCGGGCGGCGGGCGGCTCGCGGTCGCCGACGCCACCACCCGCGAGCAGGCCAAGCAGGCGCTGCGCCGGCTCGGCGCGGGCGGCGGTACGGCCATCGGCACCTGGCTGCGGCTGGCGGACCGGCTGCTGTCCTCGGCGGACGTCGCCATCCGGCACGGCATCCTGCTCACCGACGGGCGCAACGAGCACGAGGCACCGCAGGCGCTGAAGGCGGCGCTCGACGCCTGTGCCGGGCGGTTCACCTGTGACGCTCGGGGCGTGGGCACCGACTGGGAAGTGAAAGAAGTCACAGGGATCGCCTCGGCGCTCCTCGGTACCGCCGACATCGTCGCCGACCCGGCCGGTCTGGCCGCCGACTTCACGCGGATGATGGAGACGGCGATGGGCAAGGAGGTCGCCGACGTCGCCCTGCGGGTGTGGACGCCGGTCGGCACGAGCATCCGCTTCGTCAAGCAAGTCGCGCCCACCGTGGAGGAGTTGACCGGCCGGCGCACCGAGGCCGGGCCGCGCGCCGGGGACTACCCGACCGGGTCCTGGGGCGACGAGTCCCGCGACTACCACCTGTGCGTGGAGGTACCGGCGGCCGGCCTCGGCCAGGAGATGCTCGCCGCCCGGGTCTCGCTGATCGTCCCGCAACCGGACGGATCGGTGCAGAACCTCGGTGCGCAGGGCCTGGTCCGGGCCGTGTGGACCGACGACATGACGGCCTCCACCTCGATCAACCCGCAGGTCGCCCACTACACGGGGCAGGCCGAACTGGCCCAGGTCATCCAGAAGGGCCTGGATCTTCGCAAAGCGGGCGATTTCGATGGAGCAACGGCCAAACTGGGGCGGGCCGTTCAGCTCGCGAGCGCCTCGGGGAACGCGGATACTGCGAAACTGCTTGCGAAGGTGGTGGACGTGGTCGATGCCGCGACAGGTACTGTGCGGTTGAAGGCGAAGGTCGCGGAAGCCGACGAGATGACTCTCGAGACCCGGTCCACAAAGACTGTTCGTGTAAAGAAGTGACATCCGGACCTCCGGAGGACTTTCAGGAGAAGGGGAAGCGCCGACATGCCGACCTGCCCGAACGGACACCAGTCGGGTTCCGACGACTGGTGCGAGGTCTGCGGTCACCGCATGGCCGGTGCCGTACCTCCGCCCCCGCCGCCCCCGCCCGCCGGCGGCTACGGCTTCCCGCCGCCGCAGGGCGGCCGGCCCGCGGGGCGCCCCGCGGGCTCCGGCGCGCCGGAGCCGGAGCTGTGCCCGCAGTGCCGTACGCCCCGGGAGGGCGGCGCGCCGTTCTGCGAGGAGTGCCGGTGGAACTTCCTGACCAACACGGCCACTTCCTACACCCCGGCCGCCCCGCGCCCGGCCCAGCCCCGCTTCCAGCCGCCGAGCGCGACGTACGGCGGCGGTGACGGGTACGAGTACCAGGGCTCGCGGCCCTCGCAGGTGAACCGGCCCGCCGAGCCGATCCCGTCCTTCGGCAGCGAGCCGTCGGGCCCGACGCCGTTCGCCGGCGAGCGCGGCCCGTCCGGCCCGCCGCCCACCTCGGGCGGCCCGTCGGGGCCCGGCGGCCAGGGCGGCCCCTCCGGCTTCGGCGGCGGCCGGCGTCCCTCCGGCCCGCCGCCGGCCTTCGACGGGGGCTCTTCCGGCTTCGGCGGCGGCCCGGGGCAGGGGCATGGACAGGGGCCGGGTGGCCCCGGTGGCGCTTCCGGCTTCGGTGGACCGGGCCAGGGTTCCGGCGGCCCCGGCGGCCCGTCCGGCTACGGCGGTGGACCGGGGCAGAGTTCCGGCGGCCCCGGCGGTCCCTCCGGCTACGGCGGTGGACCGGGGCAGGGTTCCGGCGGCCCCGGCGGCCCGTCCGGCTACGGCGGTGGACCGGGGCAGGGTTCCGGCGGCCCCGGCGGTCCCTCCGGCTTCGGTGGGGGGCCCGGGCAGGGTCCCGGTGGTCCTGCCGTTCCGCCGCCCTTCGGGCGGGAGCCCTCCGGTCCCGGCGGGCCGGGCGCGCCCGGCTCCTCCGGCTTCGGTGGCGACCCCTCCCGTCCGGTTCCGCCGCCGCCCGGGCCGACCCCGCCCGCCGGTCCCGGCGGCACGGCCGGCGGTGCGCCGCAGGCCTTCCAGCCGTCCGGTCCGCCCGCGCCGCCCGCGTTCCCGCAGGAGACCGGCCGGCCCCCGGCCGGCGGATCCTTCGGCGGCGGTGAGGACGACTGGGTGATCTCCCCGCCCTCGTCCGGCCCCGGCGCCCGTCAGGGCGGCTACGGCTATCCGCAGCCCGGCGGCACGCAGGCGCCCGGATCCGGCTTCCCGCAGGCTCCGCAGGCCCCCCGGGGGCCGGCCACCTGGACCGCGACCATCGGCCCGGACCGCGAGTACTTCATGGCGATGATGCAGCGCTCGGGCCCCGAGGCCGCGGGCCTGAACCTGCCCGCGTACTCGCCCGAGCAGCAGCGCACGCTCACCGGCAACCAGGTCACCATCGGCCGCCGCCGCCACTCCACCGGCGACACCCCCGACATCGACCTGTCGGTGCCGCCGGAGGACCCGGGCGTCTCGCACCAGCACGCGGTGCTGGTCCAGCAGCCCGACGGCACCTGGGCGGTCGTCGACCAGAACTCGACGAACGGCACCACGGTCAACGGCTCCGACGAGCCGATCCAGCCGTTCGTGCCGGTGCCGCTGCAGGACGGCGACCGGGTGCACGTCGGCGCCTGGACGACGATCACGATCCGCCGCGGCTGAGCACGCTCGGCGGCGGAGCCCCTGCGGTCACGGCAGGGGCCAGGCGTACGGCCCCTCCGGGTCGTCCAGCCACGCCCAGATGTGCTCGCCGGCGACCGTGACGCCGTAGCGTTCCCGTTCCGGCGTGCCCTCGCGCTCCCAGAGCGCGCAGGCCTCCTGCGGATCGAGGACGCCCCGGGTCAGGGCGAGCAGGAAGCGGAAGCTGTCCTGCTCGCGCGCCCGGACCGGCAACCCGCCGAGCGACACCGGCTCGGGCTCCGCGCGGCCCGCGCCGCGCAGCGGCACGAAGAAGGCGGCCGTCGGCAGGAAGCGGCCCTCGGCGTGCCCGGCGTCGCGGACGGTGAGGGCGAGCAGCCCGGTGGCCAGCGGGGTCAGGATGCGCGCGCCGGGGCGGCACTGGGCGAGCCAGGGGCGCGGCACCGTCGGCAGGGCACAGGTGGCGATGATCCGGTCGAAGGGGGCGCGTTCCGGCACCCCTCGCGCGCCGTCGCCGGTGACGACCGGCACGCGGTGACCGGCCGCGGCCAGGTGCTGCCGGGCGGACTCGGTGATCTCCGGTTCCAGGTCGATGCTGGTGACGAGGTCGTCGTCGCCGAGCCGGTGCGCGAGCAGCGCCGCGTTGTACCCGGTGCCGGCGCCCACCTCCAGCACCCGGTCGCCGTCCGTCACGCCCAGGGCGACCAGCATCCGGGCCATCAGCGAGGGCTGGCTGCTGGAGGAGAGCAGCTCGCCGTCGCGCAGCCGGGTGGCCAGCGGCACGTCGTCGTAGGCGCCGCGCACCCAGCGCTCCCGTGCCCCGGGGTCAGGGCTTGCGCTCCAGCGGCGCTCGTAGCCGCGTGGGCCCACGACGTAGTAGTACGGCACGAACAGGTGCCGGGGCACCGCCCGGAACGCCTCCCGCCAGACCGGGTCCGCCGCCCAGGCGCCCTCGGCGTCGATCTCCCGCACCAGCGCGGCCCGCGCCTCGGCGGCGAGTGCCTCGATCCCGGTGCCGTCCTGGACGCCCATGGGTCCACAGTAGGGGCGGGCGGCAAGGGAGGTCGTAGGGCTCGGGTCCTCGGTCACCCGGTCTGAGACCATGGACGGGTAGTGCAGTTCCCGGGGGCGGCCCCGGGCCCCCGGCCGAACAGCCTCGGGGCGGACCGGCAGACAGATGTGAGGCAATCCGACGTGACCGAGATCCGGCGCGGCACGCTGCAGGAGCAGACCTTCTACGAGCAGGTCGGCGGCGAGGAGACCTTCCGCCGGCTCGTCCACCGCTTCTACCAGGGAGTCGCCGAGGACCCGTTCCTCCGCGCGATGTACCCGGAGGAGGACCTGGGCCCGGCCGAGGAGCGGCTCACCCTGTTCCTCATGCAGTACTGGGGCGGCCCCACCACCTACAGCGAGCGGCGCGGCCACCCCCGGCTGCGCATGCGGCACGTCCCGTTCACCGTGGACCGGGCCGCGCACGACGCCTGGCTGCGGCACATGCGGGTGGCCGTCGACGAGCTGGAGCTGTCCGAGGAGCACGAGCGGACGCTGTGGAACTACCTGACGTACGCGGCCCAGTCGATGATCAACACCCCGGACTGACCGGCTCCCGCTTCCGGACCCGTTCGCGCTGAACGTCGGATTCCGGGCGGATGACGCCGGATTCCGGTCACGATCGGGTATAGACCGGTCGACAACCGCTTACCCAGGCCGGTTCGCTCTGCGAGCATCGCCCGGAGATCCAGAAATTCACGGGGAGTTTCCGGGCGACACGGGGGCCGGATGACGGGGTTCGTCGTCTCACGCGCGCGGGCGCACCGCCTGCTGCTCGGCTCCGCCCTGCTCACCGTGGCGCTGACCACCGCGGTGCTGGCCACGCTCACGGCGTACTCGGGGGCGATCGGCGACGCGGCGCTGCGCCACGTACTGAACGACCGGCGCACCACGTCCGACACCGCACTCATCGTCAAGGCCGACGTGCCGGCCGGGCAGCGCGCCGCCGCCGAGACCGCCGTACGGGACGGGGCGCGGCGGACCTTCGGCGGGCTGCCGGTGACCGTCCGCACCCTGCGCCGCTCGGGCCCGTACGCGCTGCCCCGCTCGCTGCAGCCGCCCGCCGCCCGGTCCGGCGACCCGGACCTCACCTACTTCGCGGCGCTGGATGCCACCCAGGTCCGGCCGACCGCCGGCCGGCTCCCGCGCCGGAGCACCGGCGAGGTCGAGGTGGCCCTGCCACAGGCCGCCGCCCGGCCGCTCGGGCTGAAGCCCGGCGACCGCCTCACCCTGACCGACCGGCTCGCCGACCGCACGCTCGAGGTCCGCGTCACCGGGCTGTACCGGCCCACCGCCGTCGACTCCGCGTACTGGCGGCTGGACGACCTGCTCGGGCGCGGCGTGAAGAAAGCCGGCTTCACGACGTACGGGCCGCTGCTCGCCGACCCCTCGGTGCTCGGCGGCGGCCGGGTCAGCTCCGGTACGACGGCGTGGCTCGCGACGGCCGACTTCTCCTCGCTGACGACCGGCCGCATCGGGGAGCTGCGCAGCGCCGCCCGCGCCGGAAGCGGGGCGCTGCGCTCGGCCCCCGCGCTGAGCGGGGCCACGGCGGCCTCGACTTCGCTGCCGGACGTCCTGGACCGGATCGACCGCTCCCTCCTCGTCTCCCGCTCCACGCTGCTGATCGTCGCGCTCCAGCTGGTGCTGCTCGCCGGGTACGCGCTGCTGCTGGTGGCCCGGCTGCTCGGCACCGAACGGGCCGCCGAGACCCGGCTGCTGAGGGCCCGCGGCGCCTCCCGCGCCCGGATCGCGGCCCTCGCCGGCGCCGAGTCGCTGCTGCTCGCGCTCCCGGCGGCCGTGGTCGCGCCCCTGCTCGCCGGCCCGCTCACCACCCTGCTCACCGCCCACGGCCCGCTGGCCCGCCTCGACCTGCGCCTGGACCTCCCGGTGGCCGGCGCCCCCGGCGTGTGGCTGGTGGCGGCCGCCGTGGCCCTCGGCTGCGCCCTGACGGTGACGCTGCCGGCGGTGACGGGAGGCGGCGGCGCGGAGCGTCCGACCCGACGCGGGCAGCGGGGTCACCGCAGGCGACCGCTCATTCCCCGTGTCGGAGAAGGCCGTTCCGGACGGTCGCGCGCGCCCCGCGCCCGTCGCGCCGGCGCCGGGCTCCTCCCCGGTCCGCTGCGCGCCGGCGGCGACCTCGGGCTGCTCGCCGTGGCCGGGGTGGCCTACTGGCAGTTGGAGCAGCACGACTCGGGGGGCGTCGCCGCCGACCGGACGGGCACCCTCGGGGTGGATCCCCTGCTGGTGGCCGCGCCCGCGCTGGCGCTGCTCGCCGGAACCGTGCTGACGCTGCGCCTGCTGCCCCCGGTGGCCAGGCTCGCCGAGCGGGGGGCGGCGGCCGGGCGGGGGCTGCCGATGGCGCTGGCCGGCTGGCAGTTCAGCCGCCGCACCGCGCGTCAGGCGGGCCCGGTGCTGCTGCTCGTGCTCGCCGTGGCGCTCGGCATGCTGGCCATCGGGCAGGCGGCCTCCTGGGACCGCTCACAGGACGACCAGGCCGACTTCCGCGCCGGGGCTCCGGTACGGGTGCTGTCCTCGGGGGAGGGCGCACTCGGCCGTACGGACGCGTACGCCGCGCTTGCGCACGTGCGGGCGGCCGTCCCCGTGCTGCGCGGCGAGGAGCCCCTGTCCGGCGAGCGCACCGCGACCGTGCTGGCCACCGACACCGCGCACGCCGGCAGCGCGCTGCTGATGCGCCCGGACCTGGCGGACACACCGCCGAAACCGCTGCTCGCCGCGCTCACACCGAAGGACTCCCCCGCCGGCACCCGGATCCCGGCGCACACCGCGCGCCTGCGGCTGACCGCGAGCCTGCACCGCTCGACCGGCCCCGACACGACCGCCGACGTCACGCTCGCCCTGGAGGACCGCTACGGGGTGCCGTACGACCTGCCGGTGGGCCGGCTGCCCGCCGACGGCAGGGCGCACACGCTCACCCTCGACCTCACCTCCGCACCCGGCCCGGCGGTCCTGACCGGTCTGCAACTGGACATGACGCAGCCCGACGACCGAGGCGAGCGGCACCGGTTCACCGTCCGGGAGCTGGCCGCCGTGAGAGCCGACGGCACCGTACGGCCGCTCGCGCTGCCCGCCTCCTGGAGCACGGCCGTGCACACCGGCGGCGCGGCCGTGACGACCGCCCGGACCAGCCCCACCCGGCCCCGGCTCAGCTCCCGCACGCCACTGGCGTTCACCTACGGCACCGGATACCTGCCGAACGCGAACGCCTGGACGGTCGCGTCGCTGACGGTTCGGTTCCAGGTGGCGCGGCCCGCGCCGCCCGAGGTCACGGCCGTGGCGACCGACCGCTTCCTGCAGTCGGCGGGCGCCCGCACCGGGCAGCGTCTGGACGTGACGATCGGCGACCAGAGCCTGCCGGTGCGGATCGTGCGTTCCGTGCGCGCCCTGCCCACGACCGGCGCCCCGGAGGCCTCCGGAAGCCAGGACGGGGGCGCCGTCCTGCTCGACCTGCGCGCCGCGAACCGGGCGCTGCTGGCGCGGCACGAAGAGAGTGTCACGCCGAACGAGTGGTGGCTGAGCACCGCGCCCGGCGACGCGGCCGGGGTGGCCGCCGCCGTGCGGGCGCTGCCGGACGTCGACCCGGGGGAGGTGCTGGTCCGGGACGAGATCGCCGCCGAACTGCGCGACGACCCCTTCGGCGCCGGTCCCACGGCCGCGTTCACCGCGGCGGCCGTGGTGGCGGCGGCCCTGGCCGCGGTCGGCTTCGCCGTCGGCGCCGCCGGGTCGCTGCGGGCGAGGGAGGCCGACTTCGCGGTCCTGCGCGCCCTCGGCGCCCCGCGCCGCCGGCTGGCCCGGACGGTAGCCGCCGAACTGGCCGTACTGGTGGGCCTGGCCCTGGCGGTGGGCGTGGCCCTGGGCACCGTACTGGCCCGGGGCGTCCTCCCGCTGATCGTCCTGACCGACGAGGCCTCCCGCCCCGTACCGGACCTGCTGGTGCAGCTTCCGCCGGGCCGCGTCGCGCTGCTCCTCGTGGCCGCCGCGGCGGCACCGCTGGCGGTCTCGGCGGCGACGGTCCTGCGCCGTGCGGACCCGGTACGGGCGCTGCGGGAACAGGGGGGTGAGTGAGGTGGTGTCCGGCGCGAACAAGGGGCCGCATCCGGCGAGTTCCGGGGCTGCCACCCCGGCCGTGGCGCCCCGTCCCACGACGCGCACCCGCGCGACTCCGGGGCCGTGCGAAGGGGGTGCGTGAGGTGCGTTCCGTTCCTGTCGTGGTCGCCCCCTGGGTGCGCACCCGGTTGCGGGCCGCGCCCGGTGCCGCCGCCGCGCTCGCGCTGCTGGTCGCGCTGACCGCGTGCCTGGCGGGCGCCTTCCCGCGGGCCGTCGACCGGTACGAGGACGCGGGCCTGCGGCACACCCTGGGCCAGGCCCGCCCCGAGCGCACCACCCTGCGGATCACCTCGTCCCTGGACCAGCCCGACACGTTCTCCGAGGACCCGGCCCCGCTGCTCCGCCCCGACGCGCTCGAACGGCGGTACGAGAAGCTGCTGGGCGCGGTCGGCGGGGTACCGGCGACCGACCGGTCCCAGTCGGCGTACGGCGTCGCCGAGGAGAGCAACCTGACGGTGCCCGATCCGTGGATCCCGCGCCCGACCGGCCATCCGGCCCGGGTCTCCCTGGTCGCGCCGAGCGGCCTGGGCCGGCACGCGAAGGTCCGGGAGGGCCGGCTGCCGCGCGCCTCCGGGCCGGTGGACGCGAGTTCGCCCCGGGTGGAGGCCGCCGTCACGGCCGCGACCGCCAAGGCCCTGCACATCAGGGTCGGTTCGGTCATCCACCTGCCCGGCATCCCCCGCCCCCCGCTCGCCGTCCGGGTCACCGGCATCCTCACCCCGCGCGACCCCACCGGCGCCTACTGGTCCACCGTCCCGCTGCTGCGCACCCCCAGCCTGATGCGCCTGCCCGTGCCCGGACCCGAGCAGAACTACTGGCTCGGCGCCCTCCTGCTCCCGCAACGGGCGGCGCCCGTGCTGCTGGGCACCGGCGCGAAGCCCTTTCGCTACTGGTACCTCGCCCCCGACCTCGACGGCCTGCGCGCCCACGACCTGGACGCCCTGAAGTCCGCCGTCGCCTCCGCGGAGTCGGGCCCCGGTCTGCGGCGCGCCCGCGCCGTCGCCGGCTCGGACGCCGACGTCGGCACCGACCTGGACGACGTCCTGGCCTCCTTCGACCGGCTGCGCTCGGGCATCTCCCCGCTGGTCGCGGTGGCCGCCGCCGGCACCGCCACGGTCGCCGGCGTCGTCCTGCTCATGGCGGGCGGTCTGGCCGCCGACCGGCGCCGCACCGAACTCGCCCTGCTGCGTGCCCGCGGCGCCTCGCTGCCCGGCCTGGCCGGCCGGCTGCTGGCCGAGACGGCGGTGGTCGCCGTACCCGCGGGAGCGGTCGGCCTGGCCGCCGCGCTGCTCCTCCTCCCGGGCGGCCGCACCGGGTACGCCGTCGCCGCCGCACTCGCCGTCACCGCCGCCGCCGGCGCCGCGCTCCCGCTGCGCGCCGCACTCGCCCACCGCGCGGTGCGGCTGACGGGTCCGCGCGAGGACGTGACCGCCGTACGGCCCACCCGGCGCCGCACCGTCGCCGAGCTGACGCTGCTGGCACTGGCGGCCGGGGCGGTGGCCACGCTGCGCAGAAGCGGCACGTCGGCGGGCCAACTGGTGTCCCTCGCCCCCGTGCTGACCGGCATCATCGCGGCCCTCGTCCTTCTGCGCCTCCACCCGTTCCTCCTGCGCCGCCTGTCCCGCCCGGCCGCTCGGCTGCGCGGTGCGGTGGGCCACCTCTCCCTGGCCCGGGCGGGCCGCACCCGCGCCTCGGCGGTGCTGCCTCTGCTGGCCCTGCTGACCGCCCTGACGACGGCGGCCTTCGGGGGCTCGGTCCTCGCGGGCGTGGCCGACGCCCGTGACCGGGCGGCCCTCCTCGGCGTCGGCGCCGACGCCCGCCTCGACTCCACCACCGCGCTGCCGACCGACCTGGCCGCCCGGATACGCACCGTGCCCGGCGTCTCCGGGGTGACCCCGGCGAGCATCACGTACATGGCGAAGCCGGAGGACGGCGAGGACACGGTGCCCCTGGTCGGCGTCGACCCGGTGCCGTACGGCCGCCTGGCGGCGGAGACGGGGATGGGGGCGTTTCCCGCCGGGCGGCTGGAGCGGTCGTCGTCTCGGGCTGGTGGGCCGGAGGCGTCGGACGCGCCTCGTGGGTCGGATGGATCTGTGGGGTCGGATGGATCCGGCGGGCCGGATGCGTCCCGTGGGCCGAAGGGACCCGATGGGTCGGGCGCATCCCGTGGGGCGGATGGATCCGGCGGGTCCGCATCCCGTGGGGCGAAGGGAACGAGACCGGATGGGGCGGACGCATCACGCGCGTCTGATCGATCCGGCGGGTCCGGCGCATCCCGTGGGGCGAAGGGGCCGGGACCGGATGGGGCGGGCGCATCGCGCGGGTCGGGCGCATCCCCTGGGGCGGGCGGATCGGGCCCGCTGCCCGCGCTGGCCTCGCCGTCCGTCGCCCGCGCCTACGGGACCGGGCGCCCCTTCCCGGTCCGGCTGGAGGACGGCAGCGCGGTGACCGTCCGGATCACCACCGTCCGGGACCGCACGCCGGCCGTACCCGGCGCGGACTTCCTGATCGTCGACCGCGCCGGCCTCCCCGCCGCGGCCGCCCGCCCCACCAGCCTGCTCCTGACCGGCGCCCACCCGGACACGGCCGCGCTGCGCCGCCTGGCCCCCGCTCGGACATCGGTCCGGGTACGCGCCGAAGAGCGGTCCCGGTACGCCGACTCGCCCCTGCAGACCGGCGCCGGGCACGTCTACACGGCGGCGGTGGCCGCGGGCGCCGGATTCGCCGTACTGGCCCTCCTGCTGGCCCTGCTCAGGGCGGCCCCGGAACGCACCGCGCTGCTGGCCCGCCTGCGCACGATGGGGCTCACCCGCGCCCAGGGCCGCCGCCTCCTGGTCCTGGAGTCCCTCCCCCAGGCGCTCCTCGCCGCCGTCGGAGGCACCCTGACCGGCTGGGCCACGATCCTCCTCCTGTCCCCCGGCATCGACCTGACGACCGTCGCCCTGACCTCCGCAGAGACCCCGGCAGGCAAGGCGGTCCTCCATCCGGACACCTGGTCCCTGACGCTCCCGGCGCTCACCGTCCTGGTACTCGCGGTGGGTGTGCCCGCCCTCCAGGCCTGGTGGACGGGACGACGCAGCTCGGTGACCGAACTGAGAGCGGGCGACACCACATGAAAGCCCAGGCCGCACCAGGCAACTCACCGCCCGGCACCGGCGCAGCACAGCCACAGCCGACGCCACCGCCCGGCGCAGCGCCGCGCCCCCAGGGAGACCCCATGACGACGGCACACCCCACCCTCACCGAGCTGGCCACCCGCGTCACCGAAACCCGCAACCGCCCCGCCTACGGCCACGACGCCCTCATCACCTGCGACCGCCTGGTCCGCATCTTCTCCGCGGACGGCGTCGAGGTCCAAGCCCTCCAGGGCCTGGACCTCCTCGTGCACGAGGGCGAGTTGACGGCTCTCGTCGGCGCCTCCGGCAGCGGCAAGTCGACGCTGATGAACATCCTCGCCGGCCTCGACACCCCCACCGCCGGCGGAGCCCACGTCGCCGGCCACGACCTCCTCACCATGACCGCCAAGGACCGCCTGGCCTACCGCCGCGAGGTCGTCGGCTTCGTCTGGCAGCAGACCTCCCGCAACCTGCTCCCGTACCTCACCGCGGCCCAGAACGTCGCCCTCCCCCTCCAGCTCTCCGGCACCCGCATGCGCCGCCGCGCCCGCGCCGAACGCGCCCTGGAACTCCTGGACCTGCTTCAGGTGGCCGACTGCCGCGACCGCCACCCGCACGAGATGTCCGGCGGCCAGCAGCAGCGCACCGCGATCGCGGTGGCCCTCGCGAACGCCCCCGCGGTGCTCCTCGCCGACGAGCCCACCGGCGAACTCGACTCCCGGACCGGCGCCCAGATCTTCGACGCGTTCCGCACGGCGAACGAGACCCTCGGCACCACCATCGTCATCGTCACGCACGACCAGGCCGTGGCCGGCGAGGTCCGCCGCACGGTCGCCATCCGCGACGGCCGTACGTCCACGGAGGTGCTGCGCCGCAGTGAGGTGGACGCCACGACGGGCGACGAGACGGTGGTCGCCCGCGAGTACGCCATGCTCGACCGCGCGGGCCGCCTCCAACTGCCCGCCGAGTACACCCGGGCCCTGCACATGCGCGACCGCGTGGCCCTGGAACTGGAAGCGGACCACATCGGCGTGTGGCCGGACGACAGCGAAGAGAGATAGACGGGCCCGCCACAGTGCCACCGCGGCCGCACCCGGAGCAGGCGCCCGGCCGCGCTGCGCTCAGCGCACGCTGACGCCGAGCACCCCGAGCCCCGCCGAGGCCTGTGCCCGCCGTACCGCCACGGATCCGTACGGCGTCCGCAGCCTCAGCCACGCTCCGCAGGCGTACAGCCCGGTGCCGTCCGTGCCGGCGCCCGGCCGCAGGAAGCCCAGGGACTGCGCCGCGTGCACGGCCCGTACCGGCAGCCGGGTGTCCCCGACCTCCCGGGACCAGATGTCCCGCCCTATCCGGTCCAGCTCCGCGCGGGTGCGCCGCTCGGGCGCCAGCTTCTCCGTGCGCGAGCGGAACTCGGCGACGGACGCGGCGACCGTCGTCCGCAGTACCTCCGGCGCGGGCAGTCCCGGCTCGGGCCGCCAGCCGCCGCGCGGCGGCAGCACGCCGGCCCACGGCGGCCCGGTGACCGGGGCGGGCACGGCGGCCGTGGCCGCCCGCTCGTCCACGGACTCCAGGAACTCACCGGCGGACACGGTCACGTCGAGCGTGAGGTCCAGCCCGTTCTCGTACGGCTTGGCCAGCCGTACCGCGCGCACCGCCAGCACCTCGAAGGACGGCGGCCGCCCGAACACGGCGAGCGCGGTCCCTGCCGCCTGCAGGCGCACCGCGGCTCCACGGTCGTAGTGGAGCAGCCGGGAGAGGAAGGCGGCGAGGTCGGCCGCCTCCGTCTCGTCGGCGAGGTGGAGCACCGTCATGCGGCGACGGCCTCCCCCTCGGCCTCGGTCTTCCCGTCGTTCTCGGCGTCGTCCCGGTACTCCTGGAGGAACTCCCGCTCCTCCGGGGTGAGCCGGCGCGGTCGCTGGGCCTCGAAGTCGAACGGCACGACGACGGTGGAGGCGCGCACGTAGACCACGTCCTCGTCCTTCACCTCGTAGGTGATGGTGAAGGACGCGGCGCGGATCTCGGTGACCCACAGCTCGATGTCCACCGGATGGTGCCGGTGGACGAGCTGTCGCTTGTAGTCGATCTCATGGCGCGCCACCACGGACCCCTGCTTGAAGTCCTTCTCCGGGCGGAAGAGGAAGTTGATCCGGGCTTCCTCCAGGTAGCGGATGAAGACCGCGTTGTTGACATGGCCGTACGCGTCCATGTCCGACCAGCGCAGCGGGCAGCGGTACAGGTGGCGCAAGATCGATCAGCCCCGGGTCAGCTTCTTGTAGGTGGCGCGGTGCGGACGTGCTGCGTCCGGGCCGAGCCGCTCGATCTTGTTCTTCTCGTACGACTCGAAGTTGCCCTCGAACCAGAACCACCTCGACTCACCCTCGTAGGCGAGGATGTGCGTGGCGACGCGGTCCAGGAACCACCGGTCGTGGGAGACGACGACGGCGCAGCCGGGGAAGTCCAGCAGCGCGTTCTCCAGGCTGGAGAGCGTCTCGACGTCGAGGTCGTTGGTGGGCTCGTCGAGGAGCAGCAGGTTGCCGCCCTGCTTGAGGGTCAGCGCCAGGTTGAGGCGGTTGCGCTCACCACCGGAGAGGACACCGGCGGGCTTCTGCTGGTCCGGCCCCTTGAACCCGAAGGCGGAGACGTACGCCCGGCTCGGCATCTCGACCTGGCCGACGTTGATGTAGTCGAGCCCGTCGGACACGACCTCCCACAGCGTCTTCTTCGGGTCGATGTTGGCGCGGGTCTGGTCGACGTACGAGATCTTGACGGTCTCGCCGACCTTGATGTCACCGGCGTCCGGGGTCTCGAGACCCTGGATCATCTTGAACAGCGTGGTCTTGCCGGCGCCGTTCGGGCCGATGACGCCGACGATGCCGTTGCGCGGCAGCGTGAACGACAGCCCGTCGACGAGGATCTTCTCGCCGAAGCCCTTGTGCAGGTCGTTGACCTCGACGACCACGTTGCCCAGGCGCGGGCCCGGCGGGATCTGGATCTCCTCGAAGTCCAGCTTCCGCATCTTCTCGGCCTCGGCGGCCATCTCCTCGTACCGGGCGAGACGCGCCTTGGACTTGGCCTGCCGCCCCTTGGCGTTCGACCGCACCCACTCCAGCTCTTCCTTGAGCCGCTTCTGCCGCTTGGCGTCCTTCTGGCCCTCGACCTTCAGACGGGTGGCCTTGGTCTCCAGGTAGGTGGAGTAGTTGCCCTCGTACGGGTAGGCGCGCCCGCGGTCCAGCTCGAGGATCCACTGGGCCACGTTGTCCAGGAAGTACCGGTCGTGGGTGATCGCGACGACGGTGCCCGGGTACTTGGCCAGGTGCTGCTCCAGCCAGTTCACCGACTCGGCGTCGAGGTGGTTGGTGGGCTCGTCGAGGAGCAGCAGGTCGGGCTGCTCCAGCAGCAGCTTGCAGAGCGCGACGCGGCGCTTCTCACCACCGGAGAGGTTGGTGACGGGCCAGTCGCCGGGCGGGCACCCGAGCGCGTCCATGGCCTGCTCGAGCTGGGCGTCCAGGTCCCACGCGTTGGCGTGGTCCAGCTCCTCCTGCAGCTTGCCCATCTCGTCGAGCAGCGCGTCGGAGTAGTCGGTCGCCATCAGCTCGGCGATCTCGTTGAACCGGTCGAGCTTGCCCTTGATCTCGGCGACACCGTCCTGGACGTTCTCCAGAACGGTCTTCTCCTCGTTCAGCGGCGGCTCCTGCAGCAGGATGCCGACGCTGTAGCCGGGCGACAGGAAGGCGTCGCCGTTCGACGGCTGCTCCAGCCCCGCCATGATCTTCAGCACGGTCGACTTACCGGCACCGTTCGGGCCGACGACACCGATCTTCGCTCCCGGCAGGAAGCTCAGGGTGACGTCGTCGAGGATCACCTTGTCGCCGTGCGCTTTGCGCGCCTTGCGCATGGTGTAAATGAACTCAGCCAAGAGAAACCGTCCGGCAGCTTGAAATCTGGCAGTGGGCAGATACACCCCATCTTGCCTGAACGCCAGGCTTGGGTGTTAACCCGTTTGGTCTGGGCGCTCTGACCTGGGGTTTCGGTGGGGGCGGCCGTAGGTCGTCCGTCGCTGTCGGTCGCAGCTGAGCGGCCTCAGGCACCCTCGCACGGCCCAGGGACGGCCCGGAGCACGCGTCAGCTGGAATCGGTGGCGTCGGCGCCTTCCAGCAGAGCTTTCAATGCTGCCAGGTCCTTGGCGTTCGACCGTCGCACAGCCGCAGCCATCATCGGTGCGCTCACTTTGGCGAAGCCGGACGGCTCGCCGCGGTTGCGCAGCGTCATCCGGGTGTGGTCAGCGTCCACCGGCTGCCAGGTGTAGGTCGTCTCCATGGGAAACGGCCCCTGCGCGGTGCGCATCACGAGTCGCTGGGGTGAGTACTCGACGACTTCGTACGTGTAGGTCAGGGTGCGTCCCAGGAAACGGGCGACGAAGTCGAGCTTCGAGCCCGCACCGAGCGGCGGCGAGGTCCGCCAACGAACCGAGACGATGTTGGCGTACCAGTCCGGCGCATTGGTCGGATCCCCGGCATAGGCGGCGACCTGCGCACAGGGGCGGGCGATCACGGTCTCGGTGAGGACGTCGACAGCCATGACGTCAACGCTATCCCTGCTCCTCACGGAGCTCGACGCACGTGCTGTCCGGCCGGCTCACGCGCCGCCGACTGCCGAGCAGTGCGTGAGTCAGACCTGGCCGAGGTCGATCTTCACCGGGAAGGGGGCCGCTACCTTGAGGACGCCGGTGAACACGTCTCCGTCCCGGTAGGTCTTCGTCGCGGGGTCGAGTACGTAGGTGTACACGAGAGGAACGCCTGTCGCGGCCTGCTCGATCCGCCAGTAGAAGCCGATGCCCGCCTTGGCGTACTGGTCAACCTTCACGATCCGGTCGGTGGTCTCCGATCCCGGTGGATGTCGATCGTGTCTGCGCGGTACACGACGACGTCAGGGCGGCGATTGGTGAGCGGGACGTCCTGAAGCCGTACGTCGAAGTCCGTGTCGGCGTTCCACTCCGGGCCCGCGGCGGCGTCCAGGGCATTCGCCAGAATCCGCGCGAGCCGGTTGGGCCGCTTGGACGCACTCGGACTCACGACGACCATCCCGTCCACGATCTCGATACCAGCGCACTGCTCCTCGGACCAGGACTCGTACTCCTCCGCCGTGATCTGCTCATGCATCCATGCCGGTGCCACCATCTCAGCCGTCATGAAGCACCTCCTGGTCGCTGTGCTGCGGGGCTCGATCCCGCTCGATTCAGCGTACTGTCTGCCCCCGTACAGCACGCTGATCTCGCTCATGGCCCATGATCTGCCTGGGCTGACTCGACCCGCTCGAGAACGATCGCCCGCCCGGCGGCCGGCTGCCGGCACGCTCCGGCATCGTCACGGCCGGGAACCATGGTCAGGAATGCAAGTCAGGGCCGGTCGGTCGTCGGGTTTTCGCGGTTGCGGAGGATGACCAGGACCGCGCCTCCGATGACGACCAGGCCGATGGCGATGCCGGCGATCAGGGGGGTGATGGCGGAGCCGCCCGTGGCGGCGAGGTCGGTGTCGGTGGGTGTGGTGTTGCCGCCGACCGTGGCCGGGCTGGGCTCGCTGAGGGTCTGGGTGGTCTCCGTGGTGACCGAGCCCTGGGTCTTGCAGTCCAGGACTCCGGTGAAGCGGTGGCTGAAGCCGTGCGGGCCGGTGATCGTGAAGTCGTAGGGCTGGTCCTCCTGGAGCGGCACCGTCACGGTGCGGGAGGCCCCGGCCGGGATGGTGTGCTCGGCGCCCAGCAGTGCGAAGGTGAAGGGCTGGTCGCCCTTGTTCACCGCGGTGATGTCGACGCCGCCCTTGGCGCAGTTCTTGCGGGCCGACACCGCCGGTATGGCGCCTTCGGCGGCCCAGGTGGCACTGGCGGTCGCGGAGACCGTGGACTCGCTGGAGCCGGCCAGGATCTGGGTCTGGCTGCGGCTCTCGGAGGCGAACGCGCGGCCCACCGGCACGGTGGTGGAGGCCTGGACCGTCAGTACCGCGGAGCCGTCCGCCGCGTCCTCGGGGACGTCGAAGTACAGCCGGCTGCCGTCCTTCGCCGACGTGATCACGTTGCCGGTCCTGTCGATGATCCGCACCCCGCTGTTCACCGCGTCCGCCGGCGGGCTCACCGCGACGCTGCCCGCGTTGGTGTGCACGGTGACCGGTCCCAGCAGATCGCCGGGGTGGCCGGAGACCGCGGGCGGGTCCAGAGTCAGCGAGGCCTGCGGCTCACCGATGTCATGGGCGCTCTTGTAGAGGTGGTCGGCGAGCTTCTCGGCCTGGGGGTCGACGGCGTCGACCTTGACGCCGTCCGAGTAGCGCCAGATGGCCACCTGGGTGCCGGCCGCCGCGTCCTGCTCGGTCAGCCCGCTCGCGTGCGCCCGCCGGGCGAGCGCGGCGAGGTCGTTCACCTGGGGATAGGAGTTCTGCAGGATCCAGCGGATCCGGCCGGCGTCCTTGTTGCCGCCCAGCGAGGTGCCGCTCCAGGGCGTCTCCTGGTAGCGGGCGTCGCGCTGGGTGGGGTTGTGTATGTCGACGCAGTACGTCTGCAGGGTGCCGCCGCCGTCCACGGACATCTCGAACAGGCCCGCGGCCACCCGCTGGTCGGCGCCGTCCTCGTGGATCACGGCCTCGCCGTAGGTCTTCAGACCGTTGATCGTGGCCGTCGCGCCACCCTGGGTCTGGGGTGCCTCGTCGGCCGCGGCCGGGCCGGCGCCGGACAGCACACCCGTCACCACCAGCCCGGACAGCAGCGCCAAGGCGCCGAGGCGGGCGGCCACGCGGGCGGACCGAGGAAACCCAGAGAACGCAGCAAGCACAGAATTCCCCTTCGAGCAGGACCCGTTGGACGTGGGGGACGGTCCCACCAGCAGAATCGGCAGCCCCAAGGGGCACGCTCGGCATCCTATGAACCAGGCCGGACCTCGTCGGGCGGTCCGATCGTCTGATGGGTGATCCGATCCGGAATCGTTATCGCGGTGAGGGGTTGTGAGCAGGGCCTATCGACAAATCAACCCAAGGGGCTCGGCGACGAGCCGCCCGCCCTCCGATGCCGGTCCTCCTGCGTCCTCGCCCCACCCCCCTCACGTCACGTCACAGCCGCCGGTTCCGGGGGCTGTTGGGCGTGGGCCGTCCCGCCCTCCGGTGGCTCGGCCGACGGGGTCTCCCAGTTCGGCTCCGGCCGGGCCGGCTGCGGTGTCTCCGGCTTGGCCGCGCGGCGGAACACCGCGGTGCCCCGCGCCAGGTCATGGCCGACGGCCACCGCGTCGATGTCCGCCGACGCCCAACTCTGCTGCTCCCGCTGCTCCGCACGCACCCGCAGCCGGCCCTGGACCACGACGGGCTGCCCCACCTCCACCGACGCCGCCACGTTGACGGCGAGCTGGCGGTTGGCCCACACCGTGAAGAAGTTGGTGTGCCCGTCCGTCCAGGCGCTCTTCTCCCGGTCCCAGTACCGTGAGGTCACCGCCAGCCGGAACCGCGCCGACGGGCCCGCCGCCGTCTCCCGGTACATCGGCTGCGTCGCCACGTTGCCGACCACACACACCACGGTCTCGTTCATGCTCGCGCTCCCTCCCTCGCCCGGCCCCCCAAGGCCGGGCCGGCATGCGTACGGGCCCCTCCCGTACGGCTGCGTCTGCCGTGCGGCGCGATCGCCGCGGGACCAGACTGCCTCCGCAGGGCCGGGGCCCGCCGAGCACTGTGGATCAGCTACAGGCTGTGGAGAACTCCCTCACCCGTACGGGTGAACGGGCGGACCGCTGGGCCTCAGCCCGCCCCCGGCCCGGTCCCCACGACCCTGGCGTACT
The DNA here is from genome assembly GCF_055572275.1 of Streptomyces sp. NPDC030798. NCBI lineage: Bacteria > Bacillati > Actinomycetota > Actinomycetes > Kitasatosporales > Streptomycetaceae > Streptomyces > Streptomyces sp. NPDC030798. The sequence continues at coordinate 286,827 of NZ_JBVIDR010000002.1, read as the reverse complement.
GCTCCCGCACCTCCCGGTACCGCAGCAGCTCCGCCGCGACCGGGTCGAGCACCCTGGCCCGGCCGCAGCTCGCGGCCGCCTCCCGCAGTCGCCGTTCCGCGTCCATGCCGTAGCGGCGTGCCGGTCCCCGGGCCGCCATCCGGCATCCCCACTCCACCAGCGGCCCGCCGACGATCCCGCAGATCATCAGCAGCACCGGCACCCCCAGGTTGGGCGCCATGACCCCGGCGATCTGCCCCACCAGCCACAGGCCGCCCACGACCTGCAGCAGGGTCATCGACGCCTGCACCAGCACCGCCACCGGCCACCACCCCGGGCGGGGCGGACGGCCCGGCGGCAGTCCCGCGCGCCCCGCGAGTTCGTCCAGTGCCTCGGAGAGCCCGTGGGATCCGCGTACGGCGGCCTCGCGCACCGCCACCGCCCATGGCGCGGGCAGGCCGGCCGAAGCCTGGTCGGCCACCGTACGGACCGCCTGCTCGACGCTCTGGCGGGCCGTGGCCTCCTCGTCCGGCTGGGCGGCGCGCACCGGGAGCCGGCCCGTGGTGGACCCGCCGCGTCTCTGGTACCAGCGCCACAGCCGCAGCCAGGGCGTCCCGCACGCGCGGTTGGCGTTGCGCAGCCAGGCGCGTTCGGCGGCTTCGCCGGCCGCCGTGGCGCCGACCGCGTCCGCGAGCCGGGCGGCGAAGTCCTCCCGGGCCTCCTCACTGAGGCCGACGGGCCGGCCGGTGGTGTAGACGGGCCGCAGCTGGGCCGCCGCGGCGTCCACATCGGCACCGACCCGGCGGGCCGCGGCACCGCGCTCCGCCACGAAGTGGCCGAGGGCGTCGCGCAGGTCCCCCACGCCCTCGCCGGTGAGCGCGGACAGCGCGAGCACGGTGGCACCCGGTTCGCCGTACTCGCCGAGCGCGACGCCGTCCTCGTCGAGCAGCCTGCGCAGGTCGTCCAGGACCTGGTCGGCGGCCTCGCCGGGCAGCCGGTCGATCTGGTTGAGGACGACGAACATGACCTCCGCGTGGCCGGCCATCGGGCGCAGGTACCGCTCGTGGAGCATGGCGTCCGCGTACTTCTCCGGGTCGACCACCCAGATGACCGCGTCGACCAGCTTCAGGATCCGGTCCACCTGCTCACGGTGCTCCACGGCCGCCGAGTCGTGGTCGGGCAGGTCGATCAGGACCAGCCCGCTCAGCTTGCCGTCGGCCTCCGCGCTGTGCAGGGGGCGCCGGCGCAGTCGTCCGGGGATGCCGAGCCGGTCGATGAGGCTCGCGGCTCCGTCGCTCCAGCTGCACGCGATGGGGGCGGCCGTGGTCGGACGCCGTACGCCGGTCTCCGAGATGGCGACCCCGGCCAGCGCGTTGAAGAGCTGCGACTTTCCGCTGCCGGTGGCGCCCGCGATGGCGACGACGGTGTGCCGGCCGGAGAGCTTGCGGCGGGCGGCCGCCTCGTCCAGGACGCGGCCCGCCTCGGCGAGGGTACGGCTGTCCAGGCGGGTGCGGGAGAGGCCGACGAGCTCGCGCAGGGCGTCGAGCCGGGAGCGCAGGGCGCCGTCGTACGCCAGGGGGGCGGGGGCGTGGCTGCCGGAGCTGCGCGGCTGGGTGTCCAGCACGGAGGCGCGCTCGGCGGCGAGAGCCGCCGCGGAGTCCTCGGTCACGCGCCGGGCGATGAGCCCGTCGTCCCACGCCTCCGTGGGATCGGCGTCCGGGTCGGTGCCCCCGCCGGTGCCGGATTCCTTGGCCGTCTCGGCCTTCTTGGCCCTCTTTGCCTCTTTGGCCTCCTTGGCGTCCGTCGTGCGGGCGGGCGGTTTCCGGCCGGCCTCGGCACCGGCACTCTTCACAGGGGCGTACGGCTCCCTTTCCCGTCCCGCCTCGGGCACGCGCGCGTGCCGCTGCTCGTCCCTGCTCTCCCTGCCGGCGTCCGCTTCGGCCTCGGCCTCCACGTCGCCCGCCCGAGCGCCCACGCCCGCGTCCACGTCCGCGTCGCCGGCGCCCGAGGCGGGCTCGGGGGACCCGCTCCTTGCCGGACGGATCTCACCCGAGGCACCGGAGGCGGCCGCGGCGTCCAGCAGCGGATGCTCAAAGTTCCGAACCCCCTCGCCCGCGGACACTGCCCCGGGTTCCCCGGAGGGCTCATCCGCGGAGGCGGCCGCGCCGTTCATGGAGTCGATGGGGTCCATGTGGTGCTTGTGGTCCGTGTGGTCGTGGTCAGTGACGGCGGTCACCGGTCACCTCTCCTTCTGCAGTACGGACAGCGCGGCGATGAGTTCGACCTGGGGTTCGGCGGTGACGGCCAGGGCGTCGAGCGGGGCGAGGCGCCGCTCGCGCTCGGTGTGCATGACGCGGTCGACGTGGTCGTTCAGCAGGCGTCCGGCCCGGTCGCGCAGCCGCAGCGCGCCATGGGCGCCGATCCGCTGGGCGAGCCCCTCGCCCGCGGTGCGTGCCCGGCGTCCGCCCAGCAGCACGGTGGCCATCAGGGCGGCGACGGCCTCGGGGTCGGGGGCGGTGCTCCGCTCGAGGTCCCGCACCTCGTCCTCGGCGTACTCCTCCAGCTCGCGCCGCCAGCGCCGTACCGCGATGCCGATGCGGTGCTCGGCGCTCTCCGCGGCGGGCTCCCGGCCGGTGAGCCGGGGGGTGTCCGCGGCGGGGTCGTGCCGCCAGGCGTTGTCGACGCGCTCGTCGGCGGCCGTGACGGAGCACAGCAGCAGGGCGCCGAGGCTCTCCACGAGGGCGTCGAGCAGTTCACCGGCGGTGCAGTCGAGGGGGAAGGCGCGCCAGCGCTTGAGCGCGTCTCCGGCGAGGACGGCCCCGTTCTTCAGCCTGCTGCGCACACGCGCGTGCTCGCCGTCGTAGGCGTTGTCGACGGCGGCGGTGAGCCGGAGGGCGGCCGCGTACTGGGCGGCGGCGGCATTGGCCAGCTCGGCCGTGCGCGACCTCAGCGAGTCGAGGAGGCCGTACACCGTGCGGGCCGTGACCTGCCGCCGGGCCCCGGAGTCCTGGGCGTGGTGGACCAGCCAGGTACGCAGGGCCGCGACGGCCGTGGAGGGCAGCAGGCCCGCGCCCCAGACCGACTCGGGCAGCTCGGGCACGGTGAAGCGGGGCACGTCGCCCAGGCCCGCCTTGGTGAGCAGGGCGCCGTACTGCCGGGAGACCTCCGAGACGACCTGGTGGGGCACCCGGTCGAGGACGGTCACCAGCGTGACGTCGTACTCCTTGGCGGTGCGCAGCAGGTGCCAGGGGACGGCATCGGCGTAGCGGGCCGCCGTGGTGACCATGACCCAGACGTCCGCGGCGCACATCAGCTCGGCGGCCAGGGCCCGGTTGTCCGCCACCAGGGAGTCGATGTCGGGGGCGTCGAGGAGGGCGAGGCCGCGCGGCACCGTGTCGGCGGTCTCGATGCGCAGCACGCGCGCGTCGTGCTCACCGGAGGGCAGCAGTTCGTCGCCCGCCTCCTGGTGGGGCACCCACACCCGGCCGAGATCGGGCAGCACGCGCGCGTCGCTGAACCAGTGATGGTCCTCCGGATGACAGACCAGGACCGGTGTCCGGGTCGTCGGCCGCAGCACGCCCGCCTCGCTGATCCGCCGGCCCACGAGGGAGTTCACGAGGGTCGACTTGCCGGCCCCGGTGGAGCCGCCGACGACGGCCAGCAGGGGCGCGTCGGGCTCCCGGAGCCGGGGTACCAGGTAGTCGTCGAGCTGGGCGAGGAGTTCGTCACGGTTGGCACGCGCGCGTGGCGCCCCGGGGAGGGGCAGCGGAAAGCGTGCGGCGGCGACACGGTCGCGCAGAGCGGAGAGTGTCTCGAGCAGCTGAGGCCGTACGTCCAAGGTCACCACATGCGAAGAATGCCCAATTTTAGGGGAATTCTGAAGCATATAGACATGTCTGCGTGCCGACAGGACAGAACGGACGGAAGGGACGACTGGGACGCGGGCACAGTCGAGGCATAACGAGTGCACAACACCCGGTGCGTCGGAGGTCAAAAGCGGTGCACGATTCGTACCTGCCTGCGATTATCAGGACCGCTTCACCGAACCTCCACATCGAGCCACGGAGGCGAAGCGACCGGGTCGAGGAACGGGGACCTTTATCCTTGTCCCGCCACCAGGCCCCCGTAGCTCAGTGGATAGAGCAGGCGCCTTCTAAGCGCTTGGCCGCAGGTTCGAGTCCTGCCGGGGGCGCAAGTCTCCGCCCTCCCGCTCGGGAGGGCTTTTTGCTGGTCACGATGGGTGCCGCGCGACGCGGGACAGCCCCGGCCGCCATCCTGATGATCAAGGCGGACCACGGGGCTGTCCGGTCGGCGCCGGGTGCTCGCGGGTGGCGGTGTCGTATGCGTGTCGGAGTTCTCGACCCGGCGAAGATCAGCCAGCGCCCGACACCCGCGCCTCCGAGAGGTCCCTGCGGGCTCCGGACGCCGTTTCAGGTCCGCACACTGCCCGCCGACGTCGATGTGAGGTGAAACCCCGCACCGGATCGAACGATTGAGTCCGCGCATGCCACGACGCCCCTGCCGGGCGGGGAGCGTGTCCCTCCGGCAGGGGCGACGGAGCGTCTGTCCGTGCGGGGTGCGGCGGCGTCAGAGAGCCTGGTTGTTGCAGCCCATGTGCGAGCCGAGGTTGGTGGGCTGGGCGCCCGGGTGGCCTTCGCCGTTGAGCGCGTTGCCCAGCAGGCCGTTGACGGCGCCGACGCTGCCGAGCACGTCGATGTTCATGTCGTGCGAGCGGCACTCGATGCCCTGCCGGACGTCGAGGTCGTGCCCCGGCTCACCGTGGGCGACGGCGGTGCCGACACCGAAGGAGCCGACACTGCCGAGGACGGCGCCCACGAGGGCCGCCTTGTGAAGCTTGCGCATGTTCTCTCCGTTGGTCGAGCGGGTGCGATCTGCGGCAGATCGGGGGAGCGGGTGGAGCGGTGACGCGTGCGGGAGGGCCTCAGCCGACGTGCGGCAGACCCAGCTGACCCACCGGAGGCGCCGCGACCTGTCCGAGGCCGAGCGGGGCCATCTGCGGTGCGCCCGGCGCGAGCAGCGGGTTGACGAGCGGGTTCACCTGGGGGTTGACCTGCGGGTTCACCTGCGGGGTGACCCGCGGCCCGGGCTCCGGCGCGAAGGTCTGGGGCACGGCGACCTGCGGGGCGACCTGCGGCATGACCTGCGGCGCCGTCTGCGGGGTGACCTGCGGTACGACCTGCGCCGGCTGGGGGGCGGCAACCTGCTGCGGGGCATACGGCTCGCCCGAGCCCGAGGCGTGGGCGAAGCCGCCCGAGGACGCCGAGGCCGAGGCATACCCGCTCTGCTGGGGGGCCGCGTACTGCGGAGCCGCCTGCATGGGCTGGGCGTACGGCTGCTGCGTCGAGGCCTGCGCGACGCCCGCCGCACCGGACGCCGCCGAGGCCTGCGGGGCGGCGTACTGGGGCGCCGCGTACTGCGGGGCCGCGTACTGGGGCGCCGGGGCGGCGTACTGGGGCGCCGCGTACTGCGGGGCGGCGTACTGGGGCGCCGCGTACTGGGGCGCCGCGTACTGGGGAGCGGGCGCCGGGGCCGCGTACTGGGGAGCCGGGTACTGCGGAGCGGGCGCCGGAGCGGCGCCGCTGTATCCGACGGGTGTGTCGGCATGGCTGACGCCGGCGCCGATGGCGGACAGACCGCCGGCCGCTGCTACGACGAGCGCGGCCTTGTGAAGCTTGCGCATGGAACCCTCGGCCCTTCAATACCTGTACAGGGAAATCCGTTTGTATTCATTGCGGTCCGCGTACGCCCGGCCGGATGTTCGTACCGCATCCGAAGAGAGACAAATGCCGGGATACGACGCGGACTTCACGCCCTCTCGCTGCTGGCAACGAGATCTGCCCCGGCCCGGTCACGGGACGGTGAATGCCGTCACCCGTTTGCCAGGAAGCGCGCACGCCGGGCGTGTTGACGAAAAGAAGGCGGTGTCGTCAAGCAGGGCCACCGGGCGTTGGGACAGATGGGTGACCACTCCCCCGGCGACCGTGTCCGTATCGCCATTCCCGTCGTTCCCCACGCAGCCAGGACGATGGTCCATCGCAGCCGCATCAGCATTTCCCGATACGTTCACGCACAGTTCCACGCACAGGTCAATGAAGGGCCGAGGGTTCCATGCGCAAGCTCCAGCACGTCGCGCTCGTCGTCGCAGCAGCAGGCGGTCTGTCCGCCATCGGCACCGGCCCCAGCTTCGCCGACGCCCCCGTCGCGTACAGCGGTGCTGTTCCGCCCCCCGTCTCCCAGCCCGACGCGCAGGCCGCCTCGTTGACCTCCTCCCAGGCCAGCGTGCAGAGCTACGGCTCGCCGGCCGCCCCGCAGCGGCAGGCGGCGCCGCAGCAGCCCGCCGAGGTCAGCCCGCAGCTCAACCCGCAGCTCAACCCCCAGCTGAACCCGCAGATCACCCCGCAGGCCACCCCGCAGTCGGCCCCCGCTCAGGGCGGGCCGCTGACCCAGGCCAACCTCTTCCGCCCGTACCAGGAGTGCAGCCCGCAGTCGCTGCTCAACGCGAACCTCCCGGTCGCCCTGCTCGCCGCCTCCGAGACGCGCGGCATCAGCTGCACGCAGGCCAACAGCCAGGCGAACGCCGCCGCCACCGCCCACTGAGCCGCCCCAACTTCCGACTTCCGCATCCGTAAGGGCCCTTCGAGGAGCACTCCTCGAGGGGCCCTTACGCATGTGCCCTTACGCATGTGACGCAGCGTCAGGTCCCACCCTGTACCGAAACCGCGAATCGGCGCGTCGCTGTCCGTTTTGGGATAGTTCGTATTAATCTCTCGTAACTGTAAGAAGTCGATCTGCTACAGATCGCATCCTCTTCACACCACCGGAGATGACATGCACAAGCTTCGCAAGGCTGCCGTCCTGGTCGCCGCGCTCAGCACCGTCGGCCTCGTGGGTGCCGGCACCGCTCACGCCGATGGCAAGTACGGCGAGAAGGGCGGGAAGGGTGACAGCTACAGCGTCCTGCAGAGCACCAACTGCAAGTCGCACGACCTGAACCTCGACGTCCTCGGCGAGGTCGGTCTGCTCAACGGCCTCCTGGGCAGCGCGCTCAACGGTGAGGGCGACCCGGGTGCCCAGAGCACCCACATCGGCTCGACCATGGGCTGCAACAACAGCGCCTTCTAGGTCGCCCAGGCCGCGCACGAGCGGCCGGACAGCGGAAAAGAAATATCCCGGCGCCGGGCACCGTTCCCGGCGCCGGGACTTTTTGTATGACCAATTACCGGGCATCGACCAACGCGGTGACAATTCATCAGGTACGGCGCGCCAGCGACGGTGAGTTCCATAGTTCGTATTAGCCTCCATAACCGTACGAAGTCGATCTCCCGCAGATCGCATCCACTTCACTCCACCGGAGAGAACATGCACAAGCTCCGCAAGGCTGCCGTTCTGGTCGCCGCCCTCGGGAGCGTCGGACTCCTGAGCGCCGGCGCTGCCCACGCGGACGGGGGTAACGGCGGCTGGGGACACGAAGGCGGCCGCTTCAGCGTCCTGCAGAGCACCACCTGCAGGTCGCACGACGCCAACGTCGACGTCCTCGGTGAGGTCGGCATCGCCAACGGCCTGGGCGGCAACCTGCTGAACGGCGAGGGCAACTCGGGGGCGCAGGAAAGCTCCCTCGGCTCGTCGATGGGCTGCAACAACAGCGTCGGCAAGTAACCGGCGGTCGTCCCGGTGCCCCGGCCGCAGGCCGGGGCACCGGGATTTCCATGACGGGACGAAGAACAGAACGCAAGCCGCACAGCAGAAATGCCGGACGGGCGCCAGCCCGTCCGGCATTCGCCGTTTCCGCCTCAGGAAGGGAAGTGCGGCGGCACGAAGTTCTTGGGCAGTTTCGTCTTGTTGGAGCATTCCACCACCGGCCCGATGTCCTCGGACCGGCGGTTCAGGAGGCCGTCCTCGGGATCCACCACATGCGGCCGGCCGATCGTCGAGCAGTCCTGCGCCTGCTTGATGACGTACCGGCCGCCCTTGTCGGTGTAAATGGTCTCGTTCTTGTGCACGCAGGTGATGTCCCCCTGCGCGGACGTCTTGCAGTCACCCGGGGAGGTGTCGGCGTGAGCGTGCGCGCCGCCCAGGGAGATCACGGCGAGACCGACGATCCCTGAGACGGTTGCGATCTTCTGTCGGCTGAACATGTACCGCGTTCCTTTGCGATCGATGGAGGAAACCGGTGGATGCGATGGTGGGAAAAGCTGAAATCGCGAGCACAAGAGGTTCAGCCCGGGCGCGCACCCTGGTGGGTTTGTGCGCGTCCGGGCTGCCATTGCCGCCGTGGGCGTTATTCAGCGCACCGCTTCGAACGGTGCTCTGACGGGGTGTCGATGCGCGGGCCTCACTTGGAGAGGCTGGAGAAGAACGGAGCGATGAACTGGCCGTAGATGACCTCGGCGTACTTGGCGTTGTCCGCCGACTTGTTGCCGTACTCCGAGCCGCCCTCGTCGGACTTGCCGCCCTCCTCCTTGCCGCCCTCGTCCGACTTGCCACCGTCCTCGGACTTGCCGCCCTCGTCGGACTTGCCACCCTCGTCGTCCTTGGAGTGCCCCATGGGGGCGCTCCAGTTGGCCACGGCGTTGGCCTGCGAGTTGGCCACCGCCGTGAGCTGGGGAGCGTCATCGTTGTCGCCGGCGAAGCTGGCGCTGATGCCGAAGGTGGACAGGCCCGCGACGACTGCGGCTACGACCGCAGCACGCTGGAACTTGCGCATGGTTGACCCTTTCGTACCCGGGCATGGCGCCCTGGTCTGACTACGTAATGTGAGCATATACACACCGTACGTAGCATTTTGGGATCTATAGCCATGCGCCGTGTCGACGGGACGGCCGCGACTCAGCCCAGCAGCCCCGGCAGCGACAGGCCCTCGTCGCTCTCGTCAGCCTTGTCGCCCTTGTCGTGGCTCTGCGGCTTCGCCGGCACCGGCGCCGTGTTGGCGCAGGTCACCCGCGGCCCGATCTGCGTGGTGCCGTTGCTCAGCGGAGAGGGGAGCGTCAGCGGCTCCGACGGCACACAGCTCTGCGCCTGCCGGGCCGGGACCTGACCCTCCGGCACCTCGCCGGTGATCCACTGGATGCAGCTGACGTTGCCCTGCAGGTCGCGCGTGCAGTTGCCCGGGCCCGCCGCTGCGTGCGCCTGGGCGACGCCGGCACAGGTCACGGCGAGGCCGCCGAGCAGCCCCGAGACGACCGCCATCTTCTTCCTGCTGACCATGTGTTGCGATTCCTTTCGCGGCCGTGCGGCCGTGGGGCCGGATTCAGCCGGTGAAGGCGTGGTTGAACTGGCCGCAGGTGGTGTCGAAGGTCTGACCGAGACCGAGCACGCCGACCGGGATGTCGTTCTCGGCGACCGTCTGCGGGCTGCACTCCTGGTAGGGGCGGTAGAGGTCGGACACCGTCGGCCCGCCGTCGTGGGCGAAGGCGGTACCGGCCCCGGCGCCGATGGCGGTCAGACCGCCGGCCGCCACTGCTGCGATCACGACCTGCTGAAGCTTACGCATGGAACCCTCGGTTCTTCCTTTGCCTGCGCAGAACTCGCCTACGCAGAGAGGCTGATTGCCTACCGTGACTGAACGAACACTAGCAGTAGTTATTCAGGGTGTTCCACATCGGTGGATACCCGTGTCCAAGCGGGGAGATGAGGACACACCGGGACTAAAGGGCTTCAACGCCCGTGTGGCAGCGGGGCACTTGCGGGCACGGACGCGATCAGGCCCCGCAGCGCCTCGACGTAGCGCCGCATGTTCTTGTACGCCGCGTCCGTGTCCGGGTACCGGCAGGCGAACCAGAGGCCCTCCTCCAGCCGGTTGACCCAGACGCAGACCTGGTCGCCGTACGAGACCCGGATCAGGCCGTACGCCTTCCGCTCGGTCCAGCGCTCGGCGCCGGGGACGACGCGGGCGTCGACGTACGAGACGATCGAGTACAGGTCGGGCGAGGTCGGCCGGAAGTCCGCGCCGAGCAGGCGCAGGACCCGGGCCAGCGGCATGCGCGCCAGCGAGCGGTTGGCCTGGAGTTCGGAGCGCACCACGGTGAGCGCCTCGTCGAAGTCCCGGGCCGCCGGCACCTCGATCGGCGCCCCGCCGACGTACCAGCCGACGGAGTCCGACCAGGCGGACTTCATCCGGGTGTGGAAGGGGACGACGGTGCGGTAGACCGGTCCCCCGCCGATCTCGTGGACGATCATGCTGGTCGCGGCGAGGACACCCACCAGGCTGCCGCCGTAACGCCGGCAGTACGCCTCGAACGCGGCGGCGGCGTCGGCGTCCACGAGCCACTCGCACATGAGCTTCTGGGCGGGCAGCCGGCCGCCGGGCTCGAGCCCGAGATCCACCGGGAAGTTCGGCAGCCGGCCGTCGCACCGGCCGATGAACTCCCGCCAGCGGGCGACGATCGCGTGCGTGTCGTCGATGCCGTCCGCGTTCGCCCGCTCCAGCTCGCAGAAGTCGACGTAGCTGCCGACCGGGGTGCCGGTCACGGTGCGGCCCGCGAGCCGCGCCGCGTACAACTCGTGGATCTCGTCCGGGATGCGCTGCAGCGAGTAGGCGTCGACGTTGGTGTGGTCGAAGGCCAGGTACACGCTGGTGGAGTCGTCGCGGACGACGGCCGCGTAGATGAGGTTCGGCCAGCCCAACGCGTCGGCCGCGACGTCGAATCGGTCCTGCAGGTGCCGTACCAGCGTGCCGGAGTCGGTGAAGTCGCCGATCACCTCGCGGCGCAGCGACACGTCGTCCCGGTCGAGCGTGAACCGGTGCATCTCGTCGCCGGACCAGCGGAAGCCGCTGCGCAGTGTCTCGTGCCGCAGCGTCCAGGCACGCAGCGCCTCCCCGAGCGCGTCCAGGTCGGCGCTGCCCGGCAGGTCGAAGGCCGCGCCCAGCCAGGTCGGCACGAACAGGCCGTCCTCGCGCACCGTACGCGCCGTCCTGATGTGCGACTCCTGGTTGTACGCCGGCGGCCGTGAGTCCGTCGGCAAGTCTGTCGCCGCCGCGACGGTCGCCGGACTGAACGTCCACTCGACGAGCCGTCCGGGCCGGACCTCGCAGCGTTGGATGTCAGAAATTCGCACGGGCGTCTCCGTTCGCAGAAGCCACAGAATCGATCAAGGGGGTGCAGCGTGCGCGGGCGGTGACCGCCGTGTCGCCGACATTCAGCGGAACGTGTGGCGTTTCGAACGGCGAAGCGAAGCATCGTCCGCCGAACCCTGCGGGCAGCAGGGCCCGTTGCCGGGGGCCGGCGGACGGCTGCGGCGGCGGTCAGCCGAGGCGGCGTATCGGGGAGCCGACCAGGAACGCCTCGATGTTCTCCACGGCCTGGCCGTAGTACGTCGCGTAGTTGGCCTCGGACACATAGCCGAGGTGCGGGGTGGCGAGCAGGCGCGGGGCAGTGCGGATCGGGTGATCGGCGGGGAGCGGTTCGGAGTCGAAGACGTCCACGCCGGCGCCGGCGATGCGGCCTTCGTGCAGGGCCGCGAGCAGGGCGTCCTGGTCGACGAGGCCCGCGCGCGAGGTGTTGATCAGGTACGCCGTCGGCTTGAGCAGGGCGAGTTCGGCCGCGCCGAGCAGGCCGCGGGTGCGCTCGCCCAGCTTGAGATGGAGGGAGACGAAGTCGCTGGTGCGCAGCAGTTCCTCCTTGGAGGCGGCCAGTTCGGCGCCCACCTCGTCGGCGCGCTCCTTGGTGAGGTTCTGGCTCCAGGCGGTGACCCGCATCCCGAAGGCGAGGCCGATCCGGGCGACCCTGCTGCCGATGTTGCCGAGCCCGAGCAGCCCCAGGCGGCGCCCGTGCAGATCGGCGCCGACGGTGGACTGCCAGGGGCCGCCCGTGCGCAGCGCACCGTTCTCGGGCACCAGGTTGCGGGCGAGGCCCAGCAGCAGCGCCCAGGTCAGTTCGACGGGCGGGGTCGCGGAACTGGCCGTTCCGCACACCGTCACGCCGTTTCGTTCGGCGGCCTCGTAGTCGAGCACCGAGTTGCGCATGCCGGAGGCGACGAGCAGCTTCAGCCGGGGCAGCCGGTCGAGCAGGGAGGCCGGGAAGGGCACGCGTTCGCGCAGGGTGACGACGATGTCGAAGTCGGCGAGGGCACGCGCGAGTTCGTCCTCGTCGGCGATGTGCTCGCGGAAGGCCACGACCTCGACCCGGTCCTGGACGGCGGACCAGTCGGCGGACGTGAGCGCGACGTTCTGGAAGTCGTCGAGCACGGCACAGCGCAGTCGCATGGCGGTTGTCTCCCCTGTCGGTGTGATGCGTGGTGGCGCCGGGGCCCGGGGGCCACCGGCGGTCCCAGTCCACCACTGCGCCGCCGCCCGGCGGTGCACGGGTCCCGGGCGGCTCGCGAACCGGCCTCACTCGTACTGGTAGATGGCGCTCAGGTCCTCCAGTTCCTGGGGTGTCACGTCCCACGGCGGCAGCCGCTCGTGCAGGGCGACGACCCGGCCGTGCTGGGGGTCGCTCCCGTCGGGCGGATCGGCGGGGAGGTAGCGGGAGTCGGGGTGGCGCTGCCGCCACCGGGTCCACTGCAGGTCGACGAAGGCGTGGTGCAGCCAGAAGACGGGATCGTTGACGGAGGCGCCGCCGATCATCACCCCACCGACCCAGCGGTGCACCCGGTTGTGGTTGCGCCAGGACACGCTGCCCCGGCCCGAGCCCCAGCCCTCCAGCTTGTTGCGGAACCCCTTGCTCACCGTCGAGTCCCAGGGCGCCGTGTCGTAGAGGGGGTCGGACATCGCGCTCTCCAGGTCGGCCGCCGTCGGCAGTTCGATCGGGGAGCGGGCGCGGCCGAGGTCGCGGGTGAGGAACGTGCCGTCCGTGACGTTCACGGTGATGGTCCAGTGGCCCGCGCTGTAGGCGAACGGGCCGGTCATCACCTGCCGGTCGGAGCTGCGCCCGTTGCCGCCGAGCAGGTCGTCGGTCCAGGGCAGGGCGCCGGGCGTGCGGTCGCGGGTCCAGTCCCAGTACGGCACGGTCACCGACGGGTCCACCCGACGCAGCGCCTGCTCCAGTTCCAGCAGGAGCTTGCGGTGCCAGGGCAGGAAGGAGGGCGCCATGTGGGCGGCGCGCAGCCCGTCCTCGCCGTCGGGCGTGTAGTACTCGATGTGCGTGCGCACGAACTCGTCGTACTCGCCGCGCCGTTTGACCTCCAGCAGGGCGCTGACGAACCGTCGACGCTCGGTGCGGGTCAGGGCGCTGACGTTCTTACGCGTGTACGCCATGCTCGCCCCCACCCCGGTGCATCGGTCCGCCGTCCATCGGCCCGGGTGCCAGGTCGCGCAGGTGCTCGCCGGGGCCCAGTTCGTCGACCGCCGCGCGGGCGGCGGCGAGCGGGCTCGGGTACGAGCAGTAGTGGTCGACCATGCTCAGCCAGGTGCCGTCGGCGCGGCGCATCAGGTGCAGAGGCCGGCCGTCGACCGTGACCTCCCACCGGCTGCCGGCGGGGTGGGCGGCGGTGACCTCGACGCCCCGGATGCGGCGGCCGCGGTACGTCTCGTCGAAGGCGGTGGCCCGACGGCCGCGGCCGTCCGCGGCGCGCGGGTGCCGGCAGGCCGCGACGACCGGGGCGAGCGCGGCGGCCACCGCCGAGAAGAGCAGCCCCCGCAGGAACTCCCGCCGCGTCCTGGTGCGGTACCGCGCCCCGTCCTCGGTCGGCGTCGCGCGGTGCCTGTGCATCGGCGTTCTGCCGACGCCTACGACCATCGTTCACTCCTCGTCCGGGTTCGGTTGTCCCTGCGGTAACCGCCGCACGGGCCTCCCGGTCACCGCGGTGCGGCCGGACCGGTGACCCGAGCCGGTCGGGGAGGGGTGGGTCAGCCGGTCCAGAAGTCCCACCAGCGGGTCAGGATCAGCATCCCGACGACGCCGGTGTGCAGCACGGGCAGGACCCAGGTGAACTCGGTGAGGAACATCCTGAGCGCGGGCGGCGCGGGCAGGAACCGGTGCCGCAGGACGAACGACGTGACGTACCAGAAGAGGAAGATCGTGGCGACCCAGGCCAGGCAGCACCACAGGCACAGGGCGTTGATCCGGTAGAGCGACTCGACCTGCAGCCAGGACACGAACCCGATGCCGAGCAGACAGCCCGCGCCGAAGGTCAGCCAGTACCAGCGCGGGAAGGCGGCGCCGGCCAGCAGGCTCATGCCGACGCAGATCACGATGCCGTAGGCGACCAGGCCCAGCATCGGGTTGGGGAAGCCGAAGACGGAGGCCTGCGGGCTCTTCATGACGCTGCCGCAGGACACCACGGGGTTCAGGCTGCAGCCGGGGACGAAGCGCGGGTTCGTCAGCAGCTTGAACTCGTCGAGCGTGATGACCCAGGAGGCCAGCAGCCCGGCCGCGCCGCCGAGCACCAGGAGCACCGCCGGACCGCGTCCGCTGCCCGCCGCTCGGGGAGCGGGTGCCGGAGCCATCACACGGACGGCCGGCGAGCAGCGGACGGCCGCCGGGCAGCGGACGGCCGGCGCGCCGGTGGGGCGGTTTCAGCGCGGCGTCGCCCTTGCGCCGGCGCGGCGGATCCAGAACGACAGCACCGCCGCGCCGCCGTGGCGGCTCCCGCGCAAGAGCCCAGCCGCCGCACCGGTACGGCACCTCCGGTGCGACGGCTGGGCGTGAGGAGCCCCTGCGTCACGAGGCCGGCAGTGTGGGCGTCGTCACCGGCAGGCTCGGCAGCGGGGGCAGCCCGGGAAGGTTGGGGACGGGCAGGCCGGTGCCGAGGAGCAGGGCGGCGAGGTAGTTGACGAGGCCGGTCAGTACGCCGGTGACCGCCGGGACGACCTGGTCGGCGTTGCCGGAGGTGACCACCTTCAGCAGGGCGTCCAGCGCCTGGGTGAGCGCGGTGAGGGCGTTGCTCACAAGGTCGGCCCGCGCCTTGTCGCCGCCCGCCCCGGCCGCGGGCGCCGCCGCGCTCACCTTGGCGATCGCGTCCTTGGCGGCCTGGACGAGCTGGGTGGCCTGGTCGGCGGGCAGCTGGCCGTTGTCGGCCTTGAGCACCGCGTTGAGCAGGGCGGTGACCGGGGCGAGCACGGTGCCGAGGTCGCCGAGGCCCTTGACCTGGGTGAGCAGCGCGTCGGCGCCGGGCACGGGCGCGCGGGCCGCCGTGGGGGCGGCGCGCTCGCGGCCGGTGTCGGCCGCGACGGCGGCCGGGCCGGTGACGCCGGCCAGCAGGGCGGCGCAGAGTGCGGTGGACGCGATACGCCGAACGGGCAGACCACCCATGGACGTTCCTTTCGAAAGGTGTGTCGGACCTTGTGCCCACCGTGAAGTCGCCCCTCGACGTCTGCAACCGAGCACGCCCGCCGTGGTGAACGCCCGGTCCATTCGGCGCAATTCCGCGTCGGCCGCCCCCCTGGCGCGTCGGGACCCTTGACCATTTCTTACGCGCGAGTAAGTTGACTCTGGAGTAAGTACGCAGGGAAGTACCGGGAGCCGCGACCGGGAGCTGGCATGGGCGTGCGCAAGGACCTGAAACGGGCACGGAAGCGCACCGACCTCGCGGCCCGCACGCGGGTCGAGACGGTCAGGGACGCCTCCGGCACGGTGCGGGAGGTGCGGACGGCTCCCCTCGCACCCCCGAGGACCTCCGGGAGCAGCGCCGACATCCCGTACGCCAACGCCGAGGAGGCCCCGGACGCCGTGGTGCTGCGCCGCCGGCAGGACGGCGCCTGGCGCCCGGTGACCGCCGCCGCCTTCGCCCGCGAGGTCACCGCCACCGCCAAGGGGCTGATCGCCGCCGGTCTGGAACCCGGCGGCCGCGTCGCCGTCATGTCCCGCACCCGCTACGAGTGGGCGGTGCTGGACTTCGCGATCTGGGCGGCCGGCGGCCAGACCGTCCCGGTCTACCCCACCTCCTCGGCCGAGCAGGTCGAGTGGATCGTCCGCGACTCCGGTGCCCGCTTCGTCGTCACGGAGACCGCCGAGAACGCCGGGACCGTCACCGCGGCCACGGCCCGCCACGCGGAGCCCCCGCGCCGGTGGCGGCTCGACGAACAGGGGCTCGCGGAGCTCGTCGCCCTCGGCCGGGAGGTGCCCGACGAGGAGGTCACCAAGCGCCGGACGGCCCTGACGCCCGACACGGTGGCCACGATCTGCTACACCTCCGGGACCACCGGACGGCCCAAGGGCTGCGTGCTCACCCACGCCAACCTGTACGCCGAGGCCGCCAACACGGTCGAGCTGCTGCACCCGATCTTCAAGGAGGTCACCGGCCAGACCGCCTCGACCCTGCTCTTCCTGCCGCTCGCGCACATCCTCGGCCGCACCCTGCAGATCGCCTGCCTGCTGGCCCGCATCGAGCTGGGCCACTACCCGAGCATCAAGCCCGCCGAACTGCGCCCGGCGCTCAAGGAGTTCCGGCCCACCTTCCTGGTCGGCGTGCCGTACCTGTTCGAGAAGATCCACGACACCGGGCGCGCCACCGCCGAGAAGATCGGCCGTGGTGCCTCCTTCGACCGCGCGGACCGCGTCGGGATGCGCTTCGGGGAGGCGTACCTGAACCGCTTCCTCGGCACCGGCAAGGGCCCGGGCATCGGCCTGTACGCCGCCTGGGCGCTGTACGACCTGCTGGTCTACCGGCGCATCCGCAAGGAGCTGGGCGGCCGGATGCGCTACGCCATCAGCGGTGGCTCCCCGCTGGACCGGGGCCTGAACCTCTTCTTCTACGCGGCCGGTGTCATCGTCTACGAGGGCTACGGTCTGACCGAGACCTCCGCCGCCGCCACCATCGTCCCGCCGCTGGGGCCGCGGCCGGGCACGGTGGGCCTGCCGGTTCCCGGCACCGCGGTGCGCATCGCCGACGACGGGGAGGTGCTCGTCAAGGGCGGCGTGGTCTTCGGGTCGTACTGGAACAACCCGGCGGCCACTCGGGCGGTGCTGGACGCCGGCTGGTTCGCCACCGGCGACCTCGGCTCCCTGGACGACGACGGCTACCTCACCATCACCGGCCGGAAGAAGGACATCCTCGTCACCTCCGGCGGCAAGAACGTCTCCCCGGCCGTCCTGGAGGACCGGCTGCGCAGCCGCGCGCCCGTCGGCCAGTGCCTGGTCGTCGGCGACAACCGGCCCTTCGTCGCCGCCCTCGTCACCCTCGACCCCGAGGCGGTCGCGCACTGGCTGTCGGTCCGCGGACTTCCCCCGGACACGCCGATGGCGGACGTCGTCCGGGACCCGCGGATGCGCGCCGAGGTGCAGCGGGCCGTGGACTACGCCAACGAGGCCGTCTCGCGCGCCGAGTCGGTCCGCGCCTTCGTTCTGGTCGAGGGCGAGTTCACCGAGGACAACGGGCTGCTCACCCCGTCCCTGAAGGTCAAGCGGCACGCGGTGCTGGCCGCGTACGCGCAGCAGGTGGAGGCGCTGTACGGGGGGTGAGCGGATCGCACCCGGGCGGGCAATCGGGTGAATTTCGCGGCATTTGAGGCGTCTCGGTTTCTTCGGGCCTTCATCGGTCGTTCACAGTCCGCAGGTCGTGGCGAGTGCGAACGTGCGGCATCACGGTCCCTGCGCCGACCCCTGCGGAACCCGGCACACGAGGCGATCGCATCGACGACCGGCGCCGGCTTCCCCTTCCCGCCGAGAGAAAGACAACGAGAGTGCGACAGACTCTGACCAAGGGATTGGTCGTGGCCGCCGCCGCGACGAGCGCCCTGTCTCTGTACGGCACCTGGGCCTTCGCGGACTCCGGTGCGCGCACGGCGGCGGACTCGTCCGCCACCGCACTGGGCAACACGGTGCAGAGGGACACTCCGGACGAGCTGGACGCCCTGCAGCCCGTGCTCACGGACACCACGTCCGGATACGGCGACGACACGTCCACCGACGGCTCGTCGGGCAACTCCGCCATCGGCTCGTCCGACACGTCCGCCGGCGGTTCCTCCGGCAGCTCCTCCAGCAGCTCCGTCAGCGGCTCCTCGGGCAACGGGTCGGACGACACGTCGGCCTACGGATCCGACATGGCGGGCTACGGCTCCGACGACTCCGGGTACGGCTCCGACGAGTGCGCGTGCGAGTCGCCCAAGCCGTCACCCACGCCCGCGCCCAGCAAGTCGGCCACGCCGGAGCCCCCGAAGAAGGACACGCCGACGCCGAAGGCCCCGCCCGCGAAGCCGAGCACGCCGGCCGCGCCGCCCGCCATGGCCGAGACCGGCGCCGAGAGCACCGTCGCGGCCGTCGCCGCCAGTGGGGCGCTGCTGGCCGCCGGCACCGTCCTGTACCGGCGGGGCCGCGCCACCGCCCGCCGCTAGGAGGGCACCGGGTGCCGGACGCCTCGCGCCCGGCACCCGCGGCCGGCGTGCCGGGGTCCTCCTTGCGGGCGACCGGCCGCCGAGCCGTCCGACTCATTTGGTGCGTTCGGCGTATATGCGACCATGCCTCGGTTCCCGGGGCGTGGCCGCACCGATGGAGTGGGAATGACGTCTGCGCGCCGGCGGTCCCCCTTCAGACGGCGCCTGGTGCTCATCGCCACCGGGCTGCTCGTGTCGGCGGCGCTCCTGCCGACCCCCGGCCCCGAGCCGTCCGGCACCGACGGCAGGCCCGGTCCGCCGCCGTGCGCGCAGCTCCAGCCGTCCGTGTCACCGGCTGCCGGTGCTTCCGCATGCCCGGCCGAGGGGCCGCGTACCGCCTCCGGTACGGCGTCCGCGTCGCCCGCGTTCGGTGCGTACCTCGACTACGGACCCACCGGAGTGGCGCGCATCAAGGACTTCGCCGCCTGGCTGGACGGCGCCGAGGTGCGCGTCGGACACACCTATCTGCCGGACGCGGCCCCGATCCTGAGCGCTGGAAGACGTACTGGCGGCGCATCGTCACCGCCATGCGCTCGGTGCCCGGACAGAGATTCCGCTTCGACTTCGCGCCCAGCCGGGGCGTGGACGCCGTTCCGTGGCCCAGGTGTTATCCCGGGGACGACGTCGTCGACATCATCGGCATGGGCTCCTACGACCAGCCGAAGGGCATCTCCTTCGACGAGCAGGTGTCCGAACCGTACGGGCTGCAGGCCCAGGTGGACTTCGCGAAGGCCCACGGCAAGCCGCTCTCGTATCCCGAGTGGGGGCTGTTCCGCAACGGCGACAACCGGTCGTACATGCTGCGCATGCCGGCGTGGCTGGACGAGCACAAGCCGCTGTACCAGACGATCACCGACTACTGCCCGCACGGCGTGTGGCAGTGCACCGCCAACCCCCGGGCCTCCGCCGTCTACCGCGCGGCGCTGTCCGGCCCGGCGGTGCCGGGCCAGGCGCCCTCGGAGCCGCGTCCGACCCCCGACCCGACACCGCCGGCCGCCCGGACTCCCCGGAGGCCGCTGAGGACTACTGGGCAGCGGGCGTGCGCCGCAGGAGCTGCTTGGCCCGGGCCCGCGCGGCGGCCTCGCAGGCGGCGGCCGCCAGTAGCGGCGCGGTGCGCCGGCGGGCCAGCAGCAGCCGCTCGTTGACGACGCTCCGGGGCCGCCACTGGTACTTGTACGGTTCGGTGCCGCGCAGCAGGCTCAGCACCGCGGGCCCCTCCGCGGAGAGGTCCTCCAGGGCGGCGCTGAACATCATCGTCGTCACGTCCACCTTGCGCTCACGCAGCCGCGGGTGGACGCCGTACAGGTACTTCCCCGCGAACTCCCGGGCGTGGAAGGTGAGGTCGACGGCCATGACCTCGTCGTCCAGCAGGAACTCCTTCACCACCGCCTCGCCGCGCCGGGCCAGCGGCACCACCGACCGGACCAGGTGGTCGCAGAAGCGCGGCCGCAGATGTTCCGGTGTCACCTTCCGGCCCTCCCACTGCAGCCGGTGCAGCTCCAGGAGCCGGCGCAGCGCGGCCGCCGTCTCCTCGGGGTGCACGGCGCGCCAGCGGACGCCGAGCCGGGCGAGCTTGTTCATCCGGTTGCGGACCCGCTGGGCGCGCTTCGACGGCAGCCGTCCGATGAGCTGGGCCATCGGGACGGCGGGCAGTTCCAGGCACAGGGAGTCGGGCACGCGGTGCCGCGGGCCGGACCAGGCGTGGTAGACCCGCTCCACCGCACTGCCGGGCCGCACCTCACGGAAGTCGATCAGTGCGGTGCGGGCCAGGCCCGCCAGGGCGTCCGCCAGCACCGGGGCGGCCTGGTGGGTCACCGACTCGTCGAGGAGGACGTCGCAGAAGTCGGAGACGGCCCCGCCGACGGGCACCAGCGCCGGCAGCGGCCGGCTCACCCGCATGAGCGGTGCCGCCGCCACCAGGTCACCGCCCCGGCGCACCAGCACGACCCGCAGCGCGCCCGGGGTGCCGTACGACTGCCACCACGAGTGCAGCCAGGCGTGGCTCTGGAACGGCGTCGCCGGCCGGCAGGCCCGGTACAGCCGGTCCCACTCGTCCGCCAGCAGGCCGAACCCCTGCTCGTCGGTGCACACCTCCGCCGACAGCGGGCGGCGGGCCGCGGTGATCACCGCACCCCCTGCGGCTCCGCGGCCGAAGCGGCCGGGGCGGCCGGGCCGGGGAGCTGGGCGCGCACCGGGTCGCCGCCCGTCTCGGCCGCCCGTCGCGGCCGGGCCAGCAGGGCGAGGCCGCCCAGCAGACCGCCGGCGCTCGCGCCGACGAGCGTGGTCAGCGCCGTGGACGGGGACGAGGGCTCGGTGGGCGGCAGGGCTCGGGAGAGGATGACCAGCGCGACGCCGGTGGCCCGCTTGGTCCGGTTCGCCTGCGCGGTCAGGGCGTGGGAGACGGCGTCGGCGATGGCGGTGGCCCGGTCGGGGCGCCCGGAGGTCACGGAGATCGCGATCATCGGCGCGCCGGCCGGGGTCAGCCATCGCAGCGCCGGACGCCCCCACCTCGGGCGGGGCGGTCGTACGGGCTCTCGGGGGGTGTCGGTCATCAGGGCCTCACTTCCAGGGGGGAGCCGGACACGACGGCCGTGTACACGTCCATCAGCTGCCGGGCGGTGCGCTCGATGCCGTAGTGCCGCACCGCGTCCGGGACGGTGCGGTCGCCGGGTCCGGCCGCGCGCAGCCGCAGCAGTTCCCGGGCGTAGGCGTCGGCGCCGCCCGCGACGCGCCGGGCGCGGGGTGCGCTGTCCGGCGGCAGGTCGTCCACGGCGGGGCAGGTGGTGTACAGCACGGGGAGCCCGGCCGCGAGTGCCTCCAGCACGGCCAGGCCGAAGGCCTCCTCGGCGGACGGGGCGGCGAGCACGTCCATCGCGGCCAGCAGGGCGGGCAGGCCGGGCGCGGGGTCCTTGGGGCCGGGCAGGTACGGCCGTTCGCCGGTCAGTACCAGCCGGCCGGCCACCCCGAGCTCCCGGGCGGTGCGGCGCAGCGCCTCCTCCTCGTCCCCGCCGCCGACCAGCAGCAGCCGCACGTCGCCGGGGAGCCGGTCCAGCGCGTGGAGGAGGAGGTCGAAGCGCTTGCCGGCGGTGAGGCGGCCGAGCCCGCCGACGACGTAGGCGTCGCGCGGGATGCCGTAGTGCGCCCGGGCCTGCTCGCGCCGCGCCGCGTCGTAGCGGAACAGGGAGGCGTCGATGCCGTTCGGGATCATGCGGATGCGCCCGCCGGGCACCCCCCAGCGCCGCAGCCGTTCGGCCACCGTCGGGGAGACGGCGACCGTGGCCCGGCCGAGGCGCTCGCCGGCCAGGTACAGGGACCGGACGCCCGCGGTCAGCCGGCGTCCCTCGATCCGGGCGTCGCCCAGGGAGTGCTCGGTGGCCACCACCGCCCGCACGCCCGCGAGCCGCGCCGCGGTCCGGCCGTACAGACAGGCCCGGTACAGATGCGTGTGCACGAGGTCGTAGCGGCCGGCACGGATCAGCCCGGTGAGCCGGGGCAGGGCGCCGAGGTCGCGGTTGCCGCGCATGCCGAGGTGGATGACGCGGACGCCGTCGGCGCGCAGCCCCTCGGCGACCGGTCCGGGGTTGGTCAGCGTCACCACGTCGCACCGCGCGGGCAACTGCCGCAGCAGCAGACGCAGTTGCTGCTCGGCGCCGCCGACGCCGAGGCCGGTGATGACGTGCAGGGCCTTCACCCGGCCGCCTCCACGGCACGTCCGCGGATCCGCGCGAGCCGCCGCTTCAGCTCCAGGCGCGGGGCCGTGTCGGCCTGGGAGATGTGCAGCCGGGGCAGCGCGAAGTCGCCGGCGAGGTCGGGCGGGGGCGCGATGGCGCAGGCGTAGCCGTACCCGGCCTGGGCGACGGCGTCCTGGGCGGGCGCGTCGAGACGGCCGTAGGGGTAGCAGAATCCCTGGACGTCGGCGTCAAGGAGGTCGGCCAGGACGGAGCGGCTGCGGTGCACCTCGGCCTGCAGTTCGCTGGGGCCCGCCTGGGTGAGGTCGACGTGCGTGAGGCCGTGCGAGGCGATCTCGATGCCCGCGGCCGCGGCCCGGCGGATGCCTTCGGCCCCGAGGAGGCGCTTGCGCGGCCCGAGCGCGTCCCAGTCGTTCTCGCCGTCGAGCCGCCCGGGCAGCACGAACAGGGTGGCCCCGCACTGCCAGCGGCTGAGGACGGGCAGCGCCGCGGTGAGGAAGTCGGCGTAGCCGTCGTCGAACGTGAGCCCGACCAGTCCGCGCTCCTGTCCGCGCGCCCGCGCCGCGAGCAGGTCCCGCATGCTGACCCCGCGCAGGCCGCGGCCGCGCAGCCAGGCGAGCTGGCGGTCGAGGCGGGCGGGCGAGACGGTGATGTCGTACGGGTCCTCCGGGTGATCGGAGACCGAGTGGTACATGGCCACCCAGGCGGCGGGACCCCGCGTGCGGCGTGCCGGTACGACCGGTGCGCGGACCGGTTCGGCCGTGTGCGGGGGCAGGGCGAAGTCAACGACCATGGTTCAGCCTTCGTGTGACGGAGCGTCGGGGAGGAAGGGCGGCCCAGGAGAGCAGGGACCGCGTGCCGGCCGTGTCGAGAACCCGGACCAGCGGGACGAAGACGGCCGTCACGCCCGCGCAGCCCGCGGCGACGGCCGCCGGCGCCGAGGTGAACGGCTGCGCGCAGACGACCCCGGCCGCGGTGGCGACGACGGCCGCGCCCACCGGTTTGGCCAGTTCGGCGAGGACCCGGGTCACGCGCACCGGGACGCTGCGCGCGCGCAGGCCGTGCAGCAGGATCAGCGCCGTGAGGGTGATGCCGGCGGCGTTGGCGGCGGCGATGCCGCGCACGCCCCAGAACCCCACCGTGCAGGCGCCGAGCCCGACGGTCACGGCCAGGCCGGCGGCCATCGCGCCCAGCGGGTACCAACTGGCGCGGCCCGCCGAGAAGTACGACCGCGCGAGCGCGCCCACCAGGGTCTGGCCGAGCAGCCCGAGCGCGTAGACCCGCATGGCGGAGGCGGTCGCGGCGGTGTCCGCCGCCGTGAAGGCGCCGTGCTGGAAGAGGAGTTGGATGATCCGGGGGGCGCAGGCCTCGACCACGGCGGTGCCGAGCAGCACGAGACAGCCCACGAGGACGAGGTCCCGCTCGAGGCGGTCCCGGGCCTGCCGCAGGTCGCCGTCCGCCACGGCCCTGGCCAGCACCGGGAAGGTGACCACGCACACCATCAGCGACAGCGACATGGGCAGCTGGGCCACCTTCTGGGCGTAGTTGAGGTGGGAGATGGCGCCGGCGGGGAGGGCAGCGGCGAGATAGCGCTCGACGAGCACCTGGGACTGGCGGCACAGCACGTACAGCAGCACCGCCGTCACCAGGGCGAGGGGCGGCGCCCGCCGGTCGCCGCCGGTGTCCGGGGACCAGGTGTCCGGGCGGGGGCGGCCGGCGATCCTGCGCCACAGGGACGGTGCCTGGACGGTGAGCATGAGGCATCCGCCGAGGGCGACGCCGAGCGCCGCGGACCGTACGCCCCAGCGCTCGGCGAGGACGTGGACCGTGGTGATGACCGCGATGTTGAGCGCGACGGAGATGGCCGCCGGTGCCAGGAACGAGCCGTGCGCGCGCAGGGCCGCGCTGCAGTAGCCGGCCAGTCCGAAGGTCAGGACGCAGGTCGCGGTCAGTCGCGTGCAGTCCACGGCGAGGGACGCGTCGGGCAGGCTGGGCGCGAGGACGGCCACCAGCAGCGGCGCCGTCGCGATGAGCAGCGCCGAGGCGGCCGCGAGGCCCAGGCACAGGCGCGGCAGGGAGGCGGCGACCAGCGCGCGCACCGGGTCGGGCCCGCCGCTGCCGCGCGCCCGCCGGGCCAGCGCCACGCTGAACGCGGGCACGAGTACGTAGGCCATGCCGCCGTCGATCAGCAGCGTCGCCGCGGTCTCCGACACGGTCCAGGCCACGAGAAACGCGTCGGTCTCCGCCCCGGCGCCGAAGAAGTGCGCCAGCGCCTGATCCCGCCCCAGCCCCAGCACCGACCCGGCGACGGACAACAGGGCGGACAGCAACGTGGCCTTGGCGAGCACCCGCCCCGTTCCCCCACCGGCAGTGGCTTCGCGCGCCGTACCGGGGGTGGCCGGGCCCGGCGCTGCCGGACGGCCTTGGGCATCGCCGGGAGCGGGTGCCGGGGGGTGGGGGGTGGCGGTCTCGGTTCCCGCGGGCTCGCAGTCCGGTGCGGGCGCCGCCACCCCCGCCGGCTCACAGCCCTGTGCGGGCGTCGGCGCCTTTGGTGACGAACGGTCCGGGGCAGGCGTCAGGTCGCCCGGGGCGTCCTGTGCTGCCGGCCTCACCGCCGGGCCTCCGGGGCGGTGGCGGTCACGGCACGTGACGCCTCGTCGGACAGGGCCCACCAGGCCGCGAGGCCCAGGGACAGGGCCGTCAGGATGGTGGAGGGGCCGCCGATGTCGGCGTAGGCGAAGTCCACGAGTTGCCACAGCAGCAGGCCGCAGGCCGCTGTCGCGCAGTCACGGGCGTGGCCCGGGCGGCGCAGCCGGCGCCGGGCGCCGACCAGCAGGGCGAGTCGGCTGCCCGCCACCGTCAGCAGGCCC
This sequence comes from Streptomyces sp. NPDC030798, assembly GCF_055572275.1. Classification (NCBI taxonomy): domain Bacteria; kingdom Bacillati; phylum Actinomycetota; class Actinomycetes; order Kitasatosporales; family Streptomycetaceae; genus Streptomyces; species Streptomyces sp. NPDC030798. The sequence continues at coordinate 262,018 of NZ_JBVIDR010000002.1, read as the reverse complement.
AGCAGGCCCTGTTCGCCGAGGAGGAGCAGGTACATGTTGTGCGGGGACAAAAGCGGCCGGCGCCGGAACTCCTGGCCGGCTCCCCCGGTGTCGCCGCCCGAGGACAGCGCGAGCGAGGCGTGTCCGTCCCGGTACTCGGGGAAGGCCTTCAGGCCCACGCCCGTCACCGGGTGCCCGCGCCACATGTCGGTGGCCGCCGCCCACAGGGCGTAGCGGTCGACGACCGACTGGTCCGGCGCGTCGGCGACCGCGGCCGCGCACACCGTCGCCGCCCGCCGCACCCCGGTCAGCAGCAACTGCGCCCCGCAGGCGACGGCCGTCGCGATCCAGGCACCCCGGCTGAAGGACACCGCGAGCGGCACGAGCAGCAGCACCGCGCAGCCCGCCGCAACGGCCCGCTGCCGCCGCGTCGGCGCCCCGAGGGCGAGCCCCGTCGCCGCGACCACCCCGAAGGCGACGACCGCCGCCATCCCCATGACGTCGCCCGGTCCGAACGTGCCCACCGCCCGGATGTCGGCCCCCTGGTACGAGGCCCCGGTCCCGGTGAGGTACTGGTGCACCCCGAGCGCACCCTGCCCCAGCGCCAGGCCGACCAGCGACCAGAGCACCAGCCGCACGTCGCGCCGGTCGCGCAGCAGCAGCATCACCGCGACCGGGACCAGTACGAACAGCTGCAGATGGCGGGCCAGTCCGGCGAGCGCGTCACCGGCGGTCGCCGCCCCGGCCGCGGCGACCGCGATGCCCACCACGGGCAGCCCGAGCACCACGGCGGCCGTCCGGGTCAGCGGGCGCGACGCCTGCCGCACGGTGCGGACGACGGCCCACAGCACCACCAGCCCCGAGGCCGCGTCGGCGGGAGTGGCCCCGCCGCCGTCCGGCCCGGCCGGCAGCCCCAGCAGGGCGACGACCGCCACGACGGGCAGGACGGGAGCGGCCCCGCGCAGCGCCGCCAGGGGCGCCGGCAGCGGAAGGGCGAGCGGGGGTGAGGCCGCCGAGGAAGAGCTCACCGGCGCTCAGCTCCCCGTCGGCCGGACGAACTGTGTCGCGGTACGCACCAGGATGCAGATGTCCTGCCACAGCGACCAGTGGTCGATGTAGGCGTTGTCGAAGCGGCACCGGTCCTCGATCGAGGTGTCGCCGCGCAGCCCGTGGATCTGGGCGAGTCCGGTGATCCCGGTCCGCATCCGGTGGCGCGCCGGGTAGCCGGGGTGGACCTGGCTGAACTTGGTGACGAAGTACGGCCGTTCCGGTCGCGGTCCGACCAGGCTCATGTCGCCGCGGAAGACGTTCCAGAGCTGGAGCAGTTCGTCCAGCGAGGTGCGGCGCAGGAAGTGGCAGAAGCGGCCCATCTCCTGGGCGTCGGCGACGCTCCAGCGGGTCGCGGACTCGTGGGCGCTGGCGGGCCGGTGGGTGCGGAACTTCAGCATCGTGAAGGGCCGCCCGTCCCTGCCGATCCGCTCCTGCCGGAACACCACGCCGGGCCCCTCCACGACGCGCAGCACCACCGCGCACACCAGCAGCACCGGACTGACGAGCAGCAGCAGCGAGCCGGAGAGGACGACGTCGAGCAGCCGCTTGCCCAGGACGTCGCGCCGCCGCCCGGCGTCCGGGCAGAGCGGCCTGCGGGAGAAGCCCGCCAGGTGCCCGGCCCGCCCGCGCCCCGTGCGCAGCCCGTACGACGGCACGTCCGCGTCCAGCTCCCACAGCGCGCAGCCGAACGCGGCGAACTGCCGCAGCAGCGCGGCCCGGTGCACCCGGGTCGCGGGCCCCACGACGAGAACCGTCTCCACGCCGTTCTGCAGGAGCGCGCGCACCGCCTCCTCCTCGCGGGCGAGCACGGGGAGCGCGGTCGGGACGCCGGGATGCGGGACCGGGGCCTGCGCGTCGGCGACGACACCGACCGGCCGTACGCCGCCCTCCGGGCGGCGCAGCAGCGCGGCGGCGACCCGCAGGGCCTCCGGGGCCGGGCCCACCACCAGGGCGGGGCGGGGCCGGCGTCGCAGCGCCCCGCGCCGGCGCGCGTGCACCGCCTCGCGGCCCGCGCAGGCCACCGCGCAGTGCACGGCGCACGCGCCGACGAGCACGGTCAGCGGCAGCGACCGCAGGAAGAGGGCCGCGAGGGCAGCCCAGCCGACGGCGATCGGGGCGCAGACGGCCGGGAGTTCCTCCAGCACGCCGGGCACGGCGGAGAGGTCGTACAGCAGGGCCCGCCGGTTGAGGCCGAGCACGCACAGGCCGAGCAGCGCGACGAGCCACGCGTGCCGGTGGTCGCCGGGCACGACCAGCGTGCCCAGCAGGGCGCCGGCGGCGTCGACGGCCGGCAGGGGGGTCCAGGAGGTCCACGGCGGACGACGGGGTCCCCGTCCGGAGGGCAGCTCGGGCCCGGCGCTGCCGGGCGGGTCGAGGACGGTGACCGCGTGCCCCGCCGCCCGAGGCTGCCCGGCAGGAGCGGGAACGGTGCTTTCCGCAGTCATGTGGTGATGGACTCCCTGCTCTGGTTGGGGACGACGCACGGCCGGGTGACGATGCCCAGCAGTTCGCGATACAGGCCGGTCACCGCGTGCGTGACGTGCCGGACGTCGTGGGCGCCGACCACATGGGCGCGGCCCTGTGCGCCGAGCGCCGCGCGCAGCGGGCCGCGGCGCAGCAGCTGGGCGAGTGCCCGCGCCAGCGCGTCGGGGTCCTCCGGCGGCACCAGGCAGGACGGCAGATGGCCGGGCGGCAGGCTCTCGCGGGCTCCGTCCACGTCCGTGACGAGGACCGGCCGTCCGCACGCCATGGCCTCCAGCGGGACGAGCGCCATGCCCTCCCAGCGGGAGGGCAGGACGACGACGTCGGCGGCCCGGTACCAGGGGGCGGCGTCGCGCGCGGCGCCGGCGAACTCCACGGAGCCGGGCGCGACGGCGCGCAGCCGGTCGGCGTCGGGTCCGTCGCCGACCAGCACCAGGCGGGCGGCGGGCAGTTGGCGTACGACGGCGGGCCAGGCCCGCAGCAGTACGTCCTGGCCCTTCTGGTGGCACAGCCGCCCCACGCAGACGACGAGCGGCCCCGCTCCGGTCCGGGCGCTCGGCCCCTCGGGCCGGAATCTGCGGGTGTCGACGCCGTTGGGGACCACGTGCCACCGGGCGGTGATGCCGTGCAGCTCGCCGGTACGCCGTTCCGCCTCGCTCACGCACAGCACCCGCGACGCCCAGCGCGCCCCGAACCGCTCCCAGCGCAGCGCCGCCCGGGCCAGGTTTCCGTCCACGGCCTCGAACGACCAGGCGTGCGGCTGGAAGACGGTCGGGAGCCGGCCGTGCACCGCGAGCCGCGCCGCGAGCCCCGCCTTCGCGCTGTGCGCGTGCACCACGTCGGGCCGCACGTCGCGCACGAGCCGCGCCAGCCGCCACACCTCGTCCGGCAGCCGGTGTCCCGGCGCGCGGGTCGCCTCCCAGGGGAGCACCTCGCAGCCCACCGCGCGCAGGGCGTCCGTCAGCATGCCGCCCCGCGGGCAGGCCACGGTGACGCGCAGCCCCGCGGCGAGCTGTGCGGCCGCCAGGTCCGTCACGAGCCGGGCTACACCGCCCTCGACCGGCTGGGTGATGTGCAGGACGTGCGGCTCATGTACCGCGAACGGTGTCGCACGGCGCGGGACGGGACCAGGGGGAATGCGCATGACCGAGGCTTCCCTTCCGAAGAAAGATTCCGAACTCGGCGCACTCGGCACAAGGGTGTGCGGTCGCGGGTTCGATGCGAAATGCGCTGGATTCGGAAGGCAACACTAGCCTCTTATCGGTATTTATCCGCGGAACCGTCAACTGTGTCGGAATGGCGTCCGCCCACCGGGCGGATATTACAGATAATCCGACGGGGTCGACGCACACAGTCCTCTCGTATGAGTTCCGGAACTTGCCGCCAGTGGGGTTTCCCGTGCCGTTCCTGCGTCGTTGGTCCGGGGGAACCGAGCTTCCAGGAAAGGAACACCATGAAGAGTCTGAAGGCTGCCGCCCTCGTCGTCGGCGCCCTCGCCCTCGCCGGTGCCGCGTCGCCCGCCCTGGCCGCGGACATGCCGGCGAAGGGCCTCGTCGAGGACGGCAGGACGGTCACCCAGAGCCTGCCGCGGGCGACCGAGATTCCGACGGGTTACCTGGCCAACGACGTGCGGAAGGCGGCCGAGGGCGTGAAGCAGTCGGGCGTGGTGAAGACCCCCGTTTTCGGCGGTACGCTGCCGAACCCGCTGAACGGCAAGGCGCCCGCCGGACTTCCGCTCGCCAAGTAGCGACCCTGGCTCTTCGAGGCCGGCTCCGCAATCCCCGGAGCCGGCCTTTGGCGTGTCCGGGATCCCTCCGGCGCATTCAGCGTATTCCGGAGTCGTTCGACCGTATATGCAGAAATGTTTCTTCCTGAAGGGTCGCAAAAAAGGCCGATGGCGGCCCGCCGACAGTCGGCGGGCCGCCAGGCCGGGATACCGATCAGAACAGCAGGCCGCCCACGTACGGGGCGTTCTCCGACTGGTCGACGGTGCCCGTGTTGCAGGCGGCGTAGTGCGAGTTCGGCGCGGCGACGCCGCCGAGGACGGCACCGTTGGACCACGGCGCGATGCAGCGGCCGTCGACCAGCGCGCCGTTGACCACCGCAAGGCCCTGCTGGGGGGCGTTCACGACGATCGGGGACTCCGAGAAGCCGTTGCCGCCGGAGACGTTGGTGGTGTTGTCGTCGGCCGCAGCGGTGCCGCCCGCCGCGAGCACGAGGCCCGCAGCCAGGACGGAGAGGGCCGTAACCTTGTTACGCATGGGATGCGCCTTTCAGATGGGGGACGGGTTGGGGCGTCCGCCGTGCTCCGACCGAGATCGGAGCAGGGGGGGTCAGAAGAGCAGGCCGCCCTTGTAGCCGGCGTTCTGCGACTGGTCGACGGTGCCCGTGTTGCAGGCGGCGTAGTGCGAGTTCGGCGCGACGACGCCGGCGATGACGGCAGCACCGTTGGACCACGGCGCGACGCAGCGCAGGTCGACGAGCGTGCCGTTGGAGACCAGCACGCCCTGCTGCGGGGCGTTCACGACGACCGGGGACGACGAGAAGCCCTCGCCACCCTTGACGGTCGTGCAGTTGTCGGCCGCGGCGGTACCGCCGGCCGCCAGGACGACGCCTGCGGCGAGGGCGGAGATGGCCGTAACCTTGTTACGCATGAGATGGCCTTTCAGGGCTGCGTTTTCAGAAGGGATTGACCTGCTCGGAATACTCGGAGCAGGGGTCAGAAGAGCAGGCCGCCCGCGTACGCGGAGTTCTGCGACTGGTCGACCAGACCGGTGTTGCAGGCGGCGTAGTGCGAGTTCGGGGCAACGGTGCCGGCGAGGACGGCGCCGTTGGACCACGGCGCGATGCAGCGACCGTCGACGAGCGTGCCGTTGACGACGAGGACGCCCTGCTGGGGGGCGTTCACGACGACCGGGGACGACGAGAAGCCGTCACCGCCAGAGGCGTTGGTGTGGCTCGAGTGGGCGGAGGCAACGCCGGCGCTGCCGCAGACAGCGCCAAGGGCGAGTGCAGTGATGACCGCGAACTTCCTGGGCAACTCGGTTCCTTCCTGGATTCACGGTAGGACACGCTTACATAGCAAGAAACCGAAATATGCGGTGAAAAGTCACGGTGACATCGCTCCTGCGGCACAGATTCCATCAAATGGCGGAACGGTGCCGTGCGCCGACCGGCACATGGCTTTTCGTCTCATTCATGGATGACAATGCGATCCAGCCGGGGAGACGGCAAGCCGAAGGGGGCCGGACGTGCGTCCGGTCCACTGGCAAGGAGGGGGCCAGTGGACCGGAGATGCCTGTGCGGCCGTCTCATGCAGTTGTCTTGGTGAGCCGTCGTGTGGGGCGGGGCAGCAGCGGGTGTCCGGGACGTCGGCCGAGCCAGGCCGCCACCGGGGCCCGGCCGTCTCGCGACACCGCGGTGTCGGTCTCCGAAGTAGTGCTTTCGCCGTACGCCGACTTTCCAGCGTTTCCGGTCAGGCCTGGCTGAGCAGGCTGCCGAGTCCGGCGCTGGTCGGCGCACTCAGCGGGTGAAGCTGGAAGGAGCCGGTACCGACCGGGTTCTTCACCGGAACCGCGGGCTTCTTTCCGCTGCCGCGCCCCATACCGTCCAGGTAAACACCGGAGATTTTCGCGGGCTTCTTCTCGTCGAACGCGCTGCCCTTGGTGATGTTGCCCTCGCGGGCCAGCCGCGTCACGGTGTCGGCCGCGGGCACGACCGCCGGCGTGACCTCCGTCTGGGACACGAGGCCGAGCGGACCGCTGGTGTTGACCGGCGTCCCGGCGGCCGACGCGGCGACGGCGGAGCCGCCGACGAGACCGGCACCGAGGGCCAGCGCCGCAGTTGTGAAAACTGCCTTCTTCATGATTCACCTCACGTGAAAGCGACCTCTGATCCGACAGACGCAGAACATAGCAGTCCACGATGGGCGCAAAGCGAGGCACTACTCCATACGCATGAATACCACGGGAGTGAAAGAGGGCGCCGCTTTTATATTTCCAGAGATATTCACATGTGGTCGGCGAATCAATTCATCGTATGGTGCGTCAAGCGGGAAAGGCTTCTACGACACCACGCTTACGACACCACGTCCTTGCGGGCGAAGCCCCGGAAGGCCAGGGCGAAGAGCACCAGCGCGTAGGTGACGGAGATCGCCGTGCCCTGGATCATGCCGGACCACTCGGGGCTCGGCTGGACGGCGTCGGCCCAGGCGAACTGCCAGTGCGCGGGCAGGAAGTCGCGCCAGTGGCCGAGGGCGGTGACGGCGTCGAGGACATTGCCGACGATGGTCAGGCCCACCGCCCCGCCGACCGCGCCGAGCGGGGCGTCCGTCCGGGTCGACAGCCAGAACGCCAGCCCTGCGGTGACCAGTTGGGACACGAAGATGTACGCCACGACGACCAGCAGGCGTCGGGCGGCGGTGCCGGGGTCCAGTGCGCCGCCGGTGGGGATCTGCAGCGGGCCCCAGCCGTAGGCGGCCGTGCCGACGGCGAGGGCCACCACCGGGAGCAGCACCATGGCGGCGAGGCTCAGCCCGAGCCCGACGGCGAGCTTGGACCACAGCAGCCGGGCCCGGGGCACGGGCGCGGCCAGCAGATAGCGCAGGGAGGACCAGCTCGCCTCGGAGGCGACCGTGTCCCCGCAGAACAGGGCGACCGGGATCACCAGCAGGAAGCCGGCCGAGACGAACAGGTTGACCGCGGCGAAGTTGCCGCCGGAGGCGGTGGCCGTGTCCATCAGCGTGACCTGGCCGTTGCGGTCGCCCGGGTCGCCGCCGATCGCGAAGGCGATCAGCAGGACGAACGGCAGGGCGGCGAGAATCCCGCCCATGATCAGGGTGCGGCGCCGCTTGAGCTGCCGGACCAGCTCCACCCGCAGGGGCAGGGTGCGGCCCGGGCGGTAGCCGGACGCCGTCTCGGCGCGCTCGACCAGCGTGCTCATGCGGAACCTCCGATCAGGGTGAGGAAGGCGTCTTCCAGGCGCCGGTGGGGTCCGACGGAGGCGACGGGCACCTCCAGGCGCACCAGCTCCACGACCAGCCGCTCGGCCGTGCCGCCGGGTTCGAGGCGGACCAGCAGCCCGTCCTCGGTGGGCACGGCGGAGGCGACGCCGGGCAGCGCGGCCACCTTCTCCACGACCGGCTCCTCCAGGGGCGCGCCGGTGCCGACCAGGAGGGTGTCGCCGGAGCCGACGATCTCCTCCACCGGACCCGCCTGGATCAGCCGGCCGCGGTCCATCACGACCAGGTGGGTGCAGGACTGCTCGACCTCGGCGAGCAGATGGCTGGAGACGATCACCGTGCGGCCGGCGGCCGCGTAGCGGATCATCACCTCGCGCATCTCACGGATCTGGGGCGGGTCGAGGCCGTTGGTGGGCTCGTCCAGGATGAGCAGGTCGGGCAGGCCGAGCATGGCCTGGGCGATGGCCAGGCGCTGGCGCATGCCCTGGGAGTAGGTGCGCACCGCGCGGGCGAGGGCGTCGCCGAGTCCGGCGATCTCCAGGGCCTCGTCCAGATGGGCGTCCTCGGGCGGCCGGCCGGTGGCCCGCCAGTACAGCTCGAGGTTCTCCCGGCCGGACAGGTGCGGCAGGAAGCCCGCGCCCTCGACGAAGGCGCCGACCCGGGACAGCACCGCCGCGCCGGGCCGCACGGCGTGCCCGAAGACGCGGATCTCTCCGGCATCCGGTCGGATCAGCCCCATCAGCATGCGCAGGGTGGTGGTCTTGCCGGCGCCGTTGGGCCCGAGCAGGCCGAGGACCTGGCCCTTCTCCACGCGGAAGGACAGCTCGCGCACCGCGTACCGCTCGGCGGAGCGGGCGTAGCGCTTGCTGAGGTCCGTCATCTGCAGCGGGACCTCGGCGAGTTCGGGGGCGGGCGCGGGGGCGGCCGTGCGGCGGCGGCCGGTGAGCAGCAGGGCGAGCGCGACGGCGGCACCGGCCAGGGGCAGCCACCACACCCAGGCGGGCAGGGGCGCCGCGGCGGTGTGCACGGCGGGGGCCGTGGGCACGCTCAGCCGGCCCTTGAGGGAGACGGTGTACGTCGCCGGGGCGGCCGGTGAGGCGTACCCGAGGTCGGTGGAGGCGAGGACGAGGCGGAGCCGGTGGCCCTTCTGCACCTCGTGGTCGACCGCCGGGAGGGTGATCGTGACGTCCTTGCCGGACCGGGCGCCGCTCACCCGCACGGGCGCGACGAGCTGGGAGGGCAGCACCTGCCGGGTGCCGTCCGGCCCGACGTCGTACACCTTGCCGAAGAGGACGGCGTCCTGGCCGGTGGAGGTGACGTGGACGGTGACCGTCGGTGAGCCGGTGATCCGCAGGCTCCGGGACAGCGGCGCGGAGTCGAAGCGGGCGTACTGGCCGGGGAAGTCCAGGGAGACGCCGACTCCGAGCGCGGAGAGCTGGGCGAGAGCGCCGGAGCCGCCGAGACCGGGCAGGGCGGAGATGCCGGGCGGACTGGCGCCGGCCGGGTTGGTGAGGTGCTGTTCCCGTCCGGTCAGCGGGACGGACCGCTGGTGGCCGCGCAGGCCGGGGTAGGTGCCGGCGCTCGCGCCGCGCAGCTGGGCGGCGCCGTCGGTGGAGTCGACGCCCCCGGTGCGGGTGATCCGGAAGGCGGGGCCGGTGTCGACGGACCTCTCGCCCTTGAGATAGCGGTCGAACCAGGCCGTCACGCGCTGCTCGATCCGGGCGCTCTCCAGGTCACCGCCGTCGTGCCCGCCCGCGATCCAGTCGACGTCCACGGGGGCGCCGCCGGCGCTGATGGCCTTCTCGGCCGCGTCGGACTGGGCGAGGGTGAACAGGGAGTCGGTCTGGCCCTGCACCAGCAGGGTGGGGACCTTGATCCGGTCGGCGACGGCCGACGGCGAGCGCTCCTGAAGCAGCTCGCGGGCGGCCGCGTCCGGCTTCCCCGACTCGGCGACCCGGTCGTACATCCGGCACAGGGCGGGCTCGAAGCGGGCGCAGCCGCCGCCGGTGTTGAAGAAGACGCCGGCCCACAACTTCTTGAAGACGCCGCCGGGGAAGAGCGCGTCGGCCAGGTTCCAGTACGTGATGGACGGGGCGACGGCGTCCACCCGGTGGTCGTGTCCGGCGGCGAGCAGGGAGATCGCGCCGCCGTAGGAGCCGCCGGCCAGGCCCACGCGCGGGTCGCCCGGCCTGTCGAGCCGCACCTCGGGCCGCCGGGCCAGCCAGTCGATGAGCCGGGAGACGTCGGCGACCTCGTGCTTCGGATCGTTCAGCCCGATCCGGCCGGTCGAGCGGCCGAAGCCGCGCGCCGACCAGGTCAGCACCGCGTACCCGTCCCGCGCGAGGTCCTCGGCCTGGGCGCGCATGTCGTCCTTGCTGCCGCCGAAGCCGTGCCCCAGCAGGACGGCCGGGCGGCGGCCGCCCGAGCCGGATGTGAAGTACGACGTGTCGATGCGGACCCCGTCGATGGCCATGAGCCGGTCGGTCCGGTGGACCGGGTCCTTCTCGTCCGAGGCGACGGCCGTCCACGTTCCCGCGCCCGCCAGCACGACGACGGCGGCCCCGGCGGCCAGCAGGCGCCGGGGCCGCCGCAGCAGCCCTCGCAGGCGGGGCAGTCGAAGATCCATGACTCAACGGTACGGGCCGCCACCGACAACGGATGAGCTCCCGGGCTGAACCCGGGACCCTCCTGGGGGACTACGGGCCCCGGCCCGCGTACGTCAGGCGGTGTACGCGGGCCGGGGCGGGGAGCGGTCGGGGGACGCCGCCGTCAGGCCTGGGCGTCCTCGGGGATCGACACCAGCCACCGGGTGTCCTTGCGCGGGCGCAGGTACAGCGCCCAGTACAGGGTGGCCACCGCCGTGATGCCGCCGGTCCACAGCAGGTAGCTCGCCTCCTGCTGGGTGAGGATGTAGGCCAGGACCGCGATCAGCAGGACCGGCATCGCGGGCCACAGCGGCATCCGCCAGGCCGGCGTGTGCCGGTGGGAGCCGCGGCGGGACAGCAGGGCGGCCACCGCCACCAGCAGGTACATCCCGGTCACCGAGACGCCGGTGACGCCGTACAGGGTGTCGAGGTTGACGAAGCAGAGCAGCGCGCCGGGGACGCCGACCGCGAGCGTGGCGACCCAGGGGGAGCCGAAGCGGCCGAGCTTGGCGAAGACGGTGTTGACCGGGCCGGGCCAGGCCTTGTCGCGGGCGGAGGCGAACAGGACGCGGGAGTTCTGGATCACCATGACGATGCCCGCGTTGACGATCGCGAGGGCCACGCAAAGGCTCACGAAGGTGCCGACCGCGGAGTTGGACCAGGCGGTGACCATGGAGCTGATGTCGCCGCCGGTCAGCTCCTTGAGGTCGGAGGCGCCCATGGTGATGGCGGCGACCGGCACCAGGATGATCACGGTGGAGATGGCGAGGGTGGCCAGCACGGTACGGGCGACGTTGCGGCGCGGGTGCTCCAGCTCCTCGGAGAGGTAGACGGCGGTCGAGAAGCCCTGGGTGACGAAGAGCGCGATGGCGAGCCCGGAGACCACCAGCATGGCGGTCACGGTGTCGGTGTGCCCGTGTGCGCCGGCGACCTGCATGGAGACGAGGCTGCCCGCTCCGCGGTGGCTGTGCGTGAAGCCGAGCAGGGCGACGACGGCCGCGGCGATGACCTCCAGGACGAGGAAGATGCCGGTGATCCAGGCGTTGGCGCGCAGGTCGAGCAGGCCGGCGAGGGTGGCGAGCAGCATCACGCCGGCGCCGGTCATGGCCGGGTCGAGGTGCACGATCGGGGCCAGGTAGTCGGCCGTGCCCATCGCGATGACGGGCGGCACGATCATGACGACCAGCAGGGACAGCACGAAGACCAGCCAGCCCGCGAGCCGTCCGGCGAGCGTCGACACCATGGCGTACTCGCCGCCCGCGCTGGGGATGAGCGTGCCCAGCTCGGAGTAGCAGAACGCCACGGCGATGCAGAGGAGGGAGCCGATGGCGATCGTCAGGGCGGTGGCGGTGCCCAGGGAGCCGAACAGGTCGGGGACGACCACGAAGAGCGTGGAGGCGGGCGTGACGCAGGAGAGGGTCAGCAGGGTGCCGCCGACGACACCGATGGAACGCTTCAGCCCCGGTGGGTGGGCCTGCTCGGTCTCGACCAGGGACTTCTGGAGCGTGTCGGTCATGCGTCGGGTTCCGATCGACTCGTGCGTGTGAGGGTGGGGCCAGGAGCGCTATCGCCTCCGGCGGCTCGTCGTGCGTTCGTCTCGTCCGCTCCCGGCGGTGCATAGCGAACCCCGACGAAAACCGCTGCGTCAATGGCCATTTACCTTCGGATTCCGCACTTCGATGGTCCGTAACGCCGCATCACTTTCCCAGGCCATGAGCTGCTGTAGCGGCATCCACCAAACCCGTAGCGCTCATGACCTTGCTTTCCAAGGTAAATTGAGTGAAGTCCCTTCGTCATCCGTTTCATCCCCGCAGAACGGGAATCGCAGCCGACGCCGCAAAAAAATGCCTCCACGTCCGGTATCCGGACGCACTTGTGCCCCGCCTCGGCAGGTGCGAGGCGGGGCACGGAGAGCGACGCGGGCGTCAGTGGTTGCGCGGGAAGCCCAGGTCCACGCCGGCGGGGGCGTCGGCCGGGTCCGGCCAGCGGGTGGTGACGACCTTGCCGCGGGTGTAGAAGTGCGTGCCGTCGTTGCCGTAGATGTGGTGGTCGCCGAAGAGCGAGTCCTTCCAGCCGCCGAAGGAGTGGTAGCCGACGGGGACCGGGATCGGGACGTTCACGCCGACCATGCCGGCCTCGATCTCGAGCTGGAAGCGGCGGGCCGCGCCGCCGTCCCGGGTGAAGATCGCGGTGCCGTTGCCGAACGGCGAGGCGTTGATGAGCGCCACGCCCTCCTCGTAGGTGTCGACGCGCAGCACGCACATCACCGGGCCGAAGATCTCGTCCTGGTACGCCTTCGCGGTGGTCGGCACCTTGTCCAGCAGCGAGATGCCGATCCAGTGGCCGTCCTCGAAGCCCTCGACGGTGTGGCCGGTGCCGTCCAGGACCACCTCGGCGCCCTCGGCGGCGGCGCCCTCCACGTAGGAGGCGACCTTGTCGCGGTGCACCTTGGTGATCAGCGGGCCCATCTCGGAGGTCGGGTCGTTGCCCGGGCCGATCTTGATCTTCTCGGCGCGCTCGCGGATCTTCTCCACCAGCGTGTCGCCGATGGCACCGACGGCCACCACCGCCGAGATGGCCATGCAGCGCTCGCCCGCCGAGCCGTAGGCCGCCGAGACCGCCGCGTCGGCCGCCGCGTCCAGGTCGGCGTCCGGCAGGACCAGCATGTGGTTCTTGGCGCCGCCGAGGGCCTGGACCCGCTTGCCGTTGGCGGAGGCCGTGGTGTGGATGTAGCGGGCGATCGGGGTCGAGCCGACGAAGGACACCGCCTTGACGTCCGGGTGCTCCAGCAGCCGGTCGACGGCCACCTTGTCACCGTGGACGACGTTGAAGACCCCGTCCGGCAGACCGGCCTCGGCCAGCAGCTCGGCGATCCTGACGGAGGCCGACGGGTCCTTCTCGGACGGCTTGAGCACGAAGGTGTTGCCGCACGCGATGGCGATCGGGAACATCCACATCGGGACCATCGCCGGGAAGTTGAACGGCGTGATACCGGCGACGACACCGAGCGGCTGCCGGATCGAGGAGACATCCACCCGCGTGGCGACCTGCGTGGACAGCTCGCCCTTGAGCTGGACGCTGATGCCGCAGGCCAGGTCGACGATCTCCAGGCCGCGGGCGACCTCGCCCAGCGCGTCGGAGTGCACCTTCCCGTGCTCGGCCGTGATCAGCTCGGCGATCTCGTCGCGGTGGGCGTCGAGCAGCGCCCGGAACTTGAACAGGATCGAGGTCCGCTGAGCCAGCGAGGACTGGCCCCAGGTCAGATAGGCGTCCTTGGCGGCCGCCACCGCCGCGTCCACCTCCTCCACCGACGCGAACGCGACCTTCGTGGTGACCGCGCCGGTCGCCGGGTCGGTGACCGGCCCGTACGTGCCCGACGCACCCTCGACGGTCTTGCCGCCGATCCAGTGGTTGACGATCTTCGTCATGCCCAGTAACTCCTTCTTACAGATGGCGGCGTCGGGTCGAGACGTGCCGTTCGTACAGCTCACGTGCCTTGACCGCGGACGAGCGGGTCGCGGTCTCGGCCACAGGAACATCCCACCAGGCCTGCGCCGGAGGCGCGCCCGACACAGTGTCGGACGTTTCGGTCTCCACATAGACACATGTGGGAGTGTCGGCGGCCCGCGCCTCGGCGAGCGCCGCGCGCAGGTCCCGTACGGTCTTCGCACGCAGCACGCGCATGCCGAGGCTGGCCACGTTGGCGGCGAGGTCGACGGGCAGGGGGGCGCCGGTGAAGGTGCCGTCCTCGGAGGTGTACCGGTAGGCGGTGCCGAACCGCTCGCCGCCCACCGACTCCGACAGGCCACCGATCGAGGCGTACCCGTGGTTCTGCACCAGCAGCATCTTGATCGCGATGCCCTCCTGCACGGCGGTGACGATCTCGGTCGGCATCATCAGATACGTCCCGTCGCCGACCAGCGCCCACACGTTCCGCTCGGGTGCGGCGAGCTTCACCCCGATGGCGGCCGGGATCTCATAGCCCATGCAGGAGTAGCCGTACTCCAGGTGGTACTGGTCCCGTGACCGCGACCGCCACAGTTTGTGCAGGTCGCCGGGGAGGGAGCCGGCCGCGTTGATGAGAATGTCGGACTCGTCCACCAGGGCGTCGAGGGCCCCGAGGACCTGCGGCTGGGTCGGCCTGACGTCCGGCTCGTCGGCCTCGTAGCAGGCGTCGACGCGCTGCTCCCAGCGCTCCTTGTCCTCGGTGTACTCGGTGACGTAGGAGTCGGCGACCGTGTGCCCGTGCATCGCCAGCGCCTCCGTCAGCTCGCCCAGGCCGCTGCGGGCGTCCGCGATCAGCGGCAGCCCGGCCAGCTTGTGGCCGTCGAAGGGCGCGATGTTGAGGTTGAGGAAGCGGACGTCCGGGTTCTCGAAGAGGGTGCCGGAGGCCGTGGTGAAGTCGGTGTAGCGGGTGCCGACGCCGATCACCAGGTCCGCGGTGCGGGCGAGTTCGTCGGCGGTCGCGGTGCCGGTGTGGCCGACGCCGCCCACGTCCTGCGGATGGTCGTAGCGCAGGGAGCCCTTGCCGGCCTGGGTGGAGGCGACCGGTATGCGGGTGGTCTCGGCGAACTCGGCGAGGGCCCGCTCGGCGCGGCTGTGGTGGACCCCGCCGCCCGCGATGACGACCGGGCGCCGGGCGGCCCGGATCGCGCGGACGGCCTCCGCGAGTTCGGTGGGGTCGGCGCCCGGCCGCCGTACGCTCCACACCCGCGTCGCGAAGAACTCCTCCGGCCACTCGAAGCCCTCCGCCTGCACGTCCTGCGGCAGCGCGAGGGTGACGGCGCCGGTCTCGACGGGGTCGGTAAGCACCCGCACGGCCTGCAGGGCGCTCGGGATCAGCTGCTCCGGGCGGGTGATCCGGTCGAAGTACTTCGACACCGGGCGCAGCGTGTCGTTGACGGACACGTCGCCCGCGTACGGCACCTCCAGCTGCTGCAGGACCGGGTCGGCGGGGCGGGTCGCGAACACGTCGCCGGGCAGCAGCAGGACCGGGAGGTGGTTGATGGTGGCCAGGGCGGCGCCGGTGACCAGGTTGGTGGCGCCGGGGCCGATCGACGTCGTCACCGCGTGCGTGGACAGGCGGCCCGACTGGCGGGCGTAGCCGACCGCCGCGTGCACCATCGACTGCTCGTTGCGGCCCTGGTGGTACGGCATGACATCGCCGTACTCGACGAGCGCCTGGCCGAGGCCGGCCACGTTGCCGTGCCCGAAGATGCCCCAGGTGGCGCCGATCAGCCGCTGCCGTACGCCGTCGCGTTCGGTGTACTGGGCGGCGAGGAAGCGAACCAGCGCTTGCGCGACGGTCAGCCGGGTCGTCATCGGTAACCCCCTGTGCTCTCTACGTGGTCCGGGTGGAAGCAGATCCGCCACTCCCGCGTCGCGCCGGGTCCGGCCATGACGTTCAGGTAGTACATGGCGTGGCCGGGCTGGGCGATCGACGGGCCGTGCCAGCCGTCGGGGACGAGGACGGCGTCACCGGAGCGGACCTCGGCGAGGACGTCGGATCCGCCCTCACGCGAGGGGAATACGCGGTGATAGCCCACACCGTTCGGGCCGTCGATCTCGAAGTAGTAGATCTCCTCCAGCTCGGACTCCTCGCCCGGCCGGTGCTCGTCGTGCTTGTGCGGCGGGTACGAGGACCAGTTGCCGCCGGGGGTGATCACCTCGACGGCGATCAGCCTGTCGCAGTCGAAGGAGTCGGCGGAGGCGAAGTTGCGCACCCGGCGGGCGCAGGTGCCGCTGCCGCGCTGCTCGACGGGGACCTCCGGCGCGGGGCCGTAGCGGGCGGGGAGTCGTCGCTCGCACTTCGCTCCTGCCAGGGCGAAGCGGCCTCCCGCGCCGGAGGCGATCTGGACCCGGGTGTCCCGGGGCGCGTACACGAAGTCGGAGACTCCGCTGAACACGCTGTCCCGGCCCAGGAGTTGGAACTCGTCTTCGTCGATGCGCACCGTACCTCCGCCGTTCAGCGGAAGCACGATCCACTCGCTGTCTCCGGTGGTGAACGTGTGCGAACCGCCCGGCGCCAGTTCCGCGACGCGCAGGCTGCTGTGGGTCCAGCCGGCCCGTTTGGGGTCGATGTCGACGGCGTACTGGGCGTTCGCGGTGGCACCCCGGGGCAGGTGCAGATCGGTGCTGGTCATGCGGCCCTCACAGCAGTCCTACGGCGGTGTCCACGGCGGCGGCCACGTCGCCGTCCGCCGGGTACAGCAGCGAGCGGCCGACCACCAGGCCGCGCACGGTGGGCAGTTGCAGCGCGCCGCGCCACTTCTCGTAGGCGGCGACCTGGTCCTCGGGCGAGTCCCCTATGTCGCCGCCGAGCAGCACGGCCGGCAGGGTGGAGGTCTCCATCACCTGGGCCATGTCGTCGGGGTTCTCGCTGACCGGCACCTTCAGCCACGTGTAGGCCGAGGAGCCGCCGAGGCCGGAGGCGATGGCGATGGACTTGGTGACCGCCTCCGCGGACAGGTCGTTCTTCAGCCTGCCCTCGGGGGTGCGGCGGCTGATGAACGGTTCCACGAAGACGGGCAGCCGGCGCGCGGCCATGTCGTCGATGGCGCGGGCGGTGGACTCCAGGGTGGTCAGGGAGCCCGGGTCGTCGTAGTCGATGCGCAGCAGCAGCTTGCCGGCGTCGAAGCCGAGGCGCTGGATGTCGGCGGGGCGGTGGCCGGTGAAGCGGTCGTCCAGCTCGAAGCTGGCGCCCTGCAGGCCGCCGCGGTTCATGGAGCCCATCACGACCTTGTGCTCGAGCGCACCGAGCAGCAGCAGGTCGTCGAGGATGTCGGCGGTGGCGAGGACGCCGTCGACGCCGGGCCGGGACAGCGCCAGGCACAGCCGCTGAAGCAGATCGGCACGGTTCGCCATGGCGAGCCTGCGGTCGCCGACGCCGAGCGCGCCGCGGGCCGGGTGGTCGGCGGCGACGATCATGAGCCGGCCGTCCTCGTTCAGCAGCGGCCGCCGGGCCCTGCGGGTGGCCGCCTCGGCGATGGCCTCGGGGGCTTGCGTCCGGATCCGGACCAGCTCGGCCACGTCCACGGACGGGCGCCGGACTCCGTCGCCTCCGTGCGGGTGCGTGCCGGCGACGCGGCCCGCCCTCACAGCACCGCTCCGGCCTCGAGCGCGGCGGCCACCTCGTCGGGGGTGGGCATCGCGGAGGAGCACTCCAGGCGGGAGGCGACGATGGCGCCTGCCGCGTTGGCGTGCCGCATGATCGTCTCCAGGTCCCAGCCGGCGAGCAGGCCGTGGCAGAGGGAGCCGCCGAAGGCGTCCCCGGCGCCGAGCCCGTTGAGCACCTTCACGGGGAGGGGCGGGACCTCGGCGGACTCTCCGGAGGCGCTGACCGCCAGGACACCCTTGGGTCCCTGCTTGACCACGGCGATCTCGACCCCGGCGTCCACCAGCGCCCGCGCCGCCGCGTGCGGGTCGCGGACGCCGGTGGCGACCTCCACCTCGTCCAGGTTGCCGACGGCCACCGTGGTGTGGCGCAGGGCCTCCGCGTAGAAGGGGCGGGCCTCGTCCGGATGCGTCCAGAACATGGGGCGCCAGTCGAGGTCGAAGACCGTCGTACCGGACTTGGCCCGGTGGGCGAGGGCCGCGAGGGTCGCCGTACGGCTCGGTTCCTCGCTCAGTCCCGTGCCGGTGACCCAGAAGATCCGGGCGTCCCGGATGGCGTCCAGGTCCAGCTCGTGCGCGTCGATCTCCAGGTCCGGGGCCTTGGGCTGCCGGTAGAAGTACAGCGGGAAGTCGTCCGGCGGGAAGACCTCGCAGAAGGTGACCGGGGTCGGCAGCCCCGAAACCGGGGTGACCCAGCGGTCGTCGACGCCGAAGCCGCGCAGCGCCTCGTGCAGATAGGCGCCGAACGCGTCGTCCCCGGTGCGGGTGACCACTGCGGTGCGCCGGCCCAGCCGGGCCGCGGCCACCGCGACGTTCGTCGCCGACCCGCCGAGGAACTTGCCGAAGGACGACACCTGGGCGAGCGGAACGCCGGTTTGCAGCGGGTACAGGTCCACTCCGATCCGCCCCATGGTGATCAGGTCGTACGCCATCGGCTTCCCTTCGTCACGGCTCTCCCCGGCTTTCTAGTCCCCTCGCCAGATCCCTGTCAATATTTTGTCCAGACATTCGGACCAGAGCTTGACACCGCTTTCCGCGGCCCCGCACGCTGACGGCCATGACGTCCTTGTCACCCTCCTCACTGTCCCGCATCCGGATCGGGTCGGCGCCCGACTCCTGGGGTGTCTGGTTCCCCGACGACCCCCGGCAGGTCCCCTGGCAGCGCTTCCTCGACGAGGTCGCCGACTCGGGTTACGAGTGGATCGAGCTGGGCCCCTACGGCTATCTGCCGACCGACCCGGCGGTGCTCGCCGACGAGACCGCCCGGCGGGGCCTGAAGGTGTCGGCCGGCACGGTCTTCACCGGCCTGCACCACGGCGCGGCCGTGTGGGACACGACCTGGGCGCACGTCTCCGACATCGCCGCCCTGACCCGGGCGATGGGCGCCCGCCACCTGGTCGTCATCCCGTCCTTCTGGCGGGACGACAAGACCGGCCAGGTGCTGGAGCCCGCCGAACTGACGCCCGAGCAGTGGCGCAATCTCACCTCGCTGACCGAGCGCCTGGGCCGGGAGGTGCGCGAGCGCTACGGCCTGACGATCGTGGTCCACCCGCACGCCGACACCCACATCGACAGCGAGGAGAACGTCACCCGCTTCCTCGACGGCACCGACTCCGAGCTGGTCTCCCTGTGCCTGGACACCGGGCACTACGCCTACTGCGGCGGGGACAGCGTCAAGCTGATCGAGACCTACGGCGAGCGCATCGGCTATCTGCACCTCAAGCAGGTGGACCCGGAGATCCTGGCCGACGTGCGCGCCCAGGGCACGCCCTTCGGTCCGGCCGTGGCGCAGGGCGTGATGTGCGAGCCGCCGGCCGGGGTGCCCGAGCTGGGGCCGGTGCTCCAGGCGGCGCAGAAGCTGGACGTCGACCTGTTCGCGATCGTCGAGCAGGACATGTACCCCTGCGACCCGGACAAGCCCCTCCCCATCGCCCGCCGCACCCGGGCGTTCCTGCGCTCCTGCGGGGCGTGACCACCGGCGGTCCGGCCCCGGACGGCGGGGCCGGACCGCCTCTGCCCCGTGCTGCCGGTGTGTCACAAACACCTCAGCGGTGTCACGGGTGTCGCAGCTACGCGGATGGCCGGTCACATCGGGGCGACAGGCGCTGTCCGGTCGTCACGCACCGTCGTTGACCGGGCACAGGCTTGGTGATCGCCAGCGCAGCGCCCGGCTCCCCCGACGGCCGTCCCCCGGCCGCCGCCGCGGCGCGCGCGGGGAGGTGCAACTCATGACCGACCGAAGGCTCTGGTCCTACAAGGAGATCGCGGCGCACATCCGGGTGCAGCCCGACACCGTACGGTCCTACCGCAAGCACGGCCTGCTGCCTCCACCCGACCACGTGGAGGGCGGCAGGCCCTACTGGTACGCCGAGACCGTCCGCGCCTGGGTCGCCTCCCGCCCGGGCAACCGGGGCCGCAGCAAGGGCTGACGGCGCGGAAAACGACCTGTGCCCCACCTGCGCCGTGGGGCACAGTCGTGCCATGAGTTTCTCCGTCAAACCCGTGCTGACCGGCCGGAAGACCGTCCTGCGGCCCTTCACCGAGGCCGACGCCGACACCATGTGGGAGATCGTCGCCGACCCCGAGGTCGTCCGCTTCACCTACGAGCCGTCGACCGATCTCACCCCGGAGCGGCTGCGCTCCTGGTACGGCACCCGGGCGGGCGCCCCCGACCGGCTCGACCTCGCCGTCACCGACCCCGCGAGCGGGGAGGTGCTGGGCGAGGTCGTCCTGTACGACTACGACCCGGCCGCCCGCAGCTGTACCTTCCGCACCCTCATCGGTCCCCGGGGACGCGGCCGCGGCATCGGCACGGAGGCGACCCGGCTGATCGTCGCGCACGGCTTCGCCCAGCTCGGGCTGCACCGCATCGAGTTGGCGGCTTACGCCCACAACCACCGCGCCCTGCGCGTCTACGAGAAGGCCGGTTTCGTCGTCGAGGGCGTGCGGCGCGAGGTCCAGCGGCGGGACGGCGCCTGGGCCGACGAGGTGATCATGGCAATCCTCGACCGGGAGTGGGCCGCCCTCAGCGCCACGGCTCGATGACGGTGAGCCCCGCACCCGGGGCCGTGCCGAGCGCCGCGAGGGCTGCCGGGGCCGCGTCGAGCGGGATCGTCCGCGTGACCAGCAGCTCGGGACGCAGCACCCCGGCTCCCACCAGCTCCAGCATCGCCGGGTAGGCGTGCGCCGCCATGCCGTGGCTGCCGAGGAGTTCCAGCTCCAGCGCGATGGCGCGGGCCAGCGGGACGGGGGTGGTGCCGTCCGGCGAGGGCAGCAGGCCCACCTGGACGTGCCGGCCCCGGCGGCGCAGCGAGCCGACGGAGGCCGCGCAGGTGGCGGGCGAGCCGAGGGCGTCGAGGGAGAGATGGGCGCCGCCGCCGGTCAGCTCGCGGACGGCCGCCGCCGGGTCGGACACTCCGGTCGCGTCCAGGCACCGGGCGGCGCCGAACTTCCGGGCCAGTTCGAGGGCCCCCGGCGAGACGTCGACGGCGACCACCCGGGCACCCGAGGCGGCCGCGATCATCACCGCCGACAGCCCGACCCCGCCGCAGCCGTGCACCGCGACCCACTCCCCCGCCGCCACCCGGCCCTGCTGCACCACCGCGCGGAAGGCGGTGGCGAAGCGGCACCCGAGGGCGGCCGCCGTCGCGTACGTCATGCCCTCCGGGATCGCGACCAGGTTGACGTCGGCGTGGTCGAGGGCGACGTACTGCGCGAAGGAGCCCCAGTGGTGGAAGCCGGGCTGGATCTGGCGCTCGCACACCTGCTGGTCCCCGGCCGCGCAGGACGGACAGCCGCCGCAGGCGCAGACGAACGGCACCGTGACCCGGTCGCCGGGCCGCCACCCGGTCACCCGGGCGCCCACCGCCTCGACGACACCGGCGAGTTCGTGCCCCGGCACGTGCGGCAGGGTGATGTCCGGGTCGTGGCCCATCCAGCCGTGCCAGTCGCTGCGGCACAGCCCGGTGGCCTCGACCCGCACCACGACCCCGTGCTCGGCGGGCACCGGGTCGGGCACCTCCCGCACCTCGGCCGGCCTGCCGTACTCCTCGAACACCACCGCGCGCATGCGCCCCTCGCATCCTCTTCGGCCGGACCGCCGGCCCCGGTCCCGCGCCACGCCCACGTGCCCCGGGCGGATCGACGGCTCCACGACGTGCACGGTGCCGTACCCGGCAGGGCTCACGCCACCCGGAACCTGCCCTGCCCCGCATCAGGGGCCCGGGTCCTCACACTCCCGCCGTCTCCCGCTCCTCCGCGGGCGCGGTCGGTGCCTCGCCCTCGCTGAGGCCGAAGCGCTGGTGGAAGCGGCGCAGCGGGGCCGGGGCCCACCAGGTGGCACGGCCCGTGAGCCGCATGATCGCCGGGACCAGCAGGCTGCGCACGACCATGGCGTCCATCAGCACCGCGAGCGCGATGCCGAGGCCGAGCATCTTGGTGTTGGTCACCCGCGAGGTGCCGATCGCCACCATGACCACGGCCAGGATGACCGCCGCCGCGGTGATCAGCCCGCCGGTGCGCTGCAGGCCGTGCCGCACCGCCTCGTTGTGGTCGCCGGTGCGGTCGTACTCCTCCTTGATGCGGGAGAGCAGGAACACGCCGTAGTCCATGGAGAGGCCGAAGGCCACGCAGAACATCAGCACGGGCAGTGTGGTCTCGATCGAGCCGGAGCTGGTGAAGCCGAGCGCCCCGGACAGATGGCCGTCCTGGAAGACCCAGACCACGGCGCCGAACATCGCCGTCAGACTCAGCGCGTTGAGCACCACGGCCTGCAGGGGTATGAGCACGCTTCCGGTGAGCAGGAAGACCAGAAGCAGCGTGACGACCGCGATGAACGCCCCGGCCCACGGCAGCCGTTCCCCTATCGCGTGCTTGGAGTCGACCAGGACGGCGGCCGTGCCCGTCACCTTGGTGCCGAAGGGGGCCTTCACCGAGCGCAGATCGCCCACCAGCCGCTGGGCGGCGTCGTCCACGGCCTCGCCCCTCGGCTGCACCGTGAAGTAGGCCGTATCGCCCTTGACCAGCGGTCCGTCGACCCGGACCACCTCGGGCAGCGCGGCCACCCGCTGCTTGTAGGCGGCGTACTGCGCCTTGGTGGCCTTCCCCTCGGCGAGCACCTCGAGCCCGCCGCCGGGACTGCCCGGGAAGCCGTCCCGGATGTGCTGCTGCACCACATGGGACTCGGCACCCGACGGCAGCTGGCGGTCGTCGGCCGTGCCGAACTTCACGCCGAGGAAGGGCAGCCCGAGGATCATCAGCAGGGCGGTGGTGCCGATGGCGAAGAACGGGGCGCGGCGCATCACCAGGGCGGCCGTCCTCGCCCAGCCCGTGCCCTGCGCGCCCGAGGGCTCCCGGTGCCGGCGGAACAGGCGGCGCAGGTCGAGGGAGTTGACCCGGTGTCCCAGCAGTATCAGCGCCGCCGGGAGCAGGATCAGCGCGGCCGCCGCGGCGAGCAGGACGACGGCGATACCGGCGTAGGCGAAGGACCGCAGGAAGTACTGCGGGAAGAGCATCATGGCGGCCAGTGACACCGCGACGGTGAGGGCGGAGAACAGCACCGTGCGCCCGGCCGTGCGCAGCGTCGTGCCGATCGCCGTCAACGGGTCGGCGCCCGTGGACAGTTCCTCGCGGTAGCGGCGGACGATGAACAGTGCGTAGTCGATGGCGAGGCCGAGGCCCAGGGCCGTGGTGAGGTTCAGCGCGAAGACGGAGACGTCCGTGAAGGTCGTCAGGCCGCGCAGCGCCGCGTTCGTGCCGAGGATGGCGACGACGCCGATGCCCAGCGGCAGCAGGGCCGCGACGGCGCTGCCGAAGACCATCACCAGCAGCACCAGGGTGATCGGCAGGGCGATCATCTCGGCGCGGGTCAGGTCCTCCTTGATGATCGTCTGCATCTCGTGCCGCACCGCGACGATGCCTCCGACCTTCACCCGGACCGGGCCGTGCGTGCCCCGGTAGTGGGGGGCTATGCGGTCCAGGGTGCGGCCCATGGCGTTCTCGTCGCCGGTGATGCGGGCGGCGATCAGCGCCTCGTGGCCGTCCTTGGCGCGCAGGGCGGGAGCCGCCGAGGGGGCGGCCTGCCAGTAGGAGCCGACGCCGGTCACGCCCTTCTCCCCGGCCAGCCGGGTGGCCAGGCGGCGGGCCTCGGCGGCGACCGCCCGATCGTCGACCGAGGCGCGGCCCGAGTTCACCAGGAGCAGCAGGTTGGGCTGGGAGTCGGGGAACCCGCGCTCCAGCGCCTTGGTGGCGTAGGTCGACTCGGCGGCCGGGTCCTCCCAGCCGCCGCTGCCCAGATGGTCCGCGACCCCGCTGCCGGCCAGCACGGCCAGCGCCGTGAGCACCAGGGCCACGAGCAGCGACAGGCGCGGTCGGGCGGTCACGAATCGGGTCCAGCCCCCTGGACGGGGCGGCCCGTCCCCCGGGTGCGGTGCCGTGTTGACTTCGGTCATCGTGCGGTGTCCCCTTCACCTTGACCCATGTCTGTGCAGGCAGGCAGCCGTCTGTGCGGGCAGGCAGCACGGGTCGGTCATTGCCATAGACTGGCAAACACGAGAGATCGCTCGCGTTTCTCAAGAATGCGAGCGGCCACTCGCGTTTGTCAATCGCCTTCGAAGGGCTGGGGATAACGCGTGTCCGACACCTCGGAGAAGGAGCAGCCGCGCCGCCGCCAGGCACGCGGCGAGCGCCGCATCGCACAGCTCCTCGCCGCCGCCGCCCAGGTCTTCTGCACCACCGGCTACACGGCGGCCAGCACCAACGCGATCGCCCGCGAGGCCGGCGTCTCGCCCGGCACGCTCTACCAGTTCTTCCCGAACAAGGAAGCGATCGCGATCGAGCTGGGCGACCGTCTCATGCACGAGATGCGGGAGACCTACGGCGCCGCACTGACGCCGGTCGACCCCGCCACTCCGCTGGAGGAGGCCATCGGCTCGGCCGTCGACCGGTTCATCGCGTTCAACACCGAGCACCCGGTCTTCTTCGCGCTGATGCACGGCCCGGACGTGCCCGGCCGGATCGCCGAGGCGCACGACCAGCTGCACGCCACCCTCGTCGGCCGGATCGAGGACCTGCTCGCCTCCCTGCTGCCCGACGCCGCCTCCCCGGCCGACGTCACCCGCACGGCGCACGTCTGCCTCGGCATCTACAAGGCCGGCCTGGAACTGGTCCTCGCCCACGAGGGCGCCGAGCGCGCGGCCTACGTGCAGGAGGTCAAGAACGTCCTGATCCGCTACCTCGCCCCCCTCGTCGGCGACCGACTCGGCCGAACCTGACCCCGAGAGGGCCCGACGCGAAGAGCACCTGATTCGAAGAAGGCTCACCCGAGGAGAGCCTGTCACCCCCCCGGCCCGACGGGATCCCCGGACTGCGGCACAAGGCACGTCTGCATAGGGTGCGGGATGAATCGCCCAGCAGGTGCCCAGGAGTCCGAGGGGGACCGCCGTGACCCACTCCCCGCAGCCCGGCGCGCCCCGCGCCCGCATCCCCGGCCCGCAGCAGCCGCCACCGCCGTACCCCCGGATCGCGAGGGGCCTGTGGAAGCGCTGCCTGGCCGGCGGCCTCGCGCTGTGGACCCTGGCCGCCCTGGCGACGTACACGACCGGGACCCGCACCCTGCTGCCCGTTCTCGTCCTGCTC
Source organism: Streptomyces sp. NPDC030798 (assembly GCF_055572275.1). Lineage (NCBI taxonomy): Bacteria > Bacillati > Actinomycetota > Actinomycetes > Kitasatosporales > Streptomycetaceae > Streptomyces > Streptomyces sp. NPDC030798. Next base: position 237,154 of record NZ_JBVIDR010000002.1, on the reverse strand, counting down.
GGCGGCTTCCTGGTCCCCGTGGTCTTCGTGCTGTGGGCGTACGAGCGGCACGCGCGCGACCTGGGCGTCAGCGCGGTCCTCGGCTGCTTCCTGGCGGGCGGCGCGCTCGGCGTGCTCGCCGCCTCGGCGGTGGAGCCGTATCTGCTCCACCCCTCCCTGGGGATGTTCATCGGCGTCGGCCTGGCCGAGCAGGCGGCCCAGCTCGGCGCGCTGGTGTTCGCGCTGCGCCGGCAGCCCGGCATCCGCGGGACGCGCGCCGGGCTGGTGCTCGGCGCGGCGGCCGGCTGCGGCTTCGCGGCCCTGGACAGCTGCGGATACGCGCTCGACGCGGCCCTGCGCGCACCGGGCACCGGCGCCGGGACGCTGCTGGAGACCGAGCTGCTGCGCGGGGTGGTCGCCCCCGTCGGATGCGGGCTGTGGACAGCGGTCGCGGGCGGCGTGCTGCTGTCCTTGCGCCGCCCGAACGGGCAGTTCCGGCTCGCCGCGCCGGTCGTGCGCACCTTTCTCGGCGTCGGTGTGCTGCACGCTCTGTGGGACGCCTCGCACGGAGTCGCGGGCCGGCTGGTGGCGCGCCTGACCGGGATCGCCCCGCCCCCGCAGCCCTTCGCGCCGGGGCGCACCCGGTGGCCCGGCGCCGGACAGGAGCATCTGTTCGCGTTGTTCTCGGTCGGCGGCCTGGTACTCGTGGCCCTGCTCGGGGTCGCCTGGGTGCGCTCGCTGGCACACCGGGACCTCCCTTGGAGGAATACCCCCTAGGGGTATAGTCTGGGGAGTGTGGGGCCCCCCCTTGACCCCACCGGCACCACACGCCCCGGACGAGGAGTAATGACATGACCGCCCAGACCGACACTTCGGGCCACGTCACCACCGTCTACCAGGTGACCGGCATGAGCTGTGGCCACTGCGAGGGCTCCGTCTCCGGTGAGATCTCCCAGATCCCCGGCGTGAGCTCGGTGAAGGCCGTCGCGTCCACCGGCGAGGTGACCGTCGTCTCCGAGGCGCCGCTCGACGACGAGGCCGTGCGCGCCGCCGTGGACGAGGCCGGCTTCGAACTGGCCGGCCGGGCCTGAGCGACATCCTTCACTTCACCGACCGGGCCGTGCCGACCAGCTGATACTGGATCCGTACGGCCCGGTCCGATGTCTGGAGTACGGACATGACCAGCACCACCGCCACACCGGCGAGCGCGATAGTCGGCAGTTCCGAGGCCGAGCTGCTCATCGGCGGGATGACCTGCGCCTCCTGCGCCGCGCGGGTGGAGAAGAAGCTCAACCGCATGGACGGCGTGAGCGCCACCGTGAACTTCGCGACACAGAAGGCGAAGGTCCGCTGCGCCCCGGGCGTCGAGGTCGCCGACCTGATCGCGACCGTGGTGAAGACCGGCTACACCGCGGAGCTGCCCCCGCCGCCGGAGCCCGAACCGGAGGCACCGGAGGCGGGCGCGGAGCAGGACCCCGAGCTCGCAGCACAGCGCCACCGCCTCCTGGTCTCCGCGCTGCTCGCCGCCCCCGTCGTCCTGCTCGCCATGGTCCCCGCGCTGCAGTTCGACAACTGGCAGTGGCTCTCGCTGACGCTCGCCGCGCCGGCCGTCGTCTGGGGCGGTCTGCCCTTCCACCGGGCCGCCTGGACCAACCTGCGGCACGGCGCCGCCACCATGGACACGCTCGTCTCGGTCGGCACGCTGGCCGCGTTCGGCTGGTCGCTGTGGGCGCTGTTCTTCGGTGACGCGGGCATGCCCGGCATGCACGACGAGTTCCGCTTCACCGTCTCCCGGACGGACGGCGCCTCGACCGTCTATCTCGAGGTCGCCGCCGGAGTCGTCGCGCTGATCCTGCTCGGCCGCTATCTGGAGGCCCGCTCCAAGCGCCGCGCCGGGGCCGCCCTGAAGGCGCTGATGGAGCTGGGCGCCAAGGACGTCGCCGTGCTGCGGGACGGGCGCGAGGTGCGTGTCCCGGTGGCCTCCCTGTCCGTCGGCGACCGGTTCGTCGTACGGCCCGGCGAGAAGATCGCCACGGACGGCACGGTCGTCGAGGGCGTCTCCGCCGTCGACGCGTCCATGCTGACCGGCGAGTCCGTGCCGGTGGACGTCGGCCCCGGCGACCGGGTCACCGGTGCCACGGTCAACGCGGGCGGCCGGCTGGTGGTGGAGGCGACCCGGGTCGGCGCCGACACCCAGCTCGCCCGGATGGCGCGACTGGTGGAGGACGCGCAGAACGGCAAGGCCGAGGTGCAGCGCCTCGCCGACCGGATCTCCGCCGTCTTCGTGCCGGTGGTCATCCTCATCGCGCTCGGCACCTTCGGCGTCTGGCTCGGCGTCACCGGGGACACGGTCGCCGCGTTCACCGCCGCCGTCGCCGTGCTGATCATCGCCTGCCCCTGCGCGCTGGGCCTGGCCACCCCGACCGCGCTGATGGTCGGCACCGGCCGGGGCGCCCAGCTCGGCATCCTCATCAAGGGCCCGGAGGTGCTGGAGTCCACCCGGCGCGTCGACACGGTCGTCCTGGACAAGACCGGCACGGTCACCACCGGCCGGATGACCCTCCAGGAGGTCCACGTCGCCGACGGCGAGGACGAGAAGGAGGTGCTGCGGCTCGCGGGCGCCGTCGAGCACGCCTCCGAGCACCCGGTGGCCCGCGCGATCGCCACCGGCGCCGAGGAGCGCACCGGAGCCCTGCCTCCCGTCGAGCACTTCGCGAACGTGCCGGGCCGGGGCGCCCGCGGGCGCGTGGCGGGCCGCGAGGTGGCCGTGGGGCGGCTGTACGACGATCTCCCCGAGGAGCTGGCCCGGGCCCGGCACGCGGCCGAGCAGGACGGCCGTACGGCCGTGACGGTCGGCTGGGACGGGCAGGTGCGCGGCGTCCTCGCCGTTGCCGACGCGGTCAAGGAGACCAGCGCCGAGGCGGTACGTGAGCTGCGCACACTGGGACTCGCGCCGGTGCTGCTCACCGGGGACAACCGCACGGTCGCCGAGGCGGTCGCGCGGACGGTCGGCATCGACGCCGGGAGCGTGTACGCGGAGGTGCTCCCCGAGGACAAGGTGGAGGTCGTACGGCGGCTGCAGCGCGAGGGGCGCGCCGTGGCCATGGTCGGTGACGGCGTCAACGACGCGGCCGCGCTCGCCACCGCCGATCTGGGGCTGGCGATGGGCACCGGGACGGACGCGGCGATCGAGGCCGGCGATCTCACCCTGGTCCGCGGGGACCTCCGGGTGGCGGCGGACGCCATCCGGCTCTCCCGGCGCACTCTCGCCACCATCAAGGGCAACCTGGTGTGGGCCTTCGGGTACAACGTGGCCGCGCTGCCGCTGGCCGCCGCCGGGCTGCTCAACCCCATGATCGCGGGCGCGGCGATGGCCTTTTCCTCGGTGTTCGTGGTGACCAACAGCCTGCGGCTGCGCCGCTTCCGTTGACCCCGAGGTGTTACCGGGGGTTCGGCCCGGCGGATGTAAGAGTCCCCCTAGAGTCCGGCGCGAGCCTCACATAAGCTCTTCACAAGGCTCGCGCATCATCCTTACGCTGGAGCCTCGATCGGCGTATCGGGGCTCTTGCGCATCTATAGGACATATGCAAGAGACGCAGATCACAGTGATGCGAACGTAACCATCGAAGGGCTTCGAAGGTCTAAGTTGGCGATGTCAGACCAGCGTCTTGGGGGGCGCTGACTGGCATCTGGGGATGTCTTGGGGGACTTCCTCAGAGATGCGTTGCCGGGGCACGTACACCGGGAAGCTTTGAGCGGCCCTCCCAGCGTGCTTGTCCCGGCAGATCGCACCGCATCACTGGAGTACGACGAGTTCTGCTCGTTGTGCTCGGACAGCGATTCAGGCGCTGTCTCTCCGAGCGCCCGGCCGGATCCCGTGGGGGGAATCCGCACCGGGACATGGGAAGGCGCCCTGGTCGTCGGCCCGTGGGGGGACCGGCGCTCCAGGGCGCCTTCTGCTCTGCGTCGTCAGTTGCTGCCGGGCGCCGGTTGCGTGCGCCGACAGGCGGCGTCCGAGAGGCTCGCGCACTCCCGGACGCCCGGGGGAAGGCTCAGCGCTCCTCGACGGGAACGAAGTCGCGCTCCACCACACCCGTGTAGATCTGGCGCGGGCGGCCGATGCGGGAGCCCGGCTCCTTGATCATCTCCTGCCACTGGGCGATCCAGCCCGGCAGCCGGCCGAGGGCGAACAGGACGGTGAACATCTCGGTCGGGAAGCCCATGGCCCGGTAGATCAGACCGGTGTAGAAGTCCACGTTCGGGTAGAGGCTGCGGGAGACGAAGTAGTCGTCCGAAAGCGCGTGCTCCTCCAGCTTCAGCGCGATGTCCAGCAGCTCGTCGGACTTGCCGAGTGCGGACAGCACATCGTGCGCGGCGGCCTTGATGATCTTGGCGCGGGGGTCGAAGTTCTTGTAGACCCGGTGGCCGAAGCCCATCAGGCGGACGCCGTCCTCCTTGTTCTTCACCTTGCGGATGAAGGAGTCGACATCGCCGCCGGAGGCCTGGATGCCCTCGAGCATCTCCAGCACCGACTGGTTGGCACCACCGTGCAGCGGGCCCCACAGGGCGCTGATGCCGGCGGAGATCGACGCGAACATGTTGGCCTGCGACGAGCCCACCAGGCGGACCGTCGACGTCGAGCAGTTCTGCTCGTGGTCCGCGTGCAGGATGAGCAGCTTGTCCAGCGCGGAGACGACGACCGGGTCGAGCTCGTACTCGTCCGCCGGCACGGAGAAGGTCATACGCAGGAAGTTCTCGACGTAACCGAGGTCGTTGCGCGGGTAGACGAACGGGTGACCGATCGACTTCTTGTACGCGTACGCCGCGATCGTCGGGAGCTTGGCGAGCAGGCGGATCGTGGAGAGGTTGCGCTGCTTCTCGTCGAACGGGTTGTGGCTGTCCTGGTAGAAGGTGGACAGCGCAGAGACGACCGAGGACAGCATGGCCATCGGGTGGGCGTCGCGCGGGAAGCCCTTGTAGAAGTTCTTGACGTCCTCGTGCAGCAGGGTGTGCCGCGTGATGTCGTTCTTGAACGTCGTCAGCTCGTCGACGGTCGGCAGCTCACCGTTGATCAGCAGGTACGCCACCTCGAGGAAGGTGGAGCGCTCGGCCAGCTGCTCGATGGGGTAGCCGCGGTAGCGGAGGATGCCCGCCTCGCCGTCCAGGTAGGTGATGGCGGATTTATAGGCGGCCGTGTTGCCGTAACCGCTGTCCAGAGTCACCAGACCGGTCTGGGCGCGGAGCTTCCCGATGTCGAAGCCCTTGTCACCGACGGTGCTGTCGACCACCGGGTAGGTGTACTCGCCGTCGCCGTACCGCAGTACTACAGAGTTGTCGCTCACGTCTTCCCTCACCGACGTAGTGCCTCATCTTCGAGGTGCCCTGACTGTCTCTACCATCCCCCATTTGGCTCAGGAGAGTGCACTCGGGGTCGACCATTGGGCCTATTGGCGGCACTCAGTGCCGCCAACCTGCTCATCCTGCCCCCTCCGGCGGGCATCTGGAAGTGCTCTGTGACCTTCACGACTCGTTTGATCGATCATTTTTTACGAAGCCGCCCGGAAGCCGGTCCGGACCGCTCAGGAACCGCTCAGTCTGAAGTCCAGTGCCGTACAGCGCCTGCCGGCCGACACCGTGCGCACCGCCTGCCCGATCGCCTTGCGCGAACCGACCAGGACGACCAGCCGTTTCGCCCGCGTCACCGCGGTGTACAGCAGGTTCCGCTGGAGCATCATCCAGGCACCGGTGGTGACGGGAATCACCACCGCGGGATATTCACTTCCCTGCGAACGGTGGATCGTCACGGCGTACGCGTGCGCCAGTTCATCCAGTTCGTCGAATTCGTACGGAACCTCCTCGTCCTCGTCCGTCAGCACCGTCAGGCGCTGGTCGACCGGGTCGAGCGAGGTGACCACGCCCACGGTGCCGTTGAAGACGCCGTTCTCCCCCTTCTCGTAATTGTTGCGGATCTGGGTGACCTTGTCGCCGACACGGAACACCCGGCCGCCGAACCGCTTCTCCGGCAGGTCGGGCCGGCCGGGCGTGATGGCCTGCTGGAGCAGGCCGTTGAGGGTGCCGGCACCGGCCGGTCCCCGGTGCATCGGTGCGAGCACCTGCACGTCCCGGCGCGGATCGAGGCCGAACCTGGCCGGGATCCGCCGCGCGGCCACGTCCACGGTGAGCCGGCCGGCCTCCTCGGTGTCGTCCTCCACGAACAGGAAGAAGTCCTTCAGGCCGTCGGTGAGCGGATGCTGCCCGGCGTTGATCCGGTGCGCGTTCGTCACGACGCCCGACTGCTGGGCCTGCCGGAACACCCGGGTGAGCCGCACCGCGGGGACGGGGCTGCCGTCGGCGAGCAGGTCGCGCAGCACCTCGCCGGCGCCGACGCTGGGCAGCTGGTCCACGTCCCCGACGAAAAGCAGATGGGCCCCCGGCGGCACGGCCTTGACCAGCTTGTTGGCGAGCAGCAGGTCCAGCATGGAGGCCTCGTCCACGACGACCAGATCGGCGTCCAGCGGCCGGTCCCGGTCGTACGCCGCGTCGCCGCCGGGCTTGAGCTCCAGCAGGCGGTGGACGGTGGAGGCCTCGGCCCCGGTCAGCTCGGCCAGCCGCTTGGCGGCGCGCCCGGTGGGGGCGGCCAGCAGCACCTTGGCGCGCCTGGCGCGGGCCAGTTCCACGATCGAGCGGACGGTGAAGGACTTGCCGCAGCCCGGGCCGCCGGTGAGCACGGCGACCTTCTCGGTCAACGCGAGCTTGACCGCGGACTCCTGCTCGGGCGCGAGATCGGCCCCGGTACGCGTCTTCAGCCAGCCGAGGGCCTTGCCCCAGTCGACGTCCCGGAAGCCGGGCATGCGGTCCTCGTCCGTGCGCAGCAGGCGCAGCACCTGGCCGGCCAGGGAGAGTTCGGCGCGGTGGAAAGGCACCAGGTACACGGCGGTGACGGGCTGTGCCGCGTCCCCCTCCGGCCCGGGCACCTTCTCCCGCACGACCCCGGGCTCCTCGCCCTGCTCCCCCGGCTCGGCCAGCTCGGCGAGGCACTCGATGACGAGCCCGGTGTCGACCTGGAGCAGCTTGACGGCGTCGGCGATCAGGCGCTCCTCGGGCAGGTAGCAGTGCCCCTGGTCGGCGGACTGGGAGAGCGCGTACTGCAGCCCCGCCTTGACCCGGTCCGGGCTGTCGTGCGGGATGCCGACGGACTGGGCGATCTTGTCGGCGGTGAGGAAGCCGATGCCCCAGACGTCGGCGGCCAGCCGGTAGGGCTGGTTCTTGACGACCGAGATCGAGGCGTCGCCGTACTTCTTGTAGATCCGCACCGCGATGGAGGTGGAGACCTCGACGGTCTGGAGGAAGAGCATGACCTCCTTGATCGCCTTCTGCTCCTCCCAGGCGTCGGCGATCTTCTTCGTCCGCTTGGGCCCGAGGCCGGGCACCTCGATGAGCCGCTTGGGCTCCTCCTCGATGATCTGGAGCGTGTCGAGCCCGAAGTGCTGCGTGATGCGGTCGGCGAAGACCGGCCCGATGCCCTTGACCAGGCCGGAACCGAGGTAGCGGCGGATGCCCTGGACGGTGGCCGGCAGGACGGTCGTGTAGTTCTCCACGTGGAACTGCTTGCCGTACTGCGGGTGCGACCCCCAGCGCCCCTCCATCCGCAAGGACTCCCCGACCTGGGCACCGAGCAGCGCGCCGACCACCGTGAGCAGATCGCCGCCGCCTCTTCCGGTGTCGACCCGGGCGACGGTGTACCCGTTCTCCTCGTTGGCGTACGTGATCCGCTCCAGCACCCCTTCGAGCACGGCCGGCCGCCGCTCCGCACCCGAGGTCCCCGTTTGTTGAGCCATGCCCCGACGGTACCGGCGGGGGGTGACAGTGGTACGGGCAGTGCCATCGCCCCGGTTCGCGGGCCGGGGAGGCTGTCGTGGTCGTAGGCTTCGACGGCGTTCCCGGCGGTTGCAAGGCCGTCATGGACGGTGCCGGTGGGGTGGGCGGGTGGTGGCCGGGAGCACTCGCCCGGGTATCTCTCAGGGGAGTCACATCATGGACGACTACGACCTCCTGGTCGTGGGTTCGGCAAACGCCGACCTGGTCATAGGCGTCGAGCGCAGACCCGCCGCCGGCGAGACGGTGCTCGGCGGCGACCTGGCCGTGCACCCCGGCGGCAAGGGCGCCAACCAGGCGGTCGCGGCCGCCCGGCTCGGTGCCCGTACGGCCCTGTTGGCGCGGGTCGGCGACGACGGGCACGGCAGGCTGCTGCTGGACTCGCTGCGCGCGGCCCGGGTGGACACGATCGGCGTGCTGGTGGGCGAGGCGCCGACGGGTGTCGCGCTGATCACGGTGGACCCGTCGGGCGACAACAGCATCGTCGTCTCGCCCGGCGCCAACGCCCGGCTCACCCCCGGCGACGTGAGGGCCGCCGTCAGCCTGTTCCTCGCCTCACGCGTGGTGTCGGCGCAGTTGGAGATCCCGCTGGAGACGGTCGTGGAGGTCGTGCGCAACCTGGCGGACGGCAGCCGGTTCGTGCTCAATCCCTCCCCGCCGCGCCCGCTGCCGACGGAGGTGCTGGCCGCCTGCGACCCGCTGGTCGTCAATGAGCACGAGGCCCGCGTCATCCTGGGCGAGGCGTGTGTGAGCGAGGAACCGGCCGACTGGGCGCGGCTGCTGCTGGCCAAGGGCCCGCGTTCGGTGGTGGTGACCCTGGGCGCGGAGGGGGCGCTGGTGTGCGACTCCTCCGGGGTGACCCGGGTGCCGTCGATGAAGGTGGACGCGGTGGACACGACCGGCGCCGGGGACGCGTTCACGGCCGCCCTGGCCCGGGAGCTGGGGTCGGGTGCCGCCCTGGCCGAGGCGGCGGCCTACGCGGCCCGGGTCGGCGCGGCGGCGGTGACGAAACGGGGTGCTCAGGAGTCGTATCCGACGGAGGCCGAGGTCGAGGCCCTCGGCGGCGTCTAGGTTTCCGCCGCCCGACTTTCGAGGGGGCGCCCGGTCCGTCGACCGGGCGCCCCCTCGGGTTTCCCCTCCCTGTCAGAACCCCGTGATCCCCCCCGGGTCCCCCACCAAGGTCCTGACGCCTGCTACGACACGAGAGGCCGGGGAAGGGTTGCACGGCCTCGCGGATTTTTTTCCGGGAGGATTACCCGTCGATCACGTGTACGAGGAACCGCTCTGCCGTTTCGGTGAGGACCTCGCGCCCGTCCCTCGACCACAGCCCCTCGTTGAACAGCTCGACCTCGATGGGACCGGTGTAGCCCGCCGCCTCCACGTACCCCTTCCACTCCCGCATGTCGATCGCGCCGTCGCCGATCTGGCCCCGGCCGTTCAGGACGCCCTCGGGCAGCGGGGTGGTCCAGTCGGCGAGCTGGAAGGTGTGGATGCGGCCGGACGCGCCCGCGCGGGCGATCTGGGCGGGGGCCTGGTCGTCCCACCAGATGTGGTACGTGTCGACGGTCACCCCGACCTGGTGGGCGGGGAACCGTTCGGCGAGGTCCAGGGCCTGGGCGAGGGTGGAGACCACGCACCGGTCGGACGCGTACATGGGGTGCAGCGGCTCGATGGCGAGGCGTACGCCGTGCTCCTCGGCGTACGGCGCCAGCTCCGTCAGGGCGTCCGCGATGCGCTCGCGGGCCGCCCCCAGGTCCTTGGAGCCGGCCGGGAGCCCGCCGGAGACCAGGACCAGGGTGTCGGTGCCGAGGGTGGCCGCCTCGTCGACGGCGCGACGGTTGTCGGCCAGGGCCGCCGCGCGCGCGTCCGGGTCGATGGCCGTGAGGAACCCGCCGCGGCACAGGGTGGTGACGGCGAGGCCCGCGTCGCGGACGAGCTTGGCGGTCTTCTCCACGCCGTGGTCCTGGACCGGCTCGCGCCACAGGCCCACGCCGGGCACGCCCGACCGGACGCAGGCGTCGACCAGTTCGGGCAGCGAGAGCTGCTTGACCGTCATCTGGTTGATGGAGAAGCGTTCGAGTCCGGTGCTCATCGGTTCACCCCGTACAGCGCCAGGAGGTTCTTCATCCGCTCTTCGGCCAGCTTCGGGTCCGGGAACAGGCCCAGACCGTCGGCGAGTTCGTAGGCGCGGGCGAAGTGCGGCAGCGAGCGGGCCGACTGCAGGCCGCCGACCATCGTGAAGTGGGACTGGTGGCCCGCCAGCCAGGCGAGGAAGACCACTCCCGTCTTGTAGAAGCGGGTCGGCGCCTGGAAGAGGTGCCGGGACAGTTCGACGGTCGGGTCGAGCAGGGCGCGGAAGCCCGCCGTGTCGCCGGTGTCCAGCACCCGTACCGCCTCGGCGGCCAGCGGGCCCAGCGGGTCGAAGATGCCGAGCAGGGCGTGGCTGAAGCCCTGGTCGTCGCCCGCGATCAGCTCGGGGTAGTTGAAGTCGTCGCCCGTGTAGCAGCGCACGCCCTGCGGGAGGCGGCGACGCAGGTCGATCTCGCGCTGGGCGTCCAGCAGGGAGACCTTGATGCCGTCGACCTTGTCCGGGTGGGCCGCGATGACCTCGAGGAAGGTCTCGGTGGCCGCGTCGAGGTCGGCCGAGCCCCAGTAGCCCTCCAGCGCCGGGTCGAACATCGGGCCCAGCCAGTGCAGGACGACCGGCTCGGCGGCCTGACGGAGCAGGTGGCCGTAGATCTCGAGGTAGTCCTCGGGGCCGGAGGCGGCGGCGGCCAGGGCGCGGGAGGCCATGAGGATGGCCTGGGCGCCGGCCCCCTCCACGACCGCGAGCTGCTCCTCGTAGGCGGCGCGGATCTCGGCGAGGGTGCCGGCGGTGAGCTGGTCGGTGCCGGCTCCGCAGGCGATGCGGCCGCCCACGGCGCGCGCCTCCGCGGCCGAGCGGCGGATGAGCTCGGCCGCGCCGGCCCAGTCCAGGCCCATGCCGCGCTGGGCGGTGTCCATCGCCTCGGCGACGCCGAGCCCGTGGGACCACAGGTGGCGGCGGAAGGCGAGGGTGGCGTCCCAGTCGACGGCGGCGGGCGAGTCGGGCGAGACGTCGGCGAGCGGGTCGGCGACGACGTGCGCCGCCGAGAAGACCGTACGGGAGGCCAGCGGGGAGCCGGGGCTCAGGTCGAGGGGTTCGGTGCGGGGTTCGTAGGCGCGCAGACCGCCGTCCGGGGAGGGGAGGTGGAGGGTCACGGCGCGATCTCCGGGACGTCGATGCGGCGGCCCTCGGCCGAGGACTGCAGGCCCAGTTCGGCGAGCTGGACGCCGCGGGCGCCGGCCAGCAGGTCCCAGTGGTAGGGGGCGTCGGCGTAGACGTGCTTGAGGAACAGCTCCCACTGGGCCTTGAAGCCGTTGTCGAACTCGCCGTTGTCCGGGACCTCCTGCCACTGGTCGCGGAAGACCTCGGTGGCGGGGACGTCCGGGTTCCAGACCGGCTTGGGGGTGGCCGAGCGGTGCTGGACGCGGCAGTTGCGCAGACCGGCGACGGCGGAGCCCTCGGTGCCGTCGACCTGGAACTCGACCAGTTCGTCGCGGTTGACGCGGACGGCCCAGGAGGAGTTGATCTGGGCGATCGCGCCGCCGTCCAGCTCGAAGATGCCGTAGGCGGCGTCGTCGGCGGTGGCGTCGTAGGGCTTGCCGTTCTCGTCCCAGCGCTGGGGGATGTGGGTGGCGGTGAGGGCCTGGACGGACTTCACCCGGCCGAACAGCTCGTGCAGCACGTACTCCCAGTGCGGGAACATGTCGACAACGATGCCACCGCCGTCCTCGGCACGGTAGTTCCACGAGGGGCGCTGGGCGGGCTGCCAGTCGCCCTCGAAGACCCAGTAGCCGAACTCGCCGCGCACGGACAGGATGCGGCCGAAGAAGCCGCCGTCGATGAGCCGCTTCAGCTTGATCAGGCCGGGGAGGAAGAGCTTGTCCTGGACGACGCCGTGCTTGATGCCGGCCGCGGCGGCCAGCCGGGCGAGGTCCAGGGCTCCTTCGAGACCGGTGGCGGTCGGCTTCTCCGTGTAGATGTGCTTGCCCGCCGCGATCGCCTTCTTGACGGCCTCCTCGCGGGCGGAGGTGACCTGGGCGTCGAAGTAGATGTCGACGGTCGGGTCGGCGAGGACCGCGTCGACGTCCGTCGATAGGTGCTCCAGGCCGTGCCGGTCGGCCAGCGCCCGCAGCGCGTGCTCGCGGCGGCCGACGAGGATCGGCTCGGGCCACAGCACGGTGCCGTCGCCGAGGTCGAGGCCGCCCTGGTCGCGCAGGGCGAGGACCGACCGGACGAGGTGCTGGCGGTAGCCCATGCGCCCGGTCACGCCGTTCATGGCGATACGCACCGTCTTGCGTGTCACGTGAGTTCCCTTCGTGGGCGCCGGACGCCCGACCTGTTTGTACAGCGTCAGCCGTGCAGCAAGCGCTTTCTACACACGAAGAAGCTAGCCTCTGACCGGTGGTCCGGACAAGACCTGGTCCACTTCGAGATGTTCGAGGGGGCGAACAAACGGGGCGGTTGGCCTTAAGGTCTGCTCGACACCGCACGGAACCGTGCCCGTGCGCGGCTTGTCTACGAGGACGTACGAGGATCCATGCGCAACACATGGCGCGAGATGCGCGACCGGAGGACGACGAGATGACGGTGACCCTGGCGGATGTGGCGGCCCGCGCACAGGTCTCCCCCGCGACGGTGTCGCGCGTGCTGAACGGGAACTATCCCGTCGCCGCCTCCACGCGTGAGCGGGTGCTGCGTGCGGTGGACGAGCTGGACTACGTCCTGAACGGTCCGGCCAGCGCCCTCGCGGCGGCGACCTCCGATCTGGTCGGCATCCTGGTCAACGACATCGCGGACCCGTTCTTCGGGATCATGGCGAGCGCGATCCAGGGCGAGATCGGGGGGCCCGGCGGGCGTGCGGGCGGTGAGCGGCTGGCGGTGGTCTGCAACACCGGTGGGTCGCCGGAGCGGGAGCTGACGTATCTGACGCTGCTGCAGCGGCAGCGGGCCGCGGCCGTGGTGCTGACCGGCGGGGCCGTGGAGGACGCGCCGCACGCGGCGGCGGTGGCGGCGAAGCTGCGCAAGCTGGCCGACGCCGGGACCCGGGTGGTGCTGTGCGGGCGGCCGCCGGCGCCGGACACCCAGGCCATCGCGCTCACCTTCGACAACCGAGGCGGCGCCCGCGCCCTCACCGACCACCTCGTCGGCCTCGGCCACCGCCGGCTCGGCTACATCGCCGGGCCCGAGGAGCGCACCACCACCCGGCACCGGCTGGAGGGCCACCGCGCGTCCCTGGAGGCGGCCGGCATCGAGGAGAACCCCGCCTGGACCGTGCACGGCCGCTACGACCGCCGCTCCGGCTACGAGGCCACGCTGGAGCTGCTCCGGCGCGATCCCTCCCTCACCGCCGTCGTCGCCGCGAACGACTCCGTCGCCCTCGGCGCCTGCGCCGCCCTGCGCGAGTCCGGCCTCCGCATCCCCCAGGACGTCTCGGTCGCCGGCTTCGACGACCTCCCGTTCAGCATCGACTCGGTCCCGTCCCTGACGACGGTGCGACTGCCCCTGTCGGAGGCGGGGGCCCGTGCGGGCCGCATAGCGATGGGCCGCGAGGAGCCGCCCCCGGGCGGTATCGCCTCCATCCGCGGCGAACTGATGGTGCGGGGCTCCACGGGGGTCCCTCGGAGCTGAACACCGGGTCCCCGGAAAGGGCCCGGGCCCCGGGGCCTGCGCAGGGCGCCCGGGTTCCCCCGCGGCACCCGAAGGGCTGGGCCCCCGGGCCCCCAGAGGGGACCGGTTTGCGGGCGCGTGCGCAGGGCGCCCGGGTTCCCCCGCGGCACCCGAAGGGCTGGGCCCCGGGCCCCCAGAGGGGACCGGTTTGCGGGCGCGTGCGCAGGGCGCCCGGGTTCCCCCGCGGCGCCCGAGGGGCTGGGCCCGGTCCCTGGAGGCGGGCCCGGGTTCGAGGATGGGCGGCGGGCGCCATGCGCCGGCAAACCCGGCCGCCACGCCCCGTCCCTCGACAGAGACCTCCAGGCTCCCCACCGCAGCCGTCCCCCGTCCCCCGTCCCCCGGGCCCCAGGCGCCGATTCGCCCACGGTCCGTCCCCCGAAAACCGGTCTGCCGCGTCCTCAGGCACCGCTGTGTGCCGAGGGGTGGTCGGGTGGGCGGCGCGGACGTAGCCTCGGAGCATCTCTGACTCGGTCAAGTATCCGGGGGCGATCATGACGGTTCAGGACGTTCGCGCCTTCAATCGGTTCTACACGGGCGTGATCGGCGCCCTCGACCACGGCCGCCATCTCTACGCGCCGTACACGCTCACCGAGGCCCGTGTGCTGTACGAGCTGGCGCACTCCGCGCGGGTCGACGCGGCCGATCTGCGGGAGCGGCTGGCACTGGATGCCGGGTACTTGAGCCGGATCCTGAACAGGTTCGAGGAGGCCGGGCTGGTCGAGCGGGGGCCGTCCGAGGCGGATCCGCGCCGGCGGCGCATCACGCTCACCGGGCCGGGACGCGAGGCCGCGGGGCTCCTGGACGAGCGGGCGCGGGAGACGGTCGCTGCGCTGCTGGACACCGTGGCCCCGGACGACCGGCCACGGCTGGCGGCGGCGATGCGGACCATCCGGGACGTCCTCGGCGACCGGCAACCCGACGCCGAGTCCGTGCTGCGCGAGCCCCGGCCCGGTGACCTCGGATGGATCGTGCAGCGCAACGCCGCCCTGTACGCCGCCGAGTACGGCTGGAACGCCGACTACGAGGGCCTCGTCGCCCGGATCGTCGCCGACTTCGCGGAGGACCACGACCCGCATCTGGAGCGGGTGTGGATCGCCGAGCTGGCCGGGCGGCCGGTCGGATGCGTGATGTGCGTGCGGGACGACGTCCCGGGCACCGCCCGCCTGCGCCTGCTCCTCGTCGAGCCCGACGCGCGCGGGCACGGCGTAGGGGACCGGCTGGTCCGGGCCGTGATCGACTTCGCGCGCGGGGTCGGCTACCGCGACCTGGTGCTGTGGACCAACGACGTGCTCGAAAGCGCCCGTCGGCTGTACCAGCGGCACGGATTCGTACTCGTCGCCGAGAAGCCCCACCGTTCCTTCGGCAAGGACCTGATCGGCCAGGACTGGCGGCTTGCTCTGCACGGAACGGGCGAGTGAGCAGTAGGGTCCGTGACCATGAAGCTCGCGTTCTCCACTCTCGGTGTCCCCGGTCTGCCCGTCCAGGACGTCCTGGCGCTCGCGACCGCGCACGGCTATCACGGCGTCGAACTGCGCGCCCACCCGGAGGAACCGGTCCACCCCGGCCTCGCCCCCGCCGAACGCGCCGAGGTCGCCGCGCAGTTCAAGGCGGCCGGAGTGGAGGTCCTGGGCCTCGCCGGGTACGCGCGCGTGGCCGCACCCGGCGACGACACGCCCGTTCTCGACGAGATCCGCGCGCTGCTCCGGCTGGCCCACGACCTGGGCGCCCCGTTCGTCCGTGTGTTCCCCGGCGCCGATCCGGACCGCCCCCGCGAGGAGTCCGACGCCGTCGCCGCCCGGCGACTGGGGGCCGCCGCCGAGGACGCCGCCGCGCTCGGAGTGCGGATCCTGCTGGAGACCCATGACTCGCACCGCACCGGCGCCGACGCGATCCGCGTCCTCGGCCCGGTGGGCCACCGGCAGGTGGGCGCGCTGTGGGACGTGATGCACACCTGGCTGGGCGGTGAACAGCCCTCGGACTCCTACGCGGCCCTCGCCCCCCACCTCGGCTACGTCCAGGTGAAGGACATCGCCTCCGCGGACGACACGACCCCGCTGCCGCTCGGCGCCGGCGTCCTGCCGCTCACCGAGTGCCTGGACGTCCTGTCGCGGCACGGCTGGGACGGCTGGCTGTGCTGGGAGTACGAGAAGCGGTGGTACGAGGACGCCGCCCCGCTCCCGGACCTGTTGTCCGCCGGCCGGGACCACCTCGTACGGCTGCTGGGAGAGGCCGCGTAGCCGACACGACGGCCCGCCCGACGCCGGCGGGAATCACCGACCGGCCTCATGGGTCGCCACGGCTGCCCACCGAGGCGCCGTGCCGGCACGACGCCCTCCCCCGGCGCCCGGGACGTCCCACCGACCCATGGGCTGCTCCTGCTGCCCGCAGGGGCCGCCCCGTTCGGCACGACGTTCTCCCGGCGCTCGGTCTCACCCGCAGCCCCTCACAGTCTCCGCGCGCATCCCACCGGCTCGTCGCCGCCGAGTTGGACGTAGAGGTTCGTCGAGGCGGGGCAGGTGGATCTGGTGGCGACCGCCTTCGTGATTCTGTACTGCGGTGTGCGGCGGCCCGAGCCGTCGCACGGGGTCTCGCGGACGCGGCCGCCGCCGGAGTCGTAGACGCAGTCGCCCGGGACCGTGCGCGGGCCGCCGCCGGCGCCGGGGTCGCCGGGGTGCGGGGGCTCCAGGTTGCGCATGCAGGCGTAGCCCTGGGGGATCGAGCCGTCGCCGTCCTCGTCGCCCTCCCGGCGCTGTTCGCTGATGTGCAGGACGAAGTCGGTGAGCGGTGGGCACAGGGGACCGCCGGTGGCCGTGCCGTCGTAGCGGGCGACGACCCGGGCGGCGGCCCGTTCGCTCGCGCACGGCACCTCGGTGGACGCGGTGGTGCCGAAGGAGCTGCACTCGCCGACCGCGAGGAACTGGGCGCCGTAGCCGGAGGGAGCGGCGGAGGCGGGCCGGGTGTTGGCGACGGGTGTGTCCCTCGGGCCCTGGCAGCCACCGACCAGGGCGGCCACGGCGAGGGCGGAGCAGGCCGGCAGCAGTCGGCGCGCCACCCCCACGGCACCTTTCCCGCGCATCGCATTCCCCCCGGACGCCCCCGTCCAGCGTGACCCCCGGCGAGGGGCCGCGCCAGACGGACGGGAGGTTTTCCTCCGTTCGGGTGCCTTGCGCCCGGTGCGGGGCGTACGCCTAGTACGTCAGCCCGTGACCGATGGGGTACAGCACCTGCGCCGGGTCGTCCGCCCGCTGCACCGGCACCGGCAGTTTGCCGCGTGGGGCGACCCGGCCGGCGATGACCCGGGCGGCGGCGCGCAGTTCGACATCGGTCCAGCAGTAGGTCGCCAAGCAGGCCTTGACGTCGGTGAGTTGGGCCACGTCGTACGGATTCCTGACGGCGACGGCCACCACCGGCCGGCCGGTGGCGAGCAGGTGGGCGACCAGAGTCCGCTGGCTGCTGCCCGCCGTCACGTTGTACGTCCCGACGACCACCGCGTCCGCGTCCCCCGCCGCCGCCACCGCCTTGGCGACGGTGGCCGCCGAGGGCGCGGTGCCGGTGGACAGGGCGGTGGCGGTGAAGCCGAGTTCGGTGAGGGCGGCGGCCAGGACGCCGGTGGGCGGGCCGGTGGTGCCGGACGGGGACGCCGGGTCGGCGCCGACGACGAGGATCCGGGGCTCCCGGCGCGGATCGAGCGGGAGGACGGCGCCGTCGTTGACCAGCAGGGTGGTGGTCCGCTCGGCGATCCGGTCGGCGGCGGCCAGGTGTGCCCTGGTGCCCACCGTCCGGTCGACGCCGGCCCGGGTGGCGTACGGCGGCCGGTCGAGGAGCCCGAGCCGTGCCTTCAGGCGGAGGATGCGCAGGATCGATTCGTCCAGGCGGGCCTCGGTCAGCTCGCCGTCCTGGACGGCCTTCAGGACCGCGTTCCAGGCCACGTCCAGCGAGGGCGGATTGAGCAGCTGGTCGACACCGGCCCGCAGGGCCAGCACCGGCACCCGGTCGTCGCCGTACTTGGTGCGCACGCCCTCCATGCCGAGGGAGTCGGTGATCACCACACCGTCGTAGCCGAGTTCGCCGCGCAGGATGCCGGAGAGGATCGGGTGGGAGAGGGTCGCCGGGTCGCCGGAGTCGTCGAGCGCCGGGAACTGGATGTGGGCGGTCATGATCGAGTCGATCCCGGCCCGGATCGCCGCCCGGAAGGGCACGGCGTCCAGTTGCTCCCACAGCTCCCGGCTGTGCGTGATGACCGGGAAGCCGGTGTGGCTGTCGACGGCGGTGTCGCCGTGCCCGGGGAAGTGCTTGGCGGTCGCCGCGACGCGGGAGGCCTGATAGCCCTTCACCTCGGCGGCCACCAGCCCGGCCACCGCCTCCGGGTCGGCGCCAAAGGACCGTACGCCGATGACCGGGTTGGCCGGGTTGACGTTCACGTCGGCGTCCGGGGAGTAGTCCTGGTTGATGCCCATCGCGCGCAGCTCGGCGCCGGAGATGCGGCCCAGGGTGCGGGCGTCGGACCGGGAGCGGCCCGCGCCGACGGCCATCGCGCCCGGGAACAGTGTGGCCGGGCGTCCCACCCGGCACACCGCGCCGTGCTCCTGGTCGGTGGCGATGAGCACCGGCAGGCCGCGGGGCTGTTCCAGGGAGGCCCGCTGGATGCCGTTGGACAGGCCGGCGATCTGCTGGGGGTCGCGGGTGTTGTGGGCCCAGGTGAAGTAGATGATGCCGCCGACGCGGTACTTGGCGATCAGCTCGGCGGCGGTGCGGACGCCGATCTCCTCCAGGTTGGCGTCGATGTCGGCCTGGTCGGGGTCGGTGGCGGAGTGGCCGTAGACCCGCATGACGAAGAGCTGGCCGACCTTCTCCTCCAGGGTCATCCGGGAGACGAGGGAGCGGAGCCTGCGGTCGGTGGGCGGGTCGGCGTGGGCGGTGCCGGCGGGGACGGTCAGCGCGGCGGTGAGGCCCGCGGTCGCGGTGAGGACGGTCCGTCTGGACGGCCGTGCGGTGTTTCCCGTGCTTCCCGTGCTGCTGTCGTGCACGTGCGCTCCTTCCAGAGGAGAACCGCTGAAGGAAACTTCCAGGAGTCACCAATATCCGGGAGGTTTCTTTCCGTCAAGACAATGCACAGTAAGCCAGAACGGGGCCGCCACCGGCGCATGGGAGGGGGGCGCGCCGGTGGCGGCGGGCTGCCGGGTGTGGTGCGGCGCAGAGGGTGCGTCGGCGTTCGCGGCCTGCGGCGAGGGCCGACACCGCACCATGGGGCGTCCGGCAGCCCGGGTGTTGGACGGGCAACGGCGGCGACGGGTTCCCCTACCGCAGGCCGTGCCGGTCGGCCCAGGCGGAGACGGCCGCCGCGATCTGCGCCGGACGGTCCTCCGTGGCGTGGTGGCCGGCCGGGCCGCAGGGGACGGTCTCCAGGCCGGCCATGTGCGTGGCGCACCACTGTGCCGTCGCGGGGCCGACGAGCAGGGTGGGTGAGCCCTCGAAGGTCAGCAGCAGCTTGGGCACCTCGGGGCTCTTGGCGAGCCAGGCGCCGTAGGCCTCGACACGGGTCACCACGTCGGCGGGCTCACCGCCGAGGGGCAGTTGCCGGGCCCAGGCGAGCAGCGGGCGGCGGCTCTCCCGGGTGGGGTAGGGCGCGAGGTACGCCTCGAGGTCCGCCTCCGGCACGGGGGTGAGGACGCCGCCGGTGTAGGCCTGGCGCACGAACTGGTTCTCGTCCAGCATCCGTTCGCCCTCCGCCGAGCGGATCGCCTCGGAGCGCCGGCGGGCCTGCGGGCTCAGTTCCTCCGGCGCCATGGGCTTGACGATGGTCTCGAAGAAGGCGATGCCGCGCACCCGCTCGGGGTGCCGCGCGGCCCAGTCGAAGGCGAGCGCGCCGCCCCAGTCGTGACCCACCAGGACCACGCCGTCCAGGCCGAGCGCGTCGAACCAGGCGTCCAGGTAACGGGCATGGTCGGCGAACCGGTGGGCGCCGTCGGGCTTGCCCGAGCGGCCCATGCCGATCAGGTCGGGTGCGAGCAGCCGCCCGGCGCCGATGCCGGGCAGGACGTGGCGCCAGGTGTGCGCGGAGGCGGGGTTGCCGTGCAGAAAGACGAAGGGAGTGCCGCTTCCGGACTCCTCGTGGTGGATGACCGAGTCGAGTACTGGAGTAGTAGGCATGCGGATACAGTACATGGCTACTATGTCCATGGCTAGTATCGTGCTGCTTCTCGCCGTCACAGCGGTCCATCACCTGGACATCCCGTCCCACGTTCCGGCCGAGCGGCCATCATGAAAGTCATGCCCGCAGTCGAGATCCCCGGTTCCAAGTCCATCACCGCTCGCGCCCTCTTCCTCGCGGCCGCCGCCGACGGGGTCAGCACGCTCGTGCGGCCCCTGCGCTCCGACGACACCGAGGGCTTCGCCGAGGGGCTGGTCCGGCTGGGGTACCGGGTCGGCCGCTCACCGGACGCCTGGCAGGTGGACGGCCGGCCCGGGGGCCCCGCGGTCGCCGAGGCCGACGTCTTCTGCCGGGACGGCGCCACCACCGCCCGCTTCCTGCCGACCCTCGTGGCCGCCGGGCACGGCACCTACCGCTTCGACGCCTCCGCGCAGATGCGCCGGCGCCCGCTCGGTCCCCTCACCCGGGCCCTGCGCGACCTCGGGGTGGACCTGCGGCACGAGGAGGCCGAGGGGCACCATCCGCTCACCGTGCGGGCGGCCGGGGTCGAGGGCGGGGAGGTCGTGCTGGACGCGGGCGAGTCCTCGCAGTACCTGAGCGCACTGCTCCTGCTGGGCCCGCTGACCCGCACCGGGCTGCGGATCCGGGTGACCGACCTGGTCTCGGCGCCGTACGTGGAGATCACGCTCGCGATGATGCGGGCCTTCGGGGTGGAGGTCGTCCGGGACGGCGACGTCTTCGAGGTCCCGTCCGGCGGCTATCGGGCCACCACCTACGCGGTGGAGCCGGACGCCTCGACGGCGAGCTACTTCTTCGCCGCGGCCGCCGTCAGTCCGGGCCGCGAGGTGACCGTGCCGGGCCTGGGTGCCGGAGCCCTCCAGGGCGATCTGCGGTTCGTCGAGGTGCTGCGGCGCATGGGCGCCCAGGTGAAGGTCGCCGAGGACCGGACGACCGTGCGCGGCACGGGAGTCCTGCGCGGGCTCACCGTCGCCATGCGGGACATCTCCGACACGATGCCGACCCTCGCGGCGATCGCGCCGTTCGCCTCCGCACCGGTGCGCATCGAGGACGTGGCGAACACGCGGGTCAAGGAGTGCGACCGCCTGGCGGCGTGCGCGGAGAACCTGCGCCGGCTCGGCGTGGACGTGGCGACCGGCCCCGACTGGATCGAGATCCGGCCGGGCTCGCCCCTGCCCGACACCGGGATCAAGACGTACGGCGACCACCGCGTCGTGATGTCCTTCGCGGTCACCGGACTGCGCGCGCCCGGGCTGTCGTACGACGACCCGGGCTGCGTCCGCAAGACGTTCCCGGGCTTCCACGAGGCGTTCGCGGCGCTGACCGGGAGCTGGTGAGGGCCGGCCCCGCAGCCGGGGGCCGGCCCTCGGGGCTCAGGGCCGCAGCGCGGGTTCGCGCTCCACGTCCCGTACGTCGAGCCGGGAGTCGGGGCGCGCGAGCGGCTTCGCCGCCGACGGGTCGGCCTGCACCGCCGGGGACGCCACCCCGGCCCACTCCAGGATCCGGGCGGTGGCCAGCGCCTTCTGGTCGGCGACCAGGCCGGCCACGTTCGCGCCGTGGTTCATGCCGGGTGCCGTGAAGACATAGGAGTCACGGGCGCCCGCGCCGAGCCGGAAGCGCTCGGAGCCCCAGGGGTCGTTCTGGCCGTAGACGAAGAGCATGTGCCGGGCGTGGTGGCGCACCCAGGTGTCCACGTCCCGCATCGCACCCGGCTGGAAGCGCATCGGGATGGAGCGGGGCACGAAGTTGCGCGGCGGCTGGTAGCCGTAGCGGATCAACTTCGGTTCGATGTACGGGAAGTGGATGGTGGGGGCGCCCAACTGGGTGCCCGCCTGGTAGTAGTACGGGGTGTACACCTCCAGGCCCTGGTCGGTGTAGGCGGAGAAGCCGGAGATCGTGTCGACCGAGTCCCAGATCGCGTCGTCGCTCGCTCGCGCCGCGTCCGCCGGGACGGTGTCGCAGTCGGCCGGCAGGCTGTACTGCCAGAAGCCCCAGACGTAGTCGAGGACGACCGCCTCGTAGGCCTTGTCCAGGCCGCCGATGGTGTCGAAGGTGTAGCCGTGGTCGGCGGCGTACCGGGCGTACCGCTGCTCCAGCGGCTCGCGGCGCACCAGTGCCTCGCGCTGGACGGCGTTCAGCCGGTCCCGGCACTCCTTGGTGCCGACGCGGGTGAAGAACCGGTCGTAGGCGGAGTCCTCGTGGTCGACGACGTCGTTGGGGGCGACGTAGGCGACGACGCCGTCCATGTCGTGCGGGTAGAAGCGCTCGTAGTAGGTGGCGGTCATGCCGCCCTTGGAGCCGCCGGTGGCCAGCCAGTTGCCGCCGTAGACCGGCTTCAGCGCCTCGAACACGCGGTGCTGGTCACTGGCCGCCTGCCAGATGTCCAGCTTGGACCAGTCGGCCGGGTCGGGCCGGGAGGGCGTGAAGAACCGGTACTCCAGGGAGACCTGGTTGCCGTCCACGATCTGGGTGGGTTCGCGGCGGGAGGGGGTGGTCGAGACGTTGTAGCCGGAGGTGTAGAAGACCGTGGGGCGGCTGGTGTCCCGGTGCAGCACGGTGATCCGCTGCTGGAAGGTTCCGCGGTCCGGGTGCCGGTGGTCGACCGGCTGGGTGTAGTTCAGGACGAAGTAGCGGTAGCCGGGGTACGGCTTCTCCTCGACCAGGCTCATGCCGGGTACGGCGAGGAGCCGGTCCTTGATGTCCGTGGGCTCGGGCTGGGCGGCGGTGGCCGTGGCCGCTGTGCTCAGCGTGCCTATGAACACCGTGAGCGCCAGCAGCCATCTGAGCGCCTTGCGCATGCGCACTCTCCCTGTGAGACAGATGTGCGCCGGAAGCTACTGGAGCAACTGGCTTCACACCAGAGGGAGTTGCGCGAGGCGCGCGGTCAGCACAGGATCCAGCCGGAGCTGACCGAATGGCTGCCCACCGAGCCCTTGATCCACACGCAGCGCTGACCGGCGTGCACGGTCACGGGCCCCGCGAGGTACCTGTACCGGCCCTTGTCGACGACCGGCCGGTTGCCACGGGCCTGCACACTGACCGACATCGTGCGCTTGACGCCGGGATGCCGGGAGACGGTGACGGCGCAGACGTAGCCGTGGCGCTTGTAGACGTGGACGACGCCGTCGCTGAAGGGCAGGCTCCGCACCTCGCGCCCCGCGCAGGAACCGGCCGTCGCCGCCTCGGCGGTGCCGGGCACCGCGAGAGCGAGCGCGCCGGACGCGGCCAGGACGGCCGCACCGAGCGCCAGGCGCCGGCGTATCGCACCACTGTCCACTGTCGTCCTCCCCGTACCGCAGCCATACGTCACATGCGTCACCGATGACCGTACTGATGTACGGACGCATGACATGTGCCGGATGGTTGCACGACCGTCAGAAGGACGAGTGGCGTGAATTCAGCGGGTGGCGCCGACCGGCTCCTCCGGTTCGGACTGACCGAGGAAGGTGCGCCACAGGTCGGCGTACCGGCCGCCGCGAGCCAGGAGTTCCTCGTGGGTGCCGTCCTCGGCCACCCGGCCGTGGTCCATCACCACCACCCGGTCGGCCCGGGCGGCGGTGGTCAGCCGGTGGGCGACGACCAGCGTCGTACGGCGGCCCGCCAGGCGGTCGGTGGCCTGGTTGACCTGGGCCTCGGTGGCCAGGTCCAGCGCGGCCGTGGCCTCGTCGAGGAGCAGCACGTCGGGGTCGACGAGTTCGGCCCGGGCGAGCGCGACGAGCTGGCGCTGGCCGGCCGACAGGTTGCGCCCGCGCTCGGCGACCTCGTGCAGATAGCCGCCCTCCAGAGTGGCGATCATCTCGTGCGCGCCGACCGCCCGGGCCGCCGCCTCCACCTCGGCGTCGGTGGCGTCGGGGCGGCCGTAGGCGATGGCGTCGCGGATCGTGCCCGGGAAGAGATACGCCTCCTGCGGGACGACGCCGAGCCGGTGCCGGTACGCCGTCAGGTCCAGGGCGCGCAGATCCGTGCCGTCGGCCGTGACCCGCCCGGACGTGGGGTCGTAGAACCGCGCCACCAGCTTGACCAGCGTCGACTTGCCGGCGCCCGTCTCGCCGACGAAGGCGACGGTCTGCCCGGCCGGAATCCGCAGGTCGACGCCGGCCAGGGCCTCCTCGTCGTCGCCGTAGGCGAAGTGCACGTTCTCGAAGGCGATCTCGCCGCGCAGGGAGGGGACGTCGAGAGGCGCGTCGGCGGACCCGGTGGACGTCGGCTCGCGCAGCAGCTCCTGGATGCGGCCCAGCGAGACCGTGGCCTGCTGATAGCCGTCGAAGACCTGGGAGAGCTGCTGGACCGGCGCGAAGAACAGGTCGATGTAGAGCAGGTAGGCCACCAGCGCGCCCGTGGTCAGCGTGGCCGCCTCCACCCGGCCGGCGCCCGCGATCAGCACGGCGGCCGCGGCGACGGAGGACAGCAGCTGGACGAAGGGAAAGTAGACGGATATCAGCCACTGGCCGCGGATGCGGGCGCGCCGGTAGCTGTCGCTGCGCTCGGCGAACCGCCGCCGGCCGTCCTGCTCGCGCCGGAAGGCCTGCACGATCCGGAGCCCGGACACCGACTCCTGCAGATCGGCGTTGACCACCGACACCCGCTCGCGGGCGAGTTCGTACGCCTTCACGCTCGCCCGGCGGAAGAAGAACGTGGCGACGATCAGCGGGGGCAGGGTGGCGAAGACGACGAGGGCGAGCTGCAGGTCGATCACCAGCAGGGCGACCATGATGCCGAAGAAGGTGACGACCGCGACGAATGCGGTGACCAGGCCGGTCTGCAGGAACGTGGACAGGGCGTCGACGTCCGTGGTCATCCGGGTCATGATCCGGCCGGTCAGCTCGCGCTCGTAGTAGTCCAGGCCGAGCCGCTGGAGCTGGGCGAAGATCTTCAGCCGCAGCGCGTACAGCACGCGTTCGCCGGTCCGGCCGGTCATCCGGGTCTCGCCGGTCTGCGCGGCCCACTGCACCAGCACGGTGACGAGCCCCAGCAGCGAGGCCGCCCACACGGCACCGAGGGCCGCCTTGGTGACGCCCTGGTCGATGCCGTGTCGGATCAGCACCGGCAGCAGCAGCCCCGCGCCGGCGTCCACGGCGACCAGCAGCAGGCTGAGCAGCAGGGGCAGCCCGAAGCCGCGCAGCAGCCGGCGCAGGCCGTAGGAGTCCTCCGGGCGCACCGCGCGGGCCTCGTCCACGTCGGGGGTGTCGGTGGCCGGGGGCAGCGCCTCGACCTGGGCCAGCAGCTCCGGCGTGGCCGGGGTGCCGTCCATGGCGGCGTCCCGGGGCCGGCGCTCGCCCGTCCACAGCCGGGGCGTGATGCCGCGCTCGGCGTCGAACTCGGCGTCCAGCTCCTCGCGCAGGGAGGTGTCCTCCTGCGGCTCGCTGGGGCCGGTGTGGCCCGGGGAGACGCCGCCCAGCTCGTCGGGGTCGGTCAGCAGGCGGCGGTACAGGGCGCAGCGCTCCTGCAGCTCCTCGTGGGTGCCGAGGTCGGCGAGCCGGCCGCCGTCGAGGACGGCGATGCGGTCGGCGAGGTTCAGGGTGGAGCGGCGGTGGGCGATGAGAAGGGTGGTACGCCCCTCCATGACGTGCTTGAGGGCCTCGTGGATCTCGTGCTCCACGCGGGCGTCCACGGCCGAGGTGGCGTCGTCCAGGACCAGCAGGCGCGGGTCGGTGAGCAGGGCGCGGGCCAGCGCGACACGCTGGCGCTGGCCGCCGGAGAGGGTCAGGCCCTGCTCGCCGACCTTGGTGTCGTAGCCCTCCGGCAGCTCGGCGATGAAACGGTCCGCCTGGGCGGCGCGGGCGGCGGCCTCGATCTCCTCCCGGGTGGCGTCCGGGCGGCCGTAGGCGATGTTGCCCCGGACGGTGTCGGAGAAGAGGAACGAGTCCTCGGGGACCAGTCCGATCGCGGCCCGCAGCGAGCCCAGGGTCAGCTCCCGCACGTCGTGGCCGCCGATCAGGACGGCGCCGCGCGTCACGTCGTAGAAGCGCGGCAGGAGCAGGGAGACCGTGGACTTCCCGGAGCCGGAGGAGCCGACGACGGCCAGGGTCTCCCCCGGGCGGATCTCGAAGCTGAGCCCGTCGAGCACGGGGCGCTCGTCGTCGTACCCGAAGGAGACGTCGTCGAACTCGACGGTGGCGGGCGCGTCCGCCGGGAGGGTCTTCGTGCCCTCCTTCAGGGTCGGCTCGGTGTCGATCAGCTCCAGTACGCGCTCGGTGCCCGCGCGGGCCTGCTGGCCGACGGTGAGGACCACCGCGAGCATGCGGACCGGGCCGACGAGCTGGGCGAGGTAGGTGGAGAAGGCGACGAAGGTGCCGAGGGTGATGTGGCCGCCCACGGCCAGCCAGCCGCCGAGGGCGAGCATGGCGACCTGGCCGAGCGCCGGGACCGCCTGGAGGGCGGGGGTGAACCTGCTGTTCAGGCGTATGGTGCGCAGCCGCCCGGCGAAGAGCCGGCGCCCGACCTCGCGCAGCTTCCCGGTCTCCTGCTCCTCCTGCCCGAACCCCTTCACGACGCGGACGCCGCTCACGGCGCCGTCGACCACGCCCGCGACGGCGGCGGCCTGGGCCTGGGCGTACCAGGTGGCGGGGTGCAGCTTGCTGCGGCTGCGCTTGGCGATCCAGTACAGGGCCGGGGCGACGGCCAGGGCGACCAGGGTCAGCGGCAGCGACAGCCAGGCCATGATCACCAGGGAGATCAGGAAGAGCAGGACGTTCCCGAGGGTCATCGGGAGCATGAAGAGCAGGCCCTGGATGAGCTGCAGGTCGCTGGTGGCCCGGCCGACCACCTGCCCGGTGGACAGCTCGTCCTGGCGGCGGCCGTCGAGCCGGGTGATCGTGCCGTACATCTCGGTCCGCAGGTCGTGCTGGACGTCGAGCGCGAGGCGGCCGCCGTAGTAGCGGCGGACGTAGGTGGAGGCGTAGACCAGGGCGGCGGCGGCCAGCAGGGCGCCGGCCCAGGGGGCCATGGAGCGGGTGTGGGCGCCGATGACGTCGTCGATGATCACCTTCGTGATCAGCGGGACCACGGCCATGACCGCCATGCCGGCGAGGGAGGAGCCCAGGGCCAGGACGACGTCCTTCGGATACCGCCAGGCGTAGCCCGCCAGCCGTCGTGCCCATCCCCGTTGCGTCGCCACGCCGGTGCCTTCCGCTCGATCTGATCTACCGGAAGGCACCAACGCCTGCGACGGGCGATTTCATCCCGCCGCCACATTTCGGAGGGCAGGGCTCAGACGCGTACCCGCAAGTAATAGAAGCGCGTCGTCTGCACCGCGTTCTGGTTGTCGTCGCTCACCAGCAGGACCTTCAGGCGGCCGCGCGTGTGTCCCGTGATCGCCATGCCCTCGATGTTGTCCAGCAGCGGGTTGGGTTGCGGCTGCCTGGCCGTGGCGCCGAGGGAGGGGCAGTCGGCGAGGTCGGTCAGCAGCGTCTTCCCGACCAGCCGGACGGAAGGCTGCCCGGTGAGGTGCTCGATGCCGCTGGTGTCCGTGGCACGGCGCGGGTCGGCCAGGTAGAGGCGGACGGTGTTGCCGACGCCGGAGGTGAAGCCGCGCTCCAGCACCAGGAGCCGGCCGGCGGGCAGGGCCTGGACCTCGGGGACGCCGAGACCGGTGTCGGTGCGGTAGGCGTACTGGGCGGCGAGCCGGAAGCGGCCGTGGTGGCGCTGCCAGGTCTGGAAGCGGACGATGCCGGCCGAGTCCCCGGCGATCGCGTCCTCCATGGAGGCCAGCAGGGTGCGGCCGCCGGGCAGGAGGGTGAGGCCCTCGAAGGTCTGGTTGGCGGTGGCGCGGCCGGCCGGGGCGACCTGGAGGGCGGGCGGGACCGGGAGGCGGTCGAGGATCGTGCCGTCACGGGAGTAGCGGCGCACGGACGGCTCGGTCTCGGAGGTGATCAGCCGGGTGCCGTCCCGGTCGACGACCATCCCCTCGGAGTCGAGGTCGGCGCCGTTCTCGTCGGCGAGGTGCAGGACCGACCTCGGTCGCAGCGTCGTCGGGTCCAGGCCGAACAGGGAGGAGCGGTCCTCGAGCGCGGCGAGGGAGCCGTCGGTGTCGACGGCGAGGGCGGAGAAGTTGCCGACGAAGGTGCCCTCGTACGTCGTCTTGTCGAGGGTGTCGGAGAAGCGCTGGAGGGAGACGTACGGCGAACAGGCGTGGCTGTCCGCGGAGTCGGCGGTGGCGGTCCCGGCGGCGGTCAGGCAGGTGGCCGCCGCCAGGCCGGCGGTCAGGGTGGCGAGTACGGTTCTCAGGCGCATGCCGGTCACCGTAGAGCGCCGCGGTGACCGGCGGGAGACCGCGCCGTGAAGCGTCAGCCCCGCGGCGGCTGTGCGACGAACGCCTCGCGCGGCTCGCTGGTGGGGGTGTAGCGGGTGACGCCGGAGGTGGTCGGCACCAGGTCCTTGTGGATGGCCTTGGCGACGTTCTGGATGGTGGTGACGCCGTAGCTCATCGTGCTGTTGTCCTGGGTCAGCACCGACATCATGTAGTCGTGGCCGGCGCCGTCGAAGGTGCCCAGGCTGTGCACGCGCCAGCCGTGCGTGGCGCGCTGCAGCCAGCCGTTCTTGACGTGCACGGTGACCGAGGACGGCGCGCCGGCGGGCGTGCCCCAGCGCTGCGAGGAGATGACCTGGTTCATCAACTTCAGGATGTACGCGCGGGAGTTGTCGCTCAGCACGGTGTTCTTGGCGGTGACGAGCTTGAGGAGCTTCTGCTCGTCGGTGACGTTCTCCTGGGTCAGGCCCCAGTAGCCGTTCGCGCCCGGCACGGTCTTCGTCATTCCGGCGGCGGCGAGGAAGCCCTTGATCTTCGTCATGCCCAGCTGCTTCCAGAGCGTGCTGGTCGCGTCGTTGTCCGACTTGGTGATCATCGCCTTGGCGAGCGAGGCCTCACGGTCGGTCAGATAGCGGTTGTGCTTCTTGGCGTCCCACAGCAGCGTGGCGAGCACGGTGACCTTGACGGTGCTGGCCGAGTCGTAGGCGGTGGTGGCCCGCAGGGTGCAGGTCGTCTTGGTGCTGCGGTCGTACAGGCCGATCGCGACGGTGCCCCTGCGGTTGGCGAGGGCCGCCGTGATGTCCTTCTTCAGCTTGGTGGCGAGGCCCGCCTGGGCGGACGTACAGCTCACGGCGGGTGCGGTGGCCGCGGCGGCCGGGGTGGCGGCGGTGACGGCCGGTATGAGCACGGCGGCACTGACGGCGGCCGCGAGCACGCCGGTACGGCGGGAGGAACGGGGAGTCATGTCTGCATTGACTCGCCGGGGCGACCGATAGTTGCACGCGTGTTCGCGGGTGGCCATCCGGCCGCGTAGCGGAAGGAGTTCTGCGGCCTGCCGAACCGACAGCCTCTCCTCAGGTGGGCCACAGTCGGCGCTCAGCACCGCTCTGCACCCTGCAGGGGTGACTTCTGCCACCGACCCCCGCCCCCGGACGACCGCGACCCTCGCCCGGTCACCGGCACCTCCAACGCCGGCGCCCCGCTGGTCCCTGCCCACCCTGATCGCCATCCTGATCCTGGCGGCGGGTCTCTGCACCTGGAACCTCTCGGGCTCCGGCCTCAACAGCTTCTACAGCGCGGCCGTGTGGAGCGGCACGCAGAGCTGGAAGGCGTGGTTCTTCGGCTCGCTGGACCCGGGCAACTTCCTCACCGTCGACAAACCGCCCCTCGCGCTCATGGTGATGGCCCTGTCCTGCCGTCTCTTCGGCTTCGGGACCTGGCAGATGATGGCGCCGATGATCGTGGCCGCGCTGGCGACGATCTGGATCCTGCACACGTCCGTGAAGCGGGTCTGGGGGCACGCCGCGGCGGCCGTCGCGGCCCTCGTGCTGGCTCTCACCCCGATCACGGTGGCCATCGACCGGGACAACAACCCCGACACGCTGCTGGTCCTGCTCATGGTCGGCGGCGCGGCCCTGGTCCTGCGCGCGGTGACGAACGGGAAGCTGCTGCCGCTGCTCGGTTCGGCGGTGTGTTTCGGCCTGGCCTTCAACACGAAGATGCTGCAGGGCTACATCCCGCTCCCGGCGATCTTCGCGGTGTACCTGTACGCGAGCCGCCTGCCGTGGGTGAAGCGCCTCGTGAACCTTCTCCTGGCCGGGGTGGCCCTGGCGGTCTCCAGCTTGTGGTGGGCGGCGGCGGTTTCCCTGGTCCCCGCCTCCGAGCGGCCGTACATCGGCGGTTCGACGGACGGCACGGCCTGGGACCTCATCATGGGCTACAACGGCCTCGGCCGGGTCCTCGGCGGCGAGGGCAACGGCGGGGGCGGTGGCGGCGGAGGCGGTGGCTTCTCCGGCACGGCGGGCCTCGGCCGGCTCTTCAACGACATCCTCGGCGGCCAGATCTCCTGGCTGATCCCCTTCGCCGCGATCGCCTGCGTCGGCGGCCTCGTCCTGTGCGGCCGCGCCCCGCGCACCGACCTCACCCGGGCCGCGCTCGTCCTGTGGGGCGGCTGGACGGCCCTGCACTACCTGACGTTCGCCATGGCCGAGGGCACGATGCACCCGTACTACACGACAGCGCTGGCTCCGGGCATCGCCGTACTGTGCGCAGGCGGCGGGGTGCTGCTGTGGCGTGCGTTCCGCGCCGACCGGCGCTGGGCGTGGGTGCTGCCGAGCGGGCTTGCCGTCACGGCGGTCTGGGCCGTCGTGCTGCTGCGCCGGACCCCCGGCTGGCACGCCTGGCTGTGGCCGACGGTCGGACTGGTCATGGCGGCGGCCGTGGCGGGCCTGCTGGCGTTCCGCACCGGCAACCGGGTACGGCTGCCGGCGGCATTCCTGACCGCCGCCGTGGTCGCTGCCCTGGCGGGCCCGGCGGCCTACGCCTGGTCGGTCCCCTCGGGCTCCGGCGGCGGCATGGGCGGCACGAACCCGACGGCGGGCCCGTCGACGGGGAGCGGCTTCGGCGGACCGGGCGGGGGCACCGCCGGGCGGCCGGGCGGGATGCCGGGCGGCACGCAGCAGGGCGCGCCGGGCGGCGGCTTCCCGGCAGGCCGGAACGGCACACCGGGCGGTACGCCCCCGACGGGCACCGGGACCGGCATGCCGGGCACCGCAGGCGGCGACGGGCAGCGGGCCTTCGGACGCGGTGGCGGGGTCGGCGGCGGCGGTGGCGGCATGGGCGGAGCGAGCAGCGAGCTCATCACCTACCTGAAGAAGCACCAGGACGGCGCCAAGTGGCTCCTCGCGGTGTCCGACTCCCAGAGCGCGGCCCGGATCGAACTGACCGCCGAGGTCCCGGTCATCTCCATGTGGGGCTTCACCGGCACCGACAACGCGATGACGGTGGCCAAGCTGAGGGAACTGGTCGAGAAGGGTGAGCTGCACTACGTCCAGCTCGGCGGCGGCATGGGCGGCGGCCCCGGCGGCGGCAACAGCCTCAGCACCGAGGTGACCGACTGGGTGAAGAAACACGGCTCGGCGGTGAAGGAGAGCGAGTACAGCAGGACGTCGTCCCAGTCCGCCCGGTCCAGCCAATCGACGGTCTACCGCCTGGACCCGTCGGACGCCGGCTGAGCCATCACCACACGCCACTCAGCCTGGCTCAACGCCGCTTGCGGTGACCCAGGTTGAGCAGCACCTCGCCGAGCCGGTCGGCGGTGAGGGCCGACGCGGGCAGAGGGGGCGCGGCCGGGTTGGCGCGGAGTCCGGCAAGGAGCAGGGCGAGCGGGCGGAGCCAGGCGTCCTCGGCGACCGCGGTGAGCGCGGGCACGGCCCTGCCCAGTGCCGCCAGGGAGAGGAGCAGGTCCTCGACGGCGAGGTCCGGGCGGACGGTGCCCTGCTCCTGACCGCGCCGGAGCAGTTCGTCGAGGGTTTCGCGGTTGTGGGCGTGGATCGCCTCCAGGGAGGTGACGCCTTCCAGGTTCGTGGTCATGAGGTCGTTGGTGCCGCGGTCCGCGGCCAGGCCCGCGAACACGGTGTGCAGGTACTGCGTCAGTCCCGTCCACGCGTCCTCGGCCGTTCGCGCCCGCTCGCCGGCCGCCGTGGTCTGCGTGAGCGCGTCCCGGAAGACCTCGTCGACGAGCGCGGCACGGGTCGGGAAGTGGCGGTAGAGGGTGGCGTTGCCCACGCCGGCCCGCCGGGCGATTTCGTCCAGCGGGGCGTCCAGGCCCTGTTCGGCGAAGACCGCGCGGGCCGTGTCCGTCAGCAGCTTCCGGTTGCGCAGGGCGTCGCGGCGCCCCACCGGCGAACGGTCACCCATGATGTCTGCCCTTCTGCGCCGTACCGGGGAGTGCTCCCCGGTACGGATGCTATCGTCGACCGGGTAAACGGGGACCACTCCCCGCTTTACGTCCGCGGGCGGCGTCCGCGGTCGTTCACGGGGAGGGGGAAGCATGCCCGGCACCGCACTCGTGCTCGGCGGCGGCGGACCGGTGGGCGGAGCCTGGCTGGCCGGGGTGCTCGCCGGGCTCACCGAGGCCGGCATCGATCTGGGCAGCGCCGACGTCGTGATCGGCACTTCCGCCGGTGCCGTCCTCGGATCCCGGCTCCGGTCCGGCGTCCCGGCCGCGGATCTCTACGAGCGCCAGCTCTCCGGAGCCGACGCCGTCCGACTGCCGGTGACGGTGCGCCAGACGGCGCGCTTCCTCTGGGCGGCGCTCGGTTCCCGCGATCCCGAACGGTCCGTCGAACGCCTTGCCCAGGCAGCGTTGCGCGCCCGGACCGGCCCGGAGTCGGACGTCTTCGACACGGTCGGCGCGCTCCTGGGTGACGTACGCGACTGGCCCGAGCGGGAGTTGCGGATCGCTGCGGTCGACGCGCGGAGCGGGAGGACGGACGTGTTCGACTCGCGCTCCGGAGCGACACTTCTCGAAGCGGTCGCGGCGAGCTGCGCCGTACCCGTCGTATGGCCGCCGGTCACCGTGGCGGGCCGGCGCTGGATGGACGGTGGCAGCCGTTCCACCGCCAACCTCCAGCTCGCACGCGGGTACCGCCGGGTAGTGGCGGTCGCGCCCGTCCCCCGGGCGGTCGGGCCGCATCCGAGCGCCTCGCAGCAGGCTGCGGACCTGTCCGACGCCGGGTCGCACGTCATCCTGCTCTCCCCGGACCGCGTCGCGCGCCGCATGATGGGCCGCAACATGGCGGACGACACCCGCCGCCCGGCCGCCGCCCGCGCGGGCCACGCCCAGGCCAGTGCCATGGCCTCTTCGGTGGCCGACGTCTGGCAGGGGTGAGGCGCGTCGAAGCGCGTCGCCTCCCGGCCGTCGCCGAGGCCGACGAGGCGTGGGTACCGGTGCCGACCCCCGACGGGCCGGGAGTGCTCGTGTGGGAGAACGCGGACGGATCGGGACGCACCGACCGGCTTTCACAGGTGAGTGGGTGCGAACATCCTCAGTACCGCCGGCAGTACGACCACCGACGGGCCCGGTGACGCCAGGGCCTTCGTCAGGTCCTCCTCCAGGGTTTCCGGGGTGGTGGACGTGGCGGGGACGCCGAAGGACTCTGCCAGGGTCACGTAGTCCGGGCGGGTCAGTTCCGTGGCCGTGGCCCGGCCGAAGGCGTCCGTCATGTACTCGCGCAGGATGCCGTAGCCGCCGTCGTCGATGATCAGCCAGGTGACCGGCAGGTCGTACTGGATCGCCGTCGCCAGTTCCGCGATGGAGTACAGGGCTCCGCCGTCGCCGGACACCGCGAGGACCGGGCGGGTCGGGTCGGCCGCCGCCGCGCCGAGTGCCGCCGGGAAGCCGTAGCCCAGGCCGCCGGCGCCCTGCGCGGAGTGCATGAGGTTCGTGCCCCGGGGGTCGAAGGCCGACCAGGCCCAGTAGGCCAGGATCGTCATGTCCCAGAAGGACGGCGAGGCCGGCGGGAGGGCGCGGCGGACCGAGGACAGGATGTCGCGTTCCAGGGTGAGTTGCTGGGACGCGATGCGTGCCTCGACCTTCGCCAGGACCTCGCTCACCCGCTCCGGTGCCGTCGTGTCCTCGCGCGGCGTCACCGTCTCCAGCAGGGCCTGCAGAGCGAGCCGGGCGTCCGCGTGGATGCCCAGTGCCGGGTGGTTGGACTCCAGCTTGCCGAGGTCGGCCTCGATCTGGATCACCCGGCCCCGCGGCTTGAACGTGTGGTAGTTGGAGGAGAGTTCACCCAGGCCCGAGCCCACCACCAGCAGGACGTCCGCGTCCTCCAGGAAGTCCGTCGTGTGGCGGTCCTCCAGCCAGGACTGGAGGGACAGGGGGTGCGTCCACGGGAACGCGCCCTTGCCGCCGAAGGTCGTCACCACCGGAGCGTCCAGCGTCTCCGCCAGCGCCCTCAGCTTCCCGGACGCGTCCGACCGGACGACTCCCCCGCCCGCGATGATCGCCGGGCGGGTGGCGCGGGACAGCAAGTGCGCCGCCACGGCCGTCAGTTCGGGGCGCGGGGCCAGGTCCTCGGGGGTCGCGTCCGGGGCCGTCACCACCGGGAGGGTGGTCGGCGACAAGAGCACGTCCTGCGGGATCTCCACCCAGACCGGGCCGTGCGGTGCCGTCAGGGCCGACCTCCAGGCCGCCGCGATCGCCGACGGGATCTGGGACGGCGTGCGGACGGTGTGGACCGACTTGACCACGCCCCGGAACGAGGCCGCCTGGTCCGGGAGTTCGTGGAGGTAGCCGTGGCGGCCGCCGCCCAGGCCCGCCGTGGGGACCTGGCTGCTGATCGCCAGGACGGGGGCGGAGGCGGCCGCCGCCTCCTGGAGGGCCGCGAGGGAGGTCAGCGCGCCCGGGCCCGTCGACAGGAGCAGCGGGGCCGCCTCGCCGGTGATCCTGCCGTACGCGTCCGCCGCGAAGCCCGCGTTGTTCTCCACCCGCAGGCCGACGTAGCGCAGAGAGGAACGCCGCAGGGCGTCGAACATGCCGAGGGCGTGCTGGCCGGGGAGGCCGAAGACGGTCGTCGCGCCCAGCCCGGCCAGCGTCTCCACGACCAGGTCTCCGCCGTTGCGCCCGGGGGGAGGGTTCAGAGCCGCGGTGATCTGCGCCTGCGTCGGGCGGAGTACCAGGTCGTGGTCGTGGGTCACTTCGCTTCCGCGTCCTTCCGGGCCGCCGCGATCCGGCGGCTCATGAGGGTGGTCAGTTCGTAGGCCGTGTGGGAGGCCGCCACCGAGGTGATCTCCGCGTGGTCGTACGCCGGCGCCACCTCGACGACGTCCGCCGAGACCAGGTTGCAGGATGCCAGGCCGCGCAGGATCTCCAGGAGCTCACGGGAGGTCATGCCGCCCGCCTCCGGGGTGCCGGTGCCGGGCGCGTGGGCCGGGTCGAGGCAGTCGATGTCGATGGAGATGTACAGCGGGCGGTCGCCGATGCGCTGGCGCAGCTGGTCGGCCACCTCGTCCACGCCTCGGCGCATCACATCCGCCGAGGTCACGATGCCGAAGCCCATCTTCTCGTCGTCCGCCAGGTCCTGCTTGCCGTACAGCGGGCCGCGGGTGCCGACGTGGGAGAGGGCCGAGGTGTCGAGGATGCCCTCCTCGACCGCGCGGCGGAACGGGGTGCCGTGGGTGTACTCGGCGCCGAAGTACGTGTCCCAGGTGTCCAGGTGGGCGTCGAAGTGCAGCAGCGCCACCGGGCCGTGCTTCTTCGCCACCGAGCGCAGCAGGGGCAGGGCGATGGTGTGGTCGCCGCCCAGGGTCATCAGGCGGGCGCCCGTGTCGAGCAGGTCGTCGGCCGCCGCCTCGATCGTCTCGACGGCCTCGTTGATGTTGAACGGGTTCACCGCGATGTCGCCGCCGTCCGCCACCTGCGCCAGGGCGAAGGGGGACGCGTCCTGCGCCGGGTTGTACGGGCGCAGCAGCCGGGACGCCTCGCGGATGGCGTTGCCGCCGAAGCGGGCGCCCGGCCGGTACGAGACGCCGGAGTCGAACGGCACGCCCACGACGGCGACGTCGGCGGTGCCGACCTCGTCCAGGCGGGGCAGCCGGGCGAAGGTCGCGGGTCCGGCGTACCGCGGGATGCGGGAGGAGTCGACGGGGCCGCGGGGCGTCTCGTTGCTGCTCATAATGAAATGCCTTCTTTCTTGCGCTTCGTCGCGCTTGTACTGCTTTCCCTATGACTCTACTGGTGAGCCGGGACCGGTTCGGACGCGAGTTCGGGGGTGCGGCCGGCGAGGCGCTCGCGCCAGGCGGCGAGGACCGCCTCGTCGGTGGGCCTGGTCGCCACGGAGACGGCGACGTAGGCGGCGAGGGAGGCGAGCAGGCCGTAGTAGACCGGCTCGTTGGCGAGGATGCCGTAGCCCGCCATCAGGCCGATCACCGCCAGCCCGCCCACGATCACCGAGGCCAGCGCGCCCTGCACGGTGCCGCGCTTCCACAGCAGGCCGCCGAGGATGGGGACGAGGAGGCCGGCGACGAGGAGGTTGTAGGCCACGGTCAGCGCCTCGACCACGTTGTTCAGCGCGATCGCCGTGCCGATCACGGCCAGGCCCATGAGCAGGATGAAGGCGCGGTTGCCCGTCACCTCGTCGTGCGCGTCCTCCGTGCGGCGGACCGCGCCGCGCAGCCGCGACCAGATGTCGTTGTTGGCGACCGTCGCGCAGGCGATCAGGGCGCCGGAGGACGTCGACATCACGGCGGCGAGGGCCGCGGCCAGCACCAGACCGCGCACGCCGACGGGGAGTTCGTCCTTGACGATGGTGGCGAAGGCGTCGTCGGGGCTGCCCAGCTCGGGGTAGAGCACCTTGGCGGCCGTGCCGATGACCGCGCCGGCGAGGGCGTAGGCCAGGCAGTAGGTTCCGGCCACCGTGCCGCCCCACTTGGCGGTCCTGTCGCTGCGGGCGGTGAACACGCGCTGCCAGATGTCCTGGCCGATCAGCATGCCGAAGGTGTAGATCAGGACGTAGGTGAAGATCGTCTCGCCGCCGATGCCCAGCGGGTCGAAGTACGAGGTCGGCAGCTTGGCCTTCATCCCTGAGAAGCCGCCCGCCTTGACCACGGCGATGGGCAGCAGCAGGAGCAGCACGCCGATGGTCTTCACGACGAACTGGACCATGTCCGTCAGGGTGATCGACCACATGCCGCCGAGGGTGGAGTACGCGACGACGATCGAGCCGCCGAGGACGATCGCGACCGTGCGGTTCATGTCGAACAGGACGTCGAAGATCGTGGCGTAGGCGATGGTGGACGTCACCGCGAGCATGAGGGTGTACGCCCACATGACCACGCCGGAGATCACGCCCGCCCGGCCGCCGTAGCGCAGGTCCAGCATCTCGGAGACGGTGTAGACCTTCAGCCGGGCGATGCGGGCCGAGAAGAAGACGGAGAGGGCCAGCAGGCCGAGGCCGATGGTGAAGACCATCCAGGCGCCGGAGAGGCCGTACTGGTAGCCGAGGCCGACGCCGCCGATGGTGGAGGCGCCGCCGAGGACGATGGCGGCCATGGTGCCGGAGTACATCGCGGGGCCGAGGCGGCGGCCCGCGACCAGGAACTCGCTCTTGGACTTCGCGCGGCGCATGCCCCACCAGCCCATGGCCAGCATGCCGGCCAGATAGACGACGATCACGGTGTAGTCGACGGCCATGTCGGGCCCACCCTTCTTTGCGGCTGAACCGCCGCCGCTCACGCGGAGGTGGTCGCACGCCGTCGTGGTTCCTCAGTTGACGGCTGATGTGCTTCGGGGCTCGACCCTAGGTGGCCGAAAAGGGCCCCGGAAGCGTACGTTTTATCCATTCGAGCGGTACGGGATGGAGGAAACGCACACCATGCCGGACACGATCGCCCCAGCAGTCCCACCCACCCCGCCGGTACCGCTCTCCGCCCTGCTGGCGCGGGAGGATCTCGCCCTGCGGCAGATCGCGGGCCCGTCCGCGCCCGGCATCGTGATCCACTGGGCGCACACCTCGGAGATGGCCGACCCGTATCCGTATCTACTGGGCGGCGAGCTGCTGCTGACCGCCGGGGTGCACGTGCCCGAGGCGGCGGACTGGGGGGCGTATTTCGACGGCTACGTCTCCCGGATCGTGGCGGCGGGCGGCGCCGCGCTCGGGTTCGGGCTGGCGCCGGTGCACGACACGGTTCCGGGCGCCCTGGTCGACGCCTGCGAGGCCCACGGGCTGCCGCTTCTGGAGGTGCCGCCGCGGACCACCTTCTCCGGGGTGGCCCGCGCCGTCTGGCAGCTCATGGCCCAGGCCCGCCTGGCCGAACTGCGCCGCGTGACCGAGGCCCAGCAGAGCCTCGCCGCCGCTGCCGCCCGCCCCGACCCGGTCCCGTCGGTCCTGCGGCAACTGGCCCAGCGGCTGGGCGGCCACGCGGTTCTGTACGGGCCCGACGGGACGCGGATCGCGGCGGCCGGGCGCGTGCCCGCGCACGGGCAGGCGCTGAAAGAGCTGGTGGAGGTGGTACGGCCGGCCCCCGGCCCGGACCAGAAGCCAGGCCGGCCCGGCAGGCCCGGCACGACTGGGACGCCACGCACGCCCGACCCGCCCAGTTCCC
Source organism: Streptomyces sp. NPDC030798 (assembly GCF_055572275.1). Lineage (NCBI taxonomy): Bacteria > Bacillati > Actinomycetota > Actinomycetes > Kitasatosporales > Streptomycetaceae > Streptomyces > Streptomyces sp. NPDC030798. The sequence goes on along the minus strand of NZ_JBVIDR010000002.1, from coordinate 199,021 downwards.
CCCGCACCTCCGGCACCCCAGGCACCTCAGACCCACTGAATACGCCGGTCACGCACAGCACCCTCGGCACGTCCGGCACCCCCCGCCCGGCCCCCACCTCCGCCACCGACTCCCGGGGCGGCACCCACCTCGCCGCCTACGCCCTCGGGGCCGGCGGCGGATTCGTGCTCGGGGTCGCCACCACGCAGCGGGAGCCCGGTGACCACACCGTCGCCTCCGTGGCCTCCGTCCTGCTGTCGCTGCTCACCGGGGAGCACCAGAGCGGGACCGGCGCCGCTCGCTCCTCCGCGCTGGTGCGGCTGCTGCTCGGCTCGGCGCCGGAGGAGGTGGCGCCGCTGCTGGGGGGCGGGCGGTGGGTCGTCGTGCACGCCCGGCCGGAGCACCGGCTGCCGGACGCCGTCGCCGCCTCCGCGCTGGGCGCCGCGCTCGGCTCGCCGCTGCTGGACCTCGGGCACGAGGTCGTACGCGTGCTGGTGCCGGCCGGGCGCGCACCGGAGCCGCAGCCCGGCTGGACCCTCGGGGTCAGTGCCGCGGTGGGCGCACGGGAGTGGCAGGTGGCCGACACGCAGGCCTCGCGTGCGCTGGCCCGGGCCCGGGCCACCCGTACTCCCCTGGTCCGGCACGGCGCCCGGCCGGGGCTGGAGGAGCTGGTGTCCCGGGCGGACGCCGAGGCGCACGCCCGGGCCCTGCTCGCGCCGCTCGCCGCGCAGCCCGCGCTCGCCGAGACCCTGCGTGCCTGGCTCTCGTTGCACGGCAGTTGGGACCGTACGGCGGTGGCGCTGGAGGTGCACCGCAACACCGTCCGGCAGCGGATCGCCCGCTGCGCGGCCCTGTTGGACGCCGACCTGGACGACCCGGACGTACGGATGGAGCTGTGGTTCGCGCTGCGGCAGCACGGAGAACGAGCCGAGTGACCCGTGTCCCAGGTGCGGCATGCCGAGGACGCGCACCGGACGCTGCCTCACAATGGGAGGCATGCCGATACCCGGGACACCCAGCCGCGCGCAGCTCGTCGACCACCTGGTGAGAACCCGTATCGCGGGGGACGTCGCCACGCCCCGCGAGAACAACCTCTCCCACTACCGCAGGCTGGCCAACGGCGAGCGCACCTTCTGGCTCGGACTGGAGCTGGGTGACCGCTGGGCGGACGAGCAGGACGTGCTCGCCGTGATGGCCGAACGGGTGGGCGTCAACGACGACCCCGGGTACCGGTACGGGCAGGACACCATCGACCCCGAGCTGACCGTGGACGCGCTGGACCGGATGGCGGCGCGGCTGCGCAAGGCCGCCGAGGGGCAGCAGCGGGTGCTGTTCGCCACCGGTCACCCGGGCGGTCTGCTGGACGTGCACCGGGCGACGGCCGCCGCGCTGCGCGCCGCCGGGTGCGAGATCGTCGTCATCCCGGACGGGCTGCAGACGGACGAGGGATACGTCATGCAGTTCGCGGACGTGGCCGTGCTGGAGCACGGCGCGACGCTGTGGCACACCCACTCCGGGGAGCCGATGCGGGCGATCCTGACGGGACTTGAGCGCGCGGGGCGCCCGCTGCCGGACCTGGTGGTCGCCGACCACGGCTGGGCCGGGTACGCCGGACAGCACGGCGTCGACTCCGTCGGGTACGCCGACTGCAACGATCCCGCGCTGTTCCTCGGGGAGTCGGAGGGCACGCTGCAGGTGGTCGTACCGCTCGACGACCATGTCGTCAGCCCCCGCCACTACGACCCGATGACGGCGTATCTGCTGGACCAGGCGGGCCTGAGCGAGTCCTGACCGCCCGGATCGAGTCCTGAACGGAGGCCGGGCACCGGCCCGTTCAGGACCGGCGGGGCACGCGGACGACACCCTCCTGGATGACCGTGATGGCCAGCCGGCCGTCCTGGGTGTAGATGCGGGCCTGGCCGAGGCCCCGGCCGCCGTGCGCGGAGGGCGACTCCTGGTCGTACAGGAGCCATTCGTCGGCACGGAACGGGCGGTGGAACCACATGGCGTGGTCCAGCGAGGCGCCGACCACGTCGCCCACGGCCCAGCCGCCGCGCCCGTGCGCGAGCAGCACGGAGTCCAGGAGGGTCATGTCGGAGACGTAGGTGGCCAGGACGACGTGCAGCAGAGGGTCGTCGTCCAGCTTGCCGTTGGTGCGGAACCACACCTGGCTGTGCGGCTCGCGCGGCTCGCCGAACTTCCCGTACGGCGGCTCGTCCACGTACCTCAGGTCGATCGCCTCGCGGGCCTCGAGGAACCGCTCGACGACCTCGGGGGCCAGGTGGTCGTAGCCGCGCAGGCGCTCCTGGGAGGTGGGCAGGCCGGCCGGGTCCGGGGACTGCGGCATGGGGGCCTGGTGGTCCAGGCCCTCCTCGTACGTCTGGAAGGACGCCGAGAGATGGAAGATCGGCTTGCCGTGCTGCACGGCGACCACGCGGCGGGTGGTGAAGGAGCGGCCGTCGCGTATCCGGTCGACGCTGTAGACGATCGGCGCGCCCGGGTCCCCGGGGCGCAGGAAGTACGCGTGCAGGGAGTGGGCGGGCCGGTCCGCGGGGACCGTGCGCCCGGCGGCGACCAGCGCCTGCGCCGCCACCTGCCCGCCGAAGACGCGGGGGACGACGGCGGAGCGGGACTGGCCGCGGAAGATGTTCTCCTCGATCGGCTCGAGGTCGAGCAGATCGAGGAGACTCTGTAGTGCCTGGCTCATGGGCTCTTTGTACCGGCCACCGGTTGCGGTCGGCTTACAGGCCCATGTCCTTCGCGATGATCGTCTTCATGATCTCGCTGGTGCCGCCGTAGATGCGGTTGACGCGGTTGTCCGCGTACAGGCGGGCGATCGGGTACTCGTTCATGTAGCCGTAGCCGCCGTGGAGCTGCAGGCAGCGGTCGATGACGCGGTGGGCGACCTCGGTGCAGAAGAGCTTGGCCGAGGCGGCCTCGGCGGGGGTCAGCTCGCCGGCGTCCAGGGCCTCGGTGGCGCGGTCGGCGACGGCCTCGGCGGCGTCCACCTCGGCCTGGCAGGCGGCCAGCTCGAACTTGGTGTTCTGGAAGTGGGCGACCGGCTTGCCGAAGACGGTGCGCTCCTGCACGTACTGCTTGGCGAAGCGGACGGCGGCCTTGGCCTGCGCGTAGGCGCCGAAGGCGATGCCCCAGCGCTCGGAGGCGAGGTTGTGGCCGAGGTAGTAGAAGCCCTTGTTCTCCTCGCCGAGCAGGTCCTCCACGGGGACCTTGACGTCGACGAAGGCCAGCTCGGCGGTGTCGGAGGTCTTCAGGCCGAGCTTGTCGAGCTTGCGGCCGACGGAGTAGCCCTCGGACTTGGTGTCCACGGCGAAGAGGGAGATGCCGTGGCGGCGGTCCTCGGCGGTGGGCGCGGCGGTGCGGGCGCAGACGATCACCTTGTCGGCGTGGACGCCGCCGGTGATGAAGGTCTTGGCGCCGTTGAGGACGTAGTGGGTGCCGTCCTCGCTGAGCCTGGCGGTGGTCTTCATGCCGGCCAGGTCGGAGCCGGTGCCCGGCTCCGTCATGGCGATGGCCCACATCTCCTCGCCGGTGACGAACTTCGGCAGGTAGCGCTTCTTCTGCTCGTCGGTGGCGAGCATCTTGATGTAGGGCAGGGCGAGCAGCACGTGCACGCCGGAGCCGCCGAAGGTGACGCCCGCGCGGGCGGTCTCCTCGTAGATCACGGCCTCGAACTTGTGGGTGTCCAGGCCGGCGCCGCCGAACTCCTCGGGCACGCTGATGCCGAAGACGCCCAGCTCACCGAGCTTGTAGTAGAAGTCGCGGGGGGCCTGGCCGGCCGCGAACCACTCGTCGTACACGGGTACGACCTCGGCCTCGATGAAGGCGCGAAGGGTCTCCCGGAACGCCTCGTGATCCTCGTTGAACACCGTACGGCGCACGCCGTCCACCTCCACGTACCTCGGCATGACATCACGCATGTCTAAGCGCTTGCTCACTCAACCGTACCGGCGAGTACGGAAGGCCGTCCAGAGGGGTCCGGCCGTAACGCTCGTCACGCCCGGGGCCGGGCCTACCGCTCCCCGGCCGCCGCGAACGCCCCCCGGGCCATGCGGTGCAGCAGGACCGCGGTGGTGGTGCGGCCGGGGAGGGTGCCGGCCCGGCCGAGGTGGGGAGTGGAGTTGAGCAGGCCGAAGACCGAGTGGACCGCGGAGCGGGCCGTCGGCTCGGTCAGGTCCGGGTAGACCTCGCGGACCACCTCCACCCACAGCTCCACGTACTGCCGCTGGAGCTGGCGCACCAGCTTGCGGTCGCTGTCGCGCAGGCGGTCCAGCTCGCGGTCGTGCAGGGTGATGAGGGGACGGTCGTCCAGGGCGAAGTCGATGTGGCCCTCGATGAGGGAGTCCAGCACCGCCGAGGCGCCGGCCTCGCCGTCGGCCTCCGCCAGGCGCCGCTTGGCACCGGTGAGCAGCTGGCCGCTGATCCCCACCAGCAGCTCGGCGAGCATCGCGTCCTTGCCCGGGAAGTGCCGGTAGAGCCCGGGGCCGCTGATGCCGACCGCGGCGCCTATCTCGTCGACACCGACACCGTGGAAGCCGCGCTCGGCGAAGAGCCGGGCGGCTTCCTTCAGGATCTGCTCGCGACGGGTCGGGGCGTCGGTTCTGGTGACCATGCCTGCAATTCTAGACAGCGAGGTTAGCGGTCGTTAACCTGGAGGAAATGGTTAACGCTCATTAACAGTGACCACTGGGTGAGGGGACCGCAAGGATGCACGAGGCACCGGAGCTTCACAGCGCGGCCGATCCCGCGTCGGAGGCCTGGCGGGCCAATGAACAGGCTCATCTCGCACTCGTCGAGGAGCTGCGCGGCAAGCTGGCCGCGGCGGCGCTCGGCGGGGGCGAGAAGGCGCGCGCCCGGCACACCGCGCGCGGCAAGATGCTGCCGAGGGACCGGGTGGACACGCTGCTCGACCCCGGCTCGCCGTTCCTGGAGCTGGCCCCCCTCGCCGCCGACGGGATGTACGACGGGCAGGCCCCGGCCGCCGGGGTGATCGCCGGGATCGGCCGGGTCAGCGGGCGCGAGTGCGTGATCGTCGCCAACGACGCCACCGTCAAGGGCGGCACGTACTACCCGATGACCGTCAAGAAGCACCTGCGCGCGCAGGAGGTGGCCCTCGACAACCGGCTGCCCTGTGTCTATCTGGTGGACTCCGGAGGCGCCTTCCTGCCCATGCAGGACGAGGTCTTCCCCGACCGCGAGCACTTCGGGCGGATCTTCTACAACCAGGCGCGGATGTCGGGCGCCGGCATCCCGCAGATCGCGGCCGTCCTCGGCTCGTGCACGGCCGGCGGCGCGTACGTCCCGGCGATGAGCGACGAGGCCGTCATCGTCCGCAACCAGGGCACGATCTTCCTCGGCGGCCCGCCGCTGGTGAAGGCGGCCACCGGCGAGGTCGTCACCGCCGAGGAGCTGGGCGGCGGCGAGGTCCACTCCCGCGTCTCCGGGGTCACCGACCACCTCGCCGAGGACGACGCGCACGCCCTCAGGATCGTCCGGAACATCGTCGCCACCCTTCCGGCCCGGCAGTCCCCGCCCTGGGAGGTCACGCCGGTCACGGAGCCCAAGGTCGACCCCTACGGGCTGTACGGCGCCGTCCCGGTCGACTCCCGCACCCCCTACGACGTGCGCGAGATCATCGCCCGTGTCACCGACGGCTCCCGGTTCGCCGAGTTCAAGAGCGAGTTCGGGCAGACCCTCGTCACCGGCTTCGCCCGGATCCACGGCCACCCGGTCGGCATCGTCGCCAACAACGGCATCCTCTTCTCCGAGTCGGCCCAGAAGGGCGCCCACTTCATCGAGCTGTGCGACCAGCGCGGCATCCCGCTGGTGTTCCTGCAGAACATCTCGGGGTTCATGGTCGGCAGGGACTACGAGGCGGGCGGCATCGCCAAGCACGGCGCCAAGATGGTGACGGCCGTCGCCTGCACGCGCGTGCCGAAGCTGACGGTGGTGGTCGGCGGGTCGTACGGCGCGGGCAACTACTCGATGTGCGGCCGGGCCTACTCCCCCCGCTTCCTGTGGATGTGGCCGGGCGCCAAGATCTCCGTGATGGGCGGCGAGCAGGCCGCGTCCGTCCTCGCCACCGTCAAGCGCGACCAGTTGGAGGCGCGCGGGGACGACTGGCCGGCCGAGGACGAAGAGGCCTTCAAGGCGCCGATCCGCGCGCAGTACGAGCGCCAGGGCAACGCCTACTACGCCACCGCCCGCCTGTGGGACGACGGCGTGATCGACCCGCTGGAGACCCGTCAGGTGCTCGGACTCGCCCTGACGGCCTGTGCCAACGCGCCGCTGGGAGATCCCCAGTTCGGCGTCTTCCGGATGTGAGGAGGGGAACCGTGTTCGACACAGTGCTGGTCGCCAACCGGGGCGAGATCGCGGTACGCGTCATGCGGACGCTCCGTTCGTTGGGCGTGCGCTCGGTGGCGGTCTTCTCCGACGCCGACGCCGACGCGCGGCACGTGCGCGAGGCCGACACGGCGGTACGGATCGGCCCGGCGCCGGCCGCCGAGAGCTATCTGTCCGTCGAGCGGCTGCTGGAGGCGGCCGCCCGCACCGGCGCGCAGGCCGTCCACCCCGGGTACGGCTTCCTGGCGGAGAACGCCGCCTTCGCGCGCGCCTGCGAGGAGGCGGGGCTGGTCTTCATCGGCCCGCCGGCCGACGCGATCGCGCTCATGGGCGACAAGATCCGCGCCAAGGAGACGGTGCAGGCCGCGGGGGTGCCGGTCGTGCCGGGCGGCCGGGACCCCGACCTCGCCGAGGCGGCCCGCGCGCTGGGCGCGCCGGTGCTGCTCAAGCCGTCGGCCGGCGGTGGCGGCAAGGGCATGCGGCTGGTGCGCGACATGGCCGTGCTGGAGGAGGAGATCGCGGCCGCGCGCCGCGAGGCCCGCACCTCCTTCGGCGACGACACCCTGCTGGTGGAGCGGTGGGTCGACCGGCCCCGGCACATCGAGATCCAGGTGCTGGCCGACGGGCACGGCAACGTCGTCCATCTCGGCGAGCGCGAGTGCTCGCTGCAGCGGCGGCACCAGAAGATCATCGAGGAGGCGCCCAGCGTGCTCCTCGACGAGGCCACGCGCGCGTCGATGGGCGAGGCGGCCGTGCAGGCGGCGCGCTCCTGCGGCTACCGGGGCGCGGGCACGGTGGAGTTCATCGTGCCGGGCACCGACCCGTCGCAGTACTACTTCATGGAGATGAACACCCGGCTCCAGGTGGAGCACCCGGTCACCGAGCTGATCACGGGACTGGACCTGGTGGAGTGGCAGCTCAGGGTGGCGGCCGGGGAGAAGCTGGGCTTCGCGCAGGAGGACGTGACGCTCACCGGGCACGCGGTGGAGGCCCGGATCTGCGCCGAGGACCCGGCCCGCGGGTTCCTCCCCTCCGGCGGCACGGTCCTGCTGCTGAACGAGCCGCAGGGCGACGGGGTGCGCACCGATTCCGGGCTCAGCGAGGGCACCGAGGTCGGCAGCCTGTACGACCCGATGCTGTCCAAGGTGATCGCGTACGGCCCCGACCGCGCGACGGCGCTCAGAAAGCTCCGCGCGGCCCTCGCCGGGACCGTCACGCTGGGCGTGCAGACCAATGCCGGGTTCCTGCGGCGGCTGCTGGCCCACCCGGCCGTCGTCCGGGGCGACCTGGACACCGGGCTGGTGGAGCGGGTGGTGGACGAGCTGGTCCCCGCCGGCGTACCCGAGGAGGTGTACGAGGCGGCGGCGGCCGTACGGCTGGAGGCGCTGCGGCCTTCCTCCGAGGGCTGGACCGACCCCTTCTCGGTGCCGAGCGGCTGGCGGCTGGGCGGCACCCCGAAGCCGCCCGCGTTCCCGCTGCGCGTGCAGGAGCCGGTGACGTACGCCCCGCGCGGCACCCACGCCGTCACGGGCGACCGGGTCCGCGTGACCCTCGACGGCGTGACGCACACCTTCCACCGCGCCGGTGACTGGATCGGCCGGGACGGCGACGCCTGGCAGGTGCGCGACCACGACCCGGTCGCCGCGTCGCTGAGCCGCTCGGCCCACGCGGGCGCCGACTCGCTGACCGCTCCCATGCCGGGCACGGTGACGGTCGTCAAGGTCGCCGTGGGCGACGAGGTGACCGCCGGTCAGAGCCTGCTGGTGGTGGAGGCGATGAAGATGGAGCACGTCATCTCCGCCCCGCACGCGGGCACGGTCGCCGAGCTGGACGTGACCCCGGGCACGACGGTCGCGATGGAGCAGGTGCTGGCCGTCATCACGCCGAAGGAGGAGGTGGCCGAGTGAGCGCCGACGCCCTGCCCATGGTCGTACCGGCCCGGGGTCTGCCCGCGCGGGTGCGGATCCACGAGGTCGGCGCGCGCGACGGGCTGCAGAACGAGCAGCGGGCCGTGCCGACGCCGGTGAAGGCGGAGTTCATCCGCCGCCTGGCCGACGCGGGCCTGACCACCATCGAGGCGACGAGCTTCGTGCACCCCAAGTGGGTGCCCCAACTGGCCGACGCCGAGGAGCTGTTCCCGCAGGTGTCCGGGCTGGACGTCGACCTGCCGGTGCTGGTGCCGAACGGGCGCGGACTGGAGCGGGCGCTCGCGCTCGGTGCCCGGCGGATCGCGGTGTTCGCCAGCGCCACGGAGTCCTTCGCCAAGGCCAACCTCAACCGCACTCTGGACGAGTCGCTGGCCGTGTTCGAGCCGGTGGTGCGGCAGGCGAAGGACGCGGGCGTGCACGTGCGCGGCTATGTCTCGATGTGCTTCGGCGACCCCTGGGAGGGGGCGGTCCCGCTGCACCAGGTGGCCCGCGTCTGCACGGCGCTGCGGGACATGGGCTGCGACGAGCTGAGCCTCGGGGACACGATCGGCGTCGCGACCCCCGGCCATGTGCTGGAACTGCTCAACCTGCTGAACGAGAAGGGTGTGCCGACGAACGTGATCGGCGTGCACTTCCACGACACCTACGGGCAGGCGCTCGCCAACACCCTGGCCGCGCTGCAGCACGGTGTCACCACGGTGGACGCCTCGGCGGGCGGCCTCGGCGGCTGCCCGTACGCGAAGTCCGCCACCGGCAATCTCGCCACCGAAGACCTCGTCTGGATGCTGCACGGACTCGGCATCGAGACCGGGGTCGACCTCGGCCGTCTGACCGCCACCAGCGTGTGGATGGCCGCCCATCTGGACCGGCCCAGCCCGTCCCGAACCGTCCGCGCCCTCGGTAGCCCGACACAGCCCCACAAGGACCAGTGATGAGCATGGACCACCGTCTCAGCCCCGAGCTGGAGGAACTCCGCCGTACGGTGGAGGAGTTCGCCCACGACGTCGTCGCGCCGAAGATCGGCGACTTCTACGAGCGGCACGAGTTCCCCTACGAGATCGTCCGCGAGATGGGCCGCATGGGCCTGTTCGGGCTGCCGTTCCCGGAGGAGTACGGCGGCATGGGCGGCGACTATCTGGCCCTCGGCATCGCACTGGAGGAGCTGGCCCGGGTGGACTCCTCGGTGGCCATCACCCTGGAGGCCGGGGTCTCGCTGGGCGCCATGCCGCTGCACCTCTTCGGGACGGAGGAGCAGAAGCGTCAGTGGCTCCCCCGGCTCTGCTCCGGCGAGATCCTGGGCGCGTTCGGTCTGACGGAGCCGGACGGCGGCAGCGACGCCGGCGCCACCCGGACGACGGCCCGGCTGGACCCCGACACCGACGAGTGGGTGATCAACGGCACCAAGTGCTTCATCACCAACTCGGGCACGGACATCACGGGGCTGGTGACGGTGACCGCCGTGACCGGCCGCAAGCCGGACGGCAGGCCGCTGATCTCGGCGATCATCGTGCCGGCGGGCACGCCCGGCTTCACGGTCGCCGCCCCCTACTCCAAGGTCGGCTGGAACGCCTCCGACACCCGCGAGCTGTCCTTCGCCGACGTCCGGGTGCCCGCCGCCAACCTGCTCGGCGAGGAGGGCCGGGGCTACGCCCAGTTCCTGCGCATCCTGGACGAGGGCCGTATCGCCATCGCCGCGCTGGCCACCGGTCTGGCGCAGGGCTGTGTGGACGAGTCGGTGAAGTACGCCAAGGAACGCCATGCCTTCGGCAAGCCGATCGGCGCCAACCAGGCCATCCAGTTCAAGGTCGCCGACATGGAGATGAAGGCCCACACCGCCCGTCTGGCCTGGCGCGACGCGGCCTCCCGCCTGGTCGCCGGCGAACCCTTCAAGAAGGAGGCGGCCCTGGCCAAGCTGTACTCCTCCACGGTCGCCGTCGACAACGCCCGCGACGCCACCCAGATCCACGGCGGCTACGGCTTCATGAACGAGTACCCGGTGGCCCGCATGTGGCGCGACTCCAAGATCCTCGAGATCGGCGAGGGCACGAGCGAGGTCCAGCGGATGCTGATCGCCCGGGAGTTGGGCCTGACGGGCTGACAGGACCCGGCCGGGCGAGGCGCCCACTGGACAACTACTGAGGTTAGGCTAACCTACCTTGGAACTTGTCCGGCGGGCGTCCCGCCCCGGTCGAAAGCAGTCATGCCCATGTTCCATGCCCGTGCCACCCACCCCACTCGCCGCGGCCTGCTCGTCGCGGGCGGCGCCCTCGGACTCGGCGCCGCGCTCGCCGCCTGCGGGAAGGAGAAGGGCACCAACGAGGGTTCGGGCGAGGGAGCGAAGGCCGGCACGTCCGGCCCCTGGTCCTTCAAGGACGACCGCGGCACGACCGTGAAGCTGGACCGGGTGCCCGCGAACATCGTCGCGTTCACCGGCGTCGCCGCCGCGCTGTACGACTACGGCATCCAGGTGAAGGGCGTGTTCGGCCCGACGAGGACCAAGGACGGCAGGGCCGACGTCCAGGCCGGCGACATGGACGTCAGCAAGGTGACGGTGCTCGGCAACGCCTGGGGCCAGTTCAACATCGAGAAGTACGCGGCCCTCGCGCCCGACGTGCTGGTCTCCACCATGTTCGACGCCGCCGGCACCCTCTGGTACGTCCCCGAGGAGTCCGCGAAGAAGATCGCCCAACTGGCCCCCGGTGTCGGTGTGTCCGTCTACGACCGTCAGCTCACCCAGCCGCTGCAGCGCATGTGGGAGCTGGCCGAGTCGCTCGGCGCGGACATGAAGGCGGCGAAGGCGACGGACGCGAAGAAGCGGTTCGAGGAGGCCGCCGCCCGGCTGCGCGCCGCGGCGAAGGCAAAGCCCGGCATCAAGGTGATGGCCGGTTCCGCGAGCGATCAGCTCTTCTACGTCTCCGGCACCAACCTCTCCGTCGACCTGGAGTACTTCAAGGCCCTCGGCGTGAACTTCGTGGAGCCGCCGGAGAGCGCCAAGAAGCAGGGAAGCGGCTGGTACGAGTCGCTGAGCTGGGAGAACGTCGACAAGTACGCGGCGGACATCATCATGATGGACGACCGCAGCTCGGCGATCCAGCCGGCCGACATCACCAAGGCCACCTGGAAGAAGCTGCCCGCGGTGAAGGCGGGGCAGGTCATCGCCCGGTCGCCGGAGCCGATCCTCTCCTACGACAAGTGCGTGCCGTTGCTGACGAGTCTGGCGCAGGCGCTGGAGAAGGCCAAGAAGGTCGCGTAGGCCTGCGCAGAAGGAGCCCCCCATGACCACCGCCGTAGTCACCCCGTTCCGGTTCTTCTCCCTGCACGTCGTACGGACCAGGCGGCTCGGGCCGTCTTTGGTGCGGGTCACCTTCGGTGGGCCCGATCTGCACGCCTTCGAGTCCCTCGGGCTCGACCAGTCGCTGTCTCTGTTCCTGCCGCAGCCCGGGCAGCGCGAGCCCGTGGTGCCGCTCGAGTTCGGCGACGGCTGGTGGCAGGCGTGGCGTGAACTGCCCGACGACGTGCGGGCGGTGATGCGCTCGTACACCCTCAGGGCCCTGCGCCGCGATCCCGACGAGATCGACATCGACTTCGCGCTGCACGGCGTCGAACCCGGTGCCGCGGGCCCCGCGGGGCCCGCGTCGCGGTGGGCGGCCCGGGCCGCCGCCGGAGACCGGGTGCTGCTGCTCGGCCCGGCGATCGCCGACAACCGCGCGGTCCGCTTCCGTCCGCCGCAGGACACCGACCTGGTCGTGCTGTGGGGCGACGAGACCGCCGTACCGGCCGCGACCGCGATCCTGGAGTCACTGCCGGCCGGTACCCGGGTCCGGGCCTGGCTGGAGGTGCCGCACGCCGGGGACATCCAGGACGTCGCCACGGAGGCGGACGCGGAGATCGGCTGGCTCGTGCGGCACGACGGGGCCCCCATGGCCGTCGATGCCGTACGGGCCGCTCGACTGCCCCTGGCCGAGCGGCCGTACGTGTGGATCGCCGGGGAGTCCGGGCAGGTCAAGGCGCTGCGCCGGTACTTCGTCGGGGAACGCGGGGTGGACCGGCGGCGGGTGACGTTCGTCGGGTACTGGCGGCAGGGCATGACGGAGGAGCAGCTCAGGGCCGCGGAGTAACCCCGCCCGCGTGACACCGGTCATGGAACACCCATGCCGTGATCCAGAAAACTTAGGTTAGGCTAACCTAAATTCATTCCCTCGCACGGTCAGTCCCCTCGGAGGACCCCCACATGCGCTCGCACCTGCTCAATGGCCTCACCGCGGAGCACTACCGCCGCTCCGTGACCGAAGGAGTCGAGCGGGTGGCGGCCAAACTCGCCACCACCGACCGTCCGTTCACCGGCGTCACCGCCGACGCCCTCACCCCCCGCATCGGCGCCATCGACCTCGACCGGCCCCTCGGCGACACCACCGCCGCCCTGGACGAGCTGGAGGACGTCTACCTCCGGGACGCGGTCTACTTCCACCACCCCCGCTACCTGGCCCACCTCAACTGCCCCGTCGTCATCCCGGCGGTGCTCGGCGAGGCCGTGCTCTCCGCCGTCAACTCCTCCCTGGACACCTGGGACCAGTCGGCCGGCGGCACCCTCATCGAGCGCCGGCTCATCGACTGGACGGCCCGCCGGATCGGACTCGGGCCCGCCGCCGACGGCGTGTTCACCTCCGGCGGCACCCAGTCCAACCTCCAGGCGCTGCTGCTCGCCCGCGAGGAGGCCAAGACCGACGACCCGGCCCGGCTGCGGATCCTCGCCTCCGAGGTCAGCCACTTCAGCGTGAAGAAGTCGGCCAAGCTGCTCGGGCTGGGACCGGACGCCGTGGTCACCGTCCCCGTCGACCACGACAAGCGGATGCAGACCGTCGCCCTCGCCCACGAGCTGGAGCGCTGCACGAGGGACGGCCTGGTCCCGATGGCCGTCGTCGCCACCGCCGGCACCACCGACTTCGGCTCCATCGACCCGCTGCCGGAGATCGCCGGGCTGTGCGCCCAGTACGGAGTGTGGCTGCACGTGGACGCCGCCTACGGCTGCGGGCTGCTGGTCTCCCCCACCCGCCGCGCTCTCCTCGACGGCATCGAGCACGCCGACTCGGTCACCGTCGACTACCACAAGTCCTTCTTCCAGCCGGTGAGTTCCTCCGCCGTCCTGGTCCGGGACGCGGCCACCCTGCGGCACGCCACCTACCACGCCGAGTACCTCAACCCGCGCCGCATGGCCGAGGAGCGCATCCCCAACCAGGTCGACAAGTCCCTGCAGACCACCCGCCGCTTCGACGCCCTCAAACTGTGGCTCACCCTGCGCACCATGGGCGCCGACGGCATCGGGCAGCTCTTCGACGAGGTCTGCGGCCTGGCCCGGCAGGCCTGGCGGACGCTCGCCGCCGACCCGCGCTACGACGTGGTCGTCGAGCCCGCCCTGTCCACCCTCGTCTTCCGCTACGTCCCGGCGCCCGTCACCGACCCGGCCGAGGTCGACCGCGCCAACCTCCACGCCCGCAAAGCCCTGTTCGCCTCCGGGGATGCCGTGGTCGCGGGCACCAAGGTGGGCGGTCGCCACTACCTGAAGTTCACCCTGCTCAACCCCGAGACGACACCGGCCGACATCGCCGCCGTCCTCGACCTGATCGCCGGCCACGCCGAGCAGTACCTGGGAGAGTCCCTTGACCGCGCTTGCTGACGCCCGCCGCATCCATGACGTCGTGGGGATCGGGCTCGGCCCCTTCAACCTCGGCCTCGCCTGCCTGACCGAGCCGATCGCCGAACTGGACTGCGTCTTCCTGGACTCCAAGCCGGACTTCGAGTGGCACGCCGGCATGTTCCTCGACGGCGCCCACCTGCAGACCCCGTTCATGTCCGACCTGGTCACCCTGGCGGACCCGACGTCGCCGTACTCCTTCCTCAACTACCTGAAGGAGAAGGGCAGACTGTACTCGTTCTACATCCGCGAGAACTTCTACCCGCTGCGCGTCGAGTACGACGACTACTGCCGCTGGGCGGCCGGCAAGCTGAGCAGCGTCCGGTTCGGCACGACGGTCACCGAGGTGACGTACGAGGACGGGCTGTACGCCGTCCACACCGGGTCCGGCGGGACGTACCGCGCCCGGCACCTGGTCCTCGGCACCGGCACGGTCCCCTTCGTGCCGCCGGCCTGCCGGGGGCTCGGCGGGGACTTCCTGCACACCTCCCAGTACATGCACCGCAAGGAGGAGCTGCGGGCGAAGAAGTCCATCACGATCGTCGGCAGCGGACAGAGCGCCGCGGAGATCTACTACGAGCTGCTCGCCGAGATCGACGTCCACGGCTACCAGCTCAACTGGCTCACCCGCTCCCCGCGGTTCTTCCCGCTGGAGTACACCAAACTGACCCTGGAGATGACTTCCCCGGACTACGTCGACTACTTCCGCGCGCTTCCCGAGGAGACCCGCTACCGGCTGGAGAAGCAGCAGAAGGGCCTGTTCAAGGGCATCAACGGCGATCTGATCGACTCGATCTTCGACCTGCTCTACCAGAAGAACGTGGAGAGCGGCGACCGCCCGGTCCCCACTCGCCTCCTCACCAACTCCACGCTCGAGCAGGCACGCCACGAGGACGGGATCTACCGGCTCGGCTTCCACCAGGACGAGCAGGGCAAGGACTTCGAGATCCGCACCGAGGGCCTCCTGCTGGCCACCGGCTACCACTACGAGCCCCCGGCCTTCCTCGCGCCGGTCCGGGACCGCCTCCGCTTCGACGGTCACGGCCGCTTCGACGTCGCCCGCAACTACGCCGTCGACGTCACCGGCCGGGGCGTCTTCCTGCAGAACGCCGGTGTCCACACCCACAGCATCACCAGCCCCGACCTGGGCATGGGCGCGTACCGGAACGCGTACATCATCCGCGAACTGCTCGGCACCGAGTACTACCCGGTCGAGAAGACCATCGCCTTCCAGGAGTTCGCGGTATGACCTTCACCTTCCGAGCCGTCGACCCCCTGCGGGACGCCGAGCTGCTGCACGGCTGGGTCACCCACCCCAAGGCCGCGTTCTGGATGATGCAGGACGCGCGGCCGGAGGAGGTCGAGCGGGCCTATCTGGAGATCGCGGCGGACGAACACCACAGCGCGCATCTCGGGCTGCGGGACGCGGAGCCCGTCTTCCTCATGGAGCGGTACGACCCCGCACACCGCGAGCTGGCCGGGCTGTACGAGGCGCGGCCGGGAGACGTCGGCATGCACTTTCTCGTGCCGGCGACCGACACGCCCGTCCACGGGTTCACCCGGTCCGTCATCACCGCCGTGATGGCCCATCTGTTCGAGGATCCCGCGGTACGGCGGGTCGTGGTCGAGCCGGACGTGCGCAACAAGGCCGTACAGGCGCTGAACGAGGCCGTCGGGTTCGTGCCCGAGCGTGAGATCCAGAAGCCGGAGAAGAAGGCGTTGCTGAGTTTCTGCACCCGTGAGGGGTTCGAGAAGGCGGTGTCCGCATGAGCATCACCGACGCCGTGGCCCATCTGTCCCCCGAGCGCTGGGCGACCGCCGACCGCCTGCTGATACGCAAGGCGCTCGCCGAGTTCGCCCACGAGCGCCTGATCACCCCCGAGAAGGAGGGCGACCGGTACGTCGTCCGCAGCGACGACGGGCTGACCGCCTACCGGTTCTCCGCCGCCCGCCGCGCCCTCGACCACTGGCAGGTCGACGCCGGCTCGATCACCCGGCACCGCGACGGCGCCGAACTCCCGCTCGCCGCCCTGGACTTCTTCATCGAGCTGAAGGTGTCGCTGGGCCTGAGCGACGAGATCCTGCCGGTCTACCTGGAGGAGATCTCCTCCACCCTCTCCGGCACCTGCTACAAGCTCACCAAGCCCCGCGTCACCTCCGCGGAGCTGGCGGGCAGCGGCTTCCAGGCCGTCGAGACCGGGATGACCGAGGGCCACCCCTGCTTCGTCGCCAACAACGGGCGGCTGGGGTTCGGCGTCCACGAGTACCTGTCGTACGCCCCGGAGACCGCGAGCCCGGTCCGGCTGGTCTGGCTGGCCGCGCACCGCTCGCGGGCCGCGTTCACGGCCGGGGTGGGGATCGCGTACGAGTCCTTCCTGCGGGAGGAGCTGGGCGAGCCCACGCTGAACCGTTTCCACGAGACGCTCACCGGCCAGGGCCTCGACCCCGCCGACTACCTCCTCATCCCCGTCCACCCCTGGCAGTGGTGGAACAAGCTCAGCGTCACCTTCGCCGCCGAGGTGGCCCGCCGGAACCTGGTGTGCCTCGGAGAGGGCGACGACGAGTACCTGGCCCAGCAGTCCATCCGGACCTTCTTCAACCGCTCGCACCCGCACAAGCACTACGTCAAGACGGCCCTGTCCGTCCTCAACATGGGCTTCATGCGCGGCCTCTCGGCGGCGTACATGGAGGCCACCCCGGCGATCAACGACTGGCTGGCCCAGCTCATCGAGAACGATCCCGTCCTGAAGTCGACCGGGCTCACGATCATCCGGGAACGGGCGGCCGTCGGCTACCGGCACCTGGAGTACGAGCAGGCCACCGACCGCTACTCGCCCTACCGCAAGATGCTGGCCGCGCTGTGGCGGGAGAGCCCGGTGCCCTCCCTGCAGGAGGGCGAGTCCCTGGCCACCATGGCCTCGCTGCTGCACGTGGACCACGAGGGCGCCTCCTTCGCGGGCGCGCTGATCGCCCGCTCCGGCCTGACGCCCACCGAGTGGCTGCGGCAGTACCTGCGGGCGTACTACACCCCGCTCCTGCACAGCTTCTACGCCTACGACCTCGTCTTCATGCCGCACGGCGAGAACGTGATCCTGGTGCTGCGGGACGGGGTCGTCCGGCGGGCCGTCTACAAGGACATCGCCGAGGAGATCGCGGTGATGGACCCGGACGCCGACCTCCCGCCGGAGGTGCGCCGGATCCGTGTGGAGGTCCCGGAGGACAGGAAGCTCCTGTCCCTCTTCACGGACGTCTTCGACTGCTTCTTCCGCTTCCTGGCGGCGAACCTGGCCGCCGAGGGCATCCTCGACGAGCACGACTTCTGGCGCACGGTCGCCGAGGTCACCCGCGAGTACCAGGAGTCCACCCCCGAACTGGCCGACAGGTTCGCCCAGTACGACCTGTTCACCCCCGAGTTCGCCCTGTCCTGCCTCAACCGGCTCCAGTTGCGCGACAACCGGCAGATGGTGGACCTCGCCGACCCGGCGGGCGCTCTGCAGCTCGTGGGCACCCTGAAGAACCCGATCGCCGGGTTCTGACACCTCCCTGACGGACGGGCACCCCGGAGCACGGTCCTCCGGGGTGCCCGTCGGCCGCGGTCGGCCGGTCAGCCGGTCGGCCAGGGGACCTGGGGCGACCTGTAGTAGGTGATGCCGAGGGCGTCCCAGCGTGGGGCCTGGGCGGCCAGACGGGTCCGGTAGTGGTCCCAGTCGTGAGTGGCGGCCGGGGACCAGCCCAGTTCGGCGGCTCCGGGGAGGCGGGGGAAGGCCATGTACTCGATGTCGGCGGAGTTGGTGAGGGTCTCCGACCACAAGGGCGCCTCGACGCCCCGGACGGCCGACGCAGGGGCGCCGGGGAGGTAGGCGCCGGGGTTCCAGTCGTAGGAGCGCCTCACCTCCACCAGGCCCGCCCACTTGGTGCCCAGCCGGGTGGTGGCGGTGTACTTCATGTCGAGGTAGACCCGGTCGGCCGGGGACAGGATCAGTCCGGTGCCGTTCTGGGCGGCCTTGGCGACCTGGGCCTTCTCGGCCGCGCTCGTGCCGTCCAGGCCCCAGTACTGGGCGAGGGCGCCCTGCGCGGGGGTGGCGCCGGTCAGCTGGTGCCAGCCGATGACCGTCTTGCCGTACTGGGCGACGATCGGCTGCACGCGGTCCATGAACCGCACGTAGTCGGCGTGGCTGGTGGAGTGCGCCTCGTCGCCGCCGATGTGCAGATAGCGGCCGGGGGTGAGGGCGGCCAGCTCGCGGATCACGTCGTCGGCGAAGTCGTACGTCACCTCCTTGGGCACGCACAGCGAGCTGAAGCCGACGCCGGTGCCGGTGTACAGCGGGGGTGCGGTGCCGTCGCAGTTCAGCTCGGCGTAGGAGGCGAGGGCCGCGTTGGTGTGGCCGGGCATGTCGATCTCGGGGACGACCTCCAGGTAGCGGGAGGCGGCGTAGCGCACGATCTCCTGGTAGTCGGCCTTGGTGTAGGAGCCGCCCCTGCCGCCGCCGACCTGGGTGGAGCCGCCGTAGGAGGCCAGGCGCGGCCAGGAGTCGACGGCGATGCGCCAGCCCTGGTCGTCGCTGAGGTGCAGGTGCAGTTCGTTGACCTTGTAGAGGGCCAACTCGTCGATGTACCGCTCGACCTGGCCGACCGTGAAGAAGTGCCGGGAGACGTCCAGCATCGCGCCGCGGTAGCCGTAGCGGGGCCGGTCCTCGATCGTTCCGCCCGCGATGCGCCAGGGGCCGCTCTGCCGGCTCCTCTTCTCGACGGAGGCCGGGAGCAGCTGGCGCAGGGTCTGCACGCCGTGGAAGAGGCCGGCGGGGGCGCTCGCGGTGATGGTGACGCCCGGCGCGCCGCTGCTGATCCGGTAACCCTCGGCGCCGTACGTGCCGTCGGCCAGGTGCAGCCGGATGCCGCCGGTGCCGCCGTCGGTGACCGGCAGCCGGTAGCCGGTGGACGGGCGCAGAATGCCGGCGAGGTACTCGCCGATCGCGCGGACCTCACCGGAGGCGGAGGGGTCGAGGCGGATGCGGGTGGTGGAGGTGACGCGGTACGGCCGGCCGCCCGGAAGGACCGAGGCGGGCGCCGGGATCACCCGGTCCAGCGGGGTCGCGGCCAGGGGCTGCGGGGCGGGCGCCGCGCCGACGGCGGTCACGCCGGCCGCCGCCACCAGCAGCAGGGATCCGAGGACGCGGGACAGTCGGGGAGTCGTGCTGTGGTTCCGTCTCACATGCGCTCCCTTCAGGATTGGTAAAGACCACTCTCCCGCAGATCCGGTGAAACAATCCCCGCATGGCGGAAATCATCCAGAAGGACGGTACCTGGACCTTCGACGGCGACGCCCTGCGGCTCACTCCCGGCCGGGACAAGAGCGTCAGCCCGGTGCGCCGGGAGCTGGGTGAACTCGTCGTACCGCTGGGCGCGTTGGCCGGTGTGTCGTTCGAGCAGGGCAAGCGGGCCGGGCGGTTGAGGCTGCGGCTGCGCGACGGCGCCGACCCGCTGCTGCTCGCCACCGGCGGCCGGCTCACCGAGCCCCATGACCCCTACCAACTGCCGGTGGAGTCCGACCGGTACGGGGTCGCCGAGTACTTCGCGGACGAGGTGCGGGGCGCACTGCTGCTCGAGGGGGTCTCACCGGAGCCGGTCACCGAGTACCTGCTGCCCGGTCCGTCGGTGCCGCTGACCGCCTCCGCCGGGGACGGCACGGCGGGTTTCGACGGTGAGCGGGTGCGCCTGGAGTGGAACTGGAAGACGGAGGACGCCAAGGCCGCCACCGGGCCCCGGACGATCCCGCTCGACGAGATCACGGGCGTGCGGTGGCAGCCGGCGGCGGGGATGGAGAACGGACATCTGCGCTTCACCGTGCGCGGCGCCCCCGCCACCACGCCGGCCAAGTACGACCCCCACGCCGTGGAGTTGTGGGGCTTCAAGAGGGACCCGCTGATGGCGCTGGTCGCGGCCGCCGTCCAGGCCCGGCTGCCGCACCCCTCGGCCGCGGCGGCCGGGACGGAGGTACGGCCGGAACCCGTGCCGCTCGCCGAGGAACCGGCGGCCGAGGACGATCACGATGCCCTGCTGCGGCGCCTGCGCGAGCTGGGCGACCTGCATCGCGACGGCGTGCTGACGCCCGAGGAGTTCACCCTGGCCAAGCAGGCGGTCCTCCGCCGCATGTGAGGACCGCCCGCCCGACCCCTGTGCGGCGCTCGTACGCGGCGCCGACGGGGGTGCTACTTCGCCCGGCGGGACACCGTGAAGTGGTCGATGCGGTCGCCGGTCTCGGCGATGCCCGACACCGTCAGGGTGGTGTGCCGGCCCTTCGGCGCGGGCGTGACGTCCACGCGCAGGAAGGAGTAGTCCAGGTACCGCACCCGGGACCAGGCGACGGTCTCGTTCTGCTTGCCGTCCTTGAGGTTGACGAAGGAGGCGACGGAGTCGACCTCGTGCTCGTGGCCCTCGTAGGAGTCCGGGGCGGAGAAGGCGTACAGGCTGCGGCCCGCCGCGCCGGCCGTGACGTACACCACACCCTCGGTCTCGGGGTAGGCGGTGCCGCCGATCGGGAGCTTCTTGGCGACCTGGCCCGCCTTGATGACGTCGGTGCGCTCGTACTGGTGGTTGTGGCCGTTGATGACCAGGTCCACGGTGTACTTCTCGAACAGCGGCACCCACTCCTGGCGCACGCCCCCCTCCGAGGCGTGCGCGGTGGAGGTGCAGTAGGCGCAGTGGTGGAAGAAGACCACGACGAAGTCGACCTCCTTCGACGCGCGGTGCTTCTTCAGCTGGGCCTCGAGCCACTTGGTCTGCGTTCCGCCGGATATGCCCAGGTTCGCCGGGATCTCGTAGGAGATGTCGTTGGCGTCCAGGGAGATGACCGCGGTGTTGCCGTAGACGAAGGAGTAGACGCCGGGGAGGTTCTTGCGGTCCGGGCCGTTGTCGGGGAGGGTCCAGCGGGCCTCCTCGCCGCCGTAGCCGTGGGGCGCGTACCAGGCCTCCATGTCGTGGTTGCCGTAGGCCGGCATCCAGGGGACCTGCTTGGCGACCGACTCGGTCTGGGCCAGGAACTGGTCCCAGGTGCGCGAGTCGAAGCCGGTGTCGGCGGTCTGGCCGGAGCCGGACGGGTCGCCGTAGGCGATGTCGCCGGCGTGCAGGTGGAAG
The DNA here is from genome assembly GCF_055572275.1 of Streptomyces sp. NPDC030798. Lineage (NCBI taxonomy): Bacteria > Bacillati > Actinomycetota > Actinomycetes > Kitasatosporales > Streptomycetaceae > Streptomyces > Streptomyces sp. NPDC030798. The sequence goes on along the minus strand of NZ_JBVIDR010000002.1, from coordinate 177,925 downwards.
GCCGGGTTCTGGCCCAGGATCAGGGCGTTGTTGGCCAGGCCGTGGTAGCCGACACCCTCGTCCCCGAAGGCGGTGAAGGTGAACGGCTTGCGGTGCGCGGGGGCGGTGGTGAAGGTGCCCAGGGTGCCCAGCAGGTGCGGCTCGGCCGGGTCGAAGCCCTGGTGGCCGACGCCGTAGTAGTAGGTCCGGCCCGGGCGCAGGTGGGTCAGCTTGGCGTGCAGGTAGTACTGGGTGTGGTCGCCGCTCGCGCCGACGCCGGCCGGGGTGTACAGGGTGCGCACCTCCGCCTCGATCTTGCGGGAGAGGTCCCACGGGTGGGCGCCGACGCGGATGAAGGGCTTCTTCACCGCGACCGGGACCTGCCAGGAGACGGTGATCTCGGTGCGCGGGTCGTTGCCCCACGCCAGGTGGCGGCCGAAGGGGGCGACGAGGGAGCCGTCGACCGACTCGGCGGCGGATGCGGTGCTCCGGATCGGCGCATCGGCCCGGGCGGTGGCGCCCGTCACGAACGCGCCACCCGTGACGGCGCCCAGGGTGACGGCGCCACCCCTGATCATGGTGCGCCGGGAGAATCTGGCGCGCAGGTACTCGTGCTGCTCGGCCATGCTCATGCGCTCGGCCAGCTTCTCCGGTACGCCCATACGAGGAATGTCCATGGCGTCTGAAACTCGCCTGTACGGGCAACGGGACGCGAGACACCGGATGGACGGCTCGCAAACAGCGCCCCACAAGAGATCCAACAGCCCGCTGCCCGGAATCGGGCAGGATTCTTGCGAAACTGCCGCTCGTACCCCAGGATCTACCGGGTGCACGAGGAACTTGTCGATCACCTGACGCGGTCCACGCCCCTGAGCAGGGGCGAGGCGCTGCGGGTGGTGCAGGACGTGCTCGCCTACTTCGACGAGACGACGCAGGACTACGTCCGTCGCCGCCACCGCGAACTGCAGGCCCACGGCCTGACGAACGAGGCGATCTTCGAACGGATCGAGGCGGACCTGAAATACCGGGCGGTGGCGCCGCCGGAGCTGACGCTCAGGCAGCTGCGCCGCATCGTGTACGGCTGAGAAGACTGAGAGATACCTATATATGTGCGGAATTGTCGGATACATCGGGAAGCGTGACGTGGCTCCGCTGCTGCTCGAGGGTCTGCAGCGCCTGGAGTACCGCGGCTACGACTCCGCGGGCCTCGTGGTCACCTCCCCGAAGACGGCCGGCCTGAAGATGGTGAAGGCCAAGGGCCGGGTGCGCGACCTGGAGGCCAAGGTCCCGGCGCGCTTCAAGGGCACCACGGGCATCGCCCACACCCGCTGGGCCACCCACGGCGCCCCGTCCGACGTCAACGCCCACCCGCACATGTCGGCCGACCACAAGGTCGCGGTCGTGCACAACGGCATCATCGACAACGCCGCCGACCTGCGCCGCAAGCTGGAGGCGGACGGCGTCGAGTTCCTCTCCGAGACCGACACCGAGGTCCTCACCCACCTCGTCGCCCGCTCCCAGGCGGAGACCCTGGAGGAGAAGGTCCGCCAGGCGCTGCGCCTCGTGGAGGGCACGTACGGCATCGCCGTGATGCACGCCGACTTCAACGACCGCATCGTCGTCGCCCGCAACGGCTCGCCGGTCGTCCTCGGCATCGGCGAGAAGGAGATGTTCGTCGCGTCCGACATCGCCGCGCTGGTCACCCACACCCGGCAGATAGTGACGCTGGACGACGGCGAGATGGCCACCCTCAAGGCCGACGACTTCCGCACCTACACCACCGAGGGCACCCGGACGAGCGCCGAGCCGACCACCGTGGAGTGGGAGGCGGCGTCGTACGACATGGGCGGCCACGACACCTACATGCACAAGGAGATCCACGAGCAGGCCGACGCCGTGGACCGCGTGCTGCGCGGCCGCATCGACGACCGGTTCTCCACCGTGCACCTCGGCGGTCTGAACCTGGACGCCCGCGAGGCGCGCCGGATCCGCCGCGTGAAGATCCTCGGCTGCGGCACCTCGTACCACGCGGGCATGATCGGCGCCCAGATGATCGAGGAGCTGGCCCGCATCCCCGCGGACGCCGAGCCCGCCTCCGAGTTCCGCTACCGCAACGCGGTCGTCGACCCCGACACCCTGTACGTCGCGGTCTCCCAGTCCGGTGAGACGTACGACGTGCTCGCCGCCGTGCAGGAGCTCAAGCGCAAGGGCGCCCGCGTCCTCGGCGTGGTCAACGTGGTCGGCTCCGCGATCGCCCGCGAGGCCGACGGCGGCATCTATGTGCACGCCGGCCCCGAGGTCTGCGTGGTGTCCACCAAGTGCTTCACCAACACCACGGTCGCCTTCGCCCTGCTCGCCCTGCACCTCGGCCGCACCCGCGACCTCTCCGTGCGCGACGGCAAGCGGATCATCGAGGGCCTGCGCAGGCTGCCGCGGCAGATCACCGAGATCCTGGACCAGGAGGAGGAGATCAAGAAGCTGGCGGAGAGCTACGCCGACGCCCGTTCGATGCTCTTCATCGGCCGCGTCCGGGGCTACCCGGTGGCCCGTGAGGCCTCCCTGAAGCTGAAGGAGGTCTCGTACATCCACGCCGAGGCCTACCCCGCCTCCGAGCTCAAGCACGGCCCGCTGGCCCTGATCGAGCCGGCCCTGCCCACGGTCGCGATCGTCCCCGACGACGACCTGCTGGAGAAGAACCGCGCGGCCCTGGAGGAGATCAAGGCCCGCAGTGGCAAGATCCTCGCGGTGGCCCACCAGCACCAGGAGAAGGCGGACCAGACGATCGTCGTCCCGAAGAACGAGGACGAACTGGACCCGATCCTGATGGGCATCCCGCTCCAGCTCCTCGCCTATCACACGGCGCTGGCCCTCGGCCGCGACATCGACAAGCCGAGGAACCTCGCGAAGTCGGTGACGGTGGAGTAACCCTCCGGGGACAGCAGAACGGACCCCTGCGTGTGCCACCCAGTGCACGCAGGGGTCCGTTCCGTGCCGCCAAGGATCAGCCGGTGGCCGTCACCCCCCGGCCGGCGGCACGCCGGGGCAGCGCCGTCGGCCAGTGCGCCACCGCCGCCGTCGCCGCGTACCACGCCACCGCACCGGACACGACGGCGATCCAGCCGCCCACCTTCGTGAGAGCGGAACTGTCGGCGAACTGCCCCACCGCCAGCACCACCATCGCCAGGAACAGCAGCCCGTGCACGGCCTGCCCGAGGGAGTCCCCGCCCGCGAGGGTCAGCGTCAGCGCCACCAGGGCGAACAGGCACAGGAACAGTCCGGCGCCGTTGGCCGAGGTGTGGGCGGCGACGGCCCAGGTGAACCACAGCGCGCCGAGGGCCACGAAGCCCGTGCCCAAGGCGCTGTCACGGTCGCGGAAGGCCAGCAGGCCGACCAGGAACAGGGCGACTCCGCCCACGTAGTGAGCGAGCGACACGGCGTCGGCCGCTCCCACACCGTCGATGACGCCGGTGGTGCCGAGTCCGAACGCCAACAGGGTTATCCCCAGGGCGAGTCGGCCCACTACGGCGGTGTTCGTGCTCCCCGCGGAGACGTCGTTGTCCACGGCGGGCTCCCTTCATGCAGTTGTGCGGTCGTGCGGTGACCGATATATGCCCTTCACAAGGGCACAAACACCTCTACGCGTGAGTAGTTTCACGCTGCACAAAGGGAGTTGACGGAGCGTCGGCGTCGGTCAGGGGATGACGACCACGGGCCGCTGCGCCCGCTTGGCGAGCCGTCCGGCCACGGAACCGAAGATGCGGCCCACGATGCCGTGGGTGGAACCCACCACGATGGCGTCCGCCTCGTACTCCTTGCCGACCTCTTCGAGCTCGTGGCAGATGTCGCCGCCGCGCTCGACCAGGATCCAGGGCACCTCGGACAGGTAGTCCGCGCAGGCCAGCTCGAGGCCGAGCACCTCGGTGCGGTGGTCCGGCACGTCGACGAAGACGGGCGGCTCGCAGCCCGCCCACACCGTGGTGGGCAGCCGGTTGGCCACGTGGACGATGATCAGGCCCGAGCGGGAGCGGTGGGCCATGCCGATCGCGTAGGCGAGGGCGCGCTCGCTGGACGTGGAGCCGTCGAAGCCGACGACGACTCCGTGCTTGAAGGCGGGGTCGCAGGAGGCACGCCCCTCTTCCGCCGCCAGGGGCTCGGCCGCCGTGGGATCGGCGACGGGCCGCTTGCGGTCCGCGGGTTCGAAGAATTCGTGACCGGCCATGGCTGTCTCGGCGTTGTGATCCTTATATGGGTGGGGGGTGACATGGTGCTGCGGAGCTGTGTCCGGGATTCGTCTTCCCAACCCCATACCCCCAAGGGTACGGCGGCACGCCTCCTTCGCCCAGCTCCTGCGCACGCTCCGTGAGCGGCCCCCCGGACGACCCCGGGGGTTCACCGGAGCATGCACGAGCGACGCCCGTAACGCAATGGTTGCTGCCCCGTACAGGCGGTTTGCACAGGATCAGCCGGCCACGGGCGGTGACCGAGTGATCGAGCGGGCGTTGAACCGGGTGAGCCACCGCCCCAGGGAGTACGAGATGCCCGGACCGCGATCCACCCCCGACCCGCAGCCGGGTCGGGACACCACGAGCGACGTGATCCGCTGGGCGGCCTTCAGCTGCGTTCTCGTACCGGTCGTCCTGCTCTGGTACGGCACGTCGCTCGCCGGCGCCGCGGGCACCGCGTTCGGTCTCGCGGCCGTCACCGCGGTCTGCCGGGTCCTGCTGCGACGGTCGGAGCGGTGCGCGGCGCGGGGGGCCGGGCGTTCCGGCACGCAAAGAGGCGGACGTCACACTCGGGGGGAGACACCGGTCGACTGACCGGTTTTTGCACCCTCGAACGCCTCTTTTCAGCCAACTTCCGGATACCGCTCCCGGGGGGTCCCACCTCCCCCTCAACCCCCGTTCCACCTGCACGGAAAGGGTCCGGGCCGGCCTTCGCACCCTACGCGGATTGGCCACTACGACAAGGCGCACTTCCCTGCGCGGCCCACGAGTGCAACCCTTCGTGATCGAATGCTTCACGCCAAGTTGTCATGTCGACAAACCATGGCGTGTCGAACTGGCCACCGTGAGACCGCGGCAGCCAGTAGATTTCGATCTTGACTGTCTTACGGCGGGGGACTCGTGCAGGACCGAGGGGAAACGTGCAGGAGCGACACAACCGAGGAGCCGCGACCACCGAGGGGGGCTTAGCAGGATGAGCCACGACTCCACTGCCGCGCCGGAAGCCGCGGCCCGGAAACTGTCCGGGCGCCGCCGCAAGGAGATCGTCGCGGTGCTGCTGTTCAGCGGCGGTCCCATCTTCGAGAGTTCCATACCACTGTCGGTGTTCGGGATCGACCGCCAGGACGCCGGAGTGCCGCGCTACCGACTGCTGGTGTGCGCCGGTGAGGAAGGCCCGCTGCGGACCACAGGGGGCCTGGAACTCACCGCACCGCATGGGCTCGAGGCGATCTCACGCGCGGGCACGGTCGTCGTACCGGCCTGGCGCTCGATCACCTCGCCGCCACCGGAGGAGGCGCTCGACGCGCTGCGCCGGGCGCACGAGGAGGGGGCCCGCATCGTCGGGCTGTGCACGGGCGCGTTCGTCCTCGCGGCGGCGGGCCTGCTGGACGGCCGCCCGGCGACCACGCACTGGATGTACGCGCCGACGCTGGCCAAGCGCTATCCGTCGGTGCACGTCGATCCGAGAGAGCTGTTCGTCGACGACGGCGACGTGCTGACGTCGGCGGGCACGGCGGCCGGTATCGATCTCTGTCTCCACATCGTGCGGACGGACCACGGCAACGAGGCGGCCGGCGCGCTCGCCCGGCGCCTGGTGGTCCCGCCGCGCCGGTCGGGCGGCCAGGAGCGCTACCTCGATCGGTCTTTACCGGAGGAGATCGGCGCCGACCCGCTCGCCGAGGTCGTCGCCTGGGCGCTGGAACACCTCCACGAGCAGTTCGACGTGGAGACCCTGGCGGCACGCGCCTACATGAGCCGCCGTACGTTCGACCGCCGGTTCCGCTCGCTGACCGGCAGTGCGCCGCTGCAGTGGCTGATCACGCAGCGGGTGCTGCAGGCGCAGCGGCTGCTGGAGACGTCGGACTACTCCGTGGACGAGGTGGCGGGGCGGTGCGGCTTCCGTTCACCGGTCGCGCTGCGCGGGCACTTCCGCCGCCAGCTCGGCTCGTCCCCGGCGGCGTACCGGGCCGCCTACCGGGCCCGGCGCCCGCAGGGCGACAAGCCGGGTGAGCCGGAGCCGGTGCCCCCGCCCGGGCCGCCGGCCGGCCTGCACGGCCACGCCCCGATGGGCGCGGCGCCCGCGCTGCTGCACCCGGAGCGCGACAGCGGCGTACCGATGCAGAGCCGCCGTCAGGCGGCCGGCGCGGTCAGCCTGCTGCCGGGCCCGCGCAGCGGGAGCTGAGCGACAGGGACGAGGGGGGCGGAGTCCGGGACTCCGCCCCTTCTCCTGCTCGTCGCCCTGAATGCACACGGACAAGGTGGCCGCACGCGCGGTCCGGCCCGGGGCGGGTCGCCGTAAGGTGAGACACATGAACGATCGCATGGTGTGGATCGACTGCGAGATGACCGGCCTCTCGCTGTCCGACGACGCGCTCATCGAGGTGGCCGCCCTCGTCACCGACTCCGAGCTGAACGTGCTCGGCGAGGGGGTGGACATCGTCATCCGCCCGCCGGAGCGGGCGCTGGAGACGATGCCGGAGGTGGTGCGCCAGATGCACACCACGTCCGGGCTGCTGGCCGAGCTGCCCGGCGGCACCACGCTGGCCGACGCCGAGGAGCAGGTCCTCGCCTACGTCCGCGAGCACGTCAAGGAGCCCGGCAAGGCCCCGCTGTGCGGCAACTCCGTCGGCACCGACCGCGGCTTCCTGCTGCGCGACATGCCGACGCTGGAGGACTACCTCCACTACCGGATCGTCGACGTCTCCTCCATCAAGGAGCTGGCCCGGCGCTGGTACCCGCGGGCGTACTTCAACAGCCCGGAGAAGAACGGCAACCACCGCGCCCTCGCCGACATCCGCGAGTCGATCGCCGAGCTGCGCTACTACCGGGAGGCCATCTTCGTGCCGCAGCCCGGTCCGGACTCCGACACGGCCAGGGCGATCGCCGCCAAGCACGTGCTGCCCGCACAGTGAACCCTCCGGCAGGCCCCTCGGGGTCCGCCCGGGGCGCCGCGCGAAAACCTGTGCGCGAGCACCCCTTCGGACCCTGTAGACTTCTTCTCGGCCGGTCGGGGAAACGACGAGTTCACCGCCGGTCGTGGTGGGTGTAGCTCAGCTGGTAGAGCACCTGGTTGTGGTCCAGGATGTCGCGGGTTCGAGTCCCGTCACTCACCCTGAATGATCAAGGGCTGGCCTGTGGAAGCAGGCCAGCCCTTTTTGCTGGGCGTCCCCGGGGGAACAGCGTGGGAGCGCCGGCCGGGCGGGGAGCTTCCGGGCGGCCGGCCCCACATCCTCATCTCCTCACGACGACGCCCTGGCCACCAGTTCCGTCGGCAGGACCGCGTGGCGTCGCTCCAGGCCGCGGGAGGCGGAGGGGCGGCGGTCGGCGATCTCGCTGAGGAGGAGGTCGATCATCGCCCGGCCCATCTCCTCGATCGGCTGGCGGACGCTGGTCAGCGGCGGGTCCATGTGGCGGGCGATGGCCGAGTCGTCGTACCCGACCAGCGCCACGTCGTCCGGGATGCGGCGGCCCGCCTCGCGCAGCACCTGGCGGGCGCCGGCCGCCATCACGTCGGAGCCGGCGAAGACCGCGTCCAGGTCGGGGTGACGCTCCAGGAGGGTGGTCATCGCCCTCCGGCCGCCCTCCTCGGTGAAGTCACCCGGTTCGACGAGGAGTTCGTCCGCCTTCAGCCCGGCGTCCCGCATCGCGTCCCGGTAGCCGTCGACGCGGCGCTGGGCGCCGTAGACGTCGAGGCGGCCGGTGATGTGGGCGATCCGGCGCCGGCCCCGGTCGAACAGGTGCTCCACGGCCGAGCGGGCGCCGCCGTAGTTGTCGGAGTCCACCGAGGTGAGCGTCTCCGCCGCCGAGCGGGGGCCGCTGATCACGGCCGGGATCTCGAGCTGGGCGAGCAGGTCCGGGAGCGGGTCGTCCGCGTGCACGGAGACCAGCAGGACCCCGTCCACCCGGTGGGCCGCCAGGTACTGCGCGAGGCGCTGCCGCTCCCGGTCGTTGCCGGCGAAGATCAGCAGCAGCTGCATCTCGGTGTCGCCGAGCTCGCCGCCGACACCCCGGAGCATGTCCGAGAAGTACGGTTCCGCGAAGAACCGGGTCTCCGGCTCGGGGACGACGAGCGCGATGGCGTCGGTGCGGTTGGCCGCGAGGGCGCGGGCCGCGGTGTTGGGTACGTACCCCAGCTCGGCGACCGCGGCCTCGACCGCCGCGCGGGTCGCCTCGCTCACCCGGGGCGAGCCGTTGATCACCCGGGAGACCGTGCCCCGGCCGACCCCCGCGCGCGCGGCAACCTCCTCGAGCGTGGGCCGCCCACCGCTCCGGCCCCGCACTCCATGGCCTGCCATGGGCTCCGCCTCCCTCGACACCAACATCCGGCTGGCTGGAATCTAACAGCCCTGGCCAGAGCGGAGAGGTGACCCGGGCGCCGAGGGCGGCCAGTTAACGCTCCGATAACTGAACACATTCCTCGGCGTCCGCTCCCTTGACACCCCGCTCCGAACCGACGACTCTTCAACACATCACTTGTGGGAGCGCTCCCACAGTACCTGACACATACACATCCCGCACGTTCCCCGCCCGAGCCGCAGCGAGCAAGTACGGGCCCAATTCCATGCAGTTGGCCGGGGGGTCGGCACGTCAGGCAACAGGAGGACGCAATGCGCACGAGCATCCGCGGGTCCCGCAGGGTGGGGGCCTTCGTGGCCGTCGCCGCGCTGACCACAGGGCTGCTGGCCGGCTGCGCCAACGACTCGAACGACGGCTCGTCGGACAACGGCTCCGGCGGCAACGGCGGCGGCAAGGGCAAGATCACTCTGACCATCGGGACCTTCGGCGTCTTCGGCTACAAGCAGGCCGGCCTCTACGACGAGTACATGAAGCTCCATCCGAACATCAACATCAAGGAGAACGTCACCACTCGTACCGACGTCTACTGGCCCAAGGTCCTCACCCGCCTCCAGGCCGGCGCCGGCACCGACGACATCCAGGCCATCGAGGTCGGCAACGTCACCGAGGCCGTCCAGACCCAGGCCGACAAGTTCGTCGACCTCGGCAAGGAGGTCGACAAGTCCCAGTGGCTGGACTGGAAGAACGCCCAGGCCACCACCAAGGACGGCAAGCTCATAGGGCTCGGCACCGACATCGGCCCGATGGCGATCTGCTACCGCAAGGACCTGTTCAAGAAGGCGGGCCTGCCCACCGACCGGACCAAGCTCGCCGAGCAGTGGAAGGGCGACTGGTCCAAGTACGTCGACCTCGGCAAGCAGTACATGAAGAAGGCGCCCAAGGGCACCAAGTTCGTGGACTCCGCGGCCTCCGTGTACAACGCGGCGGTGGGCGGCGCGAGCGAGCGGTACTACGACAAGGACGGCAACGTCGTCTGGGACAAGTCCGCGGGCGTGAAGAAGGCCTGGGACGTCGCCATGACCGCAGCGACCAGCAACATGTCGGCGAAGCTGAAGCAGTTCGACCCGACGTGGGACCAGGGATTCGCCAACGCCACCTTCGCCACCGTCGCCTGCCCGGCCTGGATGGTCGGCTACATCGAGCAGAAGTCCGGTGACTCCGGCAAGGGCAAGTGGGACGTGGCGGCGGCGCCCACCGCGGCCAACTGGGGCGGCTCCTTCCTCGGCGTGCCGACGGCGAGCAAGAACCAGAAGGAAGCGATCGCGCTGGCCAAGTGGCTGACCGCGCCCGAGCAGCAGGCCAAGGTCTTCGCCAAGCAGGCGAGCTTCCCGTCCACCCCGTCGGCGTACGCGAACCTGAAGCCGGCCGCCGACACCGTCGCGTACTTCTCCGGAGCCCCGCTCACCCAGATCTTCTCCGACTCGGCGAAGACCATCCCGGCGCAGCCCCTCGGGGCCAAGGACCAGCCGATCGGCACCGCGATCACCGACGTCGGCATCCTCCAGGTCGAGCAGAAGGGCAAGTCGCCGTCCCAGGGCTGGGACGCGGCGTCCAAGGAGATCAAGGACGTGCTCGGCCAGTGACCAGCTCCAAAGAGGCTCTCGCGCACCCCGCGTCGAGCGCCGAGGCCGCGCCCGGCACCCCGCCGGGCGCGGCCCGGGGCGCTGACGGTCGCGGTGCGCCGGCGGGCGCCGAGTCCTGGCGCAGCCGGCTGTACCGCTGGGACATGAAGGCGTCGCCGTACGCGTTCGTCTCCCCGTTCTTCCTCCTCTTCGGGGCCTTCACGCTGGTCCCGCTCCTCTACACCGCCTGGTACTCGCTGCACAACGTGCAGCTGTCCGCGCTGGACCACCAGACCTGGGCCGGCCTGGACAACTACCGGAACCTGCTCAGCTCGGACTTCTTCTGGAACGCGCTGAAGAACACCTTCACCATCGGCGTCATCTCGACCGTGCCGCAGCTGCTGGCCGCGCTCGGGCTCGCCCACCTGCTGAACTACAAGCTGCGGGGCTCGACCGTGTGGCGCGTGGTGATGCTGACCCCGTACGCCACCTCGGTGGCCGCGGCGACCCTGGTGTTCACGCTGCTGTACTCGTGGGACGGCGGCATGGTCAACTGGATCCTGCACTTCTTCGGGGTCGACGCGATCAACTGGCGCGAGTCGGACTGGGGTTCGCAGTTCGCGGTGTCGACGATCGTGATCTGGCGGTGGACCGGCTACAACGCGCTGATCTACCTGGCCGCGATGCAGGCGATCCCGGCGGACCTGTACGAGTCGGCGGCGATCGACGGCGCCAACCGCTGGCAGCAGTTCCGGCACGTGACCATTCCGCAGCTCAGGCCCACCATCCTGTTCACCGTGGTCGTCTCGACCATCGGCGCGACCCAGCTCTTCGGTGAGGTCCTGCTGTTCGGCGGGGTGAGCGGGTCCAAGGGCGGTTCGTCGCACCAGTACCAGACGCTCGGCCTGTACATGTACGACCAGGGCTGGATCATCGGCAACCTCGGCAAGGCCTCCGCGATCGCCTGGTCGATGTTCCTGATCCTGCTGCTCGTGGCCGCGGTCAACCTGCTGCTCACCCGACGGCTGAGGAAATCCCAATGACCACCACTGAACTGACGCTGCCGAAGGCGGCGCGCAAGGAGCGCCGCCGCCGGGTGATGGGCGCGGGCAAGCAGCTGCACGCGGGCCCGGTGACGTACGTCGTCCTCACGGTGTTCGCGCTGGTCTCGCTCGCCCCGCTGGTGTGGACGGCGATCGCGGCCTCGCGCACCGACCGGCGCCTGGCCGAGACCCCGCCGCCGCTGTGGTTCGGTGGCAACCTGTTCAAGAACCTCCAGGCCGCCTGGGACCAGGCAGGGCTCGGCACCGCGATGCTCAACTCGGTGATCGTGGCAGGGACGATCACGGTGAGCACGGTGCTGTTCGCCACGATGGCCGGCTTCGCCTTCGCCAAGCTGCGGTTCCGCTTCTCCGGGCTGCTGTTGCTGCTGACCATCGGCACGATGATGATTCCGCCGCAGCTCGCGGTCGTCCCGCTGTACCTGTGGATGGCGGACTTCGGCTGGTCGAACCAGTTGCAGACGGTGATCCTGCCGAGCCTGGTGACCGCCTTCGGCACGTTCTTCATGCGGCAGTACCTGGTGCAGGCGCTGCCGACGGAGCTGATCGAGGCCGCCCGGGTGGACGGCGCGAGCAGCCTGCGGATCATCTGGCACGTGGTCTTCCCGGCGGCCCGGCCCGCGATGGCCGTGCTCGGCCTGCTGACGTTCGTGTTCGCCTGGAACGACTTCCTGTGGCCGATCATCGCCCTGAACCAGCAGAACCCGACCGTGCAGGTCGCCCTGAACTCGCTCGGCACCGGCTATGTGCCGGACCAGGCGGTGATCATGGCGGGCGCGCTGCTCGGCACGCTGCCGCTGCTGGTCGCGTTCCTGCTGTTCGGCAAGCAGATCGTGGGCGGGATCATGCAGGGCGCGGTCAAGGGCTGACCCTTCCCCGCCCCCGGGGGCCGGGCCACCGCCGCCCCGGCCCCTGTCCTCCACCGCCCGTCCCCTCTCCCCCATCACCACCTCGTCGGTCTTCCACGACCCCCTTGGGAGCGCTTTCATGCCTGACTCCGTATCCCCCGTGACCTTTCCTCCCGCCTTCCTCTGGGGCGCCGCGACCTCCGCGTACCAGATCGAGGGGGCGGTGCGGGAGGACGGCCGCACTCCGTCGATCTGGGACACCTTCAGCCATACGCCGGGCAAGACGGCCGGCGGCGAGCACGGTGACATCGCCGTCGACCACTACCACCGCTACCGCGACGACGTGGCGCTCATGGCGGAGCTGGGCCTGAACGCCTACCGCTTCTCCGTCTCCTGGTCCCGGGTGCAGCCGACCGGCCGGGGCCCGGCGGTCCAGCGCGGCCTGGACTTCTACCGGCGCCTGGTGGACGAGCTGCTCGCCCACGGCATCAAGCCGGCCGTCACCCTCTACCACTGGGACCTGCCGCAGGAGCTGGAGGACGCGGGCGGCTGGCCCGAGCGGGACACCGCGCTGCGGTTCGCCGAGTACGCCCAGCTCGTGGGCGAGGCGCTGGGTGACCGGGTGGAGAACTGGATCACCCTCAACGAGCCCTGGTGCAGCGCCTTCCTCGGCTACGGCTCCGGGGTGCACGCCCCCGGACGTACCGACCCGGCGGCCGCGCTGCGCGCCGCGCACCATCTCAACCTGGCCCACGGCCTCGGCACGGCGGCGCTGCGCTCGGCGATGCCGGCCCGCAACCGGATCGCCATCAGCCTCAACTCCTCGGTCGTCCGGCCGCTCACCCAGGACCCGGCCGACCTGGCGGCGGCCCGCCGGATCGACGACCTGGCCAACGGGGTCTTCCACGGGCCGATGCTGCACGGGGCGTACCCGGAGTCGCTGTTCACGGCGACGGCGTCGGTCACGGACTGGTCGTTCGTGCAGGACGGCGACGTCCGTACGATCAACGCGCCGCTGGACGCGCTGGGCCTGAACTACTACACGCCGACCCTGGTCTCGGCTGCCGCGAGCGAGGTCAAGGGCCCGCGGGCGGACGGCCACGGCGCCAGCGAGCACTCGCCCTGGCCGGGCGCCGACGACGTGCTGTTCCATCAGACGCCGGGCGAGCGCACGGAGATGGGCTGGTCGATCGACCCGACGGGCCTGTACGACCTGATCATGCGCTACACGCGCGAGGCGCCGGGGCTGCCGCTGTACGTCACCGAGAACGGCGCGGCCTACGACGACAAGCCCGACCCGGACGGCCAGGTGCACGACCCGGAGCGGATCGCCTATCTGCACGGCCACCTCGCGGAGGTGCGCCGCGCCCTGACCGACGGCGCCGACGTCCGCGGCTACTACCTGTGGTCCCTGCTGGACAACTTCGAGTGGGCCTACGGCTACGGCAAGCGCTTCGGGGCGGTGTACGTGGACTACACGACGCTGGAGCGCACCCCGAAGTCGAGTGCCCGGTGGTACGGCGAGGCGGCGCGCACGGGCACGCTGCCGTCGGTGCTGCCTGCCGCCTGAGAGACCGGGACGCGGCCCGTCGTGGGGGCGGGCCGCGTCCGGCCGGACCGGGCGCGGCCTGTCGTGGGGGCGGGCCGCGCCCGGTGTTCGGCCGGGGTCAGTTGAAGGCGCCGAAGGCCTTCGAGAAGGCGAACTTGTCCTGGGCGATGGAGCTGCAGGTGGCGTCGGCGCTGGGCTTGGTGCCGCCGGCGCAGGCCTTGTCGCGGGTCGCGGACCACATGGAGAGCCAGCCGATCCCCTTGGACTTGGCGAAGTTCACCAGCTGGGTGGCGTCGTCGACCTTGAAGACCTCGGAGGAGACGTCGTTGACACCGATCATCGGGGTGACCGCGACGGTCTTCCAGGCGGCGGCGTCGGACAGCCCCAGCACGCTCTTGACCTGGGCCTGCGTGGCGGTGGCGGCCTGTTCGGCCAGGTCGCCCATGTCACCGCTGAACGAGGGGCCGTAGTCCATCGCCATGATGTTGACGGCGGAGATCTTCACGCCGTGGGACTTGGCGTCGGACAGCAGGTTCACCCCGTCCTGGGTGAGGCCCTGCGGCAGCACGGGGAGGGTGAAGGAGACGTCCAGGCCGGGGTGCTGCTTCTGGAGTTCGGCGATGGCCTGGGCGCGGCGGGTGTTGGCCGCGGTGTTGGGCAGCGCGCCGCCCTCGACGTCGAAGTCGACCTTGGTGAGCTTGAAGGCGTCGACGGCCTTGCCGTACGCCGCCGCGAGCGCGTCGGCGGAGGAGCAGGTGGTGGCCAGTTCGGAGCCGGAGGCGCCGCCGAAGGAGACCCGGACGTCACCGCCCTTGGCGCGCAGGGAGCCTATCTGCGCGGCCACGCCGTCGCTGGTGAGGTCGGTGACGCCGCCCCACTTGGGGGTGCAGCCGCCGCCGTCGGTGACGAAGGCGAGGTTGTAGTTCTTCACGCCGGTGGCGTCGGCCGCGGCGAGGAGGTCGAAGGCCGGATAGAGCGAGGTGTCGACGTAGGGCGCGAAGCCGGCCGAGTCGGTGGTGCCGGTGCCGGTGCTCTTGGTGGGGCTCGGTGTGGGCGTCGGGCTCTGGCTCGGGGACGAGCTCTTGCTGGGGCTCGGGGCCGGGGCGGGCGACTGGCTCTGGGTCGGGCGGCCGCTCGGCTCGGGGGTGGGGCCGCCGTCGGCGGAGCACTGGGCGTCGTCGATGCGACAGCCGGTCGGGTCGCCCGTGCCGCTGACGACGAAGCCGACGGTGACCGACTTGCCGGGGGCGAGCCCGTCGGTGTCCCACTTGGCGGGCTTGACGGTGACGTGCTGCCCGCTGACGCTCGACTCGCCGTTCCACAGCGAGCTGAGCCGGGTACCGGCCGGCAGGTCGAACTCCAGTGTCCAGGTCTTCTCGGCGGCGCCGCTGTTGTTGGTCACGACGTACTGGGCGGTGTACCCGGTCGACCAGTCGCTGGTCCTGGTGTACGCGGCGTTCACCCCGGCCGCGTTGGCGGTGCCGGTCAGCACGAGCGCGCCGCCACCGACCACGGCCGCGGCGACGAGGCCGCCGATCGCCTTGTTCCTGCCACTGATCCTGCGCCGGTGCGTGCTCATGCGCGTGCCTGCCTTTGTTCGTCAGGGGGGTGAGGTGCGGCAGCACGCTAGCGATACGGAATCGGACAAATGGCTTGATGCGGACGGCGGTCGAGGTTCTTAGGCTGCGCTTAAGGAAGGGATCGGGGACGGTTAAAGGTAGAGACCAATTTGCCCGTCCGGCGCCGCCGCACCCGGTGCCCCCGGCCCGCCGGTTTCCGCCCGTCGAGCTGGAACCAGATCCGCACCTCGGTCCCGCCCAGCACCGAGGAGCCGATGCGGACGTCACCGCCGGTGGACTCGGCGAGCCGGCGCACGATGTCCAGGCCGAGCCCGGTCGAGCCCGCGCTGCCCGAGCCGCGGCCGCGGGCCATCGCCGCCTCGGGGTCGGGTATGCCGGGGCCCGCGTCGGAGACCAGGACGATCACCGCGTCCTCGCCGTTGTGCACGTCGACCGCGAAGGCGGTGCCCTCGGCGGTGTGCCGGAAGACGTTGCCGAGCAGCGCGTCCAGGGCGGCGGCCAGGTCGGCGCGGGCCACGGGTATCCGCACCGGGCGCTCGGCCCCGGCCACCCGCCACTTGCGGCCCTCGTCCTCGGCGAGCGCCGACCAGAACACCATGCGCTCGCGGACCACTTCGGCCACGTCGCACCCGGCGCCGGGCCCGGCGGCCGCGGTCTGCGGCTTGGCCTCCCGGGCGGTACGGATGATGGTGTCGACCTCCTTCTCCAGCTGGGCGACGGCCGACCGGGTCTGTTCGGCGGCGGGCCCGGCGCCCAGGGAGGCGGCGTTCAGCCGCAGCACGGTCAGCGGGGTGCGCAGCCGGTGCGACAGGTCGGCCGCCAGCTCCCGCTCGTTGGCCAGCAGTTGGACGACCTGGTCGGCCATCGAGTTGAACGCGACGGCGGCGAGCCGCAGTTCGTTCGGCCCCTCCTCCGGCACCCGGGCGCCGAGCTTGCCCTCACCCAGTTCATGGGCGCCCTCGACCAGCCGCTGCGCGGGTCGCACCATGCGCACCCCGAGCCGGTCGGCGACCGCCACCGAGCCGACGATCAGCGCGAGGCCGACGGCCGCGAGCACCGCCCACGCGGTGCCGACGCCGTTGGTCACCGCGGACTCGGGCACGTACACCTCGACGACGGCTATCGCCCCCGAGCCGAGCGCGACCGGCTGCAGCAGGG
This sequence comes from Streptomyces sp. NPDC030798, assembly GCF_055572275.1. NCBI lineage: Bacteria > Bacillati > Actinomycetota > Actinomycetes > Kitasatosporales > Streptomycetaceae > Streptomyces > Streptomyces sp. NPDC030798. The sequence goes on along the minus strand of NZ_JBVIDR010000002.1, from coordinate 161,609 downwards.
CCGATCCGCCGGCCACGGAGGTGGTGGAGGCGCGGCCCAGCTTCCGCACGGCCTCGATGTCGCCGTCGCCGGCGCGCTGCCGGCCGAGGTCGAGCGCGGCCCTGCTGCCGTCGGCGGGCAGGTGCACGGCCATGCCGGAGTCGGCGCCGGCGGAGGCCACGACCCGCTCCAGCTTGTCCCGGTCGGTGGTGATGGACAGGGCGGGCGCGACCGCGGCGGCCTGCCGTTCGGCGTTGGCGAAGGCGCGGTCGCGGGCCATCTCCTTGACGACGAGCCCGAGCGGCACCGCGAAGGCGACCACGACCATCGTGGTGACCGCCAGGCACACCTTGACCAGAGCCCATCTCATCGCGGCGGCACCTCTTCCCCCTCGGAGAGCACGGGCGGTTCCAGCTTCACGCCGACACCCCTGAGCGTGTGCAGATAGCGGGGCCGGGCCGCGGTCTCCCCCAGCTTCCGGCGCAGCCAGGACAAGTGGACGTCGATGGTCTGGTCGTCGCCGTAGGACTGCTGCCAGACCTCGGCGAGGAGTTCCTTGCGCGGCACGACCACACCGGGCCGCCCGGCGAGGAAGGCCAGCAGGTCGAACTCACGGCGGGTCAGGTCCAGCGGGACGCCGTCGAGTTCGGCCTGGCGGCGCAGGGGGTCGACGGTGAGCCCGCCGACCCGCAGGACGGGCGAAGCCGGGGGCTCCGCGGCGCCGGCGCGGCTGCGGCGCAGCACGGCGGCGATGCGTGCCGACAGGTGCTCCACGGAGAACGGCTTGGTCAGATAGTCGTCCGCCCCGGCGTTGAGCAACCGGACGATCTCCGCCTCGTCGTCCCGGGCGGTGGCGATGATGACAGGCACGTCGGTGATGCCGCGCAGCATCTTCAGCGCCTCGGAGCCGTCCAGGTCGGGCAGTCCGAGGTCCAGGATCACCAGGTCGAAACGGAGATGGGCGACCTCGCGCAGCGCCTCCAGCGCCGTACCGACGCTGCGCACCGTGTGCGAGGCGTCGGTCAGATGCCGGATGAGCGCCGAGCGTACGAACTGGTCGTCCTCCACCACGAGCACACTTGCCATGCGCCGCACCGTACGCCATGCGGCGGATGCCGGTCCGGCGCCTGTGGACAACTCGGCTCGGGTGCGCACGGCCGTAACCGTGAGGCAGTATGGCCCGCGATGCGCAGAGGACTCGTACACGTACTGGCGTGGCTGCTGGCGACGGGAGCGGCGGTCACGCTGTCGTGGTGGGGTGTGCACACGGTCATGGCCAAAACGGCGTACGGCCCGCCGCGTGCCCTGCCGATCACGGCCGCCGACAGCACCACGCAGCGCTCGAAGCCCCTGGACACCACGACCGCCCGGCCCTCTGCGTCGAAGAGCCCGACGACCCGGCCACCGGCCGCACCGACCCCGTCCCGGACCCCGACGCGCAGCCCGTCCCCGTCCGCCACCGGCTCCGGCCGGGTCAAGGCCTACGACACCGACGGCGGCCGGGCGGTGTTCGACCTGGGCCCCGCCGACGCGACGCTGGTCTCGGCGACGCCGGGGACGGGCTGGTCGATGCAGGTGTGGAAGACGCAGACCTGGATCCGGGTGGAGTTCAGCCGCGGCGCGGACCGCGTCTCGGTGTTCTGCACGTGGCACGACGGCCCGCCGCACGTGGACGTGGGCACGTACTGAACGGGCCGGTCCGGGCCGGCCGGATTCAGTGGAACACCGATGGCGGCGGGGCCGGGGAGGCGACCGCCGCCTCGTCCGTCACGGGGAGGGCGCCGCCGGCGAAGTCGATGAGCCCTCTGCCGTGTTCCACCCGGGCGGGGTGGGGGTCGCAGGCGGCCCGCCGGGTGAGTTCCGCGAGCGGCAGCGGGAGCGCGCAGGCGGCGAGGACCGCGTTGCCGAAGCGTTTGCCGCGCAGCACGGCCGGATCGGCGATCAGCGCGAGTTCCGGGAAGCGGGCGGCGGCGGTGGCGATCTGGCCACGCAGATGGGCGAGCGGCGGGCCGTCGGCGACGTTGGCCGCGTAGACCCCGGAGGGCTTCAGGGCCCGGCGGACCTCGTCGAGGAACTCGGTGGACGTCAGGTGGGCGGGGGTGCGGGCGCCGCTGAAGACGTCGGCGACGACCAGGTCGGCCCAGCCGTCCGGCACCTTGGCCAGCCCCTCGCGCGCGTCCACGGAACGGACCCTGATCCGGGCGTTCGGATCCAGCGGCAGCTCACGCCGGATCAGTTGCACGAGACCCGCGTCCCGTTCGACGACCTGCTGGGTGGAGCGGGGCCGGGTGGCGGCGACGTACCGGGCGAGGGTGAGGGCGCCGCCGCCCAGATGCACGGCGTGGACGGGCTTTCCGGGCGGGGCGGCGAGGTCGATGACGTGGCCGAGGCGGCGCTGGTACTCGAACGAGAGGTACGCCGGGTCGTCCAGGTCGACGTGCGACTGGGGCGCCCCGTCGATCAGCAGTGTCCAGGCCCGGGCCCGGTCCGGGTCGGGTATGAGCTCAGCGAGCCCGCCGTCGACCGGTTGCACCACGGCCTCGGCGGCGGCCGGCCGGCGCCGGTTGTTCCTGGATCTGCCCACCCGTCCATTTTCGCAGGCCCGGCGGGCGGGCGCGTCACCGGCAGTTGTCGGCGGCCTCGATCGTGCGGGCCGCCTCGCCGAGGGCCCGGCGCAGCACCACCGGGTCGGTGGCGAGGTCGGCCTCGCCGGGCGGCAGCAGCCAGTCCGAACCCTTCACCGGCGGCTCGGGGGCGAGTCGCACGCCCTGGCCGTTGGTCTCGGTGCAGGTGCTGCCGGGCAGGTCCCAGCAGGCGGCCGTGCCGGCCGGGACCAGGAAGCCGAGGGTGCCGCCGCCGTCGTCGTGCAGCACCCGCCCCACCACCTCGCCCGTACCGCGCCGCAGGATGTCGACCGCCTCCAGCCCCTGCCGGGCCGGCACCGTCACGAGGTCGCACGCCGCGTCCCCCGCCGCCTCCACCGCGTGCGGAAGGGACGACGACGGTGACGAAGACGGCGACATACAAGGATCGTTGCTCTGGCTGGTCTCCATGCCGGCCTCCACCGCGCCTGTTGCAGTCCATGGGGTTCAACGCGCGAGCGCGTCAACGGCTACGGCACAAGTGCGCCGCAAAGGATGGCACTTCATGGCAGATCGTGGATGAGATATCCGGTTTGTAGCCAAACACAGCGTGGCGGGTCCGACACAGCAGGTACGTTCTTGCTCGCCGGAACCAGGGTGTCACAGGACAACTCAGCCCGAATCCACCCCGGATCCGGCATGGTTCGACGGTTCGCACGAGAGGACCCGGCCATGGCGTCGTCAACCGAGACCTCGTCACAGCCCGATCGGCCGGCACGGCCGAACCTCGCCTTCCGGCAGCTGCGCGGCCGGCGCTCACCGGCCGAGTTCGCGGCACTGGTGCGGCGGGCCGCGCGGGAGATCGGCGAGCGGGTGAGCTGTGACGCGCGCTACATCGGCAGGGTCGAGGCGGGTGAGATCCGCTGCCCCAACTACGCGTACGAACGGGTGTTCCTGCACATGTTCCCCGGTCGCACGCTCACCGATCTCGGCTTCGCGCCCCGCTCGTCCGTCCGCGGACGCGCGGCACGGGCGGCCGGGGACCCGCCCCGGACGCTCGTCATGGGTGAGACCCCGCGGGCGTACGAGCCGTATGACACGCAGAACCGCCCGTACGACCCGCAGAACCCGTACGGCTCGGACGAGCCGTACCCGAACGACCATCTGAACCACGAGGAGAGCGACGTGCTGCGTCGCGCATTCATGACCGGCGGAGGCGCCACCGTGGCCGCCGCCACGCTGGGCCCGCTGGGGCTCGCCACCGACGCCAAGGCGGCGGCCCGGCCGCTGCGCCGCGCCGGAACCCCCGAGGCGGCCGCCCTGGAGGAGGCCGTCCGCCGCATCCGGCTGCTGGACGACCGGCACGGCGCGGACGGCCTGTACCGGCGCGCGGCCGCACCCCTGCGCGCCGCCTACGCGCTGCTGGACGCCGGCGCGACCCGGCAGACGACCGCCGACCGGCTGCACTCGGGCGCCGGTGAACTCGCCATCTCCGTCGGCTGGCTGGCCCACGACTCCGGCCGCTTCGACGACGCCCGCTCGCACTACGCGGAGGCGCTGGCCACCGCGCGGATGACCGGCGACGCGGGGCTCGAGGCCCACGCCTTCTGCAACACCGCCTTCCTCGCACGCGACGCCGGCCGGCCCCGGGAAGCGGTCCGCGCCGCGCAGGCCGCCCAGCGGGTCGCCCGGACGCTCGGCTCTCCCCGGCTGATGTCCCTCCTCGCACTGCGCGAGGCGGGCGGCTGGGCCGGACTCGCCGACCGGGCCGGCTGCGAGCAGGCACTGGCCCGGGCGCAGGCCTTCTTCGAGCGGGGCCACTCGGACGCCGACCCCGAGTGGATGACGTTCTACGGGGAGGCCGAGCTGGAGGGTCTTGAGGCGCAGTGCTGGTCGACGCTGGGCGACTGGCGGCGCGCGGCCCGGCACGCGCGGCGGGCGGCCCGGCTGCAGGATCCGCACTTCACGCGCAACATCGCGCTGTACACGGCGGAACTGGCCGACGACCTCGCGCGCGAGGGTCGTCCCGACGAGGCGGCCCAGGCGGCGCTGCGCGTCCTCGACCTGCTGGACCAGGTCCAGTCCTCCCGCATCCAGACGATGCTGGCGGGCACGGCCCGGGTCCTGCTCCCGCATCGGCGCGCGTCGGGGGTGTCGGAGTTCCTGGACCGGCATGCGTCGATGCCACGGGTCGGGCGGGCGTAGTCGTCGGCTGCGGGCGGGTGGGGGCCGGTCGCGCGGTTTTCCGCGCCCCTGGGGCGTTGCCGCCGGCCTCGGTGAGCAACGCCCCGCCCCGCCACAGGCTCACCCCGCCAGGTGCCCCACATCGTTCCAGCTCTCGATCGCCGGTTCCCCGTACGCCCAGCCGAGTACGGACAGCGACGTCGGGTTCAGCCGTATCCGCGCCGCGAAGTCCAGCGGCTGCCCCAGCCACCGCGCGCCGATGGACCTCAGGATGTGCCCGTGGGCGAACACCAGCACGTCCCGGTCCGCGGACCGCGCCCACGCGACGACCTCGTCCGCGCGGGCGGTCACCTCGGCGAGGCTCTCGCCGCCGGGCACCCCGTCCCGCCAGATCAGCCACCCCGGCCGCACGGCCTGGATCTCGGCCGGCTTCATGCCCTCGTACGCGCCGTAGTCCCACTCCAGGAGCGTGTCCCAGACGTCCGCCCGCTCCCCGAACCCCGCCAGCTCGCACGTCTCACGCGCGCGTGCCAGCGGACTGGTCCGCACCTCGACCCCCGGCAGCCCGTCCAGCGGAGCGCGGTGCAGCCGCTCGCCGAGCAGCTTGGCGCCCCGCCGGCCCTCCTCCAGGAGCGGTACGTCGGTCCTGCCGGTGTGCTTGCCGGACAGCGACCACTGCGTCTGTCCGTGCCGGGCCAGCAGGATGCGCGGTGCCATGGGAGACCTTTCCGGGACGGGGACGCCGAACGGGCGCCGACAGGGGCGCCGAACAGCGCCGAGAGAACGAGGGCGCGGTCCCTTCATCATCGCTCACCCCGGGCGCGGGCAACCCGCCGGGCGGTCCCCGCGTCTTTGAGGGCTGAAGCCCCCGCAGGGCCGGAATACGGACACCGTAAAGTGGCACGGTCGCCCGCCGGGGGCGCACCGCACAGGAGGGGGAGGGCGATCGGATGCCGCAGACCGAGACACCGGGCACCACCGAGGTGACCCCGCGAACCCGGCTGCGGTGGTGGACCGAGCTGCCGCTCATCCTGCTGATCTACGGCATCTACACGGCCGGCCGTCTCATCGCGCGCGGGGACGTCTCCGGAGCCGTCGACCACGGCCTGGCCATCCTGCACATCGAGAAGGTCCTGCACCTCAACGCCGAGCACCCGCTCAACCGGCTGTTCACGGGCGAGCCGTGGCTCGGCGTGCCGGCCGACTTCTGGTACGCCTCGCTGCACTACGTGGTCACGCCCGCCGTCCTCGTCTGGCTGTTCCGGGCCCGCAGCGAGCGCTACCGCGCGGCCCGCACCTGGCTGATGACCTCCACGCTCATCGGCCTCATCGGCTTCACCCTGCTGCCCACCTGCCCGCCCCGGCTGCTCTCCCCGGAGCACGGCTTCGTGGACACGATGGCGCACTACAGCTCGTACGGCTGGTGGGGCAGCGAGGCCAGCGCCCCGCGCGGCATGGGCGGCATGACCAACCAGTACGCGGCGATGCCGAGCCTGCACGTGGGCTGGGCGCTGTGGTGCGGGGTCATGCTCTGGCGTCACGGCGGCACGCGCCTGGCGAAGGTCTTCGGCGTGGCCTACCCGCTGCTGACCGCGCTGGTGGTCATGGGCACCGCCAACCACTACTTCCTGGACGCGGTCGCGGGGGTCGCCGTGATGGGCGTGGGCCTGCTGCTCGGGCCGCGGGTGATGCGCGGCGCGGACCTGCTGAGGGCCCGCCCGGCCTCCCGGGCGCCGGTGGCCGCGGCGGTCCCGGCGGGTGCGGGGTCCCCGATTGTCAGTGGCGGATGCCAGACTTCCGCGGGTGAGCGAATTCCACGGCAGCGCGAGTCGCAACTCGCGTCCGCAGCCGGACCGGACGCCTCCGCCGGAGACGCGGACGAAGGGGCTCCGGCAGCGGCTCGCTGAGCTGCGCGGTCCCGGCGTACCGGCCAAGGCACTGGACGCGCGCGCCCTCGCGGCGCTCGCCGCGAACCCCGGGTGCCGCCGGCGGGCGATCCTGGACGGCGCCGGGGTGGACAAGGCGGCGCTGGCGAGCGCGCTGGGCGCGCCGTCGGGTTTCGGGCAGTCCCAGTTCGCGCTGACCCGGGGCAACGCGTTCGAGGCGAAGGTGAAGGCGGACGGCGGCGCGGAGCTGCTGCGGCTGGTCCACGCGCGGCTCGACCCGGGCGCCGAGCCGCCCGCCGGGGCCGCGGTGCCCGACCTGTCCGCGCTGGGCCCCGAGGGGCGCACGGCGCGTACGGCGCTGGCGCTGCGCGAGGCGGTGGCCGCGGGCGGCTGGACGCTGCTGGACCACCCGATGCTCGCGCTGGACGTGGCGGGCTCGCTCGCGTTCCTGGAGCCGGACGCGGTGGTGGTGCACCCGGACGGCAGCTGGACGGTCGTGGAGATCAAGTCCTTCCCGATGCTGGACGGCTCGGCCGACCCCGCGAAGGTGGGCGCGGCCGCCCGGCAGGCGGCGGTGTACGTGCTGGCCCTGGAGGACGTCGCCGCCCGGCTCGACCCCGCCCCGCGGGTGCGGCACCGGGTGCTGCTGGTGTGCCCGAAGGACTTCTCCAACCTGCCCACGGCGTCCGCCGTGGACGTCCGCAAGCAGCGCGCGGTCACCGCCCGGCAGCTGGCCCGGCTCACCCGCGTCGAGGAGATCGCCGACGGCCTCCCGCAGGGCACGTGCTTCGCGCCCGACCGGCCGGCCGAGGAGCTGACGGCGGCCGTCGAGGCGGTGCCGGCGACGTACGCGCCCGACTGCCTGTCCGCCTGCGAGCTGGCCTTCCACTGCCGGGAACGCTCCCGCGCGGCCGGCGCCGTGACCCGTCTCGGCCGTCCCCTGCGCGCCGAACTCGGCGGCCTGACCACGGTCGACGAGGTCCTCGCGGCGGCCCGGGGCGAGGCCGGCGACCCCACCGACCCGGCGGTCGCGGCCCTGCGCCGCGCGGCCGCCCTCCGCGCCGAGGCCCTGTCCGGCCGCGCCCCGCACGCGGGGGTGGCCCCGTGTCCCTGACCGGCACCCCCACCCGTCTCCAGGCCCGACGCGCGGCCGGCCGGGCCTCGCACGCGGAGGTCGACCCGTGTCGCTGATCGTCACCCTCGCCCGTCTCGAGGCCGTCAGCTCCGGCCGGGCCCGGCCCACCGCGACCGTCCGGCACCGGCATCTGTCCGAGCGCCCCCTGGTGTTCGTGCCGCTCACCACCGCCGGTGAGGCCGGCGCCCCGCTGGGCGCGCTGGTGGGCACCGACCGGGACGCGCCGCGCCTGCTGGTCGTGCCGCAGCCCCGCGACCGGGACCTGCGCTTCGCGTTCCTCGCCGAGCTGGCCGACGTCGTCCTGCCCCACCTCGACTCCTACGCGGACGTGGTCGAGGCCGCCGAGCGCACCGAGACCGACCCGGAGACCGGCAAGCGGGTCAAGGTCGAGGTCGAGCTGTGCACGGACGCGCCGCAGCTCATCGTGCCGAGCCGCGCAGGCCTGGACTTCGTCCGGCTGCTCGGCCGCTCCATGCGCTTCAGGCGCACCGCCGAGCAGGACCCGGAGACGCCCCATCCGGCGCCGCCCCGGGTGCCGCTGCTCGGCCGCTGGCTCACCCATTACGGCGAGCGGGCCCGCGTCCCCGGCTCGTCGCTGCTCCTGGCGCTCACCGAGGTGCTGTCCCGGCATTGGGCGACCGGCCAGTCCAGCCTGGAGGACCAGCACCTGGGCGCCCTGCTCGCCTGGATCGACCCCCCGGCGGGCTGCACGGGCGCGGAGGCCGCCGAGCGGGCCGAGCTCGCCCGGGACGGCGAGGGCCAGTTGCTGTGCCCGCCGGCCGGCCCGGCCACCGACCCGGCGTTCGACAACAAGCTGCTGGCCCCGGCCGTCGAACGCTACGACCGCGCGCGTACCGCCCTCGGGGCCGCCGAGGACGCCCTGGAGGCCGACGACCGGCTGGCCGCGCTCACCGCGGCCGAGCAGCGCATCCGCGACCTGGTGGAGAGCCGCATCCGCCCCACCTGGGACGCGGTGTGGCGGGGCCTGGACCTGCTGCGGGCGCTGCCGGAGGGGGTGCATGTCGAGGAGCGGTGGACGCGGGACCGCTGGTCGTTCACCGGCCACCGGGACCGGGTCCTGGCCGGCGAGCCCCCGCAGCCGCGCCGGGACGACGCGGTGACGGCGGCGAACAAGTTGGCCACGCGCGAGCGCGAGCAGGCACGCCTGGAGGCGCAGGAGGCGCTGGACGACCCGCTGGTGATGGCCGGGCGGCGGCTGGCCGGTGAGGCCTTCGCGGGCGAGGTCACCGACGCCGTGATGGCGTACAGCGAGGGCAAGCGGCCCAGCCCGCGCCCGCTGGTGACGGTCCGCACGGAGGACCGGCCCCATCTGGCGGAGCGCGCGAAGGTGTTCCGCTCGCTGGGCGGCAAGCCGCAGGCGGCGGAGTTCGTCGGGTACGAGGGCGCGCCCGAGGAGGGCCTGCTGGTCCTGCGGATCCTGGACAAGATGGGCCGCGGCAGGGAGCCGGAGCCCGGGTCGGTGCCGGAGAAGGGGGACGTGGTCTGCTTCACCCTCTTCGAGCACGAGCAGCGCGGCGGCGCGAAGCTGCCGGACCCGGAGGAGACCCCGTGGACGCACGGCGGCCCGCCGGGCGAGGCCGTGCCGGAGACGCCCGACGCGGTGACCGAGGAGGACGTGCTGTGACGACGGTCGGCTTCGACCCCGGGGCGGCGGCCGCCCGGGCGACGGACGCGATCCTGCGCGACACGCTGCACGGCACGCAGCGCGGTGTCGTCGTGGACTCGCCGCCCGGCGCCGGCAAGTCGACGCTCGTGGTCCGCGCGGCGCTGGAGCTGGCCGGTGCCGGGCGGCCCCTGATGGTGGTCGCGCAGACCAACGCGCAGGTCGACGACCTGGTCCTGCGGCTCGCCGAGAAGGACCCCGAGCTGCCGGTCGGCCGGCTGCACAGCAGCGACGCCGACGCCTACGACAAGGCGCTGGACGAGCTGCCGAACGTCCGCACCTCGGCGAAGGCGGCCGACCTGAACGGGCTGCCGGTGGTGCTGTCCACCGCCGCGAAGTGGGCGCACGTCAAGGCGGACGAGCCGTGGCGGCACGCGATCGTGGACGAGGCGTACCAGATGCGCTCGGACTCGCTGCTGGCGGTGGCCGGGCTGTTCGAGCGGGCTCTGTTCGTGGGCGACCCCGGCCAGCTCGACCCGTTCGCGATCGTCGGCAGCGAGCAGTGGGCGGGGCTGTCGTACGACCCGTCGGCATCGGCGGTGACGACCCTGCTGGCCCACAACCCGGAGCTGCCCCAGCACCGCCTCCCCGTCTCCTGGCGCCTGCCCGCCTCGGCGGCCCCGCTGGTCTCGGACGCCTTCTACCCCTACACCCCGTTCCGCAGCGGCACGGACCACGACGACCGCCGGCTGGCCTTCGCGGTCCCCTCCGACGGCTCCGGCCCGGACCGGGTGATCGACGAGGCGGCGCGGTCCGGCTGGGGCCTGCTGGAGCTGCCCGCCCGGCACACCCCGCGCACGGACCCGGAGGCGGTGCGGGCGGTCGCCGCCGTCGTGCGCCGTCTGCTGGACCGGGAGGGCGCGGCGATCTCCGAACGCTCACCGGAGCCCGCGCCCCTGACCGCCGACCGCATCGCGGTCGGCACCGCCCACCGCGACCAGGCGGCCGCCGTCCGCGCGGCACTGGCCGAGCTGGGCGTGACGGACGTCACCGTCGACACCGCGAACCGTCTCCAGGGCCGCGAGTACGACGTCACGGTGGTCCTGCACCCGCTCTCCGGCCGCCCCGACGCCACCGCCTTCCACCTGGAGACGGGCCGCCTGTGCGTCCTGGCCTCCCGCCACCGCCACGCCTGCATCGTGGTCTGCCGCGCGGGCGTCGGCGACCTGCTGGACGACTACCCGTCCACCGAACCGGTCCAGCTGGGCACGCTCGTGAAGTTCCCGGACGGCTGGGAGGCGAACCACGCGGTCCTGGCCCACCTGGCCGAACACCGGGTCGACTGGCGGCCATGACCCCCACACCCACCACCGCCGGACGGAGTCCGGCACGCCGCCGGAGGCGGCCATCGCAAACAGTTCGGACGGCCGGGAGGCGAACCACGCGGTCCCGACCCACCTCGCCGAACACCGGGTCGGCCGGCGGCCATGACCACACAGCCCGGCCCTCCCGGCGTACCCCGGGGGTCGAGACCCCCTTGCGTGGGCGCGGGACAATGGACGGTGGCCCACCGGAAGGCGGTGCCGATCGGACCGTACGAGGAGGAGATGGAGACATGGCGGAGCCCACGCCGCGTCGGAACGAACCGCGGCTACGCCCCGCGCCCCTGCTCTTCGAGCCGGCGGAGGCGGCCGCCGATCCCGAGCACTTCTTCGACCTGGAGTCGATCGACGACCCCCGGGCACTGCTGTCCCGGGCGACGGAGCTGACCCAGGCGTTCCGCGCGGCGGCCGACCGGGCCGTGGAGTTCCAGGCCATCGCGGCGGCCCAGCTGGCCGACCCGCGCCGGTTCGACCGGCTGACCCCGGCGGACATCGCCGAGCGGGCCGAGTGGACCGAGGACTACGCGAAGAAGATGGTGGAGTTCGGGCGGGACCTGATGCGGGGAGCCGACACGGAGGGCCGGACCCCCGTCGACCCGGTGTAGACGCCGCCGTCCATCCCGTCCGGCATATGCCAGCCGGGCAAGATACTCCACCTGGCCCCATCGTGTCCCGGTTTTCGGCAACCCAGGAGAACCGCGCGCTCACTCCCGGTAGATGTAGTCGGCATGAGCAGCGCACCGAACGTCACCTCGGTCACCTCCGCCGGCGCCGCCTGGCTCGCCTCGGCAGGAACGTATCCCCGGAGCACGCTCGCCCTGTGGGAGGAGCGTCCGAACGCCCCGGTGGTACTGCCCTGCGGCACCGCCTTCGACGTGGTGAGCGCCCCGGTGGTCTTCGGGCGCCGGATGCTGGACCGGTTGTGGGACGAGGGGCCGGGGTCCGGTCCCGTCGCGGCGCACCGGGGGCGTCTGCTGCTGTTCGCCGCCCCGGGCACGGCCCAGCGGCTGCCCTCGCTGCTGGCCTGGGAGGAGTGGGGCTCGCACCGCGCGGAGGCGGTGCCGCCGCTGCTGTGCCACGGGACCGGCGACGCGGTGACCGTCCCTGCGCTGCACGGCGGCGACTCCCCCACCCCCGGCGGCTCCCGCTGGCTGGTGGCTCCGGACACCCGTCACCCCTGGCTGCCGGGCCCCGAGGTGGTGCTCTGGGCGGCGGTACGGGCGGCCCGCGCGGCGGTGCGCATATCGATTTTTCCTCCCGCCGACCAGGGTGCTAATGTCTACGACGTCAGCAGGCGCCGCTAGCTCAGTTGGTTAGAGCAGCTGACTCTTAATCAGCGGGTCCGGGGTTCGAGTCCCTGGCGGCGCACGATGGCGATGGCGAGGCGTGTTCGCGGAAATGGCGCGAACCGTCTCGCCATCTTCGTTTTTGTGCGGCTTCGCCGCGCGTCGTGGGGGCTTCGCCACCCGCACCCCCGTTCAGGTGGGGAGCGGCTGGGCTCTTTTCAAGGGTTGCTCCCGTGGCAGGCTCCCGCGCCGCCTCCTACGACGTCACCCCGTCCGTCGAGGCGTGATCGTCACCGTCCAGGCGCCGGATGCCGTCCGGTCCTCCACCTCCACTCGCACCCCGTCGCCCGGCACGGTGAAGCTCTCGCCGAGGGTGACCGGAGCGTCGGCGAGGGGTGGGTAGACGGAGTTCTCCCAGCAGGCCTCGGTGCCCGGGTGGGCGTCCACGACCTCGACGGGGCCGCCGCCGGACTCCGCGCCGCTGTGCACGCGGTAGACGAGGATGCCCTGCCGGCACGCCTCCCGGTCGTTCCCGGCCCGGCCGCGCGCCTCGAAGGCCAGCTCGCTGTCGGGCCCGGTGCGCACCACGGCCAGCTTCGTGCCGTGGCCGAGGCCGAACGCCGGGGCGCCGGCCGTGCCCTGCACCGGGATGCCGGGCCCGGCGGCCAGCGGCTCCAGGGTGAGCCGGACCGGTTCGGTCCCCCGGACGCACGCCACCTGGCGCGGATCCAGCCAGCCCAGCTTCCACTTGTGCCAGGCGAACAGGTCCGGCGCCAGTCCGAACTGGCTGCCCATCAGGTCCCAGTCACCGACGTAGGTGTCCCAGTCGCCCTTGCCGTCGACCGGGCGGTGGTACAGATCGGGCAGGTCGAAGATGTGGCCGGTCTCGTGGGCGAGGACGAGCCGGTCGGGCGGATGCCGCTCGAACACGGTGACGACCCGGCGCACGTCCGTGCCGTCCACGTGGATGGGCGTCTCCAGATTGACCACCTTCGTCGCGTCCGAGTCCACGCCGGGCGCGTCCGGGTCGGCGACGAAGTAGACGACGTCGTAGCGGGAGAAGTCGACCTCCCCGTCGGCCGCCGCGAAGGCGTCGCGCAGGTAGGCGGCGCGGTCGGCGGCGCTCCAGTCACGCCTTATGGCGTACGAGGTGGACGCGCGCGGCATGCGCAGCCAGTGCCGCAGCGGGTGCGGGCGCAGCGTGAAGCGGCCGTAGGAGGCCTGCTGGAAGAAGCGGCTGGTGGCCGGGAAGTGGTCGGCGGCCAGCTCGGCGGGGGTGGTGTTCGGGCGGGCGTCCGGGAAGGACAGGAAGATCATGACGGCGTCGAGCGTGCCGGTCGGGCGGGTGTAGGCGGTGTTCCAGGTGTCCACGCCCTCCGAGTGGTGGGCGTCGGTCCGGTGCAGGGCGCAGGGGGCCGTCGAGAAGGGCTCGGCGACCGACGGGCCGGTGAGGACCGAGGTCGCGGCGAGCGCCGACATCGTGGTCAACACGGCGGCGGCACTGCGCAGCTTGGGCACGGCCATGACCTCCGGATCCGGTTCTCGGGACACCGGATCCAGACTGTGTGAGTTTGTTACCTTTCGCCCTGTTTGCCTGAACCAGAAGGGTGAGTGCGCCCGTTTGTGCGCCGCGTGCCCCGGCGGTCGACACCCCGAAACACTCACGGAACGTCACAACTGGTAGAGAGCCCGATGAGCCCGTCCAGGTGCGGGCAGAAACGTTCTGTCAGAACCTGTGGTCTATCTCGGAGACTGGAGAGTGGCTGGAAGGCCCCGGGGCCAGCCTCTATGATCGGCACACTTTCCGGCACGGACAGGCACGGACACAGATCGAGTGCACTGCGGGAGCGAGCGGTGAGCGGAACGTCCGAAGGGCCGACGCCCGCGGCAGACCTCGACCGGTCAGCCGTCACAGACAGTGACCATAGCACCTATCATCGTGTCTTCTCGGCCGCCCCGCTCTCCATGGCCGTGGTCGACCGCGAGGGTCTCGTCGTCAGCGCCAACGCCGCCCTGGGCGAGCTGCTGGGCACCGACCCGGAGACGCTGACCGGGCGGGTCGCCGCCGACCTGGTGGACCTAGCCTCCGACGCGCGCACGTGGCACGCCTACCGCGAGGTGCTGCGCGGCCGGCAGGCGCGGCTGCGCTGCACCCGCCGGCTCAAGCACCCCGAGGGGCACGCGGTGTGGGTGCAGGTCACCGTCGCGCCGCTGGCCGGCGGCGGGCCCGGCGTCCTGGTGTCGGTCGCCGACATCGGCGCCCGCCGCGAACTCCAGGCCCGGCTCAGGCACTTGCAGATGCACGACCCGGTGACCCGGCTGCCCAACCGCACCCTGTTCTTCGAGCGGCTGTCGGCCGCGCTGGAGGCGGAGTCGTACGAGCAGAGCGGCACCGGCCGGATCGGCCTGTGCTATCTGGACCTCGACGGTTTCAAGGCCGTCAACGACACCCTCGGCCACCGGGTCGGCGACCGCCTGCTCGCGTCCGTGGCCGAGCGGCTGACCCGGGTCGCGGACGAGGCCGGGCAGGCCCGCGCCGCGACGCCCCTGGTGGCCCGGCTCGGCGGCGACGAGTTCGCTCTGCTGGTCGAGGACTCCACCGGGACCGAGCAGCTCGCCGAGCTGGCCGAGGCGGCCCTGAAGGCGCTGGAGGAGCCCTTCGACCTGGCCGGCCAGCGCCTGTCCCTGACCGCGTCCATCGGCGTCGTCGAACGCCACGCCGCCGGCACGACCGCCACGGGCCTGATGCAGGCGGCCGACACCACGCTGTACTGGGCGAAGGCCGACGGCAAGGGCCGCTGGACCCTGTTCGACCCCGAGCGCAACGCCCATCTGATGACCCGCCAGGCCCTGTCCTCCACCCTGCGTCCGGCCATCGAGCGCGGGGAATTCGCGCTCGAGTACCAGCCGTTGGTCGGCATGGAGGACGGACGGCTCAGCGGCGTCGAGGCGTTGATCCGCTGGAATCATCCTCAGTTCGGCACACTGACGCCGAATCGGTTCATCGGACTGGCCGAGGAGGACGGCTCGATCGTGCAGCTCGGCCGCTGGGCCCTGGCCACCGCCTGCCGGCAGGCCCGCCGCTGGCAGCTTGCCCACCCCACCGAGCCGCCGATCTTCGTCAGCGTGAACGTGGCCGTACGCCAGGTGTGGGACTCCGACCTGGTCGCGGACGTGGCCGAGACCCTCGCCGAGACCGGGCTCGCCCCGCACCTGCTCCAGCTCGAACTGACCGAGTCGGCGGTCATGGGCTCGGGCGGCCGCCCGCTGCAGGCGCTCCAGGCCCTCAGTGACATGGGCGTGCGCATCGCCATCGACGACTTCGGCACCGGCTACTCGAATCTGGCCTACCTCAGCCGGCTCCCGGTGTCGGTGCTGAAACTGGACGGCTCCTTCGTGCGCGGCTTCCAGTACGAGGAGACCGCCAAGGACACCGCCGACGTGCCGCCCAACCCGGCCGACGAGGTGATCGTCGAAGCCATGATCCAGCTCGCGCACCGGCTCGGCCTCACGGTCACCGCGGAGTGCGTGGAGACCTCGGCGCAGGCCACCCGGCTGCGCCGGATCGGGTGCGACACCGGGCAGGGCTGGCTGTACTCCCGTCCGGTGTCGCCGGATCGTATCTCCGAGCTGCTCGGGGAGCAGGACTACGCGGTGGGCAAGCCGTAGGCGTCCGCGACGAGTTCGTAGGAGCGCAGCCGCAGCTCGCCGCGGTGGGCGTAGGTGGTGAGCATCAGCTCGTCGGCGCCCGTGCGCTTGTGCAGTTCGTCCAGACCGGAGCGGACCTCGTCGGCCGTGCCGTGCACCACGTTGCCGGTGATGGTGGCGGCGAAGTCCTCCTCCATCGGCGAGAACTCGTGCGCCTCGGCCTCCTCCGGCGAGGGGAACAGGCCCGGGCGTCCGGTGCGCAGCCGGATCATGCTCAGCGCGATGGACCGCACCTGCCGCCGCGCCTCCCGCTCCTCGTCGGCGGCCAGGACGGAGACACCGATGAGGGCGTACGGCTCGTCCAGCACCGCCGAGGGGCGGAAGGACTGCCGGTACAGGTCGAGGGCCGGGACGGTGTTCTGCGCGGAGAAGTGGTGCGCGAAGGCGAAGGGCAGGCCGAGCATCCCGGCCAGGCGCGCGCTGAAGCCGGAGGAGCCGAGCAGCCAGACGGGCGGCCGGTGCGGGGACTGGACGCCGCCGGGGGCGTTGCCCTGCACCGGGCCGGGGATGGCGTGGATGCGCCGGTAGCGGTGCCCGTCGGGGAAGTCGTCGTCCAGGAAGCGGGTGAGTTCGGCGAGCTGCTCCGGGAAGTCGTCGGCGCCCTCGGCGAGCCCGTCGGTACGGCGCAGGGCGGCGGCCGTCGCCCCGTCGGTGCCCGGCGCCCGGCCCAGGCCCAGGTCGATGCGGCCCGGCGCCAGCGCCTCCAGGGTGCCGAACTGCTCCGCGATCACCAGCGGGGCGTGGTTGGGCAGCATGACGCCGCCCGAGCCGAGCCGGATGCGGTCGGTGTGGGCGGCGAGGTGGGCGAGGATCACGGCGGGCGAGGAGGAGGCGACGCCCGGCATCGAGTGGTGCTCGGCCACCCAGTACCGGTGGAACCCGCGCGCCTCCGCGAGCCGCGCCAGCCGCACCCCGGTACGCAGGGCGTCGGTCGCGGTACTCCCCGCGCCCACGGTCGCCAGGTCCAGTACGGAGAGGGGGACGGGCGCACTCCCGAGTGCCGTACCCCGTATCTCGTCTGCCGCCACGGTCCTGCCTCCTGCTCTACCCGCGAACACGTGCCTGGGGGAAACGGGAGACATCCTCCGCTTATTCCCTGGAGCCCGGCTCGGGCGCGGCTGGGGCCACCGCGGACATCACACCTGGACCAGTGGCTCCCGGGTGAACAGCGCCCCCAGCGAGGGTGCGTTGACCCGCCGGTCGGCCAGCCGGAGCCCCTCCCAGACCGACACCTGGTTCGCCGTGAGCACCGGCTTGGACACCGCCTTCTCCAGCACCGGCAGACACGCCGCGGTGTGCAGCGCGTTGTCCGGCAGCAGCACGGCCTCCGCCCCGGCGCCGGCGTCGGCGTCGGCGTCGGCGTCGGCGGCCCGCGCCAGCGTCAGCACCTCCTCCTCCCCCCAGCTCCCCACCTCCGCCGCCGTCGCGGCCCCGGACGACCGCACCGACACCACCTCCAGCCCTCCGGCCCGCAGGAAGTCCGCGAACAGCGCGGTCACGTCCTGCGGATACGTCGCCCCGACGGCGACCCGCCGCACGCCCAGCTCCCGCGCCGCGTTGACGAAGGCGAAGGACGTCGAGGAGGCCGGCATCCCCGCCAGCCGGGCCAGCGCCCGCACCTGCTCCTGCGCCCCCTCCCAGCCGTGCACGAAGCTGCCGCTGGTGCACGCCCACACCACCGTCTCGGCGCCGGCCAGCCGCAACGCCTCCATGCCCTCGGTGAGCCGCTCGGGCGCGCCCAGCTCGCGCAGCGCGTCCACCCGGTGCGTGTCCTCACCGATGTCGGTGTGCACCAGGTCCACCCGGATGTCGCTGCCCAGGAGCTGCTCGATGCGCGGATAGTCGTCCTCGGCGAAGTGTCCCGGGTAGAGGAATCCCAGCGCAGTCATGTCGGCCCTTCTCGCGTTCCGTCGTCTTCTTCGCCGGGTACCCAGCCGGAGCGGCACAGCCCACCTGGCGAGGACATCCGGCGGGGCACCGGCTTTCACGCTCCGGAACGAGGGGGCAACCGAACGTCGGCACGCCCGTGTTGACGAAGCCGGGGGCCGGTGCCAGCGTGGTCAATCCGCGCATGTCAGACGCCCGGAGCCGCCTCGTATGACGCCTACCACGCCCACCGTCCTGGTCCTGGACGCCGACCCGCCGCCCCGGCTGGGCCGGCTCACCGGCCGGGCCCGGATCGTGCACACGGACGCGGCCGGGCTCGGCGCGCGGCTGCCCGAGGCGGACGTGCTCCTCGTGTGGGACTTCACCTCGCCCGCCGTGCGCGAGGCCTGGCCGGGGGACGGGCCCCGGCCGGCTTGGGTGCACACGGCGAGCGCGGGCGTGGACCATCTGATGTGCTCCGAGCTGGCCGCGTCCGACACGGTGGTGACCAACGCGCGCGGGATCTTCGACCAGCCGATCGCCGAGTACGTGGCCGCCCTGATGCTGGCGGTCGCCAAGGACCTGCCGCGCACGCTGGCGTACCAGCGGGAGCGGGTCTGGCGGCACCGGGAGACCCGGCGGGTGGCGGGCACGCGCGCGTGCGTGGTCGGCTCCGGGCCGATCGGCCGGGCGATCGCCCGCACGCTGAAGGCGCTGGACGTGACGACGGCCCTGGTCGGCCGGGTCCCGCGGACCGGCGTCCACGGTCCGGACGACCTGGACCGGCTGATCTCCCGCGCCGACTGGGTGATCGCGGCGGCGCCGCTGACCGAGCAGACGTACGGCATGTTCGACGCCCGCCGGTTCGGTGTGATGCAGCCCTCGGCGGTCTTCGTGAACGTCGGCCGCGGGCAGTTGGCCGACGAGGACGCCCTCGCCGACGCGCTCACCCGGCGCTGGATCGCGGGCGCCGCCCTGGACGTGTTCGCCGCCGAACCCCTGTCCGAGGACAGCCCGTTGTGGGGCCTGCCGGGGCTGATCGTCTCCCCGCACATGAGCGGCGACACGGTCGGCTGGCGGGACGAACTGGGTGCCCAGTTCGTGGACCTGTACGAGCGCTGGGCGGCCGGCAGGCCCCTGCTGAACGTGGTGGACAAGCACCGCGGCTACGTGCCCGGCCACTGACCGTCCCTGTGAAGGGAATCGGGGTGAAGCCGGGTCGTCCCGTGTGGGTTCCGCAGGGGCGGACTTCACGAAGAGGGCGTACGCCCCGCTCCGCGAGCCGCAGCCTCTCCCCCACGTCGGCCCAGGTCAGCGGCGCGCGGTCGGCCGACGGGCGCGCGACGGCGGGCACATCCCGCCTCCCGGACGGCACGACGGGGCGCCGGCCGGCCGGGAAATCGGGTGTGCATGGCCCGCATGCGCTTGGGTAGCCGCGCCGCCATGGCTCCACCACTTGGGAACGACGTACACACTTTCCGGCCGGAACGCAGACACAGCAGACGCGCGCTCCTCGCGGGCGCCGCGGCACTGGGCGCGGTGGGCGCGCTGGGTGCGGCGGGCTGTACGCGGGTGGCCTCGGCCTCCGACGAGCCCGGCGGCGACCTGCTCGACCGGTTGCGCGCCCAGGGTGTCGCACGGCTCGGCATCGCCGGTGAGATCCCCTTCGGGTACATCGACAGGAACGGCCGGCTCACCGGTGAGGCGCCCGAGCTGGCGAGGGTGATCTTCAAACGGCTCGGCGTGGACCGGGTGCAGCCGGTGCCGACCGAGTTCGGCTCGCTCATCCCGGGCCTGAACTCGCAGCAGTTCGACGTCGTGGCCGCCGGGATGTACGTCAACCACGAGCGGTGCCAACAGGTGATCTTCGCGGACCCGGACTACCAGATGCTGGATTCGTTCATCGTCCGCAAGGGGAACCCGAAGGGGTTGCACTCCTACCGGGACGTGGTGGAGAAGAAGGCCGCATTCGCCACCGGCACCGGCTACGCGGAGATCCAGTACGCGGTGGAGGCCGGCTACAAGGAGGGCGACATCCTGATCGTCCCCGACCAGGTCGCCGGGCTGAACGCCGTGGAGGCCGGACGCGTCGACGTCTTCGCGGGGACGGCGATCACCGTCCGGGCGGTGGTGAAGAAGTCGGCCAAGGCGGAGGCGACCAAGCCGTTCGCCCCGCTGGTGCAGGGCAAACCGCACGTGGACGGCGGCGCGTTCGCGTTCCGCCCCACCGAGACCCGGCTCCGCGACGCCTTCAACGTCGAGCTGCACAAGCTGAAGAAGAGCGGGGAGCTGTTCCGGATCCTCAAGCCCTTCGGCTTCACGGAGACCGAGATGACGGACCTGACCGCGAAGGAGCTGTGCGGCGGATGACCTCGGGGCTCTGGGAACTGGTACTGAAAGGCCTCTGGACCACCGTCCAGTTGCTGGTGTTCAGCGCGCTGCTCGCCACGGCGGTGTCCTTCGTCGTCGGCATCGCGCGCACCCACCGGCTGTGGATCGTGCGCTTCCTGGCCGGCTTCTACACCGAGGTCTTCCGCGGCACCTCGGCGCTGGTGATGATCTTCTGGGTGTTCTTCGTGCTGCCGGTCGCCTTCGGCTGGCAGCTGGTGCCGATGTGGGCGGGCACGCTGGCGCTCGGGCTGACGTACGGCGCGTACGGCTCGGAGATCGTGCGCGGCGCGCTGAACGCGGTGGACCCCGCGCAGCGGGAGGGCGGTATCGCGCTCAGCTTCACGCCGGCCCAGCGGATGCGGCTGATCCTGCTGCCGCAGGCGGTGCCGGAGATGATCCCGTCCTTCTGCAACCTGCTGATCGAGCTGCTCAAGGGCACCGCCCTGGTGTCGGTGATGGGCATGGGCGACCTGACGTTCAGCGCGAACCTGGTGCGGCTGGCGCTGCAGCAGAGCGCGGAGATCTACACGTACGTGCTGCTGATCTACTTCGCGATCGCCTTCGTGCTGACCCGGCTGATGCGCGGTCTGGAGAAGCGGCTGAAGGCCGGGGTCGGCAAGGACGCGGGTACCGAGTCGGCGGCGCGTGAGCTCAAGCGCGCGCAGACGACCGGGGTGGGAGGTCGTGTCGCATGAAGTGGGACTGGAACGCCGTGAGCGACTTCATGCCGGACTTCTGGAAGGGGCTGCTGGTCACCCTGCAGGCCCTGGCCCTCGGCTCGCTGCTGTCCTTCACCCTCGGCCTGGTGTGGACGCTGCTGATGCGCACGCCGACCCGATGGGTGCGCTGGCCGGTCGGTGTGGTCACGGAGTTCGTGCGCAACACTCCGCTGCTGGTGCAGCTGTTCTTCCTGTTCTACGTGCTGCCCGAGTGGGGGCTGACCTTCTCGGCGCTGGCCACCGGGGTCTTCGCGATCGGCCTGCACTACTCGACGTACACCATGCAGGTCTACCGGGCCGGCATCGAGGCGGTGCCGGCCGGCCAGTGGGAGGCGGCGACCGCGCTGAACCTGCCCCGGCACCGGACCTGGACGGCGGTGATCCTGCCGCAGGCGATCCGCCGGGTGGTCCCGGCGCTCGGCAACTACGTGATCTCCATGCTGAAGGACACGCCGATGCTGATGGTGATCACCGTGCTGGAGATGCTCGGCCGGGCCCGGCTCTTCTCCCAGCAGCACTTCCAGTTCACCGAGCCGGTCACCGTGATCGGTGTGGCCTTCGTCCTCATCTCCTACCTGGCCTCCCTTCTTCTGCGAGCTCTGGAGCGACGCCTTGTCCGTTGAGACCCGCACGACCTCGTCCGTCACCGACGCCCCGCCGGCCGAGCTGATCCGCCTGGAGGGGGTCACCAAGCGCTTCGGTTCGAACACCGTGCTCGACCACCTCGACTTCTCCGTGGCGCCCGGCAGGCACGTGACCCTGATCGGGCCGTCCGGCTCGGGCAAGACCACCATCCTCAGACTGCTGATGACCCTCACCAAGCCGGACGAGGGCGTCATCACCGTCGACGGGGAGCCGCTGTTCCCCGCGTCGGAGAAACAGGTCCGGGAGGTCCGCAAGAAGATCGGGATGGTCTTCCAGCAGTTCAACCTCTTCCCGAACATGTCGGTCCTGCGCAACATCACCGAGGCGCCGGTGCAGGTGCTCGGGATGTCCCGGGACGAGGCCGAGGCGCGGGCCAAGGAGTTGCTGGACATGGTGGGTCTCGCCGACAAGTGCGACGCGAAGCCGACCCGGCTCTCCGGCGGTCAGCAGCAGCGGGTGGCGATCGCCCGGGCGCTGGCGATGCGGCCGCGGGTGCTGCTGCTGGACGAGGTGACCTCCGCGCTCGACCCGGAACTGGTCGCGGGCGTCCTCGACCTGCTCAGGGACATCGCGCGCAGCACCGACATCACCATGCTGTGCGTGACCCACGAGATGGGTTTCGCCCGGGACATCTCCGACCAGGTCCTCATGTTCGACTCCGGACGGGTCATCGAGGCGGGCCCGCCGGAGCAGATCTTCGGCGATCCGGAGCAGGACCGCACCCGGGAGTTCCTCAGCGCAGTCCTGTGACTACACGCCGTGAAAGGCCCCGAAAACGTGAAGTACCGAGGTCCGGGCGCTGGGTGGTGTCACTGGCATATGCCAGAGGGTCAGCGGCCCAGTTGAGAGGGGGCGGCGACTTGCACAATCTCGCCAACCCCCTCTCCCCGGAGCGGGTTTGACCGTTATCGTGGAAGCGCTCCACCGACCGGACTTACGGCCCAGTAAGCGAGCGCAGGGGGAACACCGTGGCGCTGATGCACGAGCCGACCGCTCCGTACCACTCCGCCCAGGACGCGCTGCGCGTACTGGAGAGCGTCGCACGGCACTCCGCGGGGGTCACCGACACCGAGCTGGCCCGCCACACCGGCCTCGGCCCCGAGCGGCTCACCGCGCTGCTGCGGATGCTGCGCCGGGAGGGCTACGTCGAGCAGATCACCGACGGGGCCTACGTCACCGGCGACACCCTGCGCCGCCTGACCTCGGCGCACGACCGCGAGCGGGCCCTGCGCGACAAGCTCCAGCACACCCTGGACCGGTTGCGCGACTCCGTCGGCGCGGCGGTGTACATGAGCCGGTACGTGGACGGCGAGGTCCGGGTCACCCAGTTCGCCGCGGGGCCGACCACCCCGGCGGTCAACGAGTGGGTCGACTTCCGGTACTCCGCGCACGCCACCGCCGTCGGCAAGAGCCTGCTGACCCAGCTCGACCCGGGCGCCCGGCGCGACCACCTCTCCCGGCACAAGATGGCCCGCCTCACCTCGCGCACCATCACCAGCGACAAGCTGCTGCTCTCCCGCCTCGAGGCCCAGCCGCCGACGGTGCCAGTGCTGGACCTGCAGGAGTACGCCATCGGCACGGTCTGCGCGGCCGTACCGATCACCGCCGGCTCGTCCGTGGGCTGCCTGGCGCTCTCCCTCCCGGTGGAGCACGCGCACCGGCTGAAGCGGGCTGCGGAGACCCTGAACCGGAGCGCGGCACCGGTACTGCTCTCCCTGACGATCTAGCCCGGCCCGGGTGGTCACGAGCACCCCGGCGGACCGGGTAGTATTTTCTTCGTCGCCGGCCGCGGAGGGAAAACTCAAAGGTCGGCGGGAGTCATGCGCCGCTAGCTCAGTTGGTTAGAGCAGCTGACTCTTAATCAGCGGGTCCGGGGTTCGAGTCCCTGGCGGCGCACCGATGAAGGGTCCTTCGCGAAGCGAGGGGCCCTTCGACGTCTTCCGTGGTGAGCAGCCGGTAGCCGTCCTCCCCCGGGGGACGCCACCACACCGGGTCGGCGCACCGGAAGCCCTCGCGGCGCAGCTTCGCGCGGTGGATCTTGTTCGTGGCCGTGACCGGCATCCGCTCCACCACCCGGACGAACCGGGGCGCCATCTTCGTCCCCAGGTCCGGCTGCGCCCGCAGGAACGCGGCGAAGGCCACAGGGTCGAACGTACCGGCGAGGGTCGCCATCACCTGGTCCCCGGTCACCGGATCCGGCACCCCGTGGACGGCGACGGCCGCGGCACCCTCGTAGCGGGCGACGATGTTCTCGATCATCGCGGCGGCCAGGTTCTCCCCGTCGACACGGATGCGGTCGTCGGTCCGGCCGGCGAAGTAGAGGTATCCCTCGGCGTCCCGGTAGAAGAGGTCACCGGTCCAGTACGCCCCGCCCCGCCGCCGCTCGGCCTCCGCCGCCGGATTGCGCCAGTAGCCCTCGAAGGGGTTGGGCGCCCGGTTCACCAGTTCCCCGATGGCCTCCTCCCCGTTGACCAGCCGTCCCCCGGCGTCGAAGACGGCCGGCGGACACTCCCGGCCCGTCCCGGGGTCGAGCACCACCAGGCCGGGCGCGGCCGGACCGACCGCGCCCGCAGGCGTCCCGGGTGCCCACTGGATCGCCGCCCCGCCCTCCGAGGAGCCGTAGCCCTCCACCAGCCGCACCCCGAAGCGCCGCTCGAAGGCCGCCGCGTCCACCGCGCCGGCCTCCGTCCCGAAACCGAGCCGCAGCGCGTGATCCCGGTCCTCGGGCCTGGGCTCGGTGGCGAGCACGTACTGGATGGCCCGGCCGACGTAGGTGAAGTACGTCGCCCGGTGGCGGCGCACGTCGTCCAGGAAGCCCGAGGCCGAGAAGCGCCGCCGCAGCGCCACCCCGGCCCCGGCGGCCAGCGCGGGCGCCCAGTCGGCGATCACGGCGTTGCCGTGGAACATCGGCATGCAGACGTAGTGCACGTCGTCCGCGCGCACTCCGAACTGCCGCACCAGTGCCTGCCCGGCCGCCGCCAGCCGCCCCTGGGAGCAGAGCGCGGCCTTGGGGGCGCCGGTCGACCCGGAGGTGAAGTACAGCAGCATCCGGTCGCCGGGAGCGGCCCGGGACGCGTCGGGTGCGGCGCCGGCGTAGGGCGCGAGGAGGGCGGCGTACTCCGGGGTGTCCGTGACGAGCAGCCGCAGACCGGGCAGGTCCAGCCCCGCCAGGAGCGCCAGTTTGGCCTGCTCGGTGATCAGCACCGGGCACTCGGCGTGGACGATGTCCCGGGCCAGTTCGGCTCCCCGGCGGGTGGGGTTGATCCCGGCGACGGCCGCACCGGCGAGCGCGGCGGCGCCGAGCCACAGCGGGAACTCCTCGGTGTTGTCCAGGAGCACACCGACGTGCGGTACGGCGCCCGTCGGCAGCAGGTCGGCCAGCAGCGCGGCCCGGGCCGCCGCCCCCGCGGCCACCTCGTGGTGCGTCAGCACCCGCCCCTCGCACCACAGTCCCGGCCGGCGGTCCCCCCACCGCGCGGCGACCATCTCGGCGACCGTGCGCATCCTGTCCATGGAGGCGCACGGTAACTGACGCTGCGTCAGATGGGGAGGCCTACGGCATCAGGTCGCCCGCCTCCGTGAAGATCATGTGAGCCACGGTGATGAAGACCAGGCAGAAGGTGATGCCCACGCCGACGAAGACCAGCCCGCACCCGGTGCCGGCGGCGAGTCTGCCGCGCGCCGGAGGGAGCGCCGTGGCCTGCTGGGGCCGCTCCGGGAGGTACCGGACGGTGACGAAGTCGCCCTCGAGGACGGTCGCGGGGCCGCCCTCCTCCTCGAAGCGCACCGGGCGGCCCTCCCGGGTGGTGAACTCGTAGACGTGGTGCACGTTCGTCCGCACGGACGTCTCCCCGCCCCCGCTGGTCGTCGTGTACATCCGCAGACAGCGCGCCTCGGCGGTCACCCCGTGCGTCCATGTCCGGCTGATCCGCCGGGCGCGGCGCAGCATCAGGTAGGCGACGTACCCGAGGCCGGCGATCATGAGGGTGGGCACGGTGTAGAAGAGCAGTTCCATCATGAGATCCCCCGAGGTCCGTATGCGCCGCCCCCGCTCGGCCGGCGTGCGAGGAACGTACCCGGCGGGCAGGGAGCCGGACCTCAGGAGAAGCTCAGTATCAGGATCGGGACAATCGAAGCGGCGCCGGGACGGTCCGTACGTCAGTACTGGGACAGCGTGATCCACTCGTGCACGAGGTAGATCGCGCAGCCCCCGAGCACCACGAGCCAGAAGACGGTGCCCGCCATGGCCGTCCCGGGTCCCGGTTCGGTGACGGTGGCCTTGTCGGGCCGGTCCGGGGCGTAGTACACGAGGACGACGTCTCCGACGGCCCGGTCGCGCGGGCCGCCGGCCTCCTTGAAGCGGACGGCGCGGCCGTCGCGGGTGGTGAAGTCGTACTCGTGCCACTGCGTCCGCTGGGGCACGTTGTTGACCACCCGGGCGGTGGCCCAGACGCGCACCACCCGCCCCTGGGCGGTCAGGCCGCTCTCCCAGGCCGCCTGCCGCTGCCGGGTCCGGCGCACCAGCGCCACCGCACCCCAGATCATGCAGCCGAGCAGGCCGAACATGGTGATGTCGAACAACGCGTCCACGGCGCGCGCACCCCCGTACGTCGGTTGCGGAACTCCCCGTGCGCCGGGAACCGGAACATCCGGCACCGGCGCACGCGGACCCTATCCGACGGGTGCTCAGAAGGTGACGTCGGAGCAGGCGTAGAACGCGTTGCCCGTGTCGGCGATCGTCCACACCGCGAGGATGACGTGGTGACCGCTCAGCCCGGACGGCAGGGTGCCGCTGTGGGTGAGGGTGGCCGGGGGGCGCTGTCCGTTGTAGGGCACCGTCAGGAACGGCGTGAGGTTGAGGTCCGAGCGGGACAGGGCGTGGTTCTGGTTCCAGCCCTGCTTGGTGACGTAGTACTTGAAGTCCGTCGTGGCGTGCATGGCGGTGAACTGCCAGCGGAACGTGTACGACCGGCCGCCCGTCACCCGGGTGGTGGGCCAGGGCGCGCCCGACGGTGTGGTCGGCGAGCTGAGCTGGGCGAACCGGCTCAGGCCGCCGTTGCAGATCTGGCCGTCGGCGGGGCCGGCGGCCGGGAAGCCCTTGGGGCCCTCGACGCTCTGCGGCTCCCACTGGATGTCGCCGCAGTTGGTCACGGTGCCGTTCTGGCAGAGCTTCTGTCTGCTGATGGGGAGGTCGGTGTAGCCGTGCCCGCTGGCGCCGCCGGTGGAGAGCGCGAAGGCTCCGGCGGTCACCACGCCCAGCACGACGGCGGACACCTTGGTCTTGGTGCGCATGCTGCCGCTCCTGGAGAACGTGGGGGAGTTCGGTGAGCTGACCGAGCTGTGCGGTAGGTCTAGACCAAGTGTCAGGTTATTGCCACTAGTTGAACATGTCCATACCAATCGCGGTCCCGATCGACGGCGTCCTCACACCGGCTCCCCGCGCCCCGAGCAGAACGCCACTGTCAGGTCCCGGACCAGCACCTTGCGCTCGTAGTCGTCCAGTTCGACCAGGCCCCGCGTGGTCAGCCGGGTCACCGTGTCCTCCACCGAGTCCACGACCGAGTTGAGCATCCCGGCCCGCTGCCGGGCGTCCAGCGCGGCGATCGTGCGGCGGTGCATCGCGGCGGCGATCTCCGGGGCGTACTCCACCCGCACCGGCTGCACCGAGAACACCTCCAGGCCGATCGGCCCCGCGTCCGCAGCCACCAGCCGGGTCAGCGCCTCCCCCGCCGCCGCGCCCCGGGCCCCGCCCGGCAGTTCCACCGGCACCCGGGCCAGCGCCGCTTCCACGCACTCGCGCAGATACGTCTCGTGATCGTCGATGCCGAGCACGGCCCGCGCGGTGTCCCGTACCCGCCACACCACGAGCACCACCGCCCGCATCGCGACCCCGCTCGCGTCCGCCGCCGGCATCGCCTCGCTGCGCCAGTGCCGCAGCCGTACGTCGACCCGGCGCCGGCGCAGCAGGGGGTTCATCCACAGCAGGCCCGTACGCCGGACCGTCCCCCGGTAGCGGCCGAACAGCCCGAGCAGCCGGGCCTGCCCGGTGCGGCCCCGGGCCAGGCCGCCGAAGCCGAGCAGCCAGAGCGCTCCCGCGCCGGCGTACGCGGCGCACTGTGCCGGGCCGAGGCCCGCACCCGTGAACGCCGGCAGGCGCAGCGCCTCCACCACGGGCGGCGGCAGCAGCCCCGCCCACCAGGAGGTGGCCAGGCACCCGGCGAGGCCGCCCGCCCCGGCCAGCACCCCCGCCACGCCGGGCAGCACCCGTGCCGGCCGTTCCACCAACTCCGGGTCGAGCTGCGGCACGTGCCGGCTGCGGACCGGCACCGGGCGCCGGACCCGCGGCTGCTCCCCGGTGCCCTGCCGACGGCCCACCACGGCAGGCTTGAGCGGCACCGACACCGGCTCGGGGTCGTCACGGAACAGCAGGTGAACCGGGATCTCGGTGGTCACCTCGTTCTGAATGAGCCGCGCCGGCCGAGTGACCGTGCCCCCGGCGACCGGCACGACCTCGGGGGGCTCCTCCGACTCTGCGGACGTGTGCGACGTACTCGTACTCATGCGTGCCTCCAGCCTCCGCGCCAGATGCGTCATGACAGGGGGAGTGGGACGGGGGATACGGGGATACGACGAGGGGGCTGCGCGCCGCCCGCCCGTGCGGCGGCGCCCCGCGCTCTACAGGAACAGTCGCCGCCAGGTCTCCGGCCCCGGGTAGCCGTCCGCCGCTCCGCCTCGCCAGCCCTGGCTGCGCTGGAAGGCCTCCACCGCCCGGCGGGCCGCGTCGCTCCAGCGCGGGCCGGGCTCGGTGCCGTAGACGCTGCCGAATCCTTTCTTCGTCAGCTGCCGCCCCAGCTGCCTGACGTACTCGTTCTCCGCGCCCGGACGGAAGAAGTTCCGGCCGGGATACCCGGGCACGCCGTGCGAGGCGGCCTCGCCGCCCTTGCCCGGTGTCGTCGTCGTAGCGCCGACCAGGCCCTTGTAGCGGTAGGGGACGTACTTGTCGGCGTGCGTCCAGTAGGGGTACGGCGTGGGCTGGCTGCGGGCGTGCGGGGGCGTCTGCTCGTAGACCGTGTAGTAGGTGTGCGTGTAGTCGGTCCAGCCACCGAAGATCACCACATGGGAGCCGCTCTCCGGGTTGTCGGGATTGTGGAAGAGAAGGATGTCGCCGGGCTCCAGCTCCTCCTTGGTGATCTTCACCCCGAACTGGTCGAGGCTGCCCGTCCACTCGTTCGACAGCAGCCCCCAGGCCATGGAGACATAGCCCGAGCAGTCCTGCCGGTACCCGTCGCTCCAGTAGTCGTCCATGCTGTACGGCACCCGCGCGGCCACCCAGACCTTCGCCCGGTTGATGATCTCGGTCCGGGTGGTGGCGGGTGTCTGCGGTGTCGCGGGCCTGACCGGCCGGCCGGCCGCCGGGCCGTGCAGCGGCGACTTCGGGCCCTGCGGGGTGAGGGGGTCGCCGTCCGCCGCGGGGGCACCCGGCCGGGGCGGGGCGTGGGGGCCGGCGAGGGCCGCGGCCGGGGACATCGCGCCGAGGGCGGCGGACGCGGCGGCGGCCACGACCACGACCCCCTGGGCCACCCGGGGGCCGGCGAAGCGACGGCCCGGCAGCGGGCGGGGCCTGGTCCGGCGATCCTGGACGCAGCCGGGGCAGTCGCAGCCGCGCACGGGATCGACTTCCTCGAACACCGGACCGGTCATGCGATCTGCCTCACATTCGGGGTGGGTATGTCCACGCTTGTGCACGTTGATCAGTTTCACAACTGTCGTCGCGGTGCGCATGTTGACGGTCCGAATGATGTACGAGCGCCTGCGTCCGACAGAGGGACCCGCCCGGCGTGGTCGGAAGCACCCCCGAAGGTCATGTACAGTTTTCTCGTCAGCAGGCGCCGCTAGCTCAGTTGGTTAGAGCAGCTGACTCTTAATCAGCGGGTCCGGGGTTCGAGTCCCTGGCGGCGCACCGACCGAAAGGCCCTCCGTCCACACGGGGGGTCTTTTGCATGCCCGCCCCGCCCCACCGGGCGGCCCGGTCCCGCGACCGCCGGCCACCCTCCCCCGTTGAACCGAATACCCTTGTTCGTCGTATCGAACAGCAGGCCACCCTCGGCCACCCAGCCCCACCCGCGCCACAATGAACGGATTTGACCGGTAAACAGCATGTTTCGCATCTTGCGATCATGCTGGACGCCGTAGAACCCTGGATGTCCCTATTGCCGTGCGAGCACGGCAGTTGGGGTGGAGCAACCGGTTGCGGAACCGGCGGGGAGGGGGCCCCGTCCATGAACGGATGTCGAGGGGGGCATCATGCAACCGGAAGGTCGCGATCCAGTGTCTTCAAGGTGAGCGAGACGTGGTGACGGCGACCCACCACTGATCCGCCGGTGAGGGCCGAGGGGAACCGGCCTGCCGGGCGGGAGGACCGACGAACACGCGCTGATCCGCGTGTGGGGGGAATGACTCATGACGTCGACGCCGCATGGCGCCCGGCAGAGCCACGAGCAGCACAACGACCCGTCACAGACCACGCAGCTACGGGTGGTCACGCACCGGACCGGCCAGTTCCGCCGGATCAGGAAGAGCCTGCCGAGATACGACTACGAGCACTACAGCCGGCTCGCGGGCCCCCTCACCCAGCCCGACCCCGGCAAGCCGTACCGGGTGCAGTACCGCTCGCTGCTCTCCCAGGAGCCGCACCGCATCCGCGCCGCGCTGATGCTGGGCGCGGCCCCGCTGCTCTCCCTGGTGCTGCTGGCCTGGCTGCTGCAGCCGGAGCACTGGACGGAACGGGACTACCCCGCCTACGACTTCCTGCCGGCGCTGGACGTCGTGATGCTCGTGTCGATCGGCCTGATCGAGTTCTTCCGGTGCATGAACGTGCTGTCGAACGCGCACGCCACCCTTGTCGCCCGCGACCCCGTTCCGGTCGTGCCGGAGACCGGCACCCGGGTCGCCTTCCTCACCTCCTTCGTGCCCGGCAAGGAGCCGCTGGAGATGGTGACGAAGACCCTGGAGGCCGCCGTCAAGCTGCGCCACCGGGGCCTGATGCACGTCTGGCTGCTGGACGAGGGCGACGACCCGGCCGTCAAGGAGGTCTGCGCCCGGCTCGGCGTCCACCACTTCTCCCGCAAGGGTGTCGCCCGCTGGAACCAGCCCAAGGGCCCGCACCGCGCCAAGACCAAGCACGGCAACTACAACGCCTGGCTCGAGGCGCACGGCGGCGACTACGACTTCTTCGCCTCCGTCGACACCGACCACGTGCCGCTGCCCAACTACCTGGAGCGGATGCTCGGTTACTTCCGCGACCCGGACGTCGGCTTCGTCATCGGCCCGCAGGTCTACGGCAACTACGACACGTTCGTCACCAAGGCCGCCGAGTCGCAGCAGTTCCTCTTCCACGCCCTCATCCAGCGCGCCGGCAACCGCTACGGCGCCCCGATGTTCGTCGGCACCTCCAACGCCGTACGGATCAGCGCCATCAAGCAGATCGGCGGGCTGTACGACTCGATCACCGAGGACATGGCGACCGGGTTCGAGATGCACCGGGCGAAGAACCCGGTCACCGGCCGCAAGTGGAAGTCGGTGTACACCCCCGACGTGCTCGCGGTCGGCGAGGGTCCCGCCGCCTGGACGGACTTCTTCACCCAGCAGATGCGCTGGTCGCGGGGGACGTACGAGACGATCCTCAAGCAGTACTGGAAGGGCTTCTTCACGCTGCCGCCCGGCAAGCTCTTCAACTACACGATGATGATCATCTTCTACCCGATGTCCGCCCTCAACTGGATCCTGGCGGCGCTGAGTTGCGCGCTGTTCCTGGGCCTGGGCGCCTCGGGCGTGAACATCGACCCGACCGTCTGGCTGATGCTGTACGGCAACGCCTCCGCGCTGCAGATCGGCCTGTACATCTGGAACCGGCGGCACAACGTCTCCCCGCACGAGCCCGAAGGCTCCGGCGGTGTGGCGGGCATGGTGATGTCGGCCCTGTCCGCGCCGCTGTACGCGAAGGCGCTGATCGACTCCCTGCTGCGCCGCAAGAGCAAGTTCGTGGTCACTCCCAAGGGCGATTCGGCGAGCCCGGACACCTGGTTCGCCACCTTCCGGTACCACTGGTACTTCATCGTGATCTTCGGTGGGTCCGTCGTCGCCGGCCTCGTCCTCGGGCACTCCCATCCGGCGATGATCACCTGGGCCTCCTTCGCCATGCTCATCACGGCGTTCCCGGTCGCCGTCTGGCGCCACGAGCTGCGGCAGGCCGGGAAGAGGCCCCGGCACGCGGCGGGTCCGGCCACGGGCGCGCCCGCGCCGGTACCCGCCGTGGCGGAGCCTGAGGACGCGGTTCCCGCCCGCTACGCGGCCCCCGCGCCGCACGCCCCGCAGCAGCGGCCCACCTGGGCCGCCGCGCCCGGCGGACCGGGCGGACCGGGACCGGGTGGGAGCCCGGCCGGGGAGAACGAACAGACCATGCAGATCGCCCTTGGCGGACTTGGGGGACGTAAGGAATGAAGGACCAGGCCGGCCGCCGTCGTGCTCGCAGACTTGCGATAGGCACGGCGGTGGTCATCGCGCTGGCCGGGATGAACGGGCCGTGGGTGTACCGCTTCAGCACCGGGCAATACCACCAGTACAAGATCAACAAGCCGGAGTACAAGGCCGCGAACGGCCACTGGGACATCGTCGAGTTCCCGCCGGAGTACCGCCAGGACACCATCCACGCGGCGCTCCTGCACACCGGCAAGGTGCTGCTGGTGGCGGGCTCGGGCAACAACCAGGCCAACTTCGACAAGAAGAAGTTCGACACCCGGATCTGGGACCCGGTCAAGGGCACGATCAAGAAGATCCCCACGCCCAAGGACCTGTTCTGCACCGGCCACACCCAGCTGGCCAACGGCAATCTGCTGATCGCGGGCGGCACCAAGCGGTACGAGAAGCTCAAGGGCGATGTCACCAAGGCCGGCGGCCTGATGATCGTCCACAACGAGAACCCGGACAAGCCGATCACGCTGCCGGCGGGCACCAGGTTCACCGGCAAGAGCAACGGCAAGACGTTCGTCTCCAAGGACCCCGTGCTCGTCCCGCGCGCGAAGAAGGTGTTCGACCCGAAGACCGGCGCGTTCCTGCGCAACGACCCCGGGCTCGGCCGGATCTACGTCGAGGCGCAGAAGAGCGGCACCAAGTACGAGACCGGCACCCAGGACAACTACCGGATCCAGGGCCTGACCGGCCTGAACGCCCGCAACACGTACGGCATCGCGCAGAAGCTCGCCCTCGACAAGAAGGACTTCCAGGGCATCCGCGACGCCTTCGAGTTCGATCCGGTCGCCGAGCGGTACATCAAGGTCGATCCGATGAACGAGGCCCGCTGGTACCCGACGCTCACCACGCTGTCCGACGGCAAGGTGCTCAGCGTCTCCGGCCTCGACGACATCGGGCAGCTGGTGCCGGGCAAGAACGAGATCTTCGATCCCAAGACCAAGAAGTGGACGTACACGAAGAAGCTCCGGCAGTTCCCGACCTACCCGGCGCTGTTCCTGATGCAGAACGGGAAGATCTTCTACTCGGGTTCGAACGCGGGCTACGGGCCCGACAACGTGGGCCGCGACCCCGGCATCTGGGACGTCGGCACCAACAAGTTCACCAAGCTGCCCGGGCTCAGCGACGCCGGCATGATGGAGACCTCCGGGACCGTGCTGCTGCCGCCGGCCCAGGACGAGAAGTTCATGGTGATCGGGGGTGGCGGCGTCGGTGAGTCGAAGCTGTCGAGCAGGAAGACGCGGATCATCGGCCTGAAGGCCAGGAATCCGAGGTTCGTGGACGGGCCCGAGCTGGAGAAGGGCACCCGGTACCCGCAGACCTCGATCCTGCCCGACGACACCGTGCTGGTCTCCGGCGGCTCGGAGGACTACCGGGGACGCAGCGACTCCAACATCCTCCAGGCCCGGCTCTACCACCCGGACAGCAACAGCTTCACCCAGGTCGCCGACCCGCTGGTGGGCCGGAACTACCACTCCGGGTCCATCCTGCTGCCGGACGGCCGGGTGATGTTCTTCGGCTCCGACTCGCTGTACGGCGACAAGGCGAACACCAAGCCGGGCACGTTCGAGCAGCGCATCGAGATCTACACGCCGCCGTATCTGTACCGGGACTCCCGGCCGAGCCTGAGCGGAGGGCCGCGGACGATCGCCCGCGGCGCCTCCGCCACGTTCACCTCGGACCATGCCGCGAGCATCAGGAAGGTCCGGCTGATCCGGCCGAGCGCCTCCACGCACGTGACGGACGTGGACCAGCGCTCGATCGCCCTGGACTTCAGGACGTCCGGCAACAAAATCACGGTGACCGTGCCGAAGAACCGGAACCTGGTGCAGTCGGGGTGGTACATGCTGTTCGTGGACGACGACCGGGGGACGCCCTCGAAGGCGCAGTGGGTCAAGGTGCCGTAGTCACCGGCTGTTCCTGGCCAGGGCGAGTGCGTAACTCGCCCACCACTGCCCGGCCTTCGGGCCCCCCTTGCAGGTTCCGTCGGACTCCCCCGGGCGCTTGACCCACAGGTAGGCGTCCACCAGGGGGTCCGCGGTCCTCGTCGTCGGGGTCTCTCCCAGGGCCCGGCCCGGCGGGTTGCACCAGCGCTGGGCCGGGTCGCCGCCGGTGTAGGGGCCGTTGCCGTTGCGGCTGGTGTCGATGACGAAGTGCTTGCCGCCGACCTTCGCCGAGAGCTGCTTGCCGTAGGCGAGGGAGTCCTGGGTGGAGTAGAAGTTGGAGACGTTGACGGAGAAGCCGTCCGCCCGGTCGACGCCGGCCTGCCGCAGGGGCTGGAAGATCTGGTCGGGGTGCTGCCAGCCGGCGTTGCCCGCATCGAGGTAGACCTTGGTGTTCTTCAGGGACTTGAGCTTGGTGACGGCGCCCTTGAGCAGGTCGTAGCGCTCCTCGTGGAACTCGGTGGGCGTGCAGCCGTCGACGAGGTGGAGCACGGCGTCCGGTTCGAGGACGACGGTGGCGGGGCGGTCGCCGATCCCCCGGGCCACGCCGTCGACCCAGGCGCGGTAGGCGTTGCCGTCGGCGGCGCCGCCCTGCGAGTACTGGCCGCAGTCGCGGTGCGGGATGTTGTAGAGCACGAGCAGGGCCGTGCGGTCGGACTTCTGGGCGGCCTCGGTGAAGCCGCGAGCCTCCTGCTCGGGGTTCTCCGTGCCGATCCACTCCCCCACCGGCTGCTCGGCGATCTTGCGGATCTGCTCCGCCTCGGCCTTCCTGCCGTCCTTCGCATAGGCGGCGACCTGACGGGCCGCGTTGCCGTCCGGGTTCACCCAGAACGGGTCGGCGGACTTGGGCTGCTGGGTGATCCTGGCACCGGCGCCGGCGTCGTCGTCGCCGCCTCCCGAACACCCGGCGAGCAGCAGTGCCGCCCCCAGCACCGCCGCGGACGCCCGTGCCCGTGCGCCGGCGCGGGCACCCCTGCTGTCGTCCATGCGTTTCCCCCTGGGCGCATCGTTCCGAGTGCCCATCGTGGCATACCGGTTGCGGCCGTCACGAGGTCGCGCGGACCCCCGGGACAGGGGTCATGGGCCGGTGCCGGTGAGGTACGCCGAGACCACCACGTTGGCCGTGTAGCTGCGGGTGACGCGGTCGAAGGAGCCGCCGCAGGTGATCAGCCGGAGTTCGGCGCGGCCGGGTCTGCGGGGGCCGTAGGCGGCGCGGGCGTCGAAGTCGTCGCGGGGCAGGACGCGGATGTCGTCGATGGTGAAATGGGCGACCTTGCCGTCCGCGCGGACCACCCGGACCGTCTCGCCGGGCCTCAGAGTGCTGATCTTGTAGAAGACGGCGGGCCGGGTCTGCGTGTCCACGTGCCCGACCAGCAGCGCGGTCCCGGCCGCGCCGGGGGTGGCCCCGGAGCGGTACCAGCCCACCACCCCCGGCTGGTTCATGGGCGGCGGATCGACGGCACCCCGGCCGTCCAGGCCGCGGGCCGTCACCGGGGCCTGCACACCCAGTTGGGGGATGTCGATGCGCTGGGGCGGCGAGGCCCCGAGCGGCTTGGCCGCGGGCGGCAGCCACACCTCCTCGGCGGGCCGCCCGAGCCCGGCCACATCACCCGTCGCCGGCCCGGCCGGGTCCGGCCGTACGCCGGTCACGCCGCGGCCCCACAGCCACAGCCCGAGCAGCAGCACCGCCCAGGCCAGGACGGTGATCAGGCGCTCGGTGCCGGAGCTGCGCCCGTGGCCCTCCTCCTCGGACATGACCGCGGCACGCTCTCAGTCCGTGCCCCGGCTCCGGCGGGCCTTGAGCAGCCCGACGGCGGCCGCGGCGACCCCGGCGAGGGCCAGGCCGGTCACCTCCTGGGCGGTGTCGGGGCCGGACCCGCTGGTGGCGACGGTGGCGAAGTGCGCCGTACCACCGCCGCCCGCCTGGACGGGGGCGACGGGCGTGGCGGAGCCGGCGTCGGTACCGGGCCGTGTGGCGGACCCCGACGGGTCGGAGTTCCGTACGACGACGATCTGCTCGTCCATCGCGAAGTCCGCGCAGGTGATCTTCACGGGGTAGGTGCCCGGCCGGAGCGAGGTGCGCACGCGGGTCTCACCGGCCAGGGTGCCCTGGCTGCCGGTGAGCCGGGCGTCGGCGACGAAGGCGGCCGAGGCGGCGGTGCCCTGGGAGCCGGTGCAGCCGCGCACCCGCAGCGACACGTCGGCACCCGGGGCGGGGGAGGCCGGGGTCACGGAGACTCCATGGCCGCCGTCGGCCGCGTACGCCGGCGGCGCGAGCGCCGTGACGGCCAGGAGCCCGGTGCAGAGAGTGAGGCGTAGTGAGCCCATCGTGAACCTCCAGACACTGGGAGGCTCCCCCGTACCGCGCGCCTCCGCATCCTCGGGAGGCGCGCGATTGCTCCGTTCGGGTGATGTGCGGTGCCAGAGCCGCTGCTCAGACGAGGTCGACCAGTTCCGCGATGGAGTCGACGACCTGGGAGGGGCGGAAGGGGTAGCGGTCGACGTCCCGGGGCTGGGTGACGCCGGTCAGCACCAGGAAGGTGCGCATACCGGCCTCCAGGCCCGCCAGCACGTCGGTGTCCATGCGGTCGCCGATCATCGCGGAGGTCTCCGAGTGGGCGCCGATCGCGTTGAGTCCGGCGCGCATCATCAGCGGGTTGGGCTTGCCGACGAAGTACGGCTTCTTGCCGGTCGCGGCGGTGATCAGGGCGGCGACCGAGCCGGTGGCGGGCAGGTCGCCCTCGGTGGACGGGCCGACGTTGTCGGGGTTGGTGGCGATGAACCGGGCGCCGTTGTTGATGAGCCGCACCGCCTTGGTCAGGGCCTCGAAGGAGTAGGTGCGGGTCTCGCCGAGGATCACGAAGTCGGGCTCGTGGTCGGTGAGGATGTAGCCGATGTCGTGCAGGGCGGTGGTCAGGCCGGCCTCGCCGATGACGTAGGCGCTGCCGCCGGGCCGCTGGTCGTCCAGGAACTGGGCGGTGGCCAGGGCCGAGGTCCAGATGTTCTCCACCGGCACGTCCAGGCCCATCCGGCGCAGCCGGGCGTGCAGGTCGCGTGCGGTGTAGATGGAGTTGTTGGTCAGCACGAGGAACGGCCGCCCGGACTCGCGCAGCTTCTTCAGAAAGGCGTCGGCGCCGGGGATCGGGACCCCCTCGTGGATCAGGACGCCGTCCATGTCGGTGAGCCACGACTCGATGGGCTTGCGGTCTGCCATGTGCTTGGGTCTCCTGGCATGCGTACGGTCAAGAGCAGGGCGCCGGAACCACGGCGTACCGACGCCACAAGCCTAATCAGGCACCCTGGATCTCGACCCCGCCCGGCCGCCGCTTGTTCGCCTCCCCGGCTGGGGTCCGGGGACCCGGCTCGGGTTTCCGGCTCCCGGCTTGCGGCCTCCAGCTCCGGCCACCCGGACCCGACTGTCGACTTCCGGCCTCCGCCTCTCGGTTCACGGCCTCCGAACCATCGGCCCTGCCCCCGACTGCCGACACTCGGCTCCGGCCTGTCGGCGCTCGGCCCGGACTCCGGTTCTCGCTTCACGGCCCCCAACCGTCGGCCCTACGCCCGACTGCCGACACTCGGCTCCGGACTCCGGTTCTCGGTTCGCGGCCCCCAACCGTCGGCCCTACCCCCGGCTGTCGACACTCGGCCCGGACTCCCGGCCCCCAGCTGTCGGCTTCCGGCTCCCGGCTTCCGCTCCTGACTGCTCGGCCTCCGCCGCTCGGCTCTCGGCCCCCAACCGTCGGCCCTACCCCCGACTGCCGACACTCGGCTCCGGCCTCCGCCTCTCGGTTCACGGCCCCCAACCGTCGGCCCTACGCCCGACTGCCGACACTCGGCCCGGACTCCCGGCCCCCAGCTGTCGGCTTCCGGCTCCCGGCTTCCGCTCCTGACCGTTCGGCCTCCGCCGCTCGGCTCTCGGCCCCCGGGCTTCCGGCCTCCGGCGCGCAGCTTCGGCCTCGGGCGCTCAGCTTCGGCCTCGGGCTCTCGGCTCTCGGCTCTCGGCTCTCGGCTCTCGGACTCCCGGCTTTCGGCTTCCGGCCTCCGGCTTCCGCTCCCGACTGTCGGCTTTCGGCTTCCGGCCTCCGGCTGTCGGCTTCGGGCTTCCGGCCCCGCTCCGACTCCCAACCCGCAGCTCCGACTACCGGTCCTCGGCCGCCGGCTCCCGGGTTCCCGGCTTCGGAACTCGACCCCCGACCCCAGCCGCCGGCTCTTGGCCCTGGGCATCCGGCTTCGGCTCAGCGGCGTCGGCGCGCCAGGAGGAAGGCGCTGCCACTCACGGCAAGCAGGGCGCTGACGGCAGCGACGACCCCGTGCGCCGATCCGACCCCGGTTCGGGCGAGTTCCCGGGCGCGCTCCCCGGCCTCCTGAGCCTCCTGAGCCTTCTGGACGGCAGGGAGGGAGGTGCTGGGGGAGGTGGTGGAGGTGCTGGGGGAGCCGCTGGGTGCGGTGCCGGCCGAGCTGCCGACCGAGGCGGGCGCCGATTCGGGGCCACCGGACGGAGCGGCGCTGGAGCTAGGCGGACGGGCACTGCTGCTCCCGGTGCCCCCGGTCTCTTGGACTGCCGGCGGCTCGTCGGGAGCCACGCCCTCCCCGATCCCGAACCGGTAGTCGTTGGACTGCCCCACCCAGTCCCCGTCGGAGCCGCGCCGCTGAACGACGGCCGCATTGGCGGTGACCTGGTCGGGTACGGCGTCGTCGGCGACCGAGAGCCTCAGCTTGACGGTGACGGTCTTGCCGGGCGCCACGGTGAACCCGCCGAACCCCTTGCCGTCCAGCACCCCGACCAGTTCCTGCTCGTCGGTGCTCTCGAGGGTGACGGGCCGGACGCGGCTCCCGTCGTAGAAGGCCAGCTCGGCCTGATCCGGCTTCAGGGCACGCTTGGCGTCGACCAGGACGACGACCGGGTGGATGGCGGCGCAGGTCCGTCGGGTGGTGTTGGTGAGGTCGAGGTACCAGGTGCCGTAACCACCGCCGATGTCGTAGGACCGGGGCCCGCCATGAATCCTCGTGGTGAGCGGAAAGGCCCGGTCGCCCGGCGCCGCGCAGGAGGGGTTCGCGTCCGCGTGGGCGGCGGCCGACGAGACAGGCGTGAAAGCGGCGGCTGCGGCAAGGCAGAGGGACAGGGGCGTGCACAGTCGCATGAACACGTGACCCTGCCGGGTGGGGGCGCCGATTCCGGGGAGCCACACCGGTCCTTCCTGCCAAGTCCCCTCTGTCGGCGCAGCGGAACGGCTCTCTGAGATGCCGAGATGCTGGTGCGCGCACAGGAGGGCACCAGGTCGGCGCCGCCCCGGCCGGACAGCGACCAGGCGCCGCCCACCGTGTCGCCGCCCAGGGTGACCCGGCGCAGGCCACGACTGTCCCGTGCCTCGACGGCGGCCCATGGGCGGATGCTCATGGAGCCGGCCTCGGACCCGGCCGGAACCACGCGTACGGTGCTGCGCCACTCGGGCCCGCCGGCGGGGCGGCACGTGACGGGCTCAGCCGGACGTGTCGTCCCCGTCCTCGGTGTCGCCGCCCGGCTCCTCATCGGTCGGTGAGTCCTTGAGTTGGCGCATCCTGCGGTGGACCGCTTCGCGCAGGCTCTCCGACGGGCGCGGGGGCCCGGCAGCGGCCTTCTCCTCCGTGGTCAGGTGGTCGATCAGCTCGTGGAGCTGGTCGGCGCGCTCCTCGCGGCTGTTGTCGTCGCCCATGCCGCGGCCTCCGTTCCGGACGGGCCGAGTGCGGTTCTCCTGGAGATGGCCCCGGTCAATGCTCCAGCCATCGCTCCTGGACATCGTTCCTGCACATCGTTCCTGACATCGCTCCTAGTCATTGTCCTGCTCGCCGCCCTCCCATGTGCCTTCGGCGACCGGTGCGGCCTGCAGCTCCTCGATGCGGCTGAGCCACCGGTCGGCGCGCGACGAGGTCGACTCCTTGACCGCGGCGGTCAGGGTGCGGGCGGCGGCGAAGCGGTCGGACCGCGGTCCACCGGCGGCGATCCGCTCGATGGTGCGGGTGCGGGAGTCGATGGCGGAGCGCAGGCTGCCGGCGCGCGCGGCCAGCCGGCCCAGGTCCCGGAACCTGGGCTGGTCGGTGTCGAACCAGACCTGCTGCCACCAGTGGTCCCCGACCGGGTCGTGCCAGCTGATGTATCCGCCGGGCAGGATCTTGCGGGGTCCGTCGATCGCGCCGGTGAAGCTGTAGCGCACGCCGGGTGCGGCGACGGGGTCGTAGAAGTGCGGGGTGAAGAAGTCCGACACCAGCAGCCCGTTGATGGTGTATCCGTGCTCCGGCGCCTCGGAGGGGTCGGCCACCTCGACGAGGAACTCCACCACGTCCTGGCCCGGCTTGGGCGACTGACCGGCCACCAGGCGGTTGCCGCTCGGGTCGCCGAGCATCTCGAGCATCTCGTGGCTGGCGGTGAGCGACCAGCTGTCGCTGTACTGGATCAACGAGAAGGGCTGACCGTTGTGGTCGAGGTGGACGCCTGCCGCGCCCGGCTGACCGATGTCGTCCTTGACGATCATGGGCCAGTAGCCGACCGGAACGTCCTTGAGCCGGTCGAAGGCGTCGACAGTGGCCCGGATCTGCCAGATGGGGCCGAAGTCGCGGGTGACCTGCTTCTGCAGCGCCGCGGCGACCCGGGTGAGCTGGGAGGGGTTGATCTGATCGGTCTCGGACACCAGAGCGAGTTGGGTAACGAGCACGAGCACTCCTGTGGGTGGCGGGAGAGGCACCGGCGGCACGCCTGCGGCCGAGGCAGGCTCACCGGTGATCGCCATTAACAGCGAGATCTGACTCACAGTCACTTATTGACTACGGAAAGTCACCAAAGATTGCCTGCACGGCGGATCACCACCCCGCCCGCGCCCTCGCTCGCCCCCTCACCCGTCCCCTCTTCCGAACAACGGCGCCAGCAGGAGCTGTGCGGCACCCTCCGCCACCCGCCGCTCCCCGCCCGAGGCGACCCGCACGGCCACGCCGACCTCGCCATGGGCCCCCTCCCGCCGGGCCCGCGCGGTCAGCACCTCGGTGACGCCGGCCACGAACACGCCCGGCGCCGCGGCGACCGTCCGGCCGCCGAGCAGCACCAGGTCGATGTCCAGCAGCCCGACGAGGTTCCCGGCGCCCACCCCCAGCACCCGGGCGGCCTCCTCGACCTCACCGCGCCGCACGGCACCGAGGCACAGCGCCTCCAGGCACCCCCGGTCCCCGCACTCGCAGCGCGACCCGCCCAGCTGGACGACCTGGTGCCCGAACTCCCCCGCCCCGGTCCGCGCCCCCCGGTGCACCCGGCCGCCGATCACCAGCCCGGCGCCCACTCCCGTACCGAGATGCAGATACGCGAAGGAGCCGGCGGAGCCGCCCTCGCCCGCCACCGACAGGCCGAGCGCCGCCGCGTTGGTGTCCTTGTCGACCACGACCGGCACCTCCAGCCGCTCCGCCAGCGCCTCGCGCAGCGGGAACCCGTCCCACTCGGGAAACCCGGTCACCCGGTGCAGGACACCCCGGGCGTGATCGAGCGGTCCCGGCACGGCGACCCCGACGCCCAGCAGGGAACCGGCGCCGGCCGGCCCCGGCCGGAGTGCGGCCACCGCCCCGGCCACGCCTGCCAGCACCGCCTCCGCCCCCGCGCCGAGGTTCACGGCCAGGCGCCGCTCCCCGACCACGGCCCCGTCGAGATCCACCAGCACGGCACGCAGCTCGTCCCGGTCCAGGTGCACCCCCACCGCATGCCCCGCCTCCGGCACCAGCCGCAGTACGGTGCGCGGCTTGCCCCCGGTGGACGCGCGCCGGCCGGCCTCCGCCGCCAGGCCCTCGTCCCGGAGCCGGGCGGTGATCTTGCTGACGGCCTGCGGGGTCAGTCCCGTGCGCTCGGCGAGCTCCAGCCGGCTGATGCCCTCCGGTCCGGCCGTACGGAGCAGATCCAGCACCAGCGCCGTGTTGTGGCTGCGCAACGCGAACAGATTCGCCCCCGCCGGCCGCCCGCCGCTCGTCGCCCCACTCACGCTGTCCACGGCCCCATTCTCCCCGCCGCTTGCACTTTGGCAACAGCGTTGCGAAAGTGGGGCGCATGACTGGTACCCCGCTCCGCGTCGGCCTGATCGGCTACGGCCTCGCCGGCTCCGTCTTCCACGCCCCGCTGATCGCGGCCACCGAGGGCCTGACCCTGGACACGGTGGCCACCGGCAACCCGGAGCGGCAGCAACAGGCCCGGGCCGCGTTCCCGGACGTGACGCTCGCCACCACCCCCGAGGAGCTGTTCGCCCGCGCCGGCGAGCTGGACCTGGTGGTTCTCGCCTCCCCGAACCGCACGCACGTCCCGCTCGCCACCGCCGCCCTCGAGGCAGGGCTGCCCGTGGTCGTGGACAAGCCGGTCGCGGGCACCGCCGCCGAGGCACGTGCGCTCGCGGCCCTCGCCGAGGAGCGCGGCCTGCTCCTCTCCGTCTTCCAGAACCGCCGCTGGGACAACGACTTCCTCACCCTCCGCGCGCTGCTGGCGGACGGCGAGCTCGGCGACGTCCGGCGCTTCGAGTCCCGCTTCGAGCGCTGGCGCCCGCAGCCGAAGGGCGGCTGGCGCGAGTCCGGCGACCCGGCAGAGATCGGAGGTCTGCTGTACGACCTCGGCAGCCATGTCGTCGACCAGGCCCTGGTGCTCTTCGGCCCGGCCGCGTCCGTCTACGCCGAGACGGACGTCCGCCGCCCCGGCGCCGAGACGGACGACGACACCTTCATCGCCCTCACCCACGCCGGCGGCGTCCGCTCCCACCTCTACGTCTCCGCGACGGCGGCCCAGCTCGGCCCCCGCTTCCGGGTCCTCGGCTCCGAGGCGGGCTATGTGAAGTACGGCCTGGACCCGCAGGAGGCGGCCCTGCGCGAGGGGCGGCGGCCCGGTCCCCCGGGCTGGGGCACGGAGCCCGAGTCCCTGTGGGGGCGGCTGGGTTCCGGGGAGTCCCCGGTGACCGGCGGCGGCCGGCCCGTCCCGACCCTCCCCGGCGACTACCCCGCCTACTATGCGGCCGTGGCAGCGGCCCTGACCGGCACCGGCCCCAACCCGGTGACCGCGCTGGAGGCCGCGGCCGCCCTCGACGTACTGGAAGCGGCCCGCCGGTCCGCCCGCGACAAGGTGACGGTGACCCTCTGATGCACCACCCGCAGATCACCCCGAAGTTCACCCCGGAGATCACCCCGAGCGTGGAGGAACTGGAGGCGCAGGAACGCCGCCTGGTCTTCCGGCAGTTCACCCACGACGACGCCTGGGCGCTCGGCTCCCTCCTGGTCGAGCTGGCCCGGGAGCGCCAGGCCCCGCTCGCCATCGACATCCACCGCGCCGGACAGCAGCTCTTCCACGCGGCCCTGCCCGGCTCCACCCCGGACAACGACGCCTGGATCGCCCGCAAGCGCCGCGTGGTCGAGCGCTACGGCGCCTCGTCGTACCTGGTCGGCGCCCGATTCCGGGCCAAGGGCACCACCTTCGAGGAGGCCTCCCGGCTGGACCCCGACAGCTATGCGGCGCACGGCGGCTCGTTCCCGATCAACGTCGAGAACGCCGGCATCATCGGTGCCGTGACGGTCTCCGGCCTGCCCCAGCTCCAGGACCACCGGTTCGTCGTAGAGGCGCTGGAACAGTTCCTGAAGGCGTGACCAACGCCACCAACGAGGCGTAACCCACACCACAGTGAGAGCACCGGCAGCACAGGCGACGGAGACAAGGCCCCAGTCGCACAGGTAAAGTCCGTCCGTCCGACTTAATGATGGAACACCCGTTCACATCGGCTTCCCGTCGGTGGCGATCCGTCGCGCCGCAAGCCCGTGCACGAGGATGTTGAGTTGCCTGGAGCCCGCGCAGTGTCAGCATCGTCCGTTCCCGCTTCCCGGTTGCGCACCGCAGCGAGACGCCTCGTCCTGCCGACAGGGCTCGCCCTGTCGTTCGTCGCCCAGGTGGTGGGGGCGCTCCTGCCCAGCGTCCCGCTGCTGCTGGCCGCCACCGCCCTCGGGCTGGCGGCGGACCTGGCCCTGCACCGGTGGCAGGGGGGCATGGCCGCCGCCCTCGGCAAGCTGCAGGCGACCGTGAGCGTCCGCCAGGTCGTCCGCGACCTGCTGCTGGTGACCGGCCTGCTCCGCATAGAGGAGCAGGACTTCGAGGAGCGCTACCTCGCCCTCGTCTGCGGTCTGCTGGTGTTCTACGCCCTGCACTTCGCCTGCCAGGCCCTCGCGATCGCGGTCCGCCGCACCCGCACCCTGCCGCTGGTGACCCGGAACATCGACGCCTCGGCCCTGCGGCTGAGCGCCGCTCCCCCGGCGCTGGTGATGCGCCGCGCCGGGCTGCGGCTGCTCACCTTCGGCCTGCCCTCGACGGCCGGCCTGCTGGCCACCGCGGTCACCGAGTCGATCCGGTGGGCCGTCGCCGGCATAGCCCTGTCCGCCCTTCTCGCCGCCGCGGCCAACGGCGTGCTGCTGGTGCGGCTGCTGCCGGGACGCCGGCCGGTGACGGCCGAGGAGGCGCTGGAGTGGTTCGAGGGCTGGCTCGCCGAGTACCAGCCGACGGTGGGCATGTACTTCTCCGGCGGCACCAGCTCGGCCTACCAGGCCAACATGTGGCTGGAGCCGCTGGCCCGGCTGGAGGGCCGCCCGCTGATCGTGCTGCGTGAGCGGTTCATGGTGC
Organism: Streptomyces sp. NPDC030798; assembly: GCF_055572275.1. Lineage (NCBI taxonomy): Bacteria > Bacillati > Actinomycetota > Actinomycetes > Kitasatosporales > Streptomycetaceae > Streptomyces > Streptomyces sp. NPDC030798. Next base: position 117,104 of record NZ_JBVIDR010000002.1, on the reverse strand, counting down.
GCAAGATCGCGTCCACGGACATCCCGATCGTGTGCCTGCCGAAGGTCGCCGACCTGATGCGGCTGGAGCACTCCACGCTGAAGATGCTCATCCACCCCTCGAACTCGGGCAAGACCTCGCAGGTGCTGCGCATCCCCACCATCAAGCACGCCTTCGTCAACCACGGCGAGAGCGACAAGCTCTCGAGCTGCAACCCGTACGCGAAGGCCTACGACGAGGTGTGGGTGGCCGGACCCGCGGCGCGCGAGCGCTACGCCCTGGCCAACGTGGGTGTCGACGACCGGGACGTCGTCGAGATCGGCCGCCCGCAGCTCGACGTGATCGAGCCGTACGCCGGCGCGCCCAAGGGCCAGTACGTCAACGTCCTGTACGCCCCCACCTGGGAGGGCTGGGACGGCAACCCGGGCAACACGTCGGTCATCGAGGCCGGCGAGAACCTCGTGCGCGCCCTGCTGGCGGACCCGGGCGTGCGGCTGCTGTACAAGCCGCACCCGCTGACCGGCTCGGTCGAACCCCGCGCGGGGGCCGCGAACCTCCGGATCCAGGAGATGATCCGCGCCGCGAGCGCCGCCCGTGCCGCCGAGCACGCCGGGGAGCGTCCGGCGCCCGCCGCGGCGCAGGAGCTGGCCCGTCGTACCGCCGAGCTGGACCGCCTGACCACGTCCGCGTTCCGGAACAGCGCCGACGACGTCGAGCGGATGCTGCTGCAGTCGGCTCCGGAACCCGGCCGGGCCGCCGCCGTGGCCGAGGCGACCGCCGCCTGGGAGGCCGCGTTCTGGGCCTCGTTCCCCGCCTGGGAGCACCAGATCGTCACCGGTCCCCGGCCGACCGTCTACGCCTGCTTCAACGCGGCCGACCTGCTGATCAGCGACGTCTCCAGCGTCATCTCCGACTACCTGGCCAGCGAGAAGCCGTACGCCGTCGCCAACACCAGCGGCCTGCCGGAGCAGGACTTCCGGGACACCTTCCCGACCGTCCGGGCGGGCGCCGTGCTCACCCCGGACGCGGCCGGCATCCCCGCCCTGCTGGAGTCCGTGCGCCACCCCGAGAAGGACGCCTACGCCGAGGCCCGCGCCGAGCTGAAGCTGCACCTGCTCGGCCCCTCGGACCCGCCGTCCGTCGTCCGCTTCAACGACGCGGCCCGCTCCCTGAGCGCGGAGGCCGAGGAGCACCGGGCCACCATGGCGGTGCGTGCGCTGGCCGCCATCCCGGCCCAGCGGGAGACCGGCCCCACGATGGAGAACGAGCGCGTCACGGGCTGAGCCGACGCACGAGGCCCCCGGTGCCGCGGGACGGAGACGGTCGATCGTCTCCTCCCACGGCCCGGGGGCCTCACGCGTGTGCGGGCCCGGCCCGCGGCCCCTCAGGCGTCCTTCAGCTCCTGCCGCTGCCGCCCGAGCCCGTCGATCTCCAGCTCGACCACGTCCCCGGACCGCAGGAACGGCTTGGGCTCGGGCTGCCCCAGCGCGACACCCGCCGGCGTCCCCGTGTTGATGACGTCACCGGGGTACAGGGTCATGAACCGGCTGACGTAGCGCACCACTTCGCCCACCGGGAAGATCTGCTCGGCCGTGGTGCCGTCCTGCTTCAGCTCCCCGTTGACCCACAGCCGCAGCGAGAGTTGCTGCGGGTCCACCACCTCGTCGGCCGTCACCAGCCAGGGTCCGAGCGGGTTGAACGTCTCGCAGTTCTTGCCCTTGTCCCAGGTGCCGCCCCGCTCGATCTGGAACTCCCGCTCGGAGACGTCGTGCGCGACCGCGTACCCGGCGACGTGCGCGAGCCCCTCCTCGGCCGACTCCAGGTAGCGGGCCGTACGTCCGATCACGGCGGCCAGCTCCACCTCCCAGTCGGTCTTGGTGGACCCGCGCGGCACGAGCACGGTGTCGTTCGGCCCGACGACCGTGTCGGCGGCCTTGAAGAAGATCACCGGCTCGGTGGGTGGCTCGGCCCCGGTCTCCCGGGCGTGGTCGTGGTAGTTGAGCCCGATGCACACGATCTTGCCGATCCGGCCCAGCGGCGGCCCGATCCGCAGCCCCGCCGCGTCCAGGGCGGGCAGCTCACCGGTCTCGGCCGCGGCCCGCACCCGGTTCAGGGCCACCTCGTCGGCGAGCAGCGCGCCGTCGATGTCGTCCACGATCCCCGACAGGTCCCGCAGGGTCCCCCGGGCGTCGAGCAACGCGGGCCGCTCCGCCCCCGCCGTACCGACTCGCAGCAGCTTCATGGTCACAGTCTCCCTCGATCGCGGGCGCCCGACCGATGGGTGCAGCCATCGGAGGACTGGCCGATCCTCCAATCCGCTGTTCCACTCCGCAAGACCCTGTTCACGTACTGGACCGTCATCGCCCGGTCCCGTCCTGCCCGCCTCACCGGTACAGCACGGCCCGCTCCACCGCGCTCCACGTCGTGCTGGTGACGACGTACAGCGCCGCCGCCAGCGGTACGACCGCCACGGTGACGAGGGTGAAGAAGGACATGAACGGCATGACCTTGTGGACCGCGCCGAGCCCGGGCAGCTGCTCACCGTCACCGGCGACCGCGACCGGGCCGGCGGCCGTCATCCGCTTGGTGCGCCGGTAGTTGAAGGCGGCAACGGCGGCGACGAGGACGAAGAGCCCGAGGTAGACGAGCCCGGCCGGGCCGAGGACACCGCCGTCGGAGAGCGCGTCGGCCCAGCGTCCGCCGAGCGGCGCGGCGAACAGCTCGTGGTGCAGCAGCCCGTTGCTTCCGCCGCCGAGGGAAGTGCTGGAGAAGAGGTGGTAGAGGAGGAAGAAGGCGGGCAGCTGGAGCAGGCTCGGCAGGCAGCCGGACAGCGGCGACACCCGTTCCTCGGCGTGCAGTTCCAGCACCGCCTTCTGCATCCGCTCCGGATTCCTGGCGTACTTCTTGCGCAGCTCGGCGATTCTGGGCTGCAGCTCGGCGCGGGCGCGCTGGCCGCGGGCCGCCGCTCGGGACAGGGGGTGGACGAGGAGTCGTACGAGCGCGGTGAACAGGACGATCGCGGCGGCGGCCGCGGAGGCGTGGAACAGCGGCTGCAGCAGCTCGGCGAGCCGGTCGACCAGGTGGGCGAAGACGGACATGGGTGGACCCTTCGTGTACGGGGTGCGTCGTGCCGGGTGGGAGGCCCTGCCTGGATGTACCGGTCAGGGCAGGGCAGGGCGGCATGACGACCCGCGCGGGGTCACGTATCGGCGGCGTATCACTGACACCGTCGTATCGCCGGCAGCGCCGGCAGCGCTGGTTGCGGGTGCCCTACGCGCAGGTCGTCGCGAGGGCGTGTCCGGGTGCCCGGGGCCGGCGGCGCCCCCGGGCGTCGGGGTCGCGCTGGGGCAGGAAGGCCGTCCGCCGGTCCCGGTCGCGTATCGCCGTGCGAACGCGGGTGGGCGGCACAGCGGGTGCCGAGCGGGCGGCGACGATCGAGCAGACGGCGAGCGCGGAACCGGCGGCGGCCGTGGCGGCGAGCGCGACGGTGGTGAACAGGCTGCCGGTGTCGAGAAGAGCGACGTGCAGCAGGAGCAGGCTCACCAGGACCAGCAGGAAGGCGGCGGGCCGCACGGCACCGACACGACTGCGGACCATGACCTCGCCCCCCTTCCCCTGAACTGCCGAACCCTGGGATTCCGCTCCCCGGTCACCCGCCACACAGGAAGAACGCCTGGACGCCCACGACGGTTCCCTATCCCCGGGGCCGCATCGAGACCAGCTTCCCCCACACCACCATCCGGTACCGCGAGGTGAACTCGGGGGTGCAGGTGGTCAGGGTGATGTAGTGGCCGGGCTCGTCGTAGCCGTGCGACGGCCGCACGAGGGAGCGCGGCACGGGCCGGACGACGCCCGAGTCGCGGGCGGAGGTCCGCGGCAGGATCTTGTCGACCGCGTACGTGTACGTCGCCTGCCCCGTCTCCACCTCCACGGTGTCTTTCAGCCGCAGCCGAGGCAGGTACCGGAAGGGCTCACCGTGCGTGTTCCGGTGCCCGGCGACCGCGAAGTTTCCCGCCCGGCCGGGCTGTTGGGTGCCCGGGTAGTGCCCGACGTACCCCTTGTTGAGGACGTCCGCCCTGCTCACTCCCTCGGCGACGGGGACGCGCAGCCCGAGCCGGGGGATGGTGAGCACGGCGTACGCCTGCGAACGGCGCGGCCGGCCGGAGACGACGACGGAACCGCCGTACGGCCCCCGCCGCGCGGTCCCGGCCGCCGCCGGATCCGGCGCCGAAGCGGACGCCGACGCGGAACCGGAAGGCATGTCCCCCGAGTTCGCCCCGCCGCTCCCGCTCCCCCACTCCCGCTCCAGCGCCTCCACCTTCCGCTCGGCCCCGCGGCGCGCCTCCCGGTTGGTCCACCACAACTGATGCACGACGAGCAGCAGCAGCACGACCCCGACGGTGACGAGCGCCTCACCCCCGCCCCACAGCCCCCGCCGCCACCGCGCCCGTCTGCGCCGATCCCGGTGCCGCACGACCCGCATCCGCACACCCGCCTCCCGAGAGCCGCCCGCACGATAGGGCGGCCCCCGCCAACTCTCCAGAGCCCTGGGCCACTCATCCCGCTCCCGACTTCCTCAAGCGGTTTGAGGAAGGGCTGTCGCAACTATCGACAACCTCAGCAGCCACACCCGATGCTTCCTCTTGGCGCGCCGGGGGACGCCACGCGCGACACGTCCCCGAGCCGCACACGCGGGGGACCAGTCGACGCCGGCCACGGAAGGCCGGCGTGCGAGCCGCACGGAGAGGCAGAGAACACAGCCATGATCCGACGCAGAACGCTGCTGGCCGCCGCGGGAGGCGGCCTCCTCGGCAGCGCCCTGGCCACGGGCACCGCCCGCGCCGACGCGACCGTCACCGTCAACCCCTCCACCACCTACGGCACGTGGGAGGGCTGGGGCACCTCCCTGGCCTGGTGGGCCAACGTCTTCGGCGCCCGCGACGACTTCGCCGACATCTTCTTCACCACCAGGTCGACGACGTACAACGGCACGACCCTGCCCGGCCTCGGCCTGAACATCGCCCGCTACAACCTGGGCGCGTCCAGCTGGAACAGCGTGAACGGCGAGAAGATGGCGGTCTCGCCCAACATCCCGGCGTTCAAGCAGATCGAGGGCTACTGGCAGGACTGGAACAACGAGGACCCCACCTCCTCGGCCTGGAAGTGGACGGCGGACGCGGCCCAGCGCGCGATGCTGCAGAAGGCGACCGCGCGAGGCGCGATCTCCGAGCTGTTCGCCAACTCCCCCATGTGGTGGATGTGCCTCAACCACAACCCCTCCGGAGCCTCCGACGGCGGCAACAACCTCCAGTCCTGGAACTACCGCCAGCACGCCTCGCACCTGGCCGCGGTCGCCCTGTACGCCAAGCAGAACTGGGGCGTGAACTTCTCCACGGTCGAGGCCTTCAACGAGCCCTCCTCGTCCTGGTGGACGGCGACCGGCACCCAGGAGGGCTGCCACATCGACGCGAGCGTCCAGTCGGCCGTCCTGCCCCACCTCCGCAGCGAGCTGGACAAGCGAGGTCTGACGGGGACGAAGATCTCCGCCTCGGACGAGACCAGTTACGACCTGGCCCGCACCACCTGGAACTCCTTCTCCGCCACCACCAAGGGCTACGTCGACCGGGTCAACGTCCACGGCTACCAGGGCGCCGGCGGTCGCCGGGACCTCCTCTACACGGACGTCGTCACCACCGCCCACAAGGCCCTGTGGAACTCCGAGACGGGCGACAAGGACGCCACCGGCCTGACCCTGGCGAGCAACCTCCTCTACGACTTCCGCTGGCTGCACCCCACCGCCTGGGTCTACTGGCAGGTGATGGACCCCAGCTCCGGCTGGGCGATGATCGCCTACGACCAGAACACCCTCCAGCCGGGCGAGATCCAGACGAAGTACTACGTGATGGCGCAGTTCAGCCGCCACATCCGCCCCGGTATGACGATCCTCGACACCGGCGTCAGCTACGCCGCGGCCGCCCTGGACAGGACGGCGAATCGCCTGGTCGTCGTCGCGGCGAACACCTCCACCTCCGCCCAGACCCTGACCTTCGACCTCTCCCGCTTCACCACCGTGACGGGCGGCTCGGGCGGCCTGGTCCCGCGCTGGAACACCGTGACGACGGGCGGCGACAAGTACAAGGCGTACTCGGACACGCACCTGAGCGGGAAGACCCTGGCGGTGCCGTTCGCGGCGCAGTCGGTGCAGACGCTGCAGATCGACGGGGTGACGGTCTGACACCGTTCCTAATGACTGAGCGGGAGTGAGTCCTGTTGCCAGGACTGCTGCTCAGTCGCGTGCCCCGAACGGTGTTGGGCATGCTGGTCGCCCGCTTTCGCTCCGCTGCCGGGCGGCACACATCTGGTGCGTGGTCCGGGAATGCGGGGGCGGGGTTCCTCACGCCGTCGGGCGTCCGGTCGGGCCTGGGCGGTCCGATGCCCGTAACGATCGCTCTGGTCGTTAAGGGGCGGTGCCGTCCGTCGCCTGATCGGATGCCCGAGGGCGCGTCGCCCGATCGCGATGCTCGCCGCATCATGCCGGGACACTTGGCGGGTGGGGGTGGTCAGTGACTGCTGCCAGTGCTGGGCACCCCACCGTGAGGTATAGGCCGGGTCCACCGCGACGATCGCCAGGTCCTGCTCGGTGGCCATCGACACCAGCCGCGCCTTCAGCCTCGCGGTGGGAAAACGGGAGATCAGATGGCGGAAACGCTTGTTCCGGCCGTGCTTCTCCCGGCTGGTGCCGCTTGTGAAGTCGAGGTCCTCGATCGCGATCGCGCCGACCCCGGAGCGGCGCGCGTGGTGCAGCAGGCGGGTCAGGGCGTGCCGGATCTGCGCGTCCCGGTGCTGCGCGGTAGCGGACAGGTCGTAGAAGAAGCGTCTGGGTTCGCCGACCGGGTTGCCGTGCACATCCAGGTGCCAGGCGGCGAGATGATCGTCGTTCATGTCCACAGCGACCACACCGTGGACAAGGGCCGCTTCCAACGGCAGGACGGGGACGGGGGTGCGCTGCCAGGATGCGGTCACGTACCAGCGGTCCCGGGCTGGGTCGTGGTGGATGCGGTAGGCCACCGCCCGATCGTTCGTGATCCGGTCCAGCCACTCCCCGCCCCGGTGTGCGAACGCCACGCGCGCGTCCAGGAGATACCGGCCGTGGGGGGCGTTGGCCAGGTGGGCCAGGGCGGCCGGGAGTTTGATCGAGAGCCGTCCGGTGTCGGTGATACGGATGGTTTCGTTGCCGCAGCGTTTGCCGGACTCCCCGTCGGCGGACAGGAACATCCGCGCCGCCCGCCATCGCCGGCGCCACCCGTTCTCATCCAGCCCGGCCTCATCCAGATGGTGACGCAGATGTGCCAGGCGTTTACCGCCCCGCACCACACGGACCCGGCCTGCCCTCCAGTCCGCCTCCACCGCTGCCAGCCGATCCTTCAGGGTGTGCAGGCGGCGGGACTTGGCATGCCACTCGGCCCGCGACCCATACCCGCGCGGCAGTCCCTCGCGCTTGCTGGCCTTGGCGCCCAGCGGGCGGGCCAGCCTCGCCTCGAGGGACGCGATCTGCCCGCGCAGCCAGGCCAGCTCCGCCAGCTGGCCGCGCCGGGCGAGCGCCCACTGATCATGCGTGGCCTTGGTGATGCTGCCCGCCCACCGCGCCGATGAACACCCCGACAGCCCCCGCTTCCGCTGCGCCCACGACCCGGCATCATGATCGAGGCCCTGCCGGGACCGTACGACGAGATCCCCCGCGGCCAGCGACCCGAGGAAGAGCCCGACCTCACGCAGCACCGCCGCGTCCTGCTGCGACACCCTCAGCCTGTCCCGGATGGCCACCCCCGCAGGGCCGGGCACCACGAACGACGCCGCCACCTCACGCAAACCGCCCACCCCGCACCCCCCACTACGCCGCCGAAGACCGATCACTCCACTCAACGATCGCACCCTCAACAAGTCACGCATTCGATATACGAACCTCCATTCCCCAGCAGGGAAAGACCCCGAGCAGGCCGCCAGAACTCACTCCCGCTCACCTACCCACGCTCGTACTCAACCCAGCGGCAGCAGCTCCCAACCCCACGCACCGGCCGGCGCGACAGCGCCGTGACCGAACCGGGGGACACCGATGACCAGCACGTACTCCTCCTGTGTCACCGGTCGGCAGTACGGTGTCCCCCATGCGCCCCGACACGCCTGCCGAGAACGTCGACCACACCGCCGAAGCGGCACGCCTGGAGCGAACCGCCGGCCTGTACCCCGAGGACGCCGAGGCCCTGCTCCTGCGCGCCGCGGCCCACCTGGAACTCTCCGGCGACCGCTCCGCCGCGACGAAGCTCTACGACCGCCTGCTGTCCTCGTCGGACGGGTTGGAGAACCCCCACCTGGTGCGGGCCCTGAAGGCCTCCAACCTCTGGGAGTACGACCACGAGGCCGAGGCGCGGGCCATCATCGACGGCATCCGCACCGCCGCCCCGCGCGACCCGGCCCCCTGGGTCGTCGTCGCCGAGTCGCTCGAGTCCCACGACGAGCTGGAGGCGGCGGAGGCGACCTTCACGGAGGCGGTGGAACTGCTCCTTTCGGACGTCCCGGAACCGCCGTACGCCACCCGTCCCGTCCTCTTCGGCCGCCACCGCGTCCGCCGCATGCGGGGCCTGCCCCACGACGACTGGGACATCGTGGCGGACACCCTCCACACGGCCCCGATCCCCCTGGACGAGCTCCACGACCCCAAGCGCGTCTGGTCCCTCGGCTCGGAGAACCCGGCCGAACTGGAGGCGGAGATCCAACGCCTCCAGGCAGAACTCGGCACCTACCGCGAGGCCCTCTCCCGCCCGTTCCCGGTGGCGATCCTGCACTGGCCGGCGGGCGAGCTGGCGGAGTTGCTGGCCGCCTACGCCGACCTCGCCTCGGAGTACCCCTCCCACGAGGCCCACCTGGCGACCATAGAGTCCTCCCTCCGGGAACTCGCCTCCTCCGGCACCCCCAACCTCGGCATCGTCACGGGCACGGTCCCCTCCTACGAGGCCTTCGCGGCCTCCGAGGGCGCCTCTCCCTCAGACCCGACCCTCCTCCCCCAGTACGCGACGACACTGGCGGCCCGGGGACGGGCGGTGGCGTGGCCGCCGCAGCGGGGGGCGGAGTGCTGGTGCGGATCGGGCCGGGTGTATGGGGAGTGCCACGGCGCGTAGGTGCGTTCCATACCGTCCGCCCTCCGTCCCAACCGAGCCCTATCCCGCCCCGGGCCCCGCCCTGCCCAGGCCGCCTCCACGCTTCTCCCCTGTGCTGGAGCGGCCCGGGTCAGGGGTGGCCCGCAGGGCCATCGGCTCCGGCCGACGCGGGAGCACAGCGCTGCGGAGCGGAAGCGCCCTTGAGGCGGGCCGCGGAAGCGCGACGATGCCTGGAAGCGGGCGGCCCTTCGGTTCGCTCCTCTTCCCCGGCAAGGCGCACGCCGCACCGGTTCCGCCGGCAGAATGCTGCCGTGTCACACGCCGTGCCTTCTTCCGCCGCAGTCTCCGCTCGCATGAGCCGCCAGGGATCGCGCGACACAGCCCCCGAAGTTGCGGTTCGTCGACTTCTGCACGCGGACGGTCTCCGCTACCGCGTGAACATGCCGGTCCCCGGGATGCCGCGACGGACGATCGACATCGTCTTCACCAGAGCCAAGGTCGCGATCTTCCTGGACGGCTGCTTCTGGCACGGCTGCCCGGAACACGCCACGCATCCGAAGGCCAACGCCGAGTGGTGGCGAACCAAGCTCGGCAAGAACATGGCGCGGGACATCGAAACGACAGAGCACCTGACCTCCGCCGGTTGGACGGTGCTGCGCTTCTGGGAGCACGAATCCGCCGAGGACGTGGCGCGCCGAATCGCGACTTTTGTGAAGACCGGCCGGCCGGCCGTCGAAGAAGCGGAGGGCCCGTCGGGCGAGCATCGATCCTGAAACAGTACTTGGCAGTAGCAATCATCTGGCTGAATAATGTGCAGGCCTTGTGAAGGCGGCGTTGGGCCACTCCCCTGATGTCAGGCAGGGGATCATCCGGCGGAATCCAATGCGGGCAGCTCGACGAGTGGGAGCGGGGGGCGGTCGGGTCCTATGACCGACGAGTTCGACGGCATGTATGAAACGTTCAAGGCGCTACTGGACGCCTTCCCTCCGTCCGAGGCGGTCAAGCGGCTGGAGGTGCTGGGTGTCGCCCCGGAGATCGTCCAGGAGATCCGGGAGCGCCACGAACACCAGACGATACGCATCAAGGAGCTCGAGGAGCCTCACGCCGTCGTCCTCGGCAACCGGGACACCTGGTACACGGGCCCGCAGGACAAGGACAAGTGTTGGCCCGTGATCGTCGACCTGCTGCGCAAGGACGGTTGGTCCGATGAGCCGGCCATCCGCAATCTGGACGATTCCTCGACACGAGTGGTCTCGCTGCTGAACCATCCGAAGGAGAAGTCGTTCTCCACGCGAGGCCTGGTCGTGGGCTATGTGCAGTCCGGCAAGACCACCAACTTCACCTCCGTCATGGCCAAGGCGGCCGACCGCGGCTACAAGCTCTTCATCGTCCTGGCCGGCATCCACAACGGCCTCCGCCGCCAGACCCAGGCCCGTCTGGTGCAGCAGCTCGTGGAGCCCAATCCCTCCCTGTGGTCCCAACTGACCGGCCTCGACAAGGACTTCACACCGCTGCAGAACCCTGCTTCCTACTTCGGCAAGAGCAACAAGACGCACGTGCTCTGTGTGGTCAAGAAGAACGCGACAGTGCTGCGCAAGCTCGCCCAATGGCTGGCGAAGGCAGCGGATTACCTGCAGGACTGCCCGGCATTGATCATCGACGACGAAGCGGACCAGGCGACGGTCGCGACGAAGTCCATCAATCCGCTGATCCTCAGCATCATGAGCAGCCTGCCGCGGTCCGCCTACGTCGGCTACACGGCCTCACCGTTCGCCAATCTGCTCATCGACCCGAGCGCGGAGGACCTCTATCCGCGCGACTTCGTCGTGAACCTCCCGAAGCCCGAGGGACACTTCGGCACGGAGGTCCTGTTCGGCCGCTACGCACTCGACGGGGAAGACCCGGAGCAGGTCGACGACGGTTACGACATGATCCGCTCGGTCCCCGACGACGACGTGGCGTGCGTCCGCCCGGAGACGAGGGCCGACGTCGAGGGCTTCGAGCCCGTCATCACCGACACTCTCCGGAGAGCCGTCGAGTACTTCTGGCTGGTGACGGCAGCTCGTCGCGTGCGTCGTAGGGGCAACCCGCACAGCACCATGCTGATACACACCAGCGTCAACACGGCCGTGCACAACAGCTTCAAACGACCGCTGCAACATCTGTTGAACCGTGCGGCCCAGTCCCTGGCCGACGCAGCCTTCCTCTCCCGACTGCGTGAGCTTTGGGAGGAGGAGACGGCACGCGTCCCTGCCGACGAGTTCGGCGAGAAGAAGGTCGCCTTCGAGGACCTGACACGCGAGCTGCCGGGAGTCCTTCAAAGCTGCCGAATCATCATGGACAACTCCAGCAGCGAGGATCGTCTCGACTACGAGAACGGTCCCGTGGTGGCGATAGCCGTCGGGGGCAACACCCTTTCCCGCGGACTCACCCTCGAAGGGCTGTCGGTCAGCTACTTCGTGCGCGCCGTCTCCGCCTACGACACGCTGCTCCAGATGGGGCGCTGGTTCGGCTTCAGGAACGGCTACGCGGATCTGCCCCGGATCTGGATGACCGACGAGCTGGCCGAGTGGTTCCGGCACCTGGCCACCGTCGAGACGGAGATGCGCCGGGACATCGACATCTACATGACCGAGGCCGAGACTCCGCTCACCTTCGCCGTACGGCTGCGCACGCACCCGGCGCTGCGTGTCACGGCCGCGGCGAAGATGCGGGACGCCGTCACCGCGGCCTCCTCCTACGGCGGAAAGCGCGTCCAAACGCACTACTTCCGCACCGACGCGGACTGGCTCCGGGGAAACATCACCGCGGCGCGGACCTTGGTGGACGCCTCTCGCTCGGATGCCGTCCGCACAGAGGAGCGGGCCTCGGAGGGACGCTTCGTCTTCCGTGACGTGCCGTATGACCTGGTGACCGATTTCCTGGCCTCGTACAAGTTCCACGAGAAGTCGCCCGAGAACGACGCCGAGCTGATCATCGGCTACATCCGAAAGCGCGTCGCGACGGCCGGTGCCCTGCGTCGATGGAACGTGGCCATCGTGGGGAACCCCACCGGTGAGCCGTTCAGTTTCGCTCCGGGTGTCAGCGTGGGACTCAACACCCGTGCCCGTCTTGCCTTGAGCAACACCGACCCCTATTTCGCCGACATCAAGACCCTGATGAGCCGCCGCGACGCGGCAGTGGACCTGGACGGCGACACGGCGAAGCTGACCGAGAAGGGCATCATGGACAAGCGCCGTGAGCTCCTTCCGGACACTGGGCTGTTGGTGCTCTATCCGATCGACAAGGTTTCGACACCGAGTCCCACGAAGACGGCTCGTGCCCCTTTGAACGCCGAAGAGCACGTGATCGGTGTCGGCCTGGTGTTCCCCGAGCCTCCGCACGGGGACAGCACGGTGGAGAAGTACATATCGGCCGATCTCTCCGGACTGCGCATCGAGGACGAGGACTACAGCCTGCTCGTCGAAGGCGAAGACGCATGAACCACGATGCCTTCCGAAAGCTGGTCGAGGAGCATTGGGCCGCCCTCGAGGCCGAGCAGACCACCGGTGAACGGCGCCTGCGAGTGTCACAGCTTCCTGTGACGACGGCGCAGGGCTCGCCGGCCGCCGGCGTCGACCTCGAAGGACATCGACACATCCTGCTGCCGGTGCACACGCACCGGAAGGTCCGAAGCGGCCTCGACGGCCCCGTGCTCAAGTTGCGCAAGCGTCCGCTGGAGGACGAAGAGACCTACCAGACGTATGCCGATCTCTCCTGCCTGCGGACAGACCTCAACGACCTGTTCACCGAGCTGTGCGTGGATGTCCTGATCGCCGTGGAGGCCCATCCCGAGAATTCGGTCAAGGCCCTGTACGGGGTCCTTGACCGCTGGAAGGCCCTCTTTCAGTCCACCAGCGCTCCGCTCGGACCCGAACAGCTCGCGGGCCTGTTCGGCGAACTGCTGGTGTTGAACAGACTCCTCGAGCTCGACTCGAGCGCTCATCGGCTCTGGCTGGGACCCGAAGGACACCGTCATGACTTCGCGGCGGGCAAGGCGGCGGTCGAGGTCAAGACGAGTGCTGCGGCGGGAGGCCCGAAGCCCCGGATTCACGGGCTCGACCAGCTCGATGCGCCGCCGGGAGGAACGCTCTGCCTGGCCTGGTTCCGCTTGCTACCGCCTGGTGCAAGCGACACCGCGATCGGATTCCTGGACCTGCTGGAGCGAGCACTTCGTACGTGCGACGACGAGAGCGCCTTGTTGGAACTGCTCGCCGCAGCCGGCTACCGCCCTGCCGACGCGGAGAAGTACCGAGGAATTCGCTTCGTGACAGGCGAGGAGAGGTGGTACCGGGTGACGTCCGGCTTCCCGCGACTGACGACGCAGACACTTCTCGAAGCAGGCGTGCCGATTTCTGTTCTGGACGTCGAGTACACGATCGACCTGCCCCAGGACACCCCGCTCCCGATGGCGACGGACGAGGTCTCTCAGGTCTTGGAACACTTGATCCGGGAGTCCGTGTGACCCATCCACAGTGGTTCTCCCAGCCCTATCCTCCGGAAGGTGCGAGTGCCGCCGAAGGCATCCGCAACCAGTTGGGGCGACCGGAACTCGACCTGCTCACCATTCTGGTGCGCGAGTCCGCTCAGAACAGCTGGGATGCCCGACTTCCCCGGTCCGGCGTTCCGGTCGATTACCGCATCGACATCTGGACCGTGGGCCCGGCGCATGCCGGTGCATGGCGTGATCTGCTGCTGACCGGTGCTCCCAGCAGCGAGCACTTCCCGCTTCGAGACACGCTCAAGCGAGGCTCGATCCGTGTACTGGCCGTGTCCGATCGCGGGACCCGTGGACTTGGAGGGCCGACCCGTGCCGACGATGCAGTGGGTCCGGACCGTGACTTCGTCTCGTTCATCCGTAACATCGGCGAGCCCCGCGACACAGCCCTGGGTGGCGGCACCTACGGCTTCGGCAAGGGCATCTTCTATCTGCTGTCCAAGCCGGGAACGGTGCTCGTCCACTCCCGGTGCCGCACGGCGGAGGGAGAGTACGAGACGCGGCTCATCGGGTGCACGCTGTGGAAGAGCCATGTGGCACTCGAAGACCAGGGCCGGCGTCGGTACACGGGCCGGCACTGGTGGGGTGACACGTCGGGCAGCGTTGTCGAGCCGCTTGTCGGTCCGGAAGCGGACTCCGTCGCCCAGCGCCTCGGCCTGAAACCGTTCGGGGACCAGGAGACCGGGACGACCGTGGTCGTCATCGATCCCCACCTCGACGAGCTCGAAGCGCCTGACGCAGCCGGCTACCTGGGCGACACCATCGCTTGGCACCTCTGGCCGAAGATGATCTCCACTGCCGGCAGGCCCCCTGCCATGCGCTTCTTCATCACATGCGACGGTGTCCAACACCCGGTGCCCGATCCGCGCACCACGCGCCCACTCAACATGTTCGTCGCAGCGTACGAAAAGATGGAGGGGCCGGACGGCAGCGACCTCGAGTGCTTCAAACCGAAGCGCCATTTGGGCCGCTTGGGCTTGGTGAAGCGCATCATGCCGGCGCTCGAACCCACACGCGCCTCCCTCATGCTGGACATCGACGACCTGATTCATCACGTCTGTCTGATGCGTCCCGCGGAGCTCGTCGTCACCTATCACCCGGGACCGAAGCCTCCCAGCACCAACCAGGGCTATGCCGGTGTCTTCAGGGCCGACGAGGCGATGGACGACGTCTACGCCAAAGCCGAGCCGCCCACGCACGACGCCTGGAACGCACACTCTCTCGAAAGACCTGAGAGCACCTTCGTGCAAACGACGTTCCGGCGTATCAACGAGGCACTGGAAAGCCTGTTGTCCCTCAGCGGCGTGACACGCCCCGGAGCGAGCAACGTTGCGCTCGGCGCAGCCAGCTCCAGGTTCTCCGGCCTGGTCGGTGGTGCATGGGGCATCGGCGGAGCCACGGCCTACTCGAAGCCGGGCAGCACCGTCACTGGCAGCGCCAAGCCGGACGCCGGCGAGACGAGCGGTCGCGCGGCCGGTCGTCCCGTACGGACGCCTGAACTGCGCGATCCCGAGACGGACGGGCAATCGTTCAGCGCTGGACCGGAGCCGAGCAGTCCGGGCTCCGTCGTGCGTCGCCCCCGTGTCCAGTACATCGGCGACCCCTACTACGACGATCGCGGAAGCGACACGGTGCTGATTCAGGAGTTTCGGCTTCCGGTACCGGGACCGCAGCGTGTACGGAGCGATCTCGCGGTCACGCTCTCCGGGGCCGGTGGGCGAGAGACCGATCCGCCCATCGGCGCCGGCATGCCCGAACTGGTTGGTTGGGAAGACGACACGGGCCGCCTGTACACCTTCGACCCGCACGTACTCCAGGGCGGCGAAGGCATCTGGCGTGCCGTCGTGCGCCCCGCACCGGACACCATGACTGAGATCGGCATCAAGGTCGAGGCGGTGAAGGCCACGTGACCCGCCATGTCCTTCCCTATCGCGTCCCGTCGGAAGACGTTGTCACTGCCGAGCCTTGGCGCCTCGTGGTCGAAGACGGCGAGGTGGCCCTTCCCGAGGCGTTGCCCGACTGGGACTACCAAATGGATCTGCGCCTGCGCAGAACCGTCCGTGTCGACGTCGAGCGGGCTCGCCGGCAGTCCGGTCTCTCGGACGATGCATCCCTCCTCGTCTCCACCATGTGGACCGCCACCGGCTCCAACCTCAGCGGCCCGGCCCAGCAGGTACGTCTGGCCGGTGCGGGAACTGTCACGGCCGAGTTCGAGGTCCTTCTGCGCGGGGCCGATCTCGGTGGTCTGCTGTTGCTGGGAACCGCTCTGGTATTGGGCGAGCGAAGGAGCGACGCCCGTCCTTCGACACCGCGGCGAGCAGGCTCAGTGCTCTGGAGCGATCGAGCGGAACTACGCCTCCAGGGCGACGCTCCCCAGTTCCCCATGGCCGTGATCGACTTCGCCCGGACGTCGTTTCCGGACGACGCGGCTTGGCATCTGCAGATCAGTGGCGGCTTGGAGCACGCAACGATGGGAGCGCTTCTCCTACTCGTCAACGAACAGAACTCGGTCACTGCCACGGCGTTCCAGAATGCCGCGAAGCCCCGTCCCGTTGATCGAATCGTGCTCTCCGCCGTCTATGCGGACGTCGCGCGGACGATGGTCGAGCACGCCCTGACTCAGGACGACTTCTCCGAGGACGCCGCCTTCCCGGACGGTTCTCTGGGCGCCACCCTGCTCAGTCTTTTCGACCAGCTCTTCCCAGGGCAGTCGATCACTGACGTACGACTGCGCCGACGGCAATCGCCCGCCTTGTTCGCCTCGGATCTGCAAGCGGCCGTAAGAATCTTCGGGGTGTCGTGATGAGCTTCCTCTATCCTCGCCTCCTCGCCGAGCAGGCGAGACCGCTCTTCGACGAGTACAGGCAACTCGCTGTCGGCGAACTGTCCCGCCGCGTCGCCGTCGCCCACGACTCGGCGGTGTACGTTGCCACCGGTGGTGACCGTGTCTCCCCCAAACAGCTCCAGGAGTTGCGGGACGCCGTGCTGGACCTGGCCAAGCAGGCAGGGTTCCCAGAGGACTCCGACCGGACACGCAACGCCGAGTTCGATCTGCAGTTGGCGGCTCTGCTGCACTCCGAGACGGGTATGGTGCCGGCGGAAGCCGCGTCCCGGGACGTCTGGGCATTCCTCGCACTGGTCCTTCTCCCGGACGTTGCGTTCTGGCGCTACCCCCAGCCGCCCAAGGACCGTGTGCTGGGTACCGACCTCACCCGGCACGTGTTCGGTCGACTTTGGTGGCGCGCTCAACTCGTGCGTTCGCCCGACGATCCGGAGCCGTACGCTGCGCTCGACATCCTCGGTGAGGCCGCGTTCGATCAGATCTACGCCCGACGCGCTGCGCTCGGCGGAAGCCCGCATCTCGTCCGCGCCATCCTGCGCGTGTGGAAGGATCTGGACCTCACGGGCCTGAACGAACGCGAAACCCTTCGCGACTTCCTCAAGCGGCTGCTCCGACTTGCTCCATTCGTCATGTTCGACGGTATCCAGGCCGATGCGCTGGAGGACGAGCTGCGTGCAGTCGCTCAGGAGTCCGTGGACGCGCAGCGTCTCGGCTCCGCGGCACACACGGGTCCTACCGCAGAACGCCCACAAGGCGCAGTGCCGAGCGGAACACCCGCAGGCTCACATTCGGCCGCCCCGGTGCATGGAGAACAGCCACCTGCACCTCCCTCCGGGGTGACCCGAGTCGACACCGGGCGGTTCCGTTCCGTGGAGCTGTGCGCCGGCGCAGGTGCGCAGGCACTCGGGCTCGAACGCGCCGGCTTCGACCCGGTCGTACTCTTGGACAGCAAGGCCGACGCATGCTTCACGATTGACCTCAACCGGCCTGAATGGGACATCGTGTGCATGGATGTCCTGCAATTCCGTCCCGGAATGCGTCCTGACATCGTTGGAGTCGATCTCGTCAGCGGTGGGTTGCCACGTGTGAAGTCCCTGGCCACGGCCGGTCGCGCGGAGGACACCGAGGAACGCCGGGTGCTGCGTGCAGCGATCTCCCTGGCGTGTGAGATCAAACCGAAAGCAGTCCTCCTCGAGAACGTCCCCGATCTCGTCGAGGCAGAGGAATTCGCTGCGGACCGCGCCTGGATCGAGGAAGAACTACGTCAGGTCGGCCTACGCTCGAGTTGGAAGATTCTCAATGCCGCCGACTTCAGCGTTCCGCAGAATCGCAACAGCGGCTTTCTGGTGGCTCTGCAGGAGCCCTACTTCACCCGATTCGCCTGGCCCGAACCGAACGGTGCACCGGCACCAACGGTGGGCAAGGTCCTCGGACCCACAATGTCCGCCGGGGGCTGGCCGGGAGCCGCGAACTGGGTCCGGAAGGCAGATCGCATCGCGCCGGCGCTCGTGGGAGGATCCGATCGGCGAGGCGGCGCCGACCTGGGCCCCACAGGCAGCAAGAAGGCGTGGGCCGCACTGGGTGTCAACGGCAACAGCCTCGGCGACGACCCACCCGGCCCCGACTTCCCGTTCGACGGGGAACCCAAGCTCACAGTCGATCAAGCCGCGTTGATCCAATCCTTCCCTCCCGACTGGAAGTTCTTCGGCGGAAAGACCTCCAGGTATCGTCAGGTGGGGCACGCCATGCCCCCGCCCCTCGCGACCGCCTTGGGGCTGGCCGTCGCCGCCGCTCTTCGAGGCTAAGATCAGCCCATGGTTGCGCCCCGTCCCGTTGCTCCCGATCCGATCACAGTTGTCGACCTGTTCAGTGGCTGTGGCGGCTTTACGCAGGGATTTCACGAGTTCCGCCCCGTGGGGAGGGACGGGGACGGGCCCGTGTTCCACAGCATCGCGGCCGTTGAACACAACGTCGCCGCGGCTGCCACCTATGCCGTGAACTTCGGAATGCTTCGGACCGAGGAGCGCGTTCCCGCTGCTCGTGTGCACGTGGGCGACATCGAAGCCTGGCAGCCGACACCCGAGGCCCTCCACGCGGACGTCGTCGTCGGAGGTCCGCCGTGCCAGGGCTTCTCGGCCTTGAACCGCAACAAGAAGGGCAGTGAGCGCAACCGCCTTTGGGAGGAGTACGTCAGGATCGTTGCAGACATCCGCCCAAAGGTGTTCGTGATCGAAAATGTCGACCGCTTCCTCAAATCGGACGAGTTCCGCAATCTGCTCAACGAGGTGAAAGAGGGCGGGAAGCTCGACGAGTATCGACTGGTGGATCCGGCGGGGCACGAGCCCTCCGACACCGACGACGACAAGATCAAACGCTACCTGCTCAACGCCGCTGACTACGGCGCAGCTCAAGCACGTCGTCGCGCCATTGTCATCGGCGTTCGACGTGACATCGACAACGGCCGCGCATTCGCCTATCCCGCCAGGACTCACTTCCGTCGGCCGAGGCGCTCGGTCGCGGATACTGCTCAGCCACTTCAAGGGTTGGATGCTGGGCCAGCCTACTGGAACGTTGTGGACGACATCTTCGCGGAAACGGCGAAGCATGAGCCGAAGGGCACTGAGCTTCCCGACGGGAAGGAGTTCATCCCCGAGGTGAACGCCGTGTTGCAGGGCATCTTCACCACCCCCGATCTGCACTTCGGACGCAACCCGGAGCCGATTTCCAGGGCGCGCTACCGCGCCATCCCGCCGGGCGGAAACAGAAAGGACCTCCGGGGCAAGTGGTACACGCTGGACGAGTTCGGCGAGGTCCATGTCTTCGACACGCCCAACCCGCCAGGAGTAAGGACACGTGTCGATTACCTGTCCACAGACAGCTGGGACAACCACAACACAGGCACCGGAGACGTCATGGGGCGGCTGCGCTACGGCCAGCCCTCCGTCACCATTCGCACCGAGTTCTTCAAGCCGGAAAAAGGCCGCTACCTGCATCCGGTCGATCCTCGCCCCATCACGCACTACGAGGCTGCCCGAATCCAAGGGTTCCCACTGAGCTTTCGCTGGTGCGGATCCAAGACCGAGATCGCCACCCAGATCGGCAACGCGGTGCCGATTCCACTCGGGAAGGCCATTGCCGCGTCAATATACGCCTACCTTCGTGGCTGACCGGTGAAGTTCGGCGGCGGCGCCGACGCGTCACAGGCCCGGATACCGGTGGATACCGTATTGCGGGGAAGAGCCCGACCCTCCGTCGATCAACGATGGCCGCATCTCAAGCCCTCTGCCCCAACGCCCTACGCGGGGCGGCAGCCCGGACAAGATCGAAGGTCTTGTGGTGCCTCGCGCACTTCCGGGTCGACAAGGACTGACAACACCCGGTGCAACGCGGTCGCGGGGAGCGGAGCGGTCGTACGTGTTCTCGAAGATGGCGTACCAGTGTGTGTCTCGCCCTGGATACTGAGGGCATGGGATTCGCCGTCTTCATGACCCTGCCTGGGCTGGTCATTGTGCTGACCGCCCTGGCCTTCGCTGATCAGCTGCTTCTGCGCGCAGGGCGAGCCGGGCTGCTGCCCTGGCGGAACAGCGTCAGGCAGGGGCAGATCTCGGCGACCGGCTTCGAGCAGCTTCATGCGAGCTTCTCGCCCGGCAAGCAGAGCGAACTGAAGGAGCGCCAGTCAGCGCTCATTCTGAGGGACGACGAGGAGGACGGAGCACCGCCGAACCGGACCATAGTGGACCTGGAGGGCGGAACGGCGGTCGTCCGCATTCCTCGATCTGGTCGGTAGGGGGAGCCCTCCTCCGCCGAACGCGCTCAGCCTGCGGGTGATGGTCCCGAGATCGCAGCAGCGGTTGAGCATCGTGAACCGTCAGAGTGAGGGCAGGGCCGCGTGACGGCTGCCCGCCGTCCCGGAAATCGTGCGGTGCAAAGGGACCGCGAACGCAACGACGAGCCCGCCGAAGACAGTGATGGGCAAGAGCCGGATCAGCTGCGCAGGGTCGTCCTGCAACCAGTGCCGGTTGCCCCACCAGTTCGCGCTGACGTCCAACACCATCACGGCACTGGCCAGCCAGATTCCTTCCCGACGCACGAGCCCCACCAGAACGGCGGCCAAGGGGTCGAGGATCACCAAGCTGACGAAGAACACCTGCAGAGGGATCTGAGGGAACGACGCATAGGCGCGGATGCCGCCGCGAACCAGATCTGCGATGTGCGAACCCGTGCCCTCAGTGAAACCGATCAAGTACGCCGCCAGGACCCATCGCGCCCACAACGGCTGTGCGCCCCATCGTTCCCGCAGCTCAAACGCCATCGTGTCACCCTAGAGGAGCAGCCGAGCACCTGCGGAGGGCCTACCACAAATCCCGTATGCGCGAAGGTGTGAGCGCTAGGGCTGCCGCTGCAGCCGGTGTGGCGGCGAGCGCGGTATCGGTCGCGTGCACCGGTGCGGCACCGGTGCGCAGGTAGTGCGCGTGGTCGTCTTCCGGTGTCACGCCCCGGATCACGGGGCCGGAGTCGGAGACGAAGGCGGCGGACACCTTGGGCTCCTTGTTCGTGCCCGGGATGTCCCGCCACCGGGTCGACCGGCACAGCGAGCCACCGTGGCCGACGAGTTGGGCGGCGGTGTGGTGAGGTGCTTGTCGCTGACGAGGATGCATTGCGCCCGCCCCGCGGCCATGATTGGCTCGTTCGGTGAAGCTCCTGTTGACGGCGAGCGGTCTGCGCAACGAGACGCTGCGGGACGCGCTGCGGGACCTGCTGGCGAAGCCGTTCGAGTCGGCGAACATCGTGTACGTCCCCACGGCGTCCGTCGCCCAGCCTGGAGACCACGGGTGGTTCGTCTCGCACCTCAACCGGGTGCACAGCCTCGGCTGGCGGGAGTTCGACGTCCTGGAACTGAACGGCCTGCCTCGACAGGTGGTGCTCGACCGGCTGCTGCATGCCGACGTCGTCTATGTCGAGGGCGGTAATCAGTACCACCTCGCACGCAGCATTACCGGCAACGGCCTGGCCGGTGACTTCTTGCAAGCGCTGGAGAGCCGGGTCTATGTGGGGACGAGCGCCGGATCGATGATCTTCAGCAAGAACCTCACCGAACACTCCGCCGACGTCATCGGAGACGCTGCCGACCTGCACGTGCTGGGGGCGAGGACGGTGGAGCCGCCGTTCGGTCTCTTCGACTGGTATCTGAAGCCGCACCTGTACTCGCCGGACTTCCCGGAGCGGGACGACGCCTGGGCCGACCGCATCGTCGAGCGGGCGGACTTCCCGATCTACTTCATCGACGACGACACGGCGATCCAGGTCAGTGACGACAAGCTGGATCTCGTCTCCGAAGGCCGGTGGCGTTTTCATCCGTGACGCGACGCGCGGTGCGGCATGGGGCAGGTCGCGCGGTCGGCTTCCTTTTCGCTGTGCCGTTCAGGGGCGGCGGCGCACCCGCTCAGTCGGCTGCTGGTCGGCCGGGGCACGCGTCGGAAGAACTTGGGCGTCGGTGTCGATCCAGCCGGAGCCCGTTCGACATTCTCCTGTAGGACGCATCGCCTCGCCGTGCGAGGAGGCGACAGGACCTGTGAGGGAACACATGGATCAGCTGCTGCGCGTGCAGAACTTCACCATCTCGAGCGACGGCGTCGCCGCCGGTGAGGACCAGAGTCTGGAGCGGCCCTTCGGCCACAACATCGATCCGGGAAGGCTCTTCTCCTGGGCCGGCGCCACGGCGAGCTGGCCCAACCGCACCGAGCCCGGGGGAAGCCGGGGCCTCGACGACTACTTCACCCGGGATTTCAGTCACAACATCGGCGCCGAGATCATGGGCCGCAACAAGTTCGGACCCCAGCGCGGCCCGTGGCGCGACCACGAGTGGCGCGGCTGGTGGGGTGACGAGCCGCCCTTCCACACGCCGGTGTTCGTCCTGACCCATCACGAGCGTCCGTCGTTCACGCTCTCCGACACCACGTTCCATTTCGTGGCCGGCGAGCCCGCCGCCGTTCTCGCGCAGGCGCGGGAGGCCGCGCAGGGCAAGGACGTCCGGCTCGGTGGCGGCGTGACCACCGTCCGGGAGTTCCTCGACGCCGACCTCGTCGACACCATGCATGTGGTCGTCTCACCGGTGAAGCTGGGGTCCGGGCTACGCCTCTGGGACTCGCCCGAAGAGCTGCTGGACCGGTTCCACATGGAGGTCGTGCCCAGCCCGAGCGGGGTGACGCACCACCTCTTCTGGCGCAAATGAACGCACCAGGCGCGCGGTTTCCGCACCGCGGTGCCGGCTGAAAGGGTCGGGCGACGACACCGAGAGCTGCTGACCAGAAGTCCGCTCCATTCAGGATCTTCCGTTTTCCCCGATGGCGCGTTCGTGTGTCATACGGTCGGCGCGAGCTTGCTGGTCGGCCCGATCGGGGCGTTCGGCTGCGAACCCGGTCCTGGTGGGAGTTCCCTCCGGGGTGAACGCGTGGCGGAAGGTGAAGGCGTGCGGCGCTGAGCCGTGGTCGTGGAGGTGTTCCAGCCTGGAGACCCCGTCCTGCCAGGTGGGTATCACGCCGTCGGAGACCCACCAGATCACGTGATTCGGGTGCTCCGTCCTCTCGAACCAGTCGTAGCGCCTGTTCAGCGCCGCCCGGTGCCGACCGGTGTGGACGGCGTCGAAGGCGGAGCGCAGGTCGGTCCAGAGCGAGAGGGTCGCGGCCAGGGCGGTGGTTTCCGCTGTGCGGCCCTTGCCGTACCAGGTCGGTACGGCGAACTCGCCCCACGCACCCCAGTCCGCCCCGAAGAGCATGCCCCGGTCACCGTCTGCCGCTTCAGCACGCCCGAGGTACCCCGGGTGCTGACTGATCTCCCGGTAGACGGCCTCCCCCGTGTCGTAGAACTCGCGCGTGAGAGGTGCGGGATCGGCGAGAGGTGTCGTCAGGACGCCGAATGTGTACAGCGCGAGCTGGGGCATGCGTCTCTCCCTGGTCGGGGGTGTGCGACCGCGGCGATCGCCGAAGACCAGGTGAAGGTAGCTGCCTCCGAAGGCCCTGTCGAAGTTGCGTTTTCCCTGCCCACGTGGCCTCTTGCACCGGTCATTGCGGTGGCCGGCGCGGTGACGGGCGGGGCAGGCTGTGCCGCGGGCCCTACGGGGGTGTGCCCTGAGGTCGGGTCCGCAGGTTAGGGTCTGCGTGGATCTTGACAGTGAACGGAACGGGGGTTGCCGTGAGCGGCGTTGTTCGGGCGGTCAGTCGTCATGAGGAGTACTCCTTCACCAAGCCCAATCGGGAGAGCATCAACCTGGTGGCCGGGCTCGGGGTGGAGGGGGACGTGCATGCCGGGGTGACCGTCAAGCATCGGTCCCGGGTGGCTCAGGACCCGACGCAGCCGAATCTTCGGCAGGTACACCTCATCCACGAGGAGCTGTTCGAGGAGGTCGCAGGGAACGGGTTCCGGGTGCAGGCCGGGGAGCTGGGGGAGAACATCACCACCAGCGGGATCGATCTGCTCGGGCTGCCCACGGGGACCTTGCTGCTGATCGGGGAGCAGGCCGTCGTCGAGGTGACCGGGCTGCGCAACCCGTGCCTTCAGATCGACAACTTCCAGCACGGGCTGCTGAAGGAGGTCGTGGGGCGGGACGAGGAGGGGCGTCTCGTCCGCAAGGCCGGGATCATGGGGGTCGTGAAGGTGGGAGGCGTCGTACGGCCCGGGGACGGGATCGACATCCGGCTTCCCGACGGGCCGCACCGGGCTCTCGAGAAAATCTGAGCCGCGCCGCATCCAGGAGTTGGCGGGCGCCGCCGGAGGGCAGGTACTTCAGCGGCGCCCGGTTGCCGTCGGAGCGTCAGGCCGTCGTCGTTGCCAGGTCCGCTCGGCCGAAGAGGAGGGCGTAGCCAGGCGGGAGTTGGGTCAGGAGGCGCGTGGTCAGGGGGTCGCCCACCTTGGCCGCCAGGACGCTGAGGACCGAGCTGACGTCCCAGCGGGCCGTCGCGGGGGTCGAACCCTCGATGCGGGTGGCGACCGACTCGACGAACTCGCGGGCGGTGAGGGGATGCGTCGCGGGAATCTGGGAGGCGATGACCCTGCCCGCCTCGCGAGGGAGGCTCTGGGCCAGGGCCACGCGCTCCTCGCCGGTGACGTGGCCGCCGAGCGCCGACAGGACGATGCGGGTGACACGTTCCGCCTCCGCCCGCGTCGGGTACTGGCCCGCCTCGCGCACCGCCTCCGTCAGCTCCAGCCAGTCGGGATCCCGCGGCGTCTCGTGGATGCGGGGGCGTGCGGGTGTGGCCGGGGCGGGGATGGTGGTTCTCGGCTGCGGGGTCGTCGCGGTCGTCATCGTGGTGGCTCCTCCTCCTGACACTTCTGGATGCCGGAAGCCCGGCTACCCCCTGATGCGGCGCGTATGAGGCGGAGTTCGGCCAATGTGGGGGCTGGTGCCGCCGGGATGGTGGCCGGGCTTCGGGGCGCGCGTCGTGGGCGTTGTGGGCGTTGTGGGCGTTGTCGGTGTCGTGGCGCAACCGCATGCCGCCGCGTCCCGGGGCCGGCGGGCCTCGGGACGCGCCTTGGGGGGCGGCACGGTCGCAGCAGCCGGCCGAGGGTCAGCCGCCGATCACCGGCGGTACTCGGCCCAGGACCGGCTGCGGGTCACGGCCGGTGTCAGCCGCTGATCTGCTTGCGGCCGCCGTCTCCGCCGGTGATCTGGATGCGGCGGGGCTTGGCCTGTTCGGCCACCGGGATGCGCAGCGTCAGGACGCCGGCCTCGTACGAGGCGTCGATGCGTTCGGTGTCCAGCGTCTCGCCGAGGAAGAGCTGGCGGGTGAAGGTGCCCGCGGGCCGCTCGGCGACCAGCAGCTCGGCGCCCTCGGGGGCGGGGCTGCGGCGCTCGGCGCGGACGTTGAGGACGTTGCGTTCGACGTCCAGCTCGATCGTCTCCGGGTCGATGCCGGGCAGGTCGAAGTGGACCAGGAAGTCGTCCCCGGAGCGGTAGGCGTCCATCGGCATCGCGGAGGGGCGAGCGGTGGTGCCGAGGACCTGCTGCGCGAGTCGGTCGAATTCGCGGAACGGGTCGGTGCGCATGAGCATCACGGTCATCTCCTTCTCTTCGGCACTGGGTGCGATGCCCTACGCCTTCTTATATAGCTCGGAGAGAGAAAGTTGACAACACCGGACTCAGGTTCTGCGAGCGGCCTGGGCTGCGATTAGCCTCGGGGCGGAGAAATGTGGCTTACGAGGAGGTAGTCATGGCCAGGGTTCCCAGTGCGGTGGTCGCCGCGAGCGGGCTCGTCGGCGGGTACGGCGTCGCCCGCTGGACCAAGAAGCGGCAGCTGGGCGGGGCCGTGCTCGCCGTCGCCGGGGCCGCGGCAGCCCAGCAGTGGCGCCGGCAGGCGGGCGGAAAGGCCGCCGGTGCGCTGACCGCCGCCTACGTCGCCGCGTTCGCCGGGTCGCATCCGCTGGCGAAGAAGGTGGGCGCCTGGCCGTCGGTGTTCGGCGTCGCGGGTGCCGTCGCCCTGGCGTCCTGGGCCGTCGCCGACCGCCGGGCCTGAACCCGAGGCCGGACAGCCGGGCCTGCCGGGCTGGATCCGAGGCCAGGCAGCCGGGCCCGCCGGGGCTGAATCCGCCGGGCCTCCGGGCCCACGCGGCTGAATCCGAGGCCGGGTCTCCAAACCCGCCGGGCTAAATCCGAAGCCGAACAGCCGGGCTGGATCCGAAGCCGGACAGCCGGGCCCGCCGCGGCTGAATCCGCCGGGTCTCCGGGCCCGCGCGGCTGATCCGAGGCCGGCTCTCCGAGCCCGCCGGGCGGGGTCCGAAGCCGGACAGCCGGGCAGCCGGGTCCGCCGGGGTGAATCCGCCGGGCCTCCGGGCCCGCCACGGTCCGCATCGCCGCCCGCCGCCGCCCCCGAGGGCGGCGGCGGGGACCACGGGCCCGACAGCGGCGGCTACGACCGGCTCGGCCTCGGCACCCTCACCCTCACCCGCGACCGCGGCCCCCAGACCCGGCTCAACCCCTCGGCGCCGGTCGCCGGGACGGGCGCCGGCCCCCGCCCGCAGACCGCGGTCACCGGCGAGCCCGCCGGCAAGTCCGGCGACGACCTCGCCGGCATCGTCGGCCGGAGCGCGGCCGCCGGGGTCACGACGGTGCAGGGAAGGCCTGCTGCTGCTTCGCCGCCGGGACAGGGCCGCGCGGCAGCAGGCGGAGCAACCGCGGCCATGGCCTGTCCGGCGTCGCGCGGGGCGGGCGGGAACCAGCCCTACGGCCTGCTCGTCGCCGGAGGTGCCGTGGGGCCGCCGTGCGCGCCGGGGGCCCGGGACGACGTGCGGGCGCTCTTCGTCGCCGCCCTCGCCCGGCTCGCGGCGGCCGTCAGCGGGCGGGCGATGTCCTCCAGGGAGCGGCGTTCGGCCCGTACCGCCAGGAAGGCGGCGACCAGACCCGCCGCGCACATCAGCGCCGCGCCGATCGAGAACGCGAGCACGGTGTCGCCGACCTTGCCGGTGTTGGTGAGGTCGGCGAACAGCAGCGGGCCGCTGATGCCGCCGGCGGCGGTGCCGAGGGCGTAGAAGAAGGCGATGGACATCGCCCGGGTCTCCATCGGGAAGATCTCCGACACCGTCAGGTACGCGCTGGAGGCGCCCGCGGAGGCGAAGAACAGCACCGCGCACCAGCAGGCCGTCAGCGTGCCCGCGCTCAGCGAACCCCGGTCGAACAACCAGGCCGTGCCGAACAGCAGCAGACCCGACAGCAGGTACGTCGAGGAGATCATCACCCGGCGGCCGACCGTGTCGAAGAGCTTGCCGAGCAGCAGCGGGCCGCAGAAGTTGCCGATGGCGATGACGGCGAAGTAGTAGCCGGTGCGGTCGGCGGGCACGTCGAAGAACTTGGTCAGGATCGCGCCGAAGCCGAAGGTGATGGCGTTGTACAGGAACGCCTGGCCGATGAACAGGGAGAAGCCGAGGACGGCACGCTTGCGGTACTGGCCGAAGACCGTGCGGGCGATCTCCAGGAACGTCACGCTCTTGCGCTGGTGGATCTCCAGCTCGCCCTCCGGCTCGGGAAGCCGCTGCCCCTTCTGCTCCTCCACCTGCCGTTCGATGCCGGCGACGATCTCTTCCGCCTCCCGGTCCCTGCCGTGGATCAGCAGCCAGCGCGGACTCTCCGGGACGTGCCGTCGTACGAGAAGGATGACCAGGGCGAGGACGGCACCGAGGGCGAAGGTCAGGCGCCAGCCGAGGTTCGCGGGCAGCAGGTCGGTGTTGAGGGCGAGGATCGACAGCAGGGAGCCGCCGACGGCACCGAGCCAGAAGCTGCCGTTGATGACGAGGTCCACGCGGCCCCGGTAGTCGGCCGGGATCAGCTCGTCGATGGCGGAGTTGATCGCCGCGTACTCACCGCCGATGCCGAAGCCGGTCAGGAAGCGGAACAGGAAGAACCACCAGGCCTCCCAGGAGACGGCCGTCAGCGCGGTCGCCGCCAGATACACCGCCAGCGTGATCATGAACAGCTTCTTGCGGCCGAACCGGTCGGTCAGCCGCCCCCAGAACAGCGCGCCGACGCACGCACCCGCCACGTACAGCGCGGCGGCGATGCCGGTGATCTGCCCGGAGGTGATCGCCAGACCGCTGCCCGGCTCGGCCAGCCGGCTGGCGATGTTCCCGACGACCGTGACCTCCAGGCCGTCCAGGATCCAGACCGTGCCCAGCCCGATCACGATCGTCCAGTGCCAGCGGGACCAGGGCAGACGGTCCAGCCGGGCGGGGATGTTGGTGGTGATGGTCCGGCCGGCCTCGGTCGACGGCGCCGGCGTCTCGGCTGTGCTCATGGGCTCCCTCCTCGTCGAGGACGAGAACACGGGTGCCCCTGACCGGCGCGCTTAGGCCCCCAGCCCTCGCGAGACGGCGTAGATCAGCAGCCCGGCCAGCGAGCCCACGACCGTGCCGTTGATCCGGATGAACTGCAGGTCACGGCCGATGTGCGCCTCGATCTTGCGCGTGGTGTGCTCGGCGTCCCAGCCCGCCACCGTGTCGGTGATCAGGGAGGTGATCTCCGTGCGGTAGGTGGTGACGATGTGCACCGCCACGCCCTCCACCCAGCTGTCGACCTTCTCCTGCACCTTCGGCTCGCGCGCCATCCGCGCCCCGAGCGAGAGCAGCGCCGCCCGCACACGCAGCCGCAGCTCGCTGCGCTCGTCCTCGGCGGCCGCGACGATCATCGACCGGACGGAGGTCCACGCGGAGGCGATGAGGTCCTGCACCTCGCCCCGCCCCAGCACCTCCCCCTTGAGGCGCTCCACCCGGGCCCGCGTGTCGGTGTCGGACTGCAGGTCGGAGGCGAAGTCGGTGAGGAACCGGTCGAGGGCGCCGCGCGCGGGGTGCGAGGGCATGTCGCGCATCTCGGTGACGAACCGCAGCAGCTCCTTGTAGACACGCTCGCCGACCCGGCGGTCCACGAACCGCGGCGTCCAGCCGGGGGCACCGCCCTCGACGGCCACCATCACATCGGCGCGGTGCAGCACCAGCCAGTCGTACGCCCGGGCCACCACCAGGTCCACCACGCGCCGGTGCCCTCCGTCCGCCACGACCTTCTCCAGCATCTTGCCGATGCCGGGCGCGATCTCCTGGGCGTCGGCCCGCCGCGTGATCGCCTCACCGACGACGGCCTGCACGTCCGAGTCCCGCAGCACGGTCAGGGCGCCGCGCAGCGCGGTGGCGAGCTCCGCCGTCACCCGGTCCGCGTGCTCCGGCTCGGCCAGCCAGGCACCGAGCCGGCTGCCGATGCCGACGGCGCGCAGCCGCTGCCGTACGACGTCCTGCGAGAGGAAGTTCTCGCCGACGAACTCGCCCAGCGAGACGCCCAGCTGGTCCTTCTTGGTCGGGATGATCGCGGTGTGCGGAATGGGCAGGCCGAGCGGATGCCGGAACAGGGCGGTGACGGCGAACCAGTCCGCGAGCGCGCCCACCATGCCCGCCTCCGAGGCCGCGGCCACATAGTCCGCCCACACGCCCGCGCCCTCCTGCGAGGCCCACTTGGCGAGGACGTAGACCACGGCCACGAACAGCAG
Organism: Streptomyces sp. NPDC030798; assembly: GCF_055572275.1. Taxonomy (NCBI): domain Bacteria; kingdom Bacillati; phylum Actinomycetota; class Actinomycetes; order Kitasatosporales; family Streptomycetaceae; genus Streptomyces; species Streptomyces sp. NPDC030798. The sequence continues at coordinate 87,572 of NZ_JBVIDR010000002.1, read as the reverse complement.
CAGCCCGGTCGCCGTCAGCTTCATCCGCACCACCCCGCGCCGGCGCTCCTCGTCGGCGGGGGTGAAGGCGGTCATGGTCCGGTAGGTCGCCGTGCCTCGTGGTGTCTCGATAGGTCCCCGGGGTGTCTCCGTACGTCCTCGAGGTGTCTCGGTACGTTCCATCAGCTCCCGCCCGTTCGGTGATCCCGCACACAATTGTCCCTTCCTGACCGACTCCCGGAACGGATCAGGAGTTCCCGGCGTCTGTCTCACCGGGGGTTTGCGGCAGGTCCCTGTCAGCCCTCCCGAACCCATGACGCATCATGGGTTCACCGGATCGGAGCCTCGGGCTCCCATCTCTGAGGAGAACAACACAAGCATGACCAAGCGTCATGGTTATGCGGTACTCAGTGCGGTTGTCGCACTGGTCGTAGCCCTTTCCGCCGCCATCTACGTCACCGTGGCGGCCGGCGACGGCAGCCCCCGCAGCACGGTCGCCACCACCCGTCCGCATCACGACACCTCCGCCGCTCCCGCCTCGACCGGCACCTGGGTCGGCGCCTGGGCCACGGCGCCCGTGGGCGGCGAGCCGGGCACCGAGACCGGCGGCCTGGCCGGCCGGTCGGTGCGCAACATCGTGCACGCGAGCACCGGAGGGACGAGTGCCCGCATCACCCTGTCCAACCTCTACGGGCAGTCCCCGCTGACCATCGCGCACGCGACCCTGGCCCTGTCGGCCGGGGACGGCACGGCGGCGGCCGACGCCGAGACGATGCGACGCCTGACCTTCAACGGCAGCCCCGGCGTCGTGATCCCGGCCGGCCGCCAGGTCCTCAGCGACGCCGTCCGCGTGACCATCCCGCACGGCTCCGACGTCCTGGTCACCACCTACTCCCCCACCCCGTCGGGCCCTGTCACCTACCACCCGCACGCCCAGCAGGTGTCGTACGTCGCCCAGGGCGACCGCACCGAGGACGCCACCGGCACGCCGTACACGCAGCAGACCCCTTACTGGCGCTACCTGACCGCCCTCGACGTGCTCAGCAACGAGGCCGACGGCACGGTCGTCGTCTTCGGCGACTCCATCACCGACGGCATAACGTCCACTGTCGGCGCCAACCGCCGCTGGACCGACGTCCTGGCGGGCCGGCTGCGCTCCGCCGTCGCGAGCGGTGCCGCGCTGCCCCGCTACGGCGTCGTCAACGAGGGAATCAGCGGCAACCAGGTCCTCGCCGACGGCTTCGGCCGGCCCGCCGAGAACCAGAGCGGCCTCGGCCGCTTCGGCCGGGACGTGCTCTCCCGCACCAACGCCAAGGTCGTCGTCATCGACCTCGGCATCAACGACATCCTGCGCAACCCCCGGCTCGCCGACCCCGACCGGATCACCGCGGGCCTGCGCACCCTGGTCCGGCAGGCCCACGCCCACGGCCTGAAGGTCGTCGGCGCGACCCTCATGCCCTTCGAGGGACACCGGGGCTGGACCCCGGCCCGGGAGCGGGTGCGCCAGCAGGTCAACGCGCAGATCCGCGCCGGGCGGGTGTACGACGCGGTCGTCGACTTCGACCGGGCCCTCAGGGACCCCTACGACCCGCGCCGGCTGCGCCCCGAGTACGACTCCGGGGACCATCTGCACCCCAGCGACCTGGGCTTCCGCACCATGGGCGACGTCTTCGACCTGGCGGCGCTGAAGGGTGCGGGCCAGGCGGAGCTGTAGCGGCCGACGGTGCGGGGTCATGGGGCCAGCAATACTGACCCCATGACCCGCTTGATCCTCGCCACCCGTAACGCCGGAAAGATCACCGAGCTGAGGGCGATCCTGGCCGAAGCCGGCCTGCCGCACGAGCTGATCGGCGCCGACGCGTTTCCCGACGTCCCCGACGTGCCGGAGACCGGTGTCACCTTCGCCGAGAACGCCCTGCTGAAGGCCCACGCCCTCGCCCGGGCCACCGGACTCCCGGCCGTCGCCGACGACTCCGGCCTCTGCGTCGACGTCCTGAACGGCGCCCCCGGCATCTTCTCCGCCCGCTGGGCCGGCCGCCACGGCGACGACAAGGCCAACCTGGACCTGCTCCTGGCCCAGCTGTCCGACATCGCGGAGCCGCACCGAGGAGCCCACTTCTTCTGCGCGGCGGCCCTGGCCCTGCCGGACGGCACGGAGAGGGTGGTCGAGGGCCGGCTGCGCGGTGTACTGCGGCGGGAGCCGGCCGGCACCAACGGCTTCGGCTACGACCCCGTGCTCCAGCCCGACGGCGAGACCCGGACGTGCGCCGAACTGACCCCGGACGAGAAGAACGCGATCAGCCACCGGGGCAAGGCGTTCCGCGCCCTGGTACCGGTGGTGCGGGAACTGCTGGGCTGAGAGCGGAAGAGGGGCCGCCCGGACGGACGGCCCCTCTCTTGTGCGGCCGGTGGGACTCGAACCCACACGGGATTTCTCCCACGGGCACCTAAAACCCGCGCGTATCGCCTATTTCGCCACGGCCGCCCCGAAACGGACACCGCTTTCACCTGCCGTTTCGCCTCGCACAGTGTACGGGTCTACGCCTTCCGCCGTTCGCCCCCTCGGCACCAGGTGCTCGTGGTGGCGTGGCAGTTGGGACAGAGGAAGCGGAGATTCTCGCGCCGGTCGTCGCTCCAGTCTCCGTTGATGTGGTCGACCTCCAGTGTCATCGGCCGCCCGAACCACTCCGGCCCAACGCCGCACTCGGCACACTCATCCGGTACACCTACCTCCTGGAGCGCACGCCGCAGGAAATGGGTTCTCGTCCGGCGGCAGCCGTCATGCTTGACCAAAACGTCCTCAGGACGCTTGGCCCGCTCCGTGTGCGTCTTGCCTCGTCGGTGGGCTTGACCGAGAAAGTGCACCGTCGACAGACCTTGCTCGGCGACCCACTGACGCAACAGCGCTCGCTGCGTGCCGGTATCCGGGCGCCCAAGGCGGCGTAGCGTCTCTGCGATGGAGATCGACTCGGCGACCGCTGCTTGTATGTCCTCGGGCCTGGGGCGGTCGGGTCTGCAGGAGGCAGAAAAGTGCGAGATGTCGATATCGAAATGCGCGAACCGCCGCACGAGGTATCGGCGCAGCTTGCCGTAGGGGCGGGTGCCGAAGAAGGCGATGACCTCATCCAAGGTTCCACACCGCTCGGCAGCCTCAGCCAACCGATCACGCGTGTACTGTACGCCGCTGCTCAACGGGCGACGCCCTGAGTACGCCTCTTGCCGCGGCCGCGGTAGTTGTCCGTGGTCGAGTGACAGTTGGGGCAGAGCAGGCGAAGGTTCTCAATGCGGTTGTCGCGCCAGTTCCCGTCGATGTGATCGACCTCCAGCGGGAGTGGACGACCACGCCACACCGGCTCCGTGCCGCAGCGGGCGCATCGCTCCGGCACGCCCAGGGACGACATCGCCCACTTGAGCCGGTCGCTCGGAATGCGCCGGGCTTCGCCGGCCGTCTGCTCGACGAGTAGGGCCTGCGGTGTCCGGGCGCGCCAGGGCTTGCCTCGCTGTGTCGGCAGTTCGAAGTGCGAGGTGTCGATGCCGTACGCCTTGACCCGGCGGCTGATGTGCGTGTGGTGGCCGCCGACGACCTCGAGGCCGAGCCGGCGCAGCACCTCGCACATGTTCGTGGAGGCGGCCACCGCCTGCTCCAGAACCTCCCTCGTCCACTTCACCCCTTCCCGCTCGAAGTGCGAGACGTCCACTCCGAGCTTCTTCATCCGTCCGAGCACGTACCGTCGCGTCGGGCTCTGCGGATCCACCCCCAGCCTCCGCAGCGCCTCCGACAACGTCCGCGCGCCATGAGCCGCCTCCTGCAGTCGCTCCTTGGTGTATGCGCCGACCCCCATCGCTCCCCTCCCTTCCGGCTGTGTGTTCGCAGCTCGCATGGAGTAACGAACCGGTTGTCGGACCGTCACGGCCGGGAAAAGGGAAACGGCCCGTGCCGGGGGGTCGTCCGGCGCGGGCCGTTGCGGCGGCTGGAGTGACGCAGGGCGTCAGAGGTTCAGGTCCTTGATCAGTTTGGCTACGTGGCCGGTGGCTCGGACGTTGTAGAGGGCGTGGGTCACCTTGCCCTGTTCGTCGATGATGATCGTGGAGCGGATGACGCCCAGGTAGGTCTTGCCGTAGTTCTTCTTCTCGCCGTAGGCGCCGTAGGCCTCGGTGGTCTTCTTCTCGGGGTCGGCGAGGAGGGTGACCTTGAGGGACTCCTTCTCGCGGAACTTCGCCAGCTTCTCGGGGGCGTCCGGGGAGATGCCGATGACGTCGTAGCCGGCGCCGGCCAGGAGGTCGAGGTTGTCGGTGAAGTCGCAGGCCTGCTTGGTGCAGCCTGGGGTGAGGGCCGCGGGGTAGAAGTAGACGATGACCTTGCGGCCCTGGTGGTCGGACAGGGAGACCTCGTTGCCGTCGGCGTCGGGGAGGGTGAAGGCGGGGGCCACGTCCCCCGGCTGGAGTCGCTCGCTCATCGGGCCAGCGTAACCGGGGGGCCTTGCGGTGCGGCTCGGCGTTGAGCTGACAGACTGTTCGGAACAGCATCAGGAGACTTCGGAGGCCGTACGGTGGCGGACACGTCGGACACGAGAACCCCGGCGCAGATCGAGGCGGACATCAGGCGCCGCCGTGAAGTGCTGGCCGAGACACTCGACGAGATCGGGGTGCGGGTGCACCCCAGGACGATCGTCGGGGATGCCAAGGCCAAGGTCGTCGCGAATGTCGATCACACGGTCGGGCGGGCATATGTGCAGGTCAACCGGGTGGTGAGTGAGGTGCGGGCGCAGTTCGTGGACGAGACGGGCGCGCCGCGGATCGAGCGGGTCGTGCCGGTGGCGCTGGTGGTGGTCGGGGTCGTGGGGCTGCTCGCCCTGGGTACCCGGCGGCGCAAGGGCTGAGCCGAGGGCGACCCGGAGACATACGCGCGGGTGGGAGACAGGTAGGTTCACAGGCGTGAGCGCCAACAGAAACGAGCAGAGCAGTCCCCAGCACGACAAGCTGCCCATTCGGATGCTGCATGACCGGGTCCTGGTCAAGCAGGAGGCCGGTGAGGGTGAGCGGCGGTCGGGGGGCGGGATCCTGATTCCCGCGACCGCCGCGGTGGGGCGGCGGCTGGCCTGGGCCGAGGTGGTCGCGGTCGGGCAGAACGTGCGAACCGTGGAGCCGGGCGACCGGGTCCTGTTCGACCCGGAGGACCGGGCCGAGGTCGAGGTGCGGGGCGTGGCGTACGTGCTCATGCGCGAGCGTGATCTGCACGCGGTGGCCGCGGACCGGTTCGAGGGCGCCGAGGACTCCACCGGGCTTTATCTCTGAGATCTGTCTGTGCGAGAAGGGGCTGGTGACCGTGGTCACCAGCCCCTTCCGTGTGTCTTAGGGCAGGCCTCCCGCGCCGCCGCTGTCGGCGCCGGTGGTGTTGCCGCCGTCGGTGCCTCCGCCGGTGGTCGGTCCTCCGTTGGTGGTGCCGGTGGTTCCGCCGCCGGTGGTCGCTCCGCCGTCGGAGGTCGTGCCGGTCGTACCGCCGCCGGTGGTCGCCCCGCCGTCGGAGGTCGTGCCGCCGCCGTCGGTGGTGCCTCCGGTGGTGGGGGTGCCGCCCGTGGTGGTGCCGGTGGAGGGGGTGCCGTTGCCGGGCGTGCCGCCGGTGTTCTGGCCGCCGTCGGCCGGGGTGCCCCCGCCGTTGTCCTGGCCGGTGGTGCCGGGCTGGTCGGAGGGTCCGCTGCTCGGGGGCTGCTGGACCTGGTCGGCGCCCTGCTGGAGCTCGAGGTCGAAGTCGTGGGCCGGCTTGCCCTTGAGCGCGTCGCGCGTGTACTGGGCCCAGATCTGGGTCGGCGGGCCGCCGCCGTTCATGCGGGGCTGCCCGAGGGCGTAGTACAGCGACATGTGCTTGGCCGTGACGGGGTCCTGGCCCATGACGGAGACGACGGTGGCCAGGTCGGGGGTGTAGCCGGCGAACCAGGCGGCCTTGTCGTCCTCGGCGGTGCCGGTCTTGCCGGCGGCGGGGCGGCCGGCGGCCTGGGCGGCGGTGGCGGTGCCGCTGTCGACCACGCTCTGCAGGATGGAGGTCGTGGTGTCGGCGGCCTCGCGGCTGACGGCCTGCTCCGTCGACTGGCCGGGGAGCCGGATCTGCTCGGTGTTGTCCTTGGTGATCTTCTCGACCATCGTGTAGGTGCCGTGCTTGCCGTGGTTCGCCAGGGTGGCGTAGGCCTCCGTCATGTCGAGGACGCTGGCGTTGGCGGTGCCCAGCGCGATGGAGGGGTACGGGCTGAGCTCCGGGGTGGTGGCGGGCAGGCCGAGGTCGACGGCGGTCTGCTTGACCTTGCCGGGGCCGACGTCGACGGCCATCTGCGCGTAGACGGCGTTGACCGAGAGGTCGGTGGCCTTGCGGACGGTGATGTCGCCGTACGACTTCTGGTCCTCGTTGGCGGGGGCGTAGGAGCCGCCGAGCCAGCCCTGGACGGGACGCATGCTGGTGCCGTCGTAGACGGTGTTGGGCGTGATGGTGTTGCCGTCCTGGGTGGTGGAGTGGTTCTGGACGGCGGAGGCGAAGACGAACGGCTTGAAGGTGGAACCGACCTGGAAGTCACGGCGGGTGGCGCCGTTGGTGTACTGCTTGACGTAGTCGATGCCGCCGTACATGGCGACGACCTTGCCGGTCTTGGGGTCGACGGAGGCTCCGCCCGCCCGGACGTAGCGGTCGGCCTTGCGGTTCTTCTTGTCCAGCTTGGAGATCAGCTGGTCGTTGACGGCCTTGACGAAGGCGTTCTGCTTGGCCTTCTGGATGGTGGTGGTGATGCGGTAACCGCCGCCTTCGAGCTGGTCCTTGGTGAGGATGTTGTGCTCGGTGAGGTAGTCCTTGACGGCCAGGACGAGGTAGCCGCGCTGGCCGGAGAGGCCGGTGGAGATGGTCTGTTCCTTGGGCATGGGGAACTTCATGCCGCTGCGCTCGGACTGGCTGAGCCAGCCCTTGCTGACCATGCCGTCCAGGACGTAGTTCCAGCGGGCGACGGCGGCCGCCTTGTTCTCGGGGTGCGCCACGACGTCGTACTCGCTCGGGGCGTTGACGAGTGCGGCGAGGTAGGCGGCGCGGGCGGGGTCGAGGTCGGTGGCGTCCCGGCCGTAGTAGGCCTGGGCGGCGGCCTGGATGCCGTAGGCGTTGCGGCCGAAGTAGCTGGTGTTGAGGTAGCCCTCGAGGATCTGGTCCTTGCTCTTGTTGCGGTCCAGCTTGATGGAGATGAAGAACTCCCTGGCCTTGCGGGTGACGGTCTGTTCCTGGGCCAGGTAATAGTTCTTGACGTACTGCTGGGTGATGGTGGAGCCGGACTGCTTGCCCTTGCCGGTGGCCGTGTTCCAGGCGGCGCGGATCATGGCCTTGGGGTCGACGGCGGACTCGGTGTAGAAGTCGCGGTCCTCGGCGGCCAGGACGGCGTGCTGGGCGTCCTTGGAGATCTGGGCGAGGGTGACGTTCTCGCGGTTGATCTTGCCGTCGCGGGCGAGCTGGGAGCCGTCGGCGTAGAGGTAGACGTTGCCCTGCTTGGTGGCGAGGGCGTTGGCGGGCGGGATCTTGACGAGGGCGTAGCCGAGGAAGAACAGGCCGATGACCAGGAGGACGCCGGTCACGAAGGTGCCGAGCACCATGCGCCAGGTGGGGAAGATCCGCCGCCAGCCGGTGCGCTTGCGCTTGGCCTTCTTGCCATTGCCGTTGCCGTTGCCTGCGGCGGCTGGGGCCGAGGGGTTCGAAGCGGGCGCGGGGTCGGCGTCGAGGGCGGTGGTCCGGGCGGTGGGCGCGGCGGTCCGGGCGGTGGGTGCGACGGCGGCGGTGGGCGCCGTGGCGGCGGTGGGTGCCGTTGCGGCAGTCGGTGCCTTCGGGGCGCCGCTCGGCTTGCCGACCCGGCGGAGGACCTGGGTGCTCTCCGGGGACTGGCTCACCGCGGTGACGTCGGGCGCCTTGACCCGCCGCAGGACCTGGGTGCTCTCCGCCGCGCGGGGCTCGTCGGAGTCCTGGGGAGCGCGTACGCCGGGCCGCTCGGCCGGCTTGCGGGAGGCGTCGCCCGTGGCCGCCGGCGCCGGACGCTTCCCCGTCTGCTGAGACGGCACGAACGGTTTCGCGGTCTGCGGCTTACCGGACTTATCCGGCTTTTCCGACTTTTCTGACGCCTCCTCCCGAGTCTCAGGGGCCTCAGCTGCCTCAGGTGCCTCAGGTGCCTCAGGAGTCTTCGACTTTGCCGGTTCATCCGGCTTCTGCCGCTTTTCGGGAGTCTCAGGCTTCTCGGGCGCCTTCGCCTCCTCGGCCCGCTCGGCCGCCGGTTCCGCAACGACGCCCCGGCCCTCGGTGCGCCCGGCACGGCTCGCCTGGGCGGCCCGCCGCGCGCGCGCCGCGTGCTCCGCACCGGCGCCGGCCGCCGACCGCTCCCCGGCCGGCGCAGCGCCGTCCTCGCTCTCCCGCGTGCGGCCCTCCGGGCGGGCTCCCGGGGCCTCGGGGCCTTCAGCCGGCAGCGGTGTGTTCGGTGACCCGCCCCTGTTCGGCTGCTGCGGCTGCGGCTCGTCGCTCATGTCGTGCACGGACTCCTGTTTCGCGTCGTACGTTCCCGTACGCCTCGTACGCCTTCTGCGCCCCCCGTGTGAAGACTCCCGCACCTGGCGTTCCGTTCCCGGAATCCGGCACGGTTCCGGCACGGAAAATGCGTGGCCGGCCGACCGGGCCTCGCACTAGGCTCCTGCGCTTCGGTGTCGAGCGGTCCCGGGAGGTGGACTGACGTGGGCGCGGGACGGTTGTACGGGGCCGTCGCGGCGGGGGGATTCAGACGGTACGCGACGTATCGGGTGGCCACTGCGGCAGGGGTGTTCACGAACACGGTCTTCGGGCTGATCCTCGTGTACACGTACCTGGCGCTGTGGGACGAGAAGCCGCACCTCGGAGGGTACGACCAGGCGCAGGCGGTGACCTTCGTGTGGCTGGGGCAGGCGCTGTACGCGACGCTGGCGATCCAGGGGGGAGGCTTCGAGGCGGAGTTCATGGAACGCATCCGTACGGGTGAGGTCGCCATCGATCTGTACCGGCCGGTGGATCTGCAGGCGTGGTGGCTGGCGAGCGATCTGGGGCGGGCGCTGTTCCAGCTGCTGGGGCGCGGGGTGGTTCCGTTCGCCTTCGGGGCGCTGGTGTTCCCGACGGCGCTGCCGAGGGATCCGGGGACGTGGCTGGCGGCCCTGGTCGCGGTGGTGCTCGCGATGGTCGTCAGTTTCGGGATCCGGTATCTGGTCGCGCTGACCGGGTTCTGGCTGATGGACGGCACCGGGGCGCTGCAGGCGCTGATGGTCACCGGGATCTTCTGCTCGGGGATGGTGCTGCCGCTGAACGCGTTCCCGGGGGCGCTCGGTGAGGTCGTACGGGCCCTGCCGTGGGCGGCGCAGTTGCAGGTGCCGGCGGATGTGCTGATGGGGAAGGCGGATCCGCTTCCGGCGTTCGTGTTCCAGGCGGCGTGGGCGGTGGTGCTGCTGGCGGCCGGACGGCTGGTGCAGTTGGCGGCGGCGCGGCGGGTGGTGGTGCAGGGTGGCTGAGGGAGGTGCGCCGGGCGGGCGCAGCTCCGTGGCCGAGGGGTTTCGTGCTTATCGGCTGATCTCGGCGATGTGGATCCGGTCCACGCTGACGTACCGGGTGTCGTTCGCGATGACCGTGTTCGGCGGTCTGCTGGTGACGGGCCTGGACTTCGTTTCGATCCTGCTGATGTTCTCGCGGGTGGACGTCCTCGGCGGCTACTCGCTGCCGGAGGTCGCGCTCCTGTACGGGCTGTCGGCGACCTCGTTCGGGATCGCCGACCTGGTGATCGGCTCGGCGGACCGGCTGGGCACGCGGGTGCGGGACGGCACGCTGGACACCCTGCTGGTGCGGCCCGCGCCCGTGCTGGCGCAGGTGGCCGCCGACCGGTTCGCGCTGCGCCGGGTGGGCCGGATCACGCAGGGGGCGCTGGTGCTGGGGTACGCGCTGGTCGCGTCGGACATCGCCTGGACGCCGCTGAAGGTGCTGATGGTGCCGGGGATGCTGGTCTGCGGCGGGGTGATCTTCTCCGCGGTGTTCGTGGCGGGGGCGGCCTTCCAGTTCGTGGCGCAGGACGCGGCCGAGGTGCAGAGCGCGTTCACGTACGGCGGTCAGACGCTGCTGCAGTATCCGCCGACGGTGTTCGGCAAGGAGCTGGTGCGCGGGGTGACGTTCATGCTGCCGCTGGCGTTCGTCAACTGGGTGCCGGCGGCCTATGTGCTGGGGCGGCCGTATCCGCTGGGCGGTCTGCCCGAGTGGGCGGCGTTCGCGTCCCCGGTGGTGGCGGGGGTGTGCTGTGCGGCGGCGGGGCTGGCGTGGCGGGCGGGGCTGCGGTCGTATCGGAGTACAGGGAGTTGACGGTGGACGCGTTCATCGAGGTGGACCGGGTCGAGAAGGTCTTCGAGGTCAGCAAGCGGGCGGGGCTGCTGAAGCGGGAGCGGCGGCAGGTGCGGGCGGTGGACTCGATCTCGTTCCGCGTGGCGCGCGGCGAGATGGTGGGGTACATCGGTCCGAACGGTGCGGGGAAGTCGACGACGATCAAGATGCTGACCGGGATCCTGATGCCGAGCGGTGGCCGGCTGCGGGTGGCGGGGATCGATCCGTCGCGGGAGCGGGCGCGGCTGGCGCACCGGATCGGGGTGGTGTTCGGGCAGCGGACGACGCTGTGGTGGGACCTGCCGCTGATCGACTCGTACCGGCTGGTGCACCGCATGTACCGGATTCCGGACGCCCGTTACCGGGAGAACCTCGAGCGGTGCGTGGAACTGCTGGAGCTGGGCGCCCTGTTGGACGTGCCGGTGCGCCAGCTGTCGCTGGGGCAGCGGATGCGCGGGGACATCGCGGCGGCGCTGCTGCACGACCCGGAGGTGCTGTACCTGGACGAGCCGACGATCGGGCTGGATGTCGTCTCGAAGGCCAAGGTGCGGGGCTTCTTGAAGGAGTTGAACGGCGAGCGCGGCACGACGGTGCTGCTGACGACCCACGACCTGCAGGACATCGAGCAGTTGTGCTCGCGCGTGATGGTGATCGACCACGGGCGGCTGATGTACGACGGCCCGCTCGCCGGGCTGCACGAGGCCGCGGAGGGTGAGCGGACCCTGGTGGTGGACCTGGAGCGCGAGATGGAGCCGATCGTGGCGCCGTCGTGCCGGGTGGTGCGGGTGGAGGGGCCGCGGCAGTGGCTGGCGTTCCCGGCGGGGCAGTCGGCGGCGCCGCTGGTGGCCCATGTCGCGGCGGAGTATCCGCTGGTGGACCTGTCGGTGCGGGAGCCGGACATCGAGGCGGTCATCGCGAAGATGTACGCGGAGAAGGCGGTCTCGTAGGCTTCTGTCATGACCGACGACGCACGCCCGGACGTCCGCGCGTCCGCCGCAGCCCCGGATCTCCGCGCCTCCGACGCCGACCGCGAGCGGGTGGCCGAGGTCCTGCGGGACGCCCTGGCGGAGGGGCGCCTGGACATGGGGGAGTTCGAGGAGCGCCTGGAGGCGACGTACAAGGCGCGTACGTACGGCGAGCTGGCGCCGATCACGCGGGACCTGCCGGCGGCCGGGGCCGCGGCACCGCCTCCCGCTCCGGTGTCCTTCACCAAGGAGCCGGTGCCGGACGGGAGTTGGGCGGGGCGGATCGTCGGGGGCGAGGGGTCCTCGACGGGCGGGGTCGCCATCCTGTCGGGGTTCGAGCGCAAGGGCCGCTGGACGATGCCGAAGCGGTTCACCTGCTTGGCGTTCCTGGGCGGCGGGGAGATCGATCTGCGCGAGGCGAATTTCGCGGCCCGCGAGGTGGAGATCAACTGCGTGGCGATCATGGGCGGTCTGCAGGTGACCGTGCCACCCGGGGTCGAGGTCGTCGTCCGCGGCATCGGCATCATGGGCGGCTTCGAGCACCCTCGGGACGACGGCCCGCCCGAGCCGGGCGCGCCGCGGGTGGTCATCGGCGGGTTCGCCTTCTGGGGCGGGGTCGGCGTGGAGCGCAAGGCCACCCGCGCGGAGCGCCGGCGTCTGAAGGAGGAGCGGCGCCAGGAGCGGCTGGAGAGCCGGGAGGCGCGTCATGAACTGCGCCGGGCGCGGCGGGAGGAGCGGGGACGGCGCGACCGCTGAGCCGCTCCCCCGGTTCCGGGAGCGCCGCAGGGGTTGCGCGCGATCCGGCCCGAGCGTGGTCCGTGGCCGTTCGCGCGGTTCCCCGTGGCCCTCGGGGCGCCGGTGGCGCTACGACGTGCACACCTTCGTCAGCTCGCCGGCCGCGTCCGTGACGGGGCTGACGTCGGGGGTGTTGTCGCCGTTCTTCAGGGACGTGCGGACGTTGGCGACGGCCTTGTTGAGGTCGTCGACGGCCTTGTTGACGTCGGCGTCGTCGGTCTTGTCGCCGATCTTGTCCAGGTTCTTCTGGATGGCGTCGAGGGAGGCGTCGGCCTGGGTGGGGTCGTTCGCGGCGTTCTCGACGGCCTGCTGGAGGTCGGTGACGCTGTCGGCGATGGTGTCGGCGGTCTGCACGCAGTCCATGGCCTTGTTGACGGCGTCGCACCCGGTGGTGAGACCGGCGGTGAGTGCGACGGTCGCTACGGCGGCGGCGACGGCGGTGAGCCGGGCTCGGCGTCGGCTGGCCATGGTGGGTTCCCTCCCCTGGTACGGCTGGCCGGGCGCGCGGTGCTGAGCCGTGCGCCCGTATCCGTAGGGACGCCGGGGAGGGGGCGGGGGTTGCCCTCGCACCCAGGGTTTTTTGGTCTGCCCTTTACTTCCCGCCCGTTACTTTCTGCCCGTTACTGTCTGCCTTTTTCACTTCTCGAGGGCGCTCGCGAGCGCGGCCCGCTGGAGTACGGCCAGTTCGGTGCAGCCGGCGACCGCGAGGTCGAGCAGCGCGTTCAGTTCCTCGCGGGCGAAGGGCTCGGCCTCGGCGGTGCCCTGGACCTCGACGAAGCGGCCGTCGCCGGTGCAGACGACGTTCATGTCGGTCTCGGCGCGCACGTCCTCCTCGTAGCAGAGGTCGAGGAGCGGGACGCCGCCGACGATGCCGACGGAGACGGCGGAGACGGTGCCGGTCAGCGGCTGCCGGCCGGCCTTGATCAGCTTCTTGCCCTGGGCCCAGGAGACGGCGTCGGCCAGCGCGACGTAGGCGCCGGTGATGGCCGCGGTGCGGGTGCCGCCGTCGGCCTGGAGGACGTCGCAGTCGAGGACGATGGTGTTCTCGCCGAGCGCCTTGTAGTCGATGACGGCGCGCAGGGAGCGGCCGATGAGCCGGGAGATCTCGTGGGTCCGGCCGCCGATCCGGCCCTTGACGGACTCGCGGTCGCCGCGGGTGTTGGTGGCGCGGGGCAGCATGGCGTACTCCGCGGTGACCCAGCCCTCGCCGCTGCCCTTGCGCCAGCGCGGGACGCCCTCGGTGACGGAGGCGGTGCAGAAGACCTTGGTGTCGCCGAAGGAGACGAGGACGGAGCCCTCGGCGTGCTTGCTCCAGCCGCGTTCGATGGTGACCGGGCGGAGCTGTTCGGGGGTACGGCCGTCGATGCGAGACATGGCGACGAGCCTAGCCGCACCGGCGCGAGGGGCTCCCCCCGCGTCGGGAAGAGCCCCTCAAGGGTGAACCCGGGCAGCACGCCCCGGCGGTTCACATCATGTCTTCGATCTCCGCGGCGATCGGGTCGGCGTCGGTGCCGATGACGACCTGGATGGCGGTGCCCATCTTGACGACGCCGTGGGCGCCGGCGGCCTTCAGGGCGGTCTCGTCGACCAGCGCGGGGTCGGCCACCTCGGTGCGCAGCCGGGTGATGCAGCCCTCGATCTCCTCGATGTTGTCGATGCCGCCGAGGCCGGCGACGATCTTCTCAGCCTTGCTGGCCATGTGCTGTCTCCCTGAAATCCCTGATCCGAACCGCTTTGTCGCAGTAACCCACAGTTGGCCCAACTTCGCGAGCGGTTCTGCCGTGTCCGCCCGATGATGGCGGTCACGACAGCGGAACCGTCCGCGACTGGTCTACACCACCCTGGGGACGGTCGCCAAACCGCGTCCGGTCGAGCAGCGGGGAGGACGCCATGAGTGCGCAGAGCGCGGGCGCCGCCGGGACGGCCGGTCCGGCGCGGGAACGCTGGAACCGGTTCTTCCAGGGGCTGCAGAAGATGGGCCGCAGCCTGCAGTTGCCCATCGCGGTGCTGCCGGCGGCGGGCATCCTGAACCGGCTGGGACAGCCGGACGTCTTCGGCGACCAGGGCCTGGGCTGGACCGATGTGTCGAAGGTGATGAAGGGCGCGGGCGGCGCGCTGCTGGACGGCTCCCTCGGTCTTCCGCTGCTGTTCTGCGTGGGCGTGGCGATCGGCATGGCGAAGAAGGCGGACGGCTCGACGGCGCTCGCGGCGGTGGTCGGCTTCCTCGTCTACTACAGCGTCCTGCACCAGTTCCCCCAGGCGTGCCCGGGCGGGTCCACGGCGCTTCCGGACATCGGCTGCCAGGTGAGCGTGGGCGCGGGGGTCGGCGCGGTGACGCCGTTCACCTTCCAGAACCCCGGGGTCTTCGGCGGCATCGTCATGGGTCTGCTGTCGGCCTTCTTCTGGGCCCGCTACCACCGCACCAGACTGGTGGACTGGCTGGGCTTCTTCAACGGCCGCAGGCTGGTCCCCATCATCATGGCGTTCGTCGCCATCGCCTTCGCGGCCCTGTGCCTGTGGATCTGGCCGCCCGTCGGTGACGCCCTGGAGAGCTTCAGCAAGTGGCTGCGGGACGCGGGCTCCTGGGGCGCGGGCGTCTTCGGGGTCGCGAACCGGGCGCTGCTGGTGGTGGGCCTGCACCAGTTCCTGAACGTGCCCATCTGGTTCCAGTTCGGCACCTACGTCCCGCCGGGCGGCAAGCCGGTGCACGGCGACATCAACATGTTCCTCGCGGGTGACCCGAACGCCGGTCAGTTCACCTCGGGCTTCTTCCCGATCATGATGTTCGCGCTGCCGGCGGCCGCGCTGGCCATGACCCACTGCGCCCGGCCCGAGCGCCGCAAGGAGGTCGGCGGGCTCATGCTCTCGGTGGCGCTCACCTCGTTCGTCACGGGCATCACCGAGCCGATCGAGTACTCCTTCCTCTTCATCGCGCCGGCGCTGTACGCGGTGCACGCGGTGCTGACGGGAGTGTCGATGGCGGTGACCTGGGCGCTGGGGGTGCACGACGGGTTCAGCTTCTCGGCGGGGCTGATCGACTACGTCATCAACTGGAACCTGGCGACCAGACCGTGGGCGATCATCCCGATCGGGCTGTGCTTCGCGGCCGTCTACTACGCCGTGTTCCGCTTCGCCATCACGAGGTTCGACCTGCGGACGCCGGGGCGGGAGCGGGCGGACGAGGTCGAGGACGTGACCAAGGTCTGACGCCCCGGCCGGGGGGCCCGGCGTGTACACGAAAAGTAGCGGTTCCGTCGCAGGAATCGCGGGTTCCTTATGCCGCCTTCATCGTGCTACAACAGGTCTACACCACTGAGTGGTGTAGACCACCACCCGATGGAGGACGTATGAGCACCGCCACCGCAACGGCGGCCCCCGCGAAGAAGCGGGGATCCGGTCTGTTCCAGGGCCTGCAGAAGGTCGGCCGCAGCCTGCAGCTCCCCATCGCCGTCTTGCCGGCGGCAGGCATCATGGTCCGGCTCGGCCAGGACGACATCTTCGGTAAGGACGGCCTGGGCTGGGACAAGGTCGCCGCGGTGTTCAACGCCGCGGGCGGTGCCATCACCGGCAGCCTGCCGATGCTGTTCTGCATAGGCGTGGCGATCGGCTTCGCCAAGAAGTCCGACGGCTCGACGGCCCTGGCCGCCCTGGTCGGCTTCCTCGTCTACAGCAAGGTACTCGAAGCGTTCCCGCTGACCGAGGAGCACATCGAGAAGGGCAAGATCGTCGCGGCGACGTACAACAACCCCGGTGTCCTCGGCGGCATCATCATGGGTCTGCTGTCGGCGCTGATGTGGCAGCGGTTCCATCGCACGAAGCTGGTGGACTGGCTGGGCTTCTTCAACGGCCGCCGGCTGGTGCCCATCCTGATGGCCTTCGTCGGCACCCTCGTCGGTGTCTTCTTCAGCCTGGTCTGGCAGCCCATCGGTGACGGCATCACCAGCTTCGGCGAGTGGATGACCGGCCTCGGCGCCTTCGGCGCGGCCCTCTTCGGCCTCGTCAACCGCGCGCTCATCCCCATCGGCATGCACCAGTTCGTGAACACCGTGGCCTGGTTCCAGCTCGGCTCGTTCAAGGACGCGGCGGGGCAGGTCTTCAACGGCGACTACAACCGCTTCCTGCACGGCGACCCGACCGCCGGAATGTTCATGTCCGGCTTCTTCCCCATCATGATGTTCGGTCTGCCGGCCGCCGCGATCGCCATCGCGCACTGCGCCCGTCCCGAGCGCCGCAAGGCCGTGATGGGCATGATGATCTCGCTCGCGCTGACCTCCTTCGTCACCGGCGTGACCGAGCCGATCGAGTTCTCCTTCATGTTCATCGCCCCGCTGCTGTACGTCATCCACGCCGTCCTGACGGCCGTGTCGATGGCCGTCACCTGGGCCCTGGGCGTCCACGCCGGCTTCAACTTCTCGGCGGGCGCGATCGACTACGTACTGAACTGGAACCTCGCCACCAAGCCCTGGCTGATCATCCCCATCGGCCTCGTCTTCGGCGCCGTCTACTACGCCGTCTTCCGCTTCGCCATCGTCAGGTTCGACCTCCCCACCCCGGGCCGGGAGCCCGAGGAGGAGGTCGAGGATCTCACCAAGGCGTGACGCCCGGGCGTACCGCGTGACGAAGGCCCCGGACCGGGAGGTCCGGGGCCTTCGGGGTGTTCGGGAGCGTCAGATCTCGTACGTCTGCCGCGGTGCCGCCAGGTCCACCGGGCCGGAGAAGGCCTCGCGGGCGTCACGGAGGTTGACCTGCGGGTCGGTCCACGGGGGGATGTGGGTGAGGACCAGGCGGCGGGCGCCCGCGCGGGCCGCCGTCTCGCCCGCCTCGCGGCCGTTGAGGTGCAGGTCGGGGATGTCCTCCTTGCCGTGCGTGAACGCCGCCTCGCACAGGAACAGGTCGGTGTCCCGGGCCAGCGCGTCCAGCACCTCGGTGACGCCCGTGTCGCCGGAGTAGGTGAGGGACGTCCCGCCGTGCTCGATGCGGATGGCGTACGCCTCGACGGGGTGGCGGACCCGCTCCGTGTGCACCGTGAAGGGGCCGATCTCGAACGTGGACGGCTTGACCGTGTGGAAGTCGAAGACCTCGCTCATGGAGGAGGCGGAGGGGGTGTCGGCGTAGGCCGTGGTCAGGCGGTGTTCGGTGCCCTCGGGGCCGTAGACCGGGAGCGGCGCGCAGCGGCCGCCGTCGTGGCGGTAGTAGCGCGCGACGAAGTAGCCCAGCATGTCGATGCAGTGGTCGGCGTGCAGATGGCTGAGGAAGATCGCGTCGAGGTCGTAGAGACCGCAGTGGCGCTGCAGCTCGCCCAGGGCGCCGTTGCCCATGTCGAGAAGCAGCCGGAAGCCGTCGGCCTCGACGAGGTAGCTCGAGCAGGCCGATTCCGCGGACGGGAACGACCCTGAGCAGCCGACGACGGTGAGCTTCATGAAGCAGAAACCTCCGTTGGCGGGAAGATCGACAGCGAGGTCGAAAGGGCGGGAAACGGTGGTCGTGCGGTTCGTCGAGCGTAAGGCGCAAAAGGGTTGGTCGCTCCTCCGCCAGGGGCCGTTGTGGGCGAACTCACCTGTGGTGTCACCGGTTCGGCTGGACCGGGGGCGCACAAGGATTGCGGGAGGGCGCGCGATGTCCGGCGCGCGCCGGTAACGTCGTGCCCATGGACACGTCCTGGTGGCTGGCGCTCGCGGCGGTGGTACTGCTCGCGCTCGTCGCCACGCTCGTCGACGGCTGGGGCCGGGGCGGCCGCCGGCCCGGCGGGCGCCGGCTGCGGCCCCCGGGACGGCCCGGCGGGCGCGGCGCGCGCCCGGCCACGCGTCCGCACCCCGGGGACATCTGGTGGGCGAACGTGCCCTACGAGGACCGGGCCGAGGTCAAGGACCGGCCCTGTCTGGTGCTGGCCGTGCGCGGCAACCGGGCGACGGTCGCGAAGATCACCACCAAGTACCACGACGAGCGCGCCGGGGTGATCCCGCTGCCGCCCGGCTCGGTCGGCGACGCCCACGGCCGGCCGAGCTTCCTGCAGACGGACGAGTTGCGCGAGGTCCCGGTGTGGGACTTCCGGCGCCGGGTGGGCGTGGTGGACCCGGTCCTGTGGGACCAGGTGCGCCACCTCGCCGGTTAGGGCCTGTCAGTTCACCTTCACGGTGACCTTCCAGTCCTGGATGCCCTTGCAGGAGACCTGGCCGGGTGCGGTGGGCTCGGCGCACAGGGGGCGGGAGGAGGTCAGCTCGGTGGTTCCGGCCGCGGCCGCCCGGTAGGCCGCCGTGGCGTCGCCGGGCTGGATGACGAAGCCGGAGTTGATCGCCGTCAGGGCGCTGCCGTTCGCGGCGACCGGCTTCCAGGGGCGGGCCCGGGTGCCGTCGAGGGTGAGCCGCAGCTCGCCGCCCTTGGCCAGGCAGAAGGTGCGGCCGTCGTCGGCGGCCGTCAGCTCCAGGTGGGCGACGCATCCGGTGCGGCTCCCCGAGGCACTCGGGGAGGGGGACACCTTGTCGTTGCCGCCCTGGCTGCCGCCGCCGCTCTGGGAGCCGCAAGCGGCCAGGAGCAGTGCTGCCGCCGCGATCGCGAGGGGTGTCGTACGGCGCATGGGGTCCGCCTCTCTGCCGTGACCGTCTTGTCTGCCATGGCCGTCCGACCGGCCGCCTGGTGCAGATGTGACGTACCACCGCGGCGGACGGATCCCGCACCCGGACGGCTGTCCGGGTGCGGGATCCGTGCCGTACGGGTCAGCTGGTCGTCAGGGCGGTGTCGTCCACGACGAAGCTGGTCTGGAGGGAGGAGTCCTCCACTCCGCTGAACTTCAGGGTGACCGTCTGACCGGCGAACGAGGACAGGTCGAAGGTCTTCTGCGTGTACCCCGAGGCGGCGTTGACGTTCGAGTACGTCGCCAGGGTGGTCGAACCGGCGGTGACGGTCAGCTTGTCGTACGCGGTGCTGCCGGACTCCGCGGTGTCGATGTGCAGGTAGAAGCTCAGGCTGGCCTTGCAGCCGGCCGGGACGGTCACCGACTGGGACACCGTGTCGGTGTGCGCGGAGCCGTAGCCGTCCAGCCAGGCCTTGTAGGAGCCGCTGTGCGCCGCCTCACCGCTGTCGGTGGTGATGACGCCGCTGCTGGCGGTCCAGCCGGTGCTGCCGGACTCGAAGCCCGGGTTGGCGAGGAGCTGCGCCGAGGTGCAGGTGCCGCCGGAGGAGCCGACCGTCCAGGTGAAGGAGGTCGAACCGGAGGCGCCGGTGGAGTCCTTCGCGGTGACGGTGACCTGGTAGGTGCCCGCGGTCGAGGCGGTGCCGGAGATCAGGCCGCTGGAGCTGTTGATGGACAGCCCGGTGGGCAGGCCGGAGGCGCTGTAGGTCAGGGTCGCGCCGGCGCTGTCGGTGGCGTGGATCTGCAGGCTCGCCGAGCCGCCGGTGGCGGTGGACTGGCTGCCGGGGTTGGTGACGGTCACGGTGTTGCCGCTGGTGGTGCCGGCGGTGAAGGCGGCGGTGCCGTTCGGGGTGCCCCAGCCGGTCGGGCCGTCGTAGCCGGTGCGGGCGGTGCAGAAGTACGAGGTGGAGCAGGAGCCGTTGCTGCCGCTGGTCACGTCGTACAGGTTGCCGGTGTGGGCGTAGGGGTACTTCGCCGGGTAGTCGGCAGTGCCCGGGGTGCCCGCGAGGGCGTAGACGCCGGCGACGATCGGGGCGGCGGCGCTGGTGCCGCCGTAGACCGCCCAGCCGGAGCCGCCGTAGGTGTCGTAGACCGCGACGCCGGTGGCCGGGTCCGCGACGGCGGAGACGTCGGCCTCCATGCGCTTGGAGCAGCCGGTGTCGGTCTGCCAGCTCGGCTTGGCGTCGTAGGCCGAGCAGCCGGAACCGGTGCCCTCGGTGGAGCTGGTGTGCCACACCGACTCGCTCCAGCCGCGGGAGTTGGAGGACTGGGTCAGCGCGGTGCCGCCGACGGCGGTGACGTACTGGGAGGTCGCCGGGTACTCGGCACCGTAGGCGGAGTCACCGGAGGAGACGGTGATGGCGACGCCGGGGTGCTTGAAGTACTGGGTGTCCTCGCTGGTCTGGGCGGAGGACTCGGAGCCGCCCCAGCTGTTGGAGACGACCTTGGCGCCGAGGGCGACGGCCTCGTTCTCGGCGGTGCCGAGGTCGGTGTCGTTGGCGGAGTCGGCCTCGACCAGGATGATGCTGCAGTTCGGGCAGACGGCGCTGACCATGTCGAGGTCGAGCGCCTCCTCACCGGCCCAGCCGCTGTCGTTGGTGGGCAGCGAGGTGGTGGAGCCGGTCTGGCTGACCTGCTTGAAGCAGCCGTTGGCCTTGGTGCACGAGGACAGGCCGTAGGTGGAGCGGTAGGTGGCCAGGTCGGACTCGGCGTTGGGGTCGTTGTAGGCGTCGACGATGGCGACGGTCATGCCGGAACCGCCCGTGGTGGGCAGGTTGTAGGCGCTGTGCAGGTTGGCCGGGGAGAGGCCGGAGGGAGCGGCCGCCGCGGCGGCGAGCGCCGAGGCGAGCCGCTGCTTGATGTCGGTGCGGCGCTGGGCGAAGCAGGACGCGTGGCCCGGCGCGGCGGTGGCGCACAGATGGGTCGTGGGGACCTTCTGCCCGGCCTTG
Organism: Streptomyces sp. NPDC030798; assembly: GCF_055572275.1. NCBI lineage: Bacteria > Bacillati > Actinomycetota > Actinomycetes > Kitasatosporales > Streptomycetaceae > Streptomyces > Streptomyces sp. NPDC030798. The sequence continues at coordinate 66,869 of NZ_JBVIDR010000002.1, read as the reverse complement.
CCGGTGGGGTGGAACGTCTGCCTCTTGGGGTCGGTCAGGGCCTTGGAGTTCTGGCCGGTCTTGGTCGCGGGGTGCGCGGAAGCGGCGGCCGCCTGGGCCCCGGCCGTCGGTGCCGCGGCGAACCCGGCGACGCTGAGGGCGAGGGCGGGGAAGGCGACGGACAGGAGTCTTCTCAGGCTCCGTCTCCGCCCGTTCGGGCGTGACTCACGCATGGGGAACTGCCTCCGGTTGAAGTGGGGATTCGCACTGGATTGGCAGGCCCGTGACGCGCGTAGCGGCGGCGGAACCGCGCAGTCATGAGCATGACACTCACAGACACCCGGCACGCCGCTTGGGTGAGCGTGACATGTCAGGGTGCGGGAGGAACGTAGCTCTGGCCCCGGCGTCACCGGCAGTGCCTCAGGGAATTCTTTGCCCTGCCGTAGGAATGGGTTGGCCCCCTCATAGGAGGGGGCTGGGACGCGCTTGAGGCGGGCCGACGCCCGGGGCCGGCCCCATCGGGCTCACGCCCAGAGCTGGCCCTGGAGGGTCTCGATGGCCTCTTCCGTGGTGGCCGCCGTGTAGACGCCGGTGGACAGGTACTTCCAGCCGCCGTCGGCCACGACGAACACGATGTCGGCGCTCTCCCCCGCGTTGACGGCCTTCCTGCCCACGCCGATCGCCGCGTGCAGGGCGGCGCCGGTGGAGACGCCCGCGAAGATGCCCTCCTGCTGCAGGAGTTCACGGGTGCGGGTGACCGCGTCGGCCGAGCCGACCGAGAAGCGGGTGGTGAGCACGGAGGCGTCGTACAGCTCCGGTACGAAGCCCTCGTCGAGGTTGCGCAGGCCGTACACCAGGTCGTCGTAGCGCGGCTCGGCGGCGACGATCTTCACGTCCGGCTTGTGCTCGCGCAAGTAGCGGCCGACGCCCATGAGGGTGCCGGTGGTGCCGAGGCCCGCGACGAAGTGGGTGACGGAGGGGAGGTCGGCGAGGATCTCCGGGCCGGTCGTCGCGTAGTGGGCACCCGCGTTGTCCGGGTTGCCGTACTGGTAGAGCATCACCCAGTCGGGGTGCTCGGCGGCCAGCTCCTTGGCCACGCGCACGGCGGTGTTGGAGCCGCCCGCGGCCGGCGAGGAGATGATCTCCGCGCCCCACATGCCGAGCAGGTCCCGGCGCTCCTGCGAGGTGTTCTCCGGCATCACGCACACCATGCGGTAGCCCTTGAGCTTGGCCGCCATGGCCAGCGAGATGCCGGTGTTGCCGGAGGTCGGCTCGAGGATCGTGCAGCCCGGGGTCAGGCGGCCGTCCTTCTCCGCCTGCTCGATCATGTGCAGCGCCGGGCGGTCCTTGACCGAGCCGGTCGGGTTGCGGTCCTCCAGCTTGGCCCAGATACGGACGTCGGCGGACGGCGAGAGCCGCGGCAGGCGCACCAGGGGGGTGTTGCCCACCGCGGCCAGCGGGGAGTCGTAGCGCATGCCGGGTCTCAGGCCATACCGCCGGCCACGGCCGGCAGGATCGTCACGGTGTCGCCGTCGGCCAGCTTCGTGTTGATGCCGTCGACGAAGCGGACGTCCTCGTCGTTCAGGTACACGTTGACGAAGCGGCGCAGCTGGCCGTTGTCCACGATGCGGGCCTGGATGCCCGCGTGCCGGCTCTCGAGGTCGGAGAACAGCTCGGCCAGGGTGTCCCCGCTGCCCTCCACCGCCTTCTGACCGTCGGTGTACGTGCGCAGGATGGTGGGGATGCGGACCTCGATGGCCATGGTTGCGGGCTCCTGTCGGGAAGTGTCGGGAAAGTGGGCGCGCGCGAGGGCGCCCCGCGGCTCACGGCCGTACGGCGGCGGGGTACGTCAACAGATGGCGCTGTTCAGCCTGCACAGGTCGACGTGCAGCCGCGCCACGAGCAGCGTGCCCGGCGCTTTCTCGCTCACGTCGTTCAGAACCATGGGGTCATCGTATCGATTCCCGGTCCGGGTCCCGGAGTGTGATCTCGCATGCTGGATGAATACCGACCGGATCGCGGGATCAGTACGCCTCGACGACCCTGACCTGCTCCTCCGTGACCTCTCCCGCCACGATGCGGTACGAGCGGAACTGGAAGTCGCCGAGGCCGTCGGTGTCGGCGGTGGAGACGAGGACGTAGTGGGCGCCGGGCTCGTTGGCGTAGGAGATGTCGGTGCGGGAGGGGAAGGCCTCGGTCGCCGTGTGGGAGTGGTAGATCACCACCGGCTCCTCGTCGCGGTCGTCCATCTCGCGGTAGAGCTTGAGGAGGTCGCCGGAGTCGAACTCGTAGAAGGTCGGCGACATGGCCGCGTTCAGCATCGGGATGAAGCGCTCGGGGCGGTCCGAGCCCGCCGGGCCCGCGACGACGCCGCACGCCTCGTCGGGGTGGTCCTTGCGCGCGTGCGCGACGATCTGGTCGACGAGGGCCTGGGTGATGGTCAGCATGGGCCAAAGGATAAGCGGGCGGGCCGCCCCGTACCGAGGTGTGGTACGGGGCGGCCCGGATGGTGGACGTCCTGAGCGGCTGCCGGCGGGGAGTGCCACGAGTGCTCCCCGTCGGCCGGACGTCCGCGCGAAGGTCAGCTCACCCGCTCCAGCTCCGGCTCGCGCCGGTCGGCGATCTCCGGGCTGCGGGACTTCAGCACCAGCCAGCCGATGCCGAGGGCGACGGCCCAGACGGCCATGACGTACAGGCAGACCCGGGAGTCGGCGTCGTAGGCGATCAGGCCGGTGACGAAGAGCAGGAACACGATGGCGATCCAGCTGCACACCGCGCCGCCCGGCGCCGGGAAGGCGGAGGCCGGCAGCCGGCCCGCGGTCACCGCGCGGCGGTAGAGGACGTGGCTGACCAGGATCATCAGCCAGGTCCAGATGCCGGCCGCGGTGGCGACGGAGGTGACGTAGCCGAAGGCCTTCTCCGGGACGACGTAGTTCAGGACCACGCCGATGCCCATGAACAGCACCGAGACGGTGATGCCGAGCGCCGGGGTCTTGGTGGCCGACAGCTTCGAGAAGACCCGCGGGGCCTCACCGTTGTCGGCGAGGGTGCGCAGCATGCGGCCGGTGGAGTACATGCCCGAGTTGCAGGACGACAGGGCCGCGGTGAGCACCACGAAGTTGACGATGCCGGCGCCGGCCGGGATGCCGATGACCGCGAACGCCTTCACGAAGGGGCTCACGCCCGGCGCGAACTCGGTCCACTTCACCACGCACAGGATGACGGTGAGGGCACCGACGTAGAACAGGGCGATGCGCCAGGGCAGCGTGTTGATGGCCTTCGGGAGGGTCTTCTCCGGGTCCTCCGACTCGCCGGCGGTGACGCCGACCAGCTCGACGGCGAGGTAGGCGAACATCACGCCCTGCAGCGTCATCAGCGAGGAGCCGATGCCCTTGGGGAAGAAGCCGTCGAACTGCCACAGGTTGGCCACGTGCGCGGTGTCACCGGCGGCGCTGAAGCCGAAGGTGAGCACGCCGAGACCGATCACGATCATGCCGATCAGGGCGGTGACCTTGACCATGGAGAACCAGAACTCGATCTCGCCGAACAGCTTCACCGAGATCAGGTTGGCCACGAACAGGACCACCAGGAAGACCAGGGCCGTCACCCACTGCGGGATGTGCGGGAACCAGTAGTGGACGTAGATCGCGGCGGCCGTCAGCTCGGCCATGCCGGTCACGACCCACATCAGCCAGTAGGTCCAGCCGGTGAAGTAGCCGAAGAACGGGCCGAGGAACTCGCGGGAGTACTCGGCGAACGAGCCGGAGACCGGGCGGTAGAGCAGCAGCTCGCCCAGGGCCCGCATGATGAAGAAGATGATCACGCCGGCGAGGGCGTACATCAGGATGAGGCTGGGACCGGCCTTGGCGATGTTCGCCCCGGCCCCCAGGAACAGGCCGACGCCGATCGCGCCGCCGATGGCGATCATCTGGACCTGCCGGCTGCCGAGCCCGCGCTCGTACCCCTCCTCGGGGGCTTCGGTGACCTTCTCAGAGGTCATGTGTGGTGCGCCTTTCTCCATGCCGAACCGGGCCTTTCGTCGGCCTCGGATCGGGTTTCGATCCCCCCGGATTGATGGAGCTGGGCGGGTTTCGCGGAACCCGCCCGTGCCTGGCCGGCGGTCGCCGGCTCGGTGGCGCACCCGGCCGAACATGGGTGGTGTTCGCCGGGCGGTCGTGAAGATTTATCACGGCCGCAATATTGATCACAGAGGCGGGTTGTGACGCATACCACAGGGAAAAGCGGACAAAGAGCGCCCGGATGCGGCAAAGCAGGCCGCAACGGTGACGGGATCGTTATCCGGATTTGAGCGTCCGCTGAGCGAACACAAAACCATCACTTTCCGGGCATAAGTGTGGCGACAAGGGTCTCCTGCAGGCCGCCGAGCCACAGGTAGGCCATCACCATCGGCTTGCGCTCGTCGTCGTCCGGGAGCCGGTAGAGCAGGTCGGTGTCGTCCTCGTCGGTGATCTCCAGGCGGGCGCCGATCGCCAGGCGCAGATCGTTGAGCGCGCCGAGCCAGCCCCGGGACTGCTGCGGGGACAGCTTCAGGACCGCGCCGCCCTCGTCGACCGGGGCGAGCGCGTCGAGGGTGCGGATCACCGAGAGGGCGTTCTCCCGCTTGCCGGCCCTGAGGTCGTTCTCGGTGTAGCGGCGGAACTCGGCGGAGTGCGCCTGCCGCTCCTCGGCCTCGGCCGGAGAGGCGGGCGGCTGCTCGGGGTCGCTGTAGGCATCCGGGAAGAGCCTTCTGAGGACGGGGTCGGCGGGCGGCTCGCTCGGCCCGTCGGCGAACAGCTCGGCGAGCGGGTCCGCGGGCGCGTCCTCGGCGGGGCCGGGGCCGATGAGTTCCAGCAACTGGACGGCCAGCGACCGGATGATGGAGATCTCGACGTCGTCGAGCGCGACGGCCGCGCCGCCGCCGGGAAGCGGTTCGAAGATTCCGGGCATGAAAGGGATCGCTACTTCCGGTCCTGCTGGAGGGTGGCCCACAGTCCGTAGCCGTGCATCGCCTGCACGTCGCGCTCCATCTCCTCGCGCGTGCCGCTGGAGACGACGGCCCGGCCCTTGTGGTGGACGTCGAGCATGAGCTTGGTGGCCTTGTCCTTGGTGTAGCCGAAGTACGTCTGGAAGACGTACGTCACATAGCTCATGAGGTTGACCGGGTCGTTGTGGACGATCGTGACCCAGGGGACGTCGGGCTCGGGTACGGCGAAGACCTCCTCCGCCGTCTCGGTGCGTTCGATCTCTACGGGCGCGGGTGACGTCACACAGCCCATGCTGCCACGATGTTGATTATTCGTCACACTGACGAAATGGGGGTACCATCGTCGTCATGCTGCACACACCGGGGGACAACCCCCGGACCCCCGGCCGGGCCTGGGGTGGCCGGGCAGTCACGAGCTGACGGAGGTTTTGGTGGACGTGGCGGACCTTGGGCTGCCGGTGGACGTTCCCTCGACGGCGCTCTTCACGGACCAGTACGAGCTGACGATGCTGCAGGCCGCCCTGAAGGCGGGCACGGCCGAGCGGCGCAGCGTGTTCGAGGTCTTCACCAGGCGGCTGCCCGAGGGACGCCGCTACGGCGTGGTGGCGGGCACCGGACGCGTGCTGGACGCGGTGGCGAACTTCCGCTTCGACGACGCCGTCCTCGGCTTCCTGGCCGAGCGCGGGATCGTCGACGAGGGGACCCTGAAGTGGCTCGCCGACTACCGCTTCGGCGGGGACATCTGGGGCTACCCCGAGGGCGAGGTGTACTTCCCGGGCTCGCCGATCGTGCGGGTCGAGGGCTCCTTCGCCGAGTGCGTGCTGCTGGAGACCGTGATCCTGTCCATCCTCAACCACGACTCGGCGATCGCGGCCGCCGCCTCCCGGATGGCCTCCGCCGCCGGTGACCGGCCGCTGATCGAGATGGGCGCCCGCCGCACCCACGAGCTGGCCGCCGTGGCCGCCTCCCGGGCCGCCTACGTCGGCGGCTTCGCGACCACCTCCGACCTGGCGGCCGGCTTCCGCTACGGCATCCCGACCGTCGGCACCTCCGCGCACGCCTTCACCCTGCTGCACGACCAGGAGCGGGACGCCTTCCGCGCCCAGGTGGACGCCCTCGGCCGGGGCACGACGCTGCTGGTGGACACCTACGACGTCACCGAGGCCGTCCGTACGGCCGTGGAGGTGGCCGGCCCGGAGCTGGGCGCCGTGCGCATCGACTCGGGTGACCTGCTGCTGGTGGCGCACCGGGTGCGACAGCAGCTCGACGAGCTGGGGGCCCGCGACACGAAGATCGTGGTCACCTCCGACCTGGACGAGTACGCGATCGCGTCCCTCGCCGCCGCGCCCGTGGACGCCTACGGTGTCGGCACCCAGCTGGTGACCGGCTCCGGGCACCCGACCTGCTCGATGGTCTACAAGCTCGTCGCCCGCGCCGAGTCCGCCGACCCGGCGGCGCCGCTGGTGCCGGTCGCGAAGAAGTCCAGCGGGGGCAAGACGTCGATCGGCGGCCGCAAGTGGGCCGCACGCCGGCTGGACGGGGACGGGGTGGCGGAGGCCGAGGTCGTGGGCACCGGGGCGGTGCCGGCCGAGCTGGCCGAGCGGCAGCTGCTGGTAGAGCTGGTCAGGGCGGGCGAGGTGGTGGGCCGGGAGCCGCTGGACGTGCCCCGGGAGCGGCACATCGCGGCCCGCGCGAACCTGCCCCTGTCCGCGACACAGCTCTCCCGAGGGGAACCCGTCCTTCCGACGGAGTACGTGCACGGGCCGTCGGGTAGCTAATGCAGGTCGCTGTCCGCACGCTCGAACGGCCCCCTCCCGCACGGGCCGTCGAGTCTCTAGGCTCTATTACTTAACCCACAGTCGAAGGACACCCACCATGCGCCGCGCCTTGATCGTCGTAGACGTGCAGAACGACTTCTGCGAGGGGGGCAGCCTCGCGGTGGCCGGCGGTGCGGACGTGGCCGCCGCCATCACCGAGCTGATCGGCCAGGCGGCCGGCTCCGGCTACCGGCACGTGGTCGCCACCCGGGACCACCACATCGCCCCCGGGGGTCACTTCGCCGACAACCCCGACTACGTCCGCTCCTGGCCCGCGCACTGCGTCGCGGGCACGGAGGGCGTCGGCTTCCACCCGAACTTCGCCCCGGCGGTCGCCTCCGGCGCGGTGGACGCCGTCTTCGACAAGGGTGCCTACTCGGCGGCCTACAGCGGCTTCGAGGGCACCGACGAGAACGGCGTCCGCCTGGCCGACTGGCTGCGCGCGCGGGACATCGAGGAGGTCGACGTGGTGGGCATAGCCACGGACCACTGCGTCCGCGCCACGGCCCTGGACGCCGCCAAGGAGGGCTTCCGCACCCACGTCCTGCTGGACCTGACGGCGGGCGTGGCCCCGGAGAGCACCGAGCGCGCCCTGGAGGAACTGCGCCAGGCCAACGTGGAACTCACCGGCAAGCCGGTGGTCAGCGGCTAGCCGGGCCCTCCGGGGGCTCGGCACCGCCGTCGCCCCCGGCCGAGCCGGCGCAGAACTCACCGCCGACCCGCCCGCAGGACTGGGCCGGCGAAGAACGCACACCGGCCGGGAGCACGACCCGCCCCGGAACCCAGCGGGCGGCACACCCCGGCCGCAGGTCGAGGCCGGCGCGGACCACACCGCCGAGCCCGTCCCCCGACCGGTGACCGACCCGCCCGGGAACCCAGCGGGCGGCACACCCGGCCGCAGGTCGAGGCCGGCGCGGACCACACCGCCGAGCCCGTCCCCCGCCCGGTGACCCGGCCCGCCCGGGAACCCGGCGGGCAACGGCCCGTCCGCCGGGCCGGGCCGACGTGGAGCCGGCCGGCCGGTGGGCGCGGCCGGGCAGGGCGTCCCGTGGGCGGGGGTCTCAGGTCTGCTGTACCACCGGCGGGGTGCGGAGCAGGGCGCGGATGGGGTGCCACAGTTCTGTGACCGTGACACCGTTGTCCGGCGCCGTGCGCCATATCAGGCCGTCGGGATGGTGCAGGACGGCCGTGATCTCGTCCGGGGTCGGCGGGGCGGCGTTGCCGCGGAGGTAGACCGCGCGCAGGCCCAGGTTGCGCAGCCGGGTCAGGGCCCGGGCGCGGTTGTGCGCGTGGACCAGTACGCGCACGCCGGCGGCGGCGTCGGCGGGGCTGGGCAGGTTGAGTGCCACCACCACCGTGCCGTTCGGCAGCTTGCAGAAGCCTCCTGCGGCCATGCGGTCACATCCCCGTTTCGGTCGGTGTCAATAAGCGAGCCACATGACGCACCTAAACACGATCGGCGGCAACCCGCCAGAGGGTTGCCGCCGATGCGCTTGTGACCTGCGGTGATGCTGATTACTTCACCGCGGGACCGACCTCGAGCTCGATCGTGGAGCCGCCCTTGCCCTGCTTCAGGATCTTGATCTTGGTGTTGGTGTCAGTGATCTTGACGCCACCGGTCGGGTTCGCCGGGTCGTAGTAGGAGCTGGTGTGGTCGTTGAAGACCGACACGCCCTTCTGCGACTTGATCTTCAGCGCCTTGTCCGCCTTGTGCAGCGTGAAGGCGTCCGTGCTGTCCAGGCCGAACGGCGAGTCGAAGGCCTGGATGCGGTTGCGCAGCAGCGTCCCGTCGGACCACTTCAGCGCCTTCCAGTGCGCGTCCACCGGCAGGATCAGACCGGTGCCCGGGTGGCTGTCGGCGTTGGTGTTGTTGTCCGCCTGGGAGGTGTCCCACTTCCAGATCAGCAGGCCGTTCTGGTACGGGTAGTGCTCCACCCAGTCGGGGCGCGACGCGAAGCCGAAGTTGTACGGGCCGACCTTGAGGGTCTTGTCGTACGACACGTACTGGCGGTTCTCGGCGATGTAGTACTGCTTGTAGGGCTTGGTGAAGGACGCGCCGATGCGGGAGAAGCCGCTCGCGGTCCACGCGGGGTCCGCGCTCTCGGCGTTGTCGGAGAACAGCGGCGCACCGTCCGCGGTGAGCGTGATCTCGTCCGCCGCGAAGCCCTTGAGGGCCACACCGCCGTCGCTCTGGTAGCGGAAGCGCAGGTCGATCTTCTTGCCCGCGTAGGCGTCCAGCGAGTACGACAGCTTCTTGTAGCCGTCGACCGTGCCGGTCAGGGCCGGCTTGCCGGAGCCGTCGCGCGGGATGGCCTGGCCGTCCACCGTGCCGTCGAGGGCGGTCCAGTTGGCGCCGCCGTCGGTCGACACCTCGGTGTAGAGGTAGTCGTAGTCCTTCTCGATGTCGTACCAGCCGTCCAGGTCCAGCTTGGCCGAGGACTTGCCGGTCAGGTCCACCGAACGGGTCAGGGTGTTCTTGAGGTTGTCACCCATGCCGCTCCACCACTGGGTGGAGCCCTGCGCCGGGTTGACGATCTCGGTCTTGACGGCCTTGTCCGGCAGCGTGACCACGACGGCCTGGCGGTACTTGGTGTTGTACTCGGCGACACCCAGCTTGTGCCAGGAGTTGACGCCGGCCTTGGCGGTGTCGTAGTTCAGCCAGCCCAGCTGCAGCTTGTCCCAGGCGTTCATGTCGCCGGGCAGGTCGCCGATGGACTCCTTGCCGGTGCCCAGCCAGGAACCGGAGGACATCAGCGTCCAGAAGCCGGTGGAGTTGTCGCCGCCCGCCGTGTCGTACTCGTCCGGCAGACCGAGGTCGTGGCCGTACTCGTGCGCGAAGACGCCGAGGCCGCCGTTCTCCGGCTGGATGGTGTAGTCGCCGACCCAGATGCCGGTGTCGCCGACCTGCGTGCCGCCGAGCTTGTTGTCGTCGGGGCCGGTGGCGCCGGCGTCGGTGCCGAAGGCGTACCAGCGGTGGGCCCAGATCGCGTCCTTGCCCTGGGCGCCGCCGCCCGCGGACTCGTCCTCACCGGCGTGCACGAGCTGGAAGTGGTCGACGTACCCGTCCGGCTCGTTGAAGTTGCCGTCGCCGTCGTAGTCGTAGCGGTCCCACTGGTCGTACTTGGCCAGGTCCGCCTTGATGGCGGCGTCCGACTTGCCCGCCTTCTTCTGGTCCGCGACCCAGGCGTTGAGGCCGTCGCGGACGACGTTCCACACGCTGGTGCAGTTGGTCTGGCCGCAGGCGTTGTTGCCGTAGCGGGCCTCGTTGTAGGGGACCTTGACCCAGTCCGAGACCTCGCCGTTGACCGAGTAGCGGCCCGAGGACTGCTTCTCGTAGTACTTCTTCAGCGACTCGGTCTTCTTGCCGGTGCCGAAGTAGAGGTCCTGGTAGTGCTTCTGGTTGTAGTCCTTCTGCCAGGCCGTCGAGTTGTCCTTCTTGCGGTCCGGCTCGGCGATGGTGTTGTGCAGCGGGCCAGGGGTGCCGCCGAACTTGGGGTCCGTCTGGTCGCCGAACTCCACCAGGATGGTGAAGATCTTGTCGTTCTTCTCGCGGCTCAGCTCGACGTACTTGCTGTCGCCCTTCTTGCTCTTGAGCTGGACGACCTTCGAGCCGTTGCGCTCCTGGGCCTTAGCCTTGCCCGATATGAGCTGGTTCAGGGCCTCCTGGCGCTGAGCCCGCTGGGTCTTGCTCATCGGGCCGTCGAGGTCGTGCTTCTGCTGCTTCACCGGGGCCGGGTCGTGCCGGTTCGCGGCTGCCGACTTGGCCGTGGTGCTGGCCTCCGCGACGGCGAACGTCGCAAACGTGGCGGAAGCCGCCGCGAGCGCCACACCGATCGCGGCTGCCCTGAACGTCCAGGGTCTGCTGGTCACTTGAGTTCCTCCCCCGCGCCGCGCACACGGACAGGGGGTTCCGGGTCATGGAAAGTTCCGTGCGCGCACGTTCAACGCGTGTTCAAGTGACGACATTTGACTAGAGGTTTAGAAGAAAAGACAGACCTTGACTTGAGCAGGACAAGTGCACTATGCGGAGTCGACGTTCGCTTTGCGAACTTGTCCACATCGTGGTCAACCGGCGCAGGCATCCGGCCTCTCGACCAGGCTCATGACTCCGTGCGCCCCCTGTGCACCCGGCACCATGGGTTAGGTCACGCTTACCAGGCGTCCGGCTCGGGCATGCAGGCGAAGAGAGTCGCACGGCACCCCCCGACATCCAGCTCCCGCTTTCCGAGGACACGATTGCCATGCCTCGTCCGACTGCCGCCCAGCTCGCCTACGGTTCGTGCACCGTGATCTTCTCGACGCTCGCCATGCTGCTGCTGTCGCAGACGAGTTCGGGCATCGGGATCGCCGTCATCGCCCTGGCCGCGCTCGGCCTCGGGCTGCTCGTGGCGATGACGGTGCCCCTGCCGGGGCCGCGCACGGCGGCGCGGCCGGCCGAGAACGCGCCGGAGAGCGAGCGCGTCCCCAGCCGGCTGTGACCGGCGCGCTCAACGGGTGCTGACCACCACCGTTTTGGCTGCCTTGTCGTGCAGGCCCTGCTTGTACGGCTTGTCGAAGAAGCTCCAGCCGCCCGCGATGATCGTCCAGATGCAGGCGCAGCAGAAGGCGAACGGCACCCACAGCACCAGGGCCCGGATGAGCGAGGTCTGCGTGGCGGGGGTCGCGCCGTTGTCGAGGTTGGCCACCCGCATGCCCAGCCACTTCTTGCCCAGGGTCTGGCCCGTCCTGGCGATCAGGACCGTGTCGTAGGCGACGTAGAGGACGGCCGCGGCGACCGACTGCCAGATGGTGCCGGAGGTCTCGATCCGGTCGGCGTTCACGTCGTACTGGTGGGCGCCGAGCGGCAGGGTGACCAGCCATACGACGATGCCCACGAGGATCATGTCGATGATCCTCGCGAGCGTGCGCCTGCCGCTGTCGGCCAGCGGGGGCATGCCGGCGAGGGGGTCGGCGGGGTAACCGGGACCGCCCGCGCCGTAGGGTCCGCCGCCCGCATAGGGGCCGCCGGGTCCGCCGCCGTGCGGGGCGCCGGGGCCACCGCCGTCGTACGGGCCGCCGCCTCCGCCTCCCTCGTACGGGCCGCCGCCGTAGGGGGGTTGGCGGTCGCTGCCCGGGGGCGGGGGCTCGCCGCCCGGCGGGGTGTCGTACGGCGATCCCGGCCCCTGGTCCGACGGGGGCCGCTTCCTGAACGGGTCGTCCTCGGGGGGCTGCTCTCCGGAGCCGGGGGGCGGTTCGCTGCTCATGGCCCGAGTCGACCGCGAACGCCCCCGCTCCGCATCCGGCGGGCCGCCGTACGGAGTACGGCCGGTCAGTCCGCCACGAAGGTGTGGGCCGCCTTGTCGTGCCAGCACTGGTGCCAGGGCCGGTCGAACAGACACCACAGCACGCCGACGACACCGATGCCGAGCAGGCCGGGGACGCTGTAGACCAGCCAGCGGCGCAGGGCAGCGCCGAACGTCGGCGGCTCGTGCGCCTCGATGTCCCGCACCTCGATGCCGCACAGCTTCTTGCCCAGTGTGCGGCCCCACTTGGCGGTGGGCAGCACCTCGTACAGGACACCGAAGACGAGGAGGACGGCCAGGACGATGCCGAGCGAGGTGCCGGTGGTGCCGTCGAGCAGCCAGACGGTGACGGTACGGCCGGACAGCTTGGCCTCGTCGATCTTGTGCTGGATGTGGTCGACCGCCCGGGCTCCGAGCGGGACGGCGGCCGCCGCGGTGACGGCGCCGATGACGAGGTTGTCGATCAGCCGGGCGGCGAACCGCTTGCCGAGGCCCGCCGGGCGGGCGGCGGCCTGGCGCCGGGCGGCCGCCTGGAACGGGTCCTCCACCGGCGGCTTCCACGGCGCCACCGGCTGCTCGTCCCCGCCCCCGGCCAGCCGGTGCACCTGCTGCGCCCAGGAAGCCTGGCCACCACCCGGGCCGGCGCTCATGGGGCCGCCCTGCTGGGGGACGGATGCCGCCTGGTGCGGCCCGGCCTGGTGCGGGACCGAGGGGGTGGGGGCGGCCTGGGCCTGCGGTGGCTGACCGGCCTGGTGCGCCTGGGGCGAGGGGGCCTGGGCCGGCTGGGCTGCCTGAGCTGCCTGGCCCTGTGCCGCCGTGGCCCGGGCGGCGGCCGCCTTTCCGGCGTTGAAGCCGGGGCCGGGGGCCGGGGCTGACTGCCCTGCGGGTGAGCCGACGGGACCCTGCGCACCGGCACCGGCCCCAGGGCCGCCGACTCCGCTCGCCCCGGAACCACCCGGTCCCGCCTGCGGCGCGCCGACCGGGCCCTGCGCCGCGAAACCGGGCGTGCCCGAGCCGCCGACCGAGCCCTGCCCGGCGGGTCCGGAGCCGGCACCCGCGCCCGCAGCGCCCTGCCCCGGTACCTGCCGGAACGTCGTCGTGCCGTCGTCCCTGACCGCCGCCGGACCCGGCACCGGGCGGCGGAAGATGAACGTGCCGCCGGGGTCGGGCTCGGAGTCGTCGGCCGGCGGGATGGACGCCGTGCCGTCGGTGCCGGGGGCGCGGCCGGCCGGGTGGGACGTGTCGTCCGCCGGGACCCTCGGGTCGGCACCCCAGGCCGGGCCGCCTCCGTCGGCGGGCGCCGGCTGCGGATCCTCGTCGAAGAAGTGCGGGCCGGTCTCCTCCACGGCGGGGGCCGCGGGGCGGACGCCGGGCGGCGGGGCGAGCGGCTTGCCGTCCTGCGGCGCCGGCCTGCTGGTGCCCGGCACCCAGGAGGCGCCGTTCCAGTACCGGACGTAGCCGGGGATGGACGGGTCCGGGTAGTAGCCCTCGCGGGGCCTGTCGTCACCGGGGGCCGGGGTTGGGGCGCTCATGTCCGTCGTCCCGTATCTGCTCGGGGGTGGGATGGGGGCCTCCACATCTATCAGACCGGGGCATGTCACACCGCCAGTCCCGCCGTACCCACCCCTTTGGGGGTGACGCCGTGCACGGCTCCCACACGTGCGCGGAAAAACTTCCCCGAACCCGCGTAATGCCCCGGCGCCCGCCCCCTCTCCCCTGGTACGGGCCCGCGACCTGGCGGCCCCCGTGGAGAGGAGACGCACGTCATGCAGCACACCGAGGTGGAGCGGGAGCTCGAGGTCCGGCTCGTCCTGTCGCCCGAGCGGAGCATCCCGGTCCCGGCCCGGCTCGTCTACCGCTCCGCCGACCCCTACGCGGTCCACGTCAGCTTCCACATCAACTCCGAGCACCCGGTCGACTGGACGTTCGCCCGGGAACTGCTGGTGGAGGGCGTGTTCCGGCCCTGCGGGCAGGGGGACGTACGGGTGTGGCCGGGCCGGGCGCAGGGGCGCGGTGTCGTTCTGATGGCGCTCAGCTCCCCCGACGGCGACGCCCTCCTTCAGGCGCCCGTCGCGCAGGTGTCGGCCTGGCTGGAGCGGACGCTGCGGGTGGTGCCGCCGGGGACCGAGCGCGGGCAGCTCGGTCTGGACGACGCGCTGGACCAGCTGCTCGCCCGATGAAAGCCCGTGAACGAGCCCGTGGGAGGGGGCTCAGAACAGCTTGCCCGGGTTGAGGATCCCCAGCGGGTCGAAGACCTGCTTCACCGCCCGCTGCATCTCCAGCCCCACCGGGCCGATCTCCCGCGCCAGCCATTCCTTCTTCAGCACGCCCACGCCGTGCTCGCCGGTGATGGTGCCGCCGAGTTCCAGGCCGAGGGCCATGATCTCGTCGAAGGACTCGCGGGCCCGCCGGGACTCGTCGGGGTCGCGGGCGTCGAAGCAGACGACGGGGTGGGTGTTGCCGTCGCCCGCGTGCGCGCAGACCCCGATGGTCAGCCCGTACTTCTCGGCGATCCGCTCGGTGCCCTCGATCATCGCGCCGAGCTGCGAGCGTGGCACGCACACGTCGTCGATCATCGTCGTGCCGGTGACCGCCTCGAGCGCGGGCAGCGACAACCGCCGTGCCTTCAGCAGCAGTTCGGACTCGGCCGCGTCCTCGGCGGGCACCACCTGGGTGGCGCCGGCGGCCTCGCACAGCGCGGCGACGGCGGCGAGGTCGGCGGCGGGGTGCGGGGTGTCGAAGGCAGCCAGCAGCAGGGCCTCGGTGGTCTCGGGGAGTCCCATGTGGGCGAGGGCGTTGACCGCCTTGACCGTCGTACGGTCCATCAGTTCGAGGAGGGACGGCACGTGCCCGCCCTCCATGATCCGGCACACGGCGTCGCAGGCGGCGCCGGCCGAGGCGAACTCGGCGACCATCACCAGCTGCTGCGGCGGCTTGGGCCTGAGCGCCAGGACCGCCCGTACGACGATGCCGAGGGAGCCCTCGGAGCCGACGAAGAGCCGGGTGAGGTCGTAGCCGGCCACGCCCTTGGCGGTACGGCGACCGGTGGAGAGCAGGCGGCCGTCGGCGAGGACGACGTCCAGACCGAGGACGTACTCGGCGGTGACCCCGTACTTCACGCAGCACAGGCCGCCCGAGGCCGTGCCGATGTTGCCGCCGATGGTGCACATCTCCCAGCTGGAGGGGTCGGGCGGGTAGTAGAGGCCGTGCTCCTCGACCGCGCGGGAGAGCGTCGCGTTGATCACCCCGGGTTCGACGACGGCGATCCGGTCGACGGCGCTGATCTCCAGGATGCGGTCCATCTTGGTCAGGGACAGCACGATGCAGCCGTCGGTGGCGTTGGCGCCGCCGGACAGGCCGGTGCGGGCGCCCTGCGGGACGACCGGGACGCGCAGCTCGGTGGCCGTGCGCAGGACGTGCTGGACCTGTTCGACCGTGCGCGGCAGCACGACGGCGGACGGGGCGCCGGCCGGGCAGAAGCTCGCCATGTCGTGGGTATAGGACGCGGTGACGTCGGGGTCGGTCAGGACGGCCTCGGCGGGCAGGCCGGCCAGGAGCCGGTCGGTGAGGTTGCTGGTCGCTTCGTCGCGGGGCGCTTCGATACGGCTCATGATCACAGCGTGACACCCGGGGCCATCGGTGTGAACCCCGACCGTGCCGTCCTTGGGCCACCCGGATGTGCCCGGCGTCCTGACGCACAGTGAGCGGTATGGAGATCCGACAGTACGACGACTCCGTGCCCGGTGCGCCTCCCGCTGCGGTGCGCCGCCGGCGGTGGCTGCGGCACGCGCTGGTCACCGCGGTGGTGGGCGGGGCAGCGGCGGGCGGGGCGCTGATGCTGCTGCCGTCGCCGGGCCCGGAGCTGCGGACCCGGCCCCCGGCACCGGCGCCGGGACCGCAGGCGCAGGCGCGCGCGCAGGCCAGGGCGGCGGTCACCTCCGGGGTGCCGGCCGCGCTGCCCGGCCTGACGGCGCTGATCGGGCAGCAGGAGAGCCTGGTCCGGAGCCGGCCGCAGGACGCGCGGGCGTGGGCGGTGCTGGGGGCCGCGTACGTGGAGCTGGGGCGGCGCACGGCCGACGCGGCGAACTATCCGAAGGCCGAGCGGGCGCTGCAGACCTCCCTGGAGGTGCGGGCCAACGGCAACGCGGAGGCGCTCGGCGCGCTGGCCGCGCTGGCGAACGCGCGCCGGGACTTCCCGGGGGCGAAACGGTACGGCGAGCAGGCGCTGAAGCTGGCGCCGAAGCGCTGGATGGCGTATCCGCCGCTGATCGACGCCTACACCGGGCTCGGCGACTACAAGAGCGCCCGCTCGACCCTGGACAAGCTGCTGGCGCTGCGCACCGGGGCGGACGCCAGGCCCGCCGTGATGGCGCGGGCCTCGGCGGTGTACCGGGACCGGGGCTGGCGCGAGGACTCCGTGGCGCAGCTGACGGACGCGGCGGCGGCCGCCCGCACCCCCGCCCAGCAGGCCGCCTACCTCACCGGGGTCGGGGAGCTGGCCTGGGAGCGGGGTGACCTCGCGGACGCACTGCGGCACTTCGAGGCGGCCGTGCGCCTGGACCCCGACCAGCGGGCGGCGCGCGCCGGGCAGGGGCGGACGCTGGCCGCGCTGGGCCGCACCCAGGAGGCGCTCGCCGCGTACCGCACCGCCCTCGCCCGGCAGCCGGACGCCCGGATCACCCTGGAACTGGGCGAGCTGTACGAGTCGCTGGGCCTGGAGGGCCAGGCCGAGGAGCAGTACGGGCTGCTGCGCGACCGGGTGGAGCGCGCGGAGACGGGCGGGGTCGACGAGGAGTTGCTGATCGGGCAGTTCGAGGCCGACCACGGGGACGCCGAGGAGGCGGTGCTGCGGCTGCAGGACGAGTGGCGGCGCCAGCCGGGCATCGAGGTGGCCGACGCCCTCGGCTGGGCGCTGCACCGCACCGGCGACGACGAGGAGGCCCTGACCTACGCCTCGATCGCGACGGACAAGGCGAAGGGCGGCGGGGTGCGCAGCGCCCCGTACGTGTTCCACCGGGGCATGATCGAGCGGGACCTGGAGCTGACCGGGCCCGCCCGGCGGCATCTGCGCGAGGCCCTGCAGATCAACCCGTACTTCTCGCCGCTGCGGGCGCCGACGGCACGGGCGGCGCTGCAGGGGCTCGGGGAGGCCCCCGACGAGCCCCCGCCCGCCGACCTGTCGTGACGTCCCTGCCGAACGTGCCGGCTACAGGTTGCCGCGCTTCTCCTGCTCGCGTTCGATCGCCTCGAAGAGGGCCTTGAAGTTGCCCTTGCCGAAGCCCATGGAGCCGTGGCGCTCGATGATCTCGAAGAAGACCGTCGGGCGGTCCTGGACCGGCTTGGTGAAGATCTGCAGCAGGTAGCCGTCCTCGTCGCGGTCGGCGAGGATCTTCAGCTCGCGCAGGGTCTCGATCGGCACCCGGGTGTCGCCGACCCACTCGCCGAGGGTGTCGTAGTACGAGTCCGGGGTGTCGAGGAACTCGACGCCGGCCGCGCGCATCGTGCGGACCGTCTGCACGATGTCGCCCGTGTTCAGCGCGATGTGCTGGACGCCGGCGCCGCCGTAGAACTCCAGGTACTCGTCGATCTGGGACTTCTTCTTGGCGATCGCGGGCTCGTTGATCGGGAACTTCACCTTGAGGGTGCCGTCCGCGACGACCTTCGACATCAGCGCGCTGTACTCGGTGGCGATGTCGTCGCCCACGAACTCCTTCATGTTCGTGAAGCCCATGACCTTGTTGTAGAACTCCACCCACTCGTTCATCCGGCCGAGTTCGACGTTGCCGACGCAGTGGTCGATGGCCTGGAAGGTGCGCTGGGCGGGCGGCGCGACCATCGGCTGCGCGGCGACGTATCCGGGCAGGTAGGGGCCGTCGTAGCCGGAGCGGTCGACCAGGGTGTGGCGGGTCTCGCCGTAGGTGGCGATCGCGGCGAGGACGACCGTGCCGTGCTCGTCCTTCACCTCGTACGGCTCGGCGACGCTCCGCGCGCCGTGCTCGACGGCGTAGGCGTACGCGGCGCGGGCGTCCGGGACCTCGATGGCCAGATCGACGACGCCGTCGCCGTGCTCGGCGACATGCCGGGCGAGGAAGCGGCCCCAGTCGGTGCTCGGCTTGATCACCGAGGTGAGCACGAACCGGGCGGAGCCGTTCTCGAGCACGTAACTGGCGGTCTCGCGGCTGCCGTTCTCCGGTCCGGAGTAGGCGACCAGCTTCATGCCGAAGGCGCTCGAATAGTAGTGCGCGGCCTGCTTGGCGTTGCCCACGGCGAAGACGACCGCGTCCATTCCCTTGACCGGGAAGGGGTCGGCCTGCCGGGCGGTCGTGTCGGGAGTGTGGTGTGTGGTCTGCGTCATAGCGGAAGGGTGGCCCGGCTCTGCAAGGTGCGCAATAGTTCCCATATTCATTGGGCAATCTGCTCAGCAGTACGGCCGTATCGGCGGACTTTCTGTACAGGATGACCATCCCGGGAGGCGCGATGGCGATCGATCATCTGGACGGGCGGATCATCCTGCTCCTGGCGCGGGAGCCGCGCATCGGCGTGCTGGAGATGTCCCGGCGGCTGGGGGTGGCGCGAGGCACGGTGCAGGCGCGCCTGGACCGGCTGCAGTCGAACGGGGTCATCCGGGGCTTCGGCCCGCAGGTGGACCCGGCGGCCCTCGGCTACCCGGTCACCGCGTTCGCCACCCTGCAGATCCGGCAGGGGCAGGGCGCCGACGTCCGGACCCACCTGGCGACGGTGCCGGAGGTACTGGAACTGCTGACGACCACCGGCAGCGGAGACATGCTCTGCCGCCTGGTCGCCCGCTCCAACGCCGACCTCCAGCGCGTCATCGACCGCGTCGTCGGCTTCGAGGGCATCGTCCGGGCGTCCACGGCGATCGTCATGGAGAACCCGGTGCCCCTGCGGATCATCCCGCTGGTGGAGCAGGCGGCGGGAGGTGAGCGCGAAGGCTGACCGCCCGGCTCGCACGAAAGATGCAAAGAGACCGTTGCAAAGCAGTCTTTGCATAGCTATCTTTGTACGCATGACGGAGCACGAGGAACGGAAACAGCGCCGCCTGGACGCGCGCTCGCTGCGCGGGCTCGCGCATCCGCTGCGGATGCAGCTGCTGGACGCCCTGCGCCACCACGGTCCGGCCACCGCCTCCCAGCTGGCCGCGCGGCTCGGCGAGTCCAGCGGCGCGACCAGCTACCACCTGCGCCAGCTCGCGTCTCACGGCTTCGTCGAGGACGCCCCCGGGCACGGCAAGGGCCGGGAGCGCTGGTGGCGGGCCGTGGACCAGGGCCTGGTCTTCGACAGCGGCGACTTCGAGGGCGCGGGACCGGAGGTGCGCGGGATGGCCGAGGTCTTCCTGCACGAGGTGGCCGCGACACACGCCCGTGAGCTGTCCACCTGGCTCAGCACCCGGGACACCTGGGCCAAGGACTGGCAGCGCGGCGCCTCCGACATGAGCGACGCGACGCTACGGCTCACGCCCGAGCTGGCCGCCGACCTGATCAGGGAGATGCACGCCCTCATCGACGGCTACCGGGGCCGTGTCCCCGGGGCGGACACACCGGGCTCCGAACAAGTGCGCATCCACACGCACCTGTTCCCGCTCGAGACGGACTGAGACCGGCTGAGCCGGACGAGACACCCCGAGCACACCGCACCCCACCGACCCACGCCGAGACCGACCGAGAGGCCACGCCATGCACATCGAGACCCAGCTCGCCCAGCACCGCGCCGCCGCCCTCCGCGCCCGGGCCGACGACCACCGCCTGGCCACCGAGGCCAGGCCCCCGGTCGAGCTGCGCACGCGCGTCGGCTGGACCCTGGTGGAACTCGGCCTGCGCCTCGCCTCCACCCCGAGGCCGGCCATGGTCTAGGGCCTGTCCGACGCTTCGCGTCGTGGCCCGAAGGGCGGCTTCGCGGCGTCAGGTGCGTGCATGGCGTCGGGGCGGCAGACGGGAATGGTCGGCCAGGCCCTAGCAGCTCGGTACCGAGCCCTTGCCCTTCTCCAGGGCCGCCAGGGAGTTCACCGCGCCCTTCAGGGTGGTCACCGGGACCAGGCGGAGGCCCTTGGGGAGTTCGGCCTTCGCGTCGGAGCACTCGGCCTTCGGCACGAGGAAGACGGTGGCCCCGTCGCGCCGGGCGGCCTGGGTCTTCAGGGCCACCCCGCCGACCGCGCCCACCTTGCCGGAGGCGTCGATCGTGCCCGTACCGGCGATGGTGCGCCCGCCCGTCAGGTCGCCGCCGCTGCCGTCGCCGTCCAGCTTGTCGATGATCCCCAGGGTGAACAGCAGCCCGGCGCTCGGCCCGCCGACGCCGGCGAGCTTCAGCGACACCTTGACCTTGTCGGCGCTCAGCCCGAGGTACTTCAGCGCCGCCTGGGTCGCCGCGTCCTGGGACTGCTGCATCTGCGCCGCGTTGTGCTGCTCGATCTCCTTGTCCGTGTCCCCGGTGTAGACGGCGTCGTGCGGCATCACGGCCCGGTCGGTGCGGAACCAGTTGCCGACCACGTCACCGAGGCTGACCCTCGTCTCCGGGCCGGTCGCCACGATCGTGACCATCCGCAACTGCCCGCTGGTCTGCCGGACCGGCGCTCCGGAGATGGTGATCACCGGCGCGCCCTGGTGCTTCCCGAGCACGTTCGTCGTCGCACCCGGCGCCGCCACCGTGAACGGCAGCGGCGCGAACGCGGCCGTGGCGAGCAGTGCCGCGACGGGCAGAGCGCAGACGGCGACGGCCTGGGGACGCGTGAGACGTGAGAGCACGGGATCAATGTAACGCGCCCCCCATGTGCGCCCTGAGCCGCGTACAGGGGGCGTGACCGGCCCGGTCCGGTCAGCGCAGCGCTTCCGCGACCTCCCGGGCCGCGTCCACCACCCTCGGTCCCACTCGCTCCGGGACGGAGTCCGCCAGCATCACCACGCCCACGCTGCCCTCGACGCCCGTCACCCCGAGCAGGGGGGCCGCGGCTCCACTGGCCCCCGCCTCCAGTTCGCCGTGGGTGAGGGTGTAGCCCGGGTCGTCCGCGAGGGACTGGCGGGCGGAGAGGATGGCGCGGCCCGCGGCGCCGCGGTCCAGGGGGTGGCGGAAGCCGGCCCGGTAGGCGACGTGGTAGTCCGTCCACGTCGGTTCGACCACGGCGACGGCCAGCGCCTCGGTGCCGTCCACCAGGGTCAGATGCGCCGTCGCGCCGATGTCCTCCGCCAGGGACCGCAGCGCGGGCAGGGCGGCCTCCCGTACGAGCGGGTGCACCTGCCGGCCGAGGCGCAGTACTCCCAGGCCGACGCGGGCCCGGCCGCCCAGGTCGCGCCGTACGAGCGCGTGCTGCTCCAGGGTGGCCAGCAACCGGTACACCACGGTCCGGTTCACGCCCAGTTTGGTGGAAAGCTCGGTGACGGTCAGCCCGTGGTCCGTGTCGGCCAGCAGCTTGAGGACGCGCAGTCCCCGGTCGAGCGTCTGAGAGGTCTCCGCGGTCACGACGCCCACTCCTTTGGTGGTGAGGTCGGCAGACCCCTGAGCGGCGAATGCGTCACCGAGTCCCGTCGGAGACGCGC
This sequence comes from Streptomyces sp. NPDC030798, assembly GCF_055572275.1. Taxonomy (NCBI): domain Bacteria; kingdom Bacillati; phylum Actinomycetota; class Actinomycetes; order Kitasatosporales; family Streptomycetaceae; genus Streptomyces; species Streptomyces sp. NPDC030798. Next base: position 45,259 of record NZ_JBVIDR010000002.1, on the reverse strand, counting down.
TTCAGAGGCCGCCGATCGGCAGAACGGCCCGGGGCTCCGGGACCTGTCGCTTCACGGCTGCGCTCCGCGGCGGCGCTGCCACGGGGCGTGTGCGTAGCGGGACAGTAGCGAAGGGGGTTCGCTCAGCGGAAGCCTCCGTCCAGAATCCGGGCAGTGCCGGATCCGGCCTGCCTGCATTCGTCCCCATACGCACAGGCAGCAGGCTTTTACCTCATGCGGGTGGCCCACTCCTGGACCTTGGCGATCCGCTGCCGCAGCTGCCCGGCCGTGGCCTCCGCGCTGGGCGGTCCGCCGCACACCCGCCGCAGTTCGGTGTGGATGACACCGTGCGGCTTGCCGCTCTGGTGGACATAGGCGCCGACCATCGTGTTGAGCTGCTTGCGCAGCTCCATCATCTCCTTGTGCGTGACCACCGGCCGCCGCTCGGCGGGCAGTTCGAGCAGGTCGGCCTCCGCGTCCGGCTTCTTGCGGCTGTGCGCGATCTGCCGGGCCTGCCGCTTCTGCAGCAGCAGCTGGACCTGTTCCGGCTCGAGCAGTCCGGGGATGCCGAGGTAGTCCTGCTCCTCCTCGCTGCCGGGGTGGGCCTGCATGCCGAACTCGGCGCCGTCGTAGAGGACCCGGTCGAAGACGGCGTCGGACTCCAGCGCCTCGAAGGGCAGCATGTCCTGCTCGCCGGTGTCCTCGTCCTGCTCCTTGTTCGCCTCCTCCATCTCCTTCTCGGACTCGGCGTACGGGTCCTCCTCGCCGTCCTTCTTCGGCTTGTCGAGGGCGTGGTCGCGCTCCTTCTCCATCTCGTTGGCGAAGGTCAGCAGGTCCGGCACGGTCGGCAGGAACACCGACGCGGTCTCGCCGCGCCGCCGGGACCGTACGAAACGGCCGACGGCCTGGGCGAAGAAGAGGGGGGTGGAGATGGTGGTGGCGTACACGCCGACCGCGAGCCGCGGTACGTCGACGCCCTCGGACACCATGCGGACGGCGACCATCCAGCGGTCGTCGCCGGCGCTGAAGTCGTCGATCCGCTTCGAGGCGCCGGCGTCGTCGGAGAGCACGAGGGTCGCCTTCGTGCCGGTGATCTCCCGGATGAGCTTGGCGTAGGCGCGGGCGGAGTCCTGGTCGGAGGCGATGACGAGGGCACCCGCGTCCGGGATCGCCTTGCGCACCTCGGTGAGCCGCTGGTCGGCGGCGCGCAGCACGCTCGGCATCCACTCGCCGCGCGGGTCCAGCGCGGTACGCCAGGCCTGGCTGATGGCGTCCTTGGTCATCGGCTCGCCGAGCCGGGCGGCGACCTCGTCGCCGGCCTTGGTGCGCCAGCGCATGTTGCCGCTGTAGGAAAGGAAGATGACCGGCCGGACGACGTGGTCGGCGAGGGCGTTGCCGTAGCCGTAGGTGTAGTCGGCGGCCGAGCGCCGGATCCCGTCCGGGCCCTCCTCGTACGTCACGAACGGGATGGGGTTGGTGTCGGAGCGGAACGGCGTACCGGTCAGCGCGAGGCGGCGGGTGGCCGGCTCGAAGGCCTCCAGGCAGGCCTCGCCCCAGGACTTGGAGTCGCCGGCGTGGTGGATCTCGTCGAGGATGACGAGGGTCTTGCGCTGCTCGACCCGGTTGCGGTGCAGCATCGGCCGTACCCCGACACCCGCGTACGTGACCGCGACGCCGTCGTACTCCCGGCCGAGCGGGCCCGCGCTGTACTCGGGGTCGAGCTTGATGCCTATGCGGCCGGCGGCCTCCGCCCACTGCTTCTTCAGGTGCTCGGTCGGCGCGACCACGGTCACCTGCTGCACGACGTGGTGGTGCAGCAGCCAGGAGGCGAGGGTCAGCGCGAAGGTGGTCTTGCCGGCGCCGGGGGTGGCGACGGCGAGGAAGTCGCGCGGCTGCTCCTGGATGTACTTCTCCATCGCCCCCTGCTGCCAGGCACGCAGCTTGCTGGCGGTACCCCAGGGGGCCCGTCCCGGGAAGGCGGGCGAGAGGTGGTGGGAGTGAGCGGAGGAAGCGGCGGTAGTAGTCACGGTCTCCGTATGTATGAGGCTAGGGCTTCGGCTACGTATGACAACCGGGCCACCCTACCGGCGGCCCGACCCCGTCCATGCCCGGACGGCGCCGGGTCGTCCTCGGGTGGGACCCACGTCACAACCGCCACAGCCGCCCGGCGATCCCCCGCACCTCGTTCACGGGTCGGCACGCGAGGAGCGGCGAGGGCGACCACATGGGGGGCGCCAGGACCCGGCACCGCACTGCCGCGACCGATCCCGGTGCGGACTCAGCGCTCCCGCACCCGCGTCGTCACCCACGCACCCGCCAGCGCCACCACCGCCATCGGCAAGAACACGGCCGCGAACGCAGCAGGATGACCGCCGCCGGCCGCCACCCCCGTCCCCGACGCCGCGCTGCCACCGCCCAAGGCCGCGAACGCGGCGCCGGTCACGGCGAGGAGGACGACGTTGGAGAGGGCGTCGGAGATCTGCAGCGCGGCGGAGTTGGCGCCGGCCTCCTCCGGGGCGGACAGCTTCAGCAGCAGTACGCCGGCGGAGGAGATCACCAGGCCCATGCCGAAGCAGCCGAAGCCCCAGGCGACGGCGACGACCCAGACCGGCACGGCCGGTACCAGCACGCTCGGCGCGGTGGCTATCGCGGCGGCGACCAGCACCATCCCCGCCGTCATCAGCCGCTCGCGGTACGGCTCCAGGCGCGGCCGGGACTGCACCCACGACCCCAGCGCCCAGGTGACGCCGCCCGCGGCCAGCGAGAAACCGGCCAGCGTCGGCGACAGCCCCCGCTGGGTGACCAGCATCAGCGGCACGAAGGACTCGGCGGCGATGAAGGACCCGGCGGACACTCCGCGCAGCAGCACCACGGAGGGCAGGCCGCGCACGGCGCGGTAGGTGCCGCGGGGCAGCAGCCCGAGGACGGCGGGTACGAGGAGGGCGGCGCCGGCCAGACCGGGCAGCAGCGACAGCCACGTCAGATCCTGGGCGGCGTACTGCAGGAGCCCGGCTCCGAGGGAGATGCCGAGGGCGAGGCGGATGCGGCGCCGGTCGAAGGATGCCGAGTCCTCGGCGCCCGCCACCGGCCCCGCCGCCCTGCGTCGTATCTGCGGTAGCGCGAGGGCGAGGGGGAAGACCACCAGGGCGGGGATGCCGAGGAAGACCCACCGCCAGCCGAGGTGCTCCGTCACGGCGCCGGAGGCGAGCGGTCCGACGATGGACGGTACGACCCATCCGGCGGCGAAAGCGGCCATGATCGCGGGCCGCAGCCGCTCGGGGTAGGCGCGCCCGACGACGACGTACAGCGCGACGATGACCAGGCCGCCGCCGAATCCCTGCACGGCCCGCCCCAGGATGAACACCCCCATGACCTGGGCGGTCCCGGCCACCACGAGCCCTGCCGCGAAAGCGCCGATCCCGCAGGTCAGCGCGCCGATCGGGCCGCGCCGGTCGGACCACTGTCCGGCGAGCACCATCCCGAAGAGGCTGGTGGTGAAGTACCCCGAGAAGGCGAACGCGTACAGCGCCACCCCGTCCAGCTCCCGCGCCGCGACGGGCATCGCGGTCCCGACGGCGGTCGCCTCGAAGGCGATCAACAGCACGACGGACACGATCCCCACACTCAGCGCCCGGTGGGCCCGGCTCAGCACACCGCCCTGTCCGTCGGCGGCATCGTCCACAACAGCGGCATCGGAGGACTCGATGGTGGTCATGCCGGTCAGAGTAAGGCCCGCAAGGCGGTTTGGCTCCTGTCGGTGGTCCCGGCCGCTCTCGTCCGTCGGCCCTGGACCCGCCCTTCATGAACGGCGTGTGGCAGCCTCGTTGCAACCCGGCCGGAGTCCTTGAGACCCGCCCGCAGCGACCCATACGGTCGTTCCACCGAGTTCGGCACGACAAGGTGACCGACACGGCCGTGTGCCCGAGTGGCTTAGGGACTCGCCTGCAAAGCGAGGTACGTGGGTTCAATTCCCGCCACGGCCTCCATCATTTGCCTCCCGGTGGACGGCTCGGGATGCCTGGGGCGTTGAGAGTGTCCATCGGGTAGGTCGGTCTGATCGCCGAGTAGGTCCGGAAGACGGGCTTGTCGGTGAAGGACGCACTCATGGGCGTGGCGTAGTCGTCGAACCGGGTGAGCGGGCCGATTCCGGCGAAGAGGCCGACGGTCCGGACCATGGAAGCGGTGCTGTAGAAGGTCGAGTCGACCTTTCCCGTCTGGGTGTACGGGCTGATCGCCAGGGCGAGCGTCCGGTGGGCGTCGATGTGGTCGGGTCCGTCCTGGGCCTCGTCCTCGGTGACGAGGACGACGGTGTCCTTCCAGAACCGGGAGTGGGACACCGCGTCCACGAGCCTGCCGAGGGCGTAGTCGTTGTCGGCCACCATCGCCTTGGGAGTGGGCTGACCGACCCTGGTGGCCAGGGTGTGGTCACCGGGGAACTGGATGAACTGCACCGTCGGCATGTCGCCCTTGGCCTCGTACCCGCGGAAGCTCTTCAGCCACTGGTCGACCCGTGGAGTCAGGCAGTCCTTCTTGGTGGGAGCGAACGTTCCCGCCGAGTCCGGGCAGCCCAGCTCCACCCCGAACCCGTGGTCCGTCCGGGCATCGAGCACCGGATCCGCGGCGTGTACGGCGTTCCCCCGGCGCCCCACGTAGAAGCCGAAGTTGGCGAAGCTCACGCCGGCCTTGTCGAGGCGCTGCCAGAGGTAGGAGTTCCCGGGTTCCTGCGCGGCGTTCTCCGGAGCGTTGTTCCCGCTGGGGTAGGCGCCCTTGCGGCCGGAGTACCGTGCGGGCCACATCTGCTCGACGTAGGGATTGGAGTTGGCCTGGACCGCCCAGTTCCAGCCGCCGGCGCTGACCCTGCCGTCGGCGTAGAAGTTGTCGATGGTGGTGAAGCGCCGTGCCAACTCCCGTGTGTTGGGCGCGGACTCGTCCCCGAACAGGTCGAGGCGGGGGTCGCCGTCGCCCTTGCCCAGACTGCCGAGCACCTGGTCGTAACTGCGGTTCTCCTTGACTATGTAGATCACGTGCCTGATGGGAGTCCTTTCGCCGGGCCTGAGCGGCACGACGGCATGGTCGCCCGCGGTCACCGGGGCGTTGTTGCGCTCCACCTGGCGGGTGTACTCGCCCAGTCGCGCGTCGGAGACCGGGACTTCCACACTGCTCAGCGTGCCCGCGACCATCGACGCGAGCTGCTCGGTGGGGGTCACCCTGCCGACGCGCTCGGGGTTGGGGTGTCCGGGACCGTTGTTCGGGCCCGCCCCCAGCCCCTTGGCATTCGTGATCCACAGGCGTCCGTCGCGCCAGACGACCGCACTGGGGTACCAGCCGGTGGGAATCCGCCCCAGGAACTTGCCGCCGATCGGATCGAGCACCGAAACGCTGTTGTCGCCGGAGTTGGCAACATAGAGCCGCTGGTGCACGGGATCCAGGGCGAGCCCTGTGGGGTTGCTGCCGATGAGGGCCTTCTTGGACGGCGATACGGGGATGTCGCGTAACACGCTCCTGGTCGCCAGATCCACCACACTGACGCTGTCGGCGTCGCCGTTCGCGACATACAGTCTGCGGCCGCACGCCGAGAGCACGGCCTTGTTCGGATGCAGACCCACCTTGATCCGCCCGGTCGTCCGGGGTGCGGAGCCCGCCAGATCGACGACGTCCACGGTGTCGGCACCCTGGTTCGACACGTAGGCCGTTCGCCCGTCCTTGCTGAGCGTCACCCACACCGGCCGACGGCCTGCGGCGACGGTCCGCACCCGGCCGCCGGCGGTGTCGGCGACCGTCACCGAGTTGCCGAGCTGATCGGCGACCACCAGTCTTCTGCCGTCCGGGGTGACGGCCAGGCCGGCCGGGAAGAGCGTGACGGCCTTGCCGTCCGGGGACTTGGTGGGCAGCTTGATGGGATCGCGTTCGGTGAGTCGGCCACCGGCGAACGACAGCACCCGGATCTTGGAGTTCGCCGCGGCGCTGGCGTAGGCGGTCCTGCCGTCCGGACTCCACGCCAGGCCGATGTACAACGACTCCGGCGACGGATACGACAGTGTCTGGACGACCTCGTTCGTCCGGGTGTCGACCAATTGCAGGCTCTGCACACCCGGACCGTTGTTGGTCACCAGCAGATGGCGACCGTCCGGGTGAAGAGCCGCGTTCAGTGGCAGCTCCCCGAGCCGGGTCTGGTCACCCGCCGGCGCGACCCGGTACCCGACGGGGGTGATGGCGGTGCCGTCCTTCCGTGGACCGGCGGTCTTGACGGCGAGCGCGGAGGACACCGCCCGCTTCGTCGCCGCGTCCACCGGAGCGTCGGCTCGGGCGGACATGGCGGTGGTCGGGTCCCCGAGCACCCAGGCGGTGGCGACAGCGGCTATGGCCGCCCCGCCCATGGCGAGGGTGCAGAAATTCGGTGCGGCCATCGTCTTCTCCCCAGTTCCGCACGACACTCCGATGCGGGTTCGGAGCTAAGGGGATTGTCACTGGCCGGCCCGGTCCCCTCTCGTCGCACCGGGCATTCAGGTGAGTCGGCGAAATATTCGCGAATGCCCGAGATACACCCGGTCGGCCGATGCGTCGCCCACCAAGGGCCGCATCCACGCGAGACGCTTCAGAGCACCCCGCCCGCTTCGTCCTGGAACAGTTCCGTCCAGTAGTGCCAGGTGGTGTCCGGGAGCAGGGCCGTCGGGTCGACGGTGGTCAGCGTCCGGATCATGGCGGCGGCGAGGTGATCGTAGGCCGTCGTGGTCAGTTCGTGGGACAGGTGCTCGTCGATGGTCCGCTCGTGGTGCAGGAGCCAGAGGGTGAAGGCAAGGGTGGAGACGTCGGTGTTGAGGGGGTAGAGCGTCGCCTCGGGCTCGCTGAAGGTGAGGACCGCGCCCGTTCTGCCGTCGATCACCAGGCTGTTGTCCTCGACCAGGCGGCCGAGGCGGATCAGGTGGTCGGCGTGGGCGGGGAGGGCGTCCAGGGGGTAGTCGTCGCAGCGCTCGGTGGTGAAGTACTCGGTGAGCGTCGGCAGCGGGACGTCCGTGTCGGCGTGGAAGAGGACCGCCTCCTCCGGCAGCCCCGTCTCCCGCAGGAAGCGGCGGGTCGGCTCGTGGGTGAGCGTCGCCGGGAAGTCGACCTCCTCGAAGCGGACCACCCGGCCGTGGCCGAACTCCTGGTCCAGGATGCGGGCGGGCACGTCCAGGGTGAGGCCGGAGGCGGTGCCGGGGCCGGCGATGAGGGCGAGCGGACGGATGAGGGCCGCCGCCTTCCAGTACGGCGGGACCTCGCCGCCCGTGCCCTCCTCGAAGAGGGCGAGGAGGCGGCGGGAGGCCTCGGTCACCGTCTTGGGCCCGTACTGCCCGGCCAGGGAGGCGAAGCGGCCGCGCAGGCCCGCCAGTTCCTCGGTGACCGCGGCGAAGCGCAGCAGGGTGGCGAGGGAGGGGGCGAAGGGGCGGGTCTCGGACGGGTCGAAGAGGTAGGCCGTCGTGATCTCGCCGGTGGCGCCGTCCAGCAGGATCGACTCGCGCTCCATGCCCGCGGGGTTGAGGAGTTCGCCTATCACCAGGCGGCCGCGCAGCTCCTCGGCCAGGTGGAAGGGGCCGTCGGTGGCGTCGCCGAGGGTGCGCAGGCCGTGGGTGCGCAGCGGGGAGAAGGTCAGCAGGTCGGTGTCCGTGGGCAACCCGGCGCCCGTGAGCAGGCCGCGCGTCGGTGCGTGCGTGACGTACCGGTCCAGCTCCGCCTCGGTCAGCGTGATCGCCGGAAACCCGGCGTCGGTCGTGCTCATCGCTCCCCCGCGATCTTCCTCGGTACGGCGCGGTGCGCCGTACGTCGTCCCTGGGCAGGGCGGGCCCGGCCGTCCGGATCTCCCGTCGGACGCGGCCGTCCCCCACTGACCGGAACACTACGCCGCACCACTGACAACGCCCCTGGAGAAGGACGCCGGGCGACTCTCGTCCGTTGCGTCAGGAGCGGTCGGGCGCCTCGCCCTGCGGCGACCGCGTCACTGGGGGCTGACCACCGCCGCCTGGGGGCGGATGGGGAGGCGGTTGACCGGGCGGCCGGTGGCGGCGCGGACGGCCGAGGCGATCGCGGCCGGGGAGGTCACCACGGGGGCCGCGCTGACCGACTTGGCGCCGAAGGGGGCGACCACGTCCCGCTCCTCGACCAGTTTCACGATCCGGATGTCCGGCGCGTCCAGCGCGGTCGGCAGGGCGTATCCGGTCAGGTCGGGGTGGCGGATCAGGCCGCGCGGGGTGCGCAGGTTCTCGGTGAGGGCGATGCCGACGCCCTGGGTGACGCCGGCCTCGATACGGGCGGCGAGCTGGCCGGGGTTGAGCACCCGGCCGACGTCCTGGGCGACCGCCAGCTCCACCACCCGTACCGAGCCGAGCTCGATGTCCACGTCCACCACCGCGCGGATCGCGCAGAACGCGAGGCCCACGAACGCGTCACCCTGACCGGAGGCGTCCAGCGGCTCGGTGGGGTGCGGACGGCACTGGGCCGTGGCCCACAGCTCCTTGCCCTCCAGCGCCTCGGTGACGGTGGTCGACAGCACCCCGTCGTACGAGGTGATCTTGCCGTCGGTGATCTGCAGCAGCTCGGTGGACATGCCGAACTTGTGCGCCAGCGGCTGCAGGAGCTGGGTGCGGACCATCTTGGCCGCGCGCTCCACCGCGCCGCCCGACACCCAGGTGTGGCGGCCGCGGCAGCCCGCGCCGGCCGGCGGCTGATCGGTGTCGACGGGGACGACGTGGACCTCGTCGACACCCAGCGTCTCCTGCACGATCTGCCGGGCCAGCGTGGTGAAGCCCTGGCCCGTCTCCACGGCCGCGCAGAGCACTGTCGCGACGCCGTCCTGGACCTTGACCGTCGCCGTGGACACCTCGTCGGCGCCCTCCGCACCGAGCATGTGCACCATGCCCAGGCCGTAGCCGACGCCCCGGCGCACCGCCCCGGGTTCGCCCGCGCCCTCGGGGCCGCCGGGCAGCAGCCACTCCTCCTCGGGGGTGTCCTTGGGCAGCGGCGGCAGCGGGAAGTCCCGTACCGCCTGCAGCAGTTCGGCCACCGGCGCCGGGCAGGTCACCGTCTGGCCGATGGGCAGGACGTCACCGGTCGCGAGGGCGTTGCGCAGGCGCAGCTCGGCCGGGTCCAGGCCCAGCTTCTTCGCCAGCTTGTCCATCTGCGCCTCGTAGGCGGCGCACACCTGCAGGGCGCCCTCGCCCCGGACATGGCCGGAGGGCGGGTTGTTGGTGCGGACGGCCCAGCCCTCGATGAAGGCGTTCGGGACGACGTACGGGCCGCACGCGAAGGAGACGGCGGCGGCCAGCGCGTCGGCGGAGGTGTCCGCGTAGGCGCCCGCGTCGAGCAGGATCTGCGCCTCGACCTTCACCAGCCTGCCCTCGGCGTCGGCGTGGTGGCGGTAGCGCAGCAGGGTGGGGTGGCGGTGGGCGTGGCCGAGGAAGGACTCCTCGCGGGTCGCCGTCAGCTTCACCGGGCAGCCCGTCTTCAGCGCGAGCAGGCCGAGCGGGAGCTGGAAGCCCTGGTCCTCGCGGTCGGCGGTGGCGCCGGGCACCCCGGTGACGACGATCTTCACCCGATCCGGGGACAGGCCGTAGCAGGCCGCTGCCGTGTTGCGGTCGGTGTGCGGGTCGGTGGAGGCCAGGTACAGCTCCACCCCGCCGTCCGGGCGGGGCACGGCGAGTCCGGCCTCGGCGCCGATGGGGGCCGGGTCCGCGCGGCCGATGCGGTACTGCCCCTCGACGACGACCTCGCCGACCACGTCCGGATCGCCGTGGCGCAGCGGGATGTGCCGGATCAGATTGCCGTCGGGGTGCAGCGGCTCCGCCTCGAACGCCTGCTCGGGGTCGGTCACCGGGTCGAGCACCTCGTACTCGACGATGACGGCGGCGGCGGCCATCCGCGCGGTGTCGGGGTGGTCGGCGGCCACGGCGGCGATGGGCTCGCCGTGGTGGCGCACCACCTCGGAGGCGAACACCGGGCGGTCCGGCGTGCCCCGGCCGTGCCGGGGGGTGCCGGGCACGTCCTCGTGGGTGACGACGGCCCGTACGCCGGGCATCTCGCGCGCGTGGCTGGTGTCGATGGAGACGATGCGCGCGTGCGCGTGCGGGGAGCGCAGCACGGCGGCCCACAGCAGGCCCTCGGCCCACAGGTCGGCGGCGTACGGGAAGGTGCCCTCGGTCTTGGCGCGGGCGTCGGCGTGCGGCAGTGAGGCGCCGAGGCCGTGCGGCACCGGATCGGCGGCGGCCGTCTCGGCAGCGGCGGTCGCGGTGGTCGCGGTGGCGGCTTCGTTGCTCACGCCTGGCTCCCGTCCTGGCCGTAGTGCTGGTCGTGCGCTCCCGGCGCACCGAAGGTTCCGGGGCTGTCGAAGACCCCGTGGGTGTCGAACGCCGACGGGTTGACGCCGCCGGCGCCCGGGCCCGCCTGGTGCGGAATACGTGGCTCGTCCGTGTCCGTCTCGGCGTCGGCGGCGGCGTGTGCCTCGCGTTCGGCGACGACCTCCTTGACGGCCTCCAGGACACCCCGGTAGCCGGAGCAGCGGCACAGGTTGCCGCACAGCGCCTGGCGGGTCTCCAGCTCGGTCGGCGCGGGGTTGCCCTCCAGCAGGTCGTGCAGGGTCATCGCCATGCCGGGCACGCAGAAGCCGCACTGCACGGCACCGCACCGGGCGAGCGCCCGCTGCACGTCGGAGGGCTGCCCGTCGGCGGCCAGGCCCTCGACGGTGCGGACCTCGCTGCCGGCCGCGGTGACCGCCGGGACCAGGCAGGAGGCGACGAGGCGCCCGTCGACCTGGACGTTGCAGGCGCCGCACTCCCCCTGCGAGCAGCCGTCCTTGGCGCCCGCGAGCCCGAGGCGCTCGCGCAGCACGTACAGCAGCGACTCGCCGATCCAGGCGTCGGTGACGGGCCGGTCGGTGCCGTTGACGCGCAGGACGTAGGAGGCCAAGGGGTGTTCGTCGTGCGGCGGCTGCGGAGCCGGGTCGTCCGGCGTGTCGTCCTGCGCCGCCCGGTCCGCCGTCGAGTGGTCCGCCGTCGAGTGGTCCGGGTCGGCGGGAGTCTCGGGCGCGGAGTCCCCGGAGCCCTGCGGGTCCGTCGTGTCGCGTCCGGCTGCCGGCCCCGCCGCCTCGGCGCCCGCCGGGTCGCCGGTGGCCGGTGCGTCGGCCGTGTCCGGCGCTCCTACGGCCTCCCGGGCCGCGCCGGTCCCCTCGGCCGGGTCGTGACCTGCTGGGCCGTCAGAGGCCCCGCCGGCGGGCCGCGTGGGCTCATGACCGTCGGTGGACCCCTGCGGGGTGCGCCCGGGCTCGTGACCGCCCGCCGGGGCACCGGCCTCGGCCGGGGCCGCCGGGCCCGCGCCGTCGGTGTCCCGTTCGGCGTCCCGGCCGGAGGGTCCGGGCCGGCCGGGGTGCGCCGGCCAGGCGGCGTGGTCCGCCGGGCCTGGCGCGTAGGTGCCCTCGGACGTGCCGGGTGCCGTGGGGGCGTCGGCCCGGCCGGGGCCGTGACCGGGCGGGCCCGCGACCGGGGTCTCGCCCTGAGGCTGTTCGGTCTGCGGCGGGGCCCAGGCCTGTCCCGCCCCCTCCGTCGCCCAGGGAGCCGCGGCGCCGCCGGGGAGGGTGGCCGGAGGGGTGCCGCCCCACTGCTCGACCAGCGAGGACGTGGTGAACTCGCCCGATTCGTCCGGAAGGTCGCCTCCGGCGACCGGGATCGACCACTGCCCGGTGACGTCGTGTCCGGCGGCGGGCGGGGCCGCGGGCTCCTCGAAGGTCCACTGCTGGGTGGCCGCCGGCTGGTACGTGAACCGGTCGCCGCCCGCCTGGTCCTGGGGCGCCGCGTTGGGGTCGGGCCACTGGTGGCCGGCGGCGGGCGCCGCCCAGGCGTCCGGGGCGGCGGGGTCGCCCGCGCCCGGGGCCTGCGCTATCCGCGGCGGCACATAGCCGTGACCGGGCGCGGCCAGAGGGCTGTCACCGGACAGCAGGGCGTCGATGCCGCCCTCGGGGAGCTTGACGAAGGCGGTGGCGCCGTCGTCGTAGTCGCCCTGGGGCAGCGGGTTCCAGCGGCCGCCGCTCCGGGGCGTGCCCTCTCCGTGCTGGTCGTCGGTCACGACAGCGCCCTCCCCAGTGCTCGTCGGGCCAGCGCGGCGACGGTGCGCCGCAGGTGCAGTACGGCGGGCGGCAGCGGGACCACCGAGCCGTCCGGCTCGGGTGCCGGGTCCGGGATGCAGGCCGCGGCGACGTACTCACCGAAGGCGTGCAGGGCCTCCGGGACGAGGGCGCGGTCGTTGTCCCAGTCGATGAGCTGCGCGACCCACTGCTCGGCGTCCAGGGGGCGCAGCGGCATCGGCGCTATGGCGCCGACGGCGCACCGCACCCCACGCCGGGCCGGGTCGAGCACGACGGCCACGGAGGCCATGGCGCGGCCCGGGCCGGTGCGACCGGTCGCCTTCAGGAAGACCTGCGGGGCGTGCAGCAGCGGCACGCGCACGTAGCCGATGAGCTCGCCGCCGCGCAGCATCTCCACGCCGGCCAGCAGGTGCGACACCGGGATCTCCCGGCGGGCGCCGCCCGGGCCCGCGATGATCAGCGTCGCCTCCAGGGCGGCCAGCACCGGCAGCGCGTCCCCGGTGGGGGCGGCCGAGGCGATGTTGCCGCCCAGGGTGCCGGCGTTGCGGATGTGCGGCGGGCCCGCGGCGCGCGCGGCGGCGGCGAGCGCCGGGATGAGGGCCGCGAAGTCGGGGCGGCCCATGCGCGCGTGGGTGAGGCCGGCGCCGAGCAGCGCGTGGCCGTCCTGGTACTGCCAGCCGCGGATCTCACTGATCCGGCCGAGGCCGACCAGCGCTGCGGGCCTGAGCTGACCGGAGTTGACGGCGGCCATGAGGTCGGTGCCACCCGCCACGGGGACGGCCGCGGGCATGGCGGTGAGGGCCGCCACGGCCTCGTCCAGCGTCGTGGGCAGCGTGACGGCCTGCGCCGCCTGCGGTGCGTGCGTGGTCAAACCGGCTGCCCCTTCCCGCTGCCCCACCTGGTCCCACCTGTGTGGCCGTACGGTACGTGCTCACAGGGCGGACGTGGCAACTCTGGCACATCTTCGCAAGACCCGAACGCGGGGGTCCGCTAGGAGGCATTCGTCCACCTCATCGAGGAGATGGTCCTATTTTGTACGACACAGCCGGTACGCCGGGTTAACCCTCACCAGTGACTATTGGCGGGCTTTTTTCATCTTTCCCTACCGGTTCGGGGGCGGACCCTCCTTCGGGCGGCCGAGCACGCCGGGGCGCCGCTGCCACGGCCGGGGCCCGGTGGGCGGCCGGTAGGCGACACCGAGGGCGTCAAGTCGGCGGTAGTGCGCGCCCATGCGGCGCTCGAAGTCCGCGAAGTCCCGCTCCTGCGGGGCGGGCAGCCGGCTCCAGGCGACCTCGGCCAGGGCGGCGAGCCGGGGGAAGGTCTGGTAGTCCACGCGCGCGGCGTCCTCCATGACCTCGGTCCACACGTTGGCCTGGGTGCCCAGCACGTGCCGGGCCTCCTCGTCGGTGAGTTGGGGCGGGACGGGCTCGAACCGGTAGACGTCCTCCAGGGTCCGCACGAAGCCGATGGGCACCGGCTCGTCCTCGCCCGGCGCCTGACGGTGGTCCAGGTACACATGTTCCTCGGGGCACATGACGACGTCGTGTCCCGCGCGCGCGGCGGCGATTCCGCCGCCGTAGCCGCGCCAGGAGGAGACCGCCGCACGCGGCGCGAGGCCGCCCTCCAGGATCTCGTCCCAGCCGATGAGCCGGCGCCCGCGCGCGGAGAGCCATGTGTCGAAGTGCCGGATGAACCAGGACTGGAGCTCGTCCTCGCCGGCGAGCCCGAGTTCCGCGATGCGGGCCTGGGCGGCCGGCGACTTCCGCCACTGGTCCTTGGGACACTCGTCACCGCCGATATGGATGAACCGGGACGGGAACAGCTCCAGGACCTCCTCGAACACCTCTTCGTAGAAACGCAGGGTGGTGTCGGTGGGGGCGAGCACGTTGGGGTTGATCCCCCAGGTGTCCCAGACGGAGAGGGCGGCGGTGTCGATGACGTCGCTGTTGCCGAGTTCCGGGTACGCGGCGATGGCGGCCTGCGAGTGGCCCGGTACGTCGATCTCGGGGACGACGGTGATGTGCCGCTCGGCGGCGTAGGCGACGATCTCCCGGATGTCGTCCTGGGTGTAGTGACCGCCGTGCGGCTTCTCCTCCCACAGCGGTGAGGCGCGGTGGCCGAATTTCGTCCGCGCCCGCCAGGAGCCGGTTTCGGTCAGCCTCGGGTGGCGCCGGATCTCGATGCGCCAGCCCTGGTCGTCCGTCAGGTGCAGGTGCAGGACGTTGAGTTTGTGCGCCGCCATCAGATCGAGGTAGCGCAGGACGCCGTCCTTGGGCATGAAGTGCCGGGCGACGTCGAGCAGGAGGCCGCGCCAGTGGAACCGGGGGCTGTCCTCGACGGTGACCCGCGGGAGGTCCCAGACCTGGTCCGGCCGCACCGGCGCGCGGCGGAAGGCGTCGGGACCGAGCAGTTGCCGGAGGGTCTGGGCGCCCCAGAAGACCCCGGCGGCGCTGCCGCCCTGAAGGCGCAGGGGGCCGTCGCCGATGACGACGCGGTAGCCCTCGGGGGGCAGGCCGGGCTCCACGCTCAGGACGATGCGGCGGACCCGGCAACCCGCGCCCGCGCCGACCCCTGTGTCCGCGTCCGTGCCGGCGTCCGTGTCCGTGCCGGCGTCCGCGCCCGCGTCCGTGTCCGCGTCCGGGAAGGGCAGGCCGGTCGCCGCTCCGACCGTCGCCCGCAGCCAGCGCGCGACGCCCTGCGCGCCGGGCCGCGCCTCCAGCGCCGTCCCGCCGTCCAGGCGCGCGTGCCCGGCGGCACCGCGGACCACACGGCCCGGCGCCGGGATCAGCGTCTCGTCGGGCCCGGCGACCTCGCGTGGGTCGCTCATACCGTCCGTCGCACCTCCGCACCCGGCGTTGCACAGCGTGCAACGACTGTTCCGCTCTGTACAACCAGGTACGGACGCTACGGACTCCCCGGACCGCCGACAAGAGGTCTCGACCACGCGGACCCGTCGGCAGGGCTCCGCGGAGGAGGCCGCCCCGAGGCGCCACAAAGGCCCCGGTGCGCGCCAGGGCGTGCCGGGGCCTCACGGGCCGGGCGGGGCGGAAGGGGTTACTTGTCCCCGCCCTCGTCGCCGCCGCTGCCCATGGAGTCGTAGATCTCCTTGCACATGGGGCAGACGGGGTACTTCTTCGGGTCGCGGCCCGGCACCCACACCTTGCCGCACAGCGCCACGACGGGGGTGCCGTCGAGGGCGCTCGCCATGATCTTGTCCTTCTGGACGTAGTGGGCGAAGCGCTCGTGGTCGCCGTCGCCGTGGGACACCTGCGGCGTCGGCTCTACGAGGGTCCCCGTACCAGTCCCGCGCTCGGGCTCGAGAGTGCTCATACGCCCCAGAGTACTGAAGCTCCCCCGCTTCAGTTGAGCGACGGGTCGTCCGGATACGTGGCCACCATCGCCAGCTCGTTGCGCTGGCGGCGCAGCACCTCGCGCCAGAGTCTCTCCGGCGCCGGCGAGGAGACGTCCCCGGGCTCGGACTCCACGACGTACCAGGCGCCCTCCACCAGCTCGTCCTCCAGCTGACCGGGGCCCCAGCCGGCGTACCCGGCGAAGATCCGCAGGGAGCCGAGGGCGGAGGCGAGCAGCTCGGGCGGTGCCTCGAGGTCGACCAGGCCGATCGCGCCGTGCACCCGCCGCCAGCCGAGCGGGGCCGGATCGGCCGCGGCGCCGCCCGGGATGACCGCGACGCCGAGCGCCGAGTCCAGCGACACCGGGCCGCCCTGGAAGACCACACCGGGCTCGCCGGCGAGATCGGCCCAGCCCTCCAGGATGTCGCCGACGTCCACGGGGGTGGGCCGGTTGAGGACGACACCGAGGGAACCCTCCTCGTCGTGGTCGAGAAGGAGCACCACCGCACGGTCGAAGTTGGGGTCCGCCAGGGCGGGCGTGGCCACGAGCAGCCGCCCTGTGAGCGAGGACACCTCGGTCATGCCAGACATGATCCCGCATCTTCCCCCGGTGTGGGGAGCCAATCGGTGTCCGGGAGTGAACGCAGGCCAGGGAGCACGGAAGCGGCCCCGGCGCACGGCCCCCGGACGGTGACCGCACGTGGCCGTCGCTCAACGGTTCGTGTTGTGACACAGCTATGACGTGGCTGGGCGGTCCTTGGGCTTACGGGAGGGGGGTAATCGGCGATTACCCTGTCTCTCCGGCCCCTGCGCACAGTTGATCGGCCGACCCCTGCCCGACTCATCGGAACGCGAGATACATGACCGTCAACGACGATGTCCTGCTTGTCCACGGCGGCACCCCGCTGGAGGGCGAGATCCGGGTCCGCGGTGCGAAGAACCTCGTACCGAAGGCCATGGTCGCCGCCCTGCTGGGCAGTGCGCCGAGCCGGCTGCGCAACGTTCCGGACATCCGTGACGTGCGCGTCGTGCGCGGCCTGCTCCAGCTGCACGGGGTGACGGTCCGCCCGGGTGAGGAACCCGGCGAGCTGGTGATGGACCCCACGCACGTGGAGAGCGCGAACGTCGCTGACATCGATGCCCACGCGGGTTCCAGCCGTATCCCGATCCTGTTCTGCGGTCCCCTGCTGCACCGTCTCGGCCACGCGTTCATCCCCGGCCTCGGCGGCTGCGACATCGGTGGCCGGCCCATCGACTTCCACTTCGACGTGCTGCGGCAGTTCGGCGCGACGATCGAGAAGCGCGCGGACGGGCAGTACCTGGAGGCCCCGCAGCGGCTGCGCGGTACGAAGATCCGGCTGCCGTACCCGTCCGTCGGCGCGACCGAGCAGGTGCTGCTGACGGCCGTACTCGCCGAGGGCGTCACCGAGTTGTCCAACGCGGCCGTCGAGCCGGAGATCGAGGACCTGATCTGCGTCCTGCAGAAGATGGGCGCGATCATCGCGATGGACACCGACCGCACCATCCGCATCACCGGTGTGGAGAAACTCGGCGGCTACACCCACCGCGCCCTGCCGGACCGCCTGGAGGCCGCCTCGTGGGCGTCGGCGGCGCTGGCGACCAACGGCAACATCTACGTCCGCGGCGCCCAGCAGCGCTCGATGATGACGTTCCTGAACACCTACCGGAAGGTGGGCGGCGCCTTCGAGATCGACGACGAGGGCATCCGCTTCTGGCACCCGGGCGGCCGGCTGAAGTCCATCGCGCTGGAGACGGACGTGCACCCCGGCTTCCAGACCGACTGGCAGCAGCCGCTGGTGGTGGCCCTGACCCAGGCCACGGGGCTGTCCATCATCCACGAGACGGTCTACGAGTCCCGGCTCGGCTTCACCTCGGCGCTGAACCAGATGGGCGCCCACATCCAGCTCTACCGCGAGTGCCTGGGCGGCTCCGACTGCCGCTTCGGCCAGCGCAACTTCCTGCACTCGGCGGTCGTCTCCGGCCCCACCAAGCTCCAGGGCGCCGATCTGGTCATCCCCGACCTGCGCGGCGGCTTCTCGTACCTCATCGCCGCCCTCGCGGCGGAGGGCACCTCCCGCGTCCACGGCATCGACCTGATCAACCGCGGCTACGAGAACTTCATGGAGAAGCTGGTCGAACTGGGCGCGAAGGTCGAACTCCCGGGCAAGGCCCTCGGCTGACCGCACCTCCCGCCCCCCGGCAGGGCCCTCGGCCCGCAGGCAGCAGAAGGGCGGCCCCCCTCGGCATGAGGGGGGCCGCCCTTTTTGACATCTTCAGCCGAGGCGCTCCGGTCACCCGGTGCCGCCGTCCGGAGCGCTTACTTGCCCTTGGCCGCTTCCTTGAGCTTGGAGCCCGCGGAGACCTTCACGCTGTAGCCGGCCGGGATGTTGATGGGCTCGCCGGTCTGCGGGTTGCGCGCGGTGCGAGCGGCACGGTGGGTGCGCTCGAAGGTCAGGAAGCCGGGGATGGTGACCTTCTCGTCGCCCTTGGCGACGATGTCGCCGACGACCTCGGCGAACGCGGCCAGAACGGCGTCGGCGTCCTTGCGGGTCACCTCGGCGCGGTCGGCCAGCGCGGCCACCAGCTCACTGCGGTTCATGTTGTTACTCCCGTGTTCTTCTTGCCATTGAGGCGTGAGGTGAGATCGATGCCGATGCGCTCGCGCCCAGGGACGCATCCTGCCCCTACCTGCGGCGGGAAAGCCAATCCGGCACCCGTAGGAGTCGTGAGAACACCCTGGGGAGTCACACGAAAAGCACCCTGCCCGGCCGTCACCCTAGAGGGCGCCCACCGACGGGTGGTTCCACGACGCGCCGTGCGGGGGCTGCCGTGTCCATCCTCACAGCCCCTGCACCCTACGGTACGACCCGCTAGGCCGTTGGCCCGGCCGCCTTCGCGGCTTCCCGGACCGCTCCGGCGACCGCGCCCGCGACCTTGTCGTTGAAGACGCTCGGAACGATGTAGTTCGGGTTCAGCTCGTCCTCGGTGACCACGTCGGCGAGGGCCTTGGCGGCGGCGAGCATCATCTCGGTGTTGACGGTGCGGGACTGGGCGTCCAGCAGACCGCGGAAGACACCCGGGAAGACCAGCACGTTGTTGATCTGGTTCGGGAAGTCGGAGCGGCCGGTGGCCACGACGGCCGCGGTCTGGCGGGCCACCGCGGGGTCGACCTCGGGGTCGGGGTTCGCGAGCGCGAACACGATGGCGCCCTCGGCCATGGCGGCCACGTCGTCGCCGTCGAGGACGTTCGGGGCGGAGACGCCGATGAACACGTCGGCGCCGCGCACGGCCTCCTTCAGGGTGCCGGTGAGGCCCTCGGGGTTGGTGTTGTCGGCGATCCAGCGCAGCGCCGAGCCCGCGGGGGCGTCCACGAGGTCCTCGCGGCCGGCGTGCACGACGCCGTGGATGTCGGCGACCACGGCGTTCTTCACGCCGGCGGCGAGCAGCAGCTTGAGGATGGCCGTGCCGGCCGCGCCGGCCCCGGACATGACGACGCGGATGTTCTCGATCGCCTTGCCGGTGCAGCGGAGTGCGTTCGTCAGGGCGGCGAGGACGACGATGGCGGTGCCGTGCTGGTCGTCGTGGAAGACCGGGATGTCGAGGGCCTCGCGCAGCCGGGCCTCGATCTCGAAGCAGCGGGGCGCGGAGATGTCCTCGAGATTGATGCCGGCGAACCCGGGGGCGATCGCCTTGACGATCTCGACGATGGCGTCGGTGTCCTGGGTGTCGAGGCAGATCGGCCAGGCGTCGATGCCGGCGAAGCGCTTGAAGAGGGCCGCCTTGCCCTCCATGACCGGCAGCGCGGCCTTGGGGCCGATGTTGCCGAGGCCCAGCACGGCGGAACCGTCCGTCACGACCGCAACGGAGTTGCGCTTGATGGTGAGGCGGCGGGCGTCCTCGGGGTTCTGGGCGATGGCCATGCAGACGCGGGCCACACCGGGCGTGTAGACCATGGAGAGGTCGTCACGGTTGCGGATGGGGTGCTTCGACGCCATCTCGATCTTGCCGCCGAGGTGCATCAGGAACGTACGGTCGGAGACCTTGCCGAGCGTGACGCCCTCGATGCCGCGCAGCTTCTCGACGATCTCCTCGGCGTGGGCGGTGGAGGTGGCCGCGATGGTGACGTCGATACGGAGCTTCTCGTGGCCGGACGCGGTGACGTCGAGGCCGGTCACCGAGCCTCCGGAGGACTCCACGGCGTTGGTGAGCTGCGAGACGGCGGTTCCGCTCGCGGGCACCTCCAGCCGGATGGTCATCGAGTAGGAGACGCTGGGCGCCGTTGCCATGGCCGACTTCCTCTGCTTTCACCGTGTCGCGAGTAGTGCCGTCCGATCGTCGCACCTACCCCTGAGTACGTGGTAGTCGCCCGGGATTGCGAACGTTGTGTTCACAACAGGCGAGCGCTTTCGGAAAAACACTTCCACCATACGAGAATTTATCAGACAGAGTGCGGCCGAAAGCGAGAGGCCCACGCCACCGGAGTGACGTGGGCCTCTCACACGCTGTGACACCGACCCGCCATGCTCGCCTCGCGGCAAGTGGTCGCTCGCAGCGACAAAGGTTGGGCCCGGGGGCTTGGATCGGGCCGGTGCCACATCAAGGCTAACAAACGGATCCCGTACGGCCATTCCCGTGCCGAGAGTTCATGAGGTTCTCACTCACGCAGCAGATCCGGCACCCCGGCCGCGTCCGGCTCGTCCCGCTCGCCGGAGAGGACGGTGAGCTGCTGGGTGGCCCGGGTCAGCGCCACGTACAGCACGCGCAGCCCGGCCGGGGACTCGTCGGCGATCTCCGCGGGCGACACCACGACCGTCGCGTCGTACTCCAGCCCCTTGGCCTCCAGGCTGCCGAGGGCCACCACCCGGTCGCCGAGCCCGGCCAGCCACCGCCGGGCCTCCTCGCGCCGGTTCATCGCGACGACCACGCCGACCGTGCCGTCCACCAGCCCGAGCAGCCGCTCGGCCTCGACCCGTACGGACTGCTCCAGCGAGCCGCGTACGACGCCGAAGCGCGGCTCGACCCCCGTGGACCGCACCGCCCTGGGGGCTTCGGAGCCGGGCATGGCGAGGGCGAGCACCCGGGCGGCCAGCTCGGCGATCTCGGCCGGGTTGCGGTAGTTGACGGTGAGCTGGAAGCGGCGCCGGGGACGGGTGCCGAGGGCCTCGTCGCGTGCCTCGGCCGCCTCGTCCGGATCGGACCAGGAGGACTGGGCGGGGTCACCGACGACCGTCCAGGTGGCGTGCCGGCCGCGGCGGCCGACCATGCGCCACTGCATCGGTGTCAGGTCCTGCGCCTCGTCGACGATGACGTGGGCGTACTCGGTGCGCTCCTGCGCCAGCCGCTCGGCGCGCTCGCGCTGCGTCTCCTCGCGCACCGGCATCAGCTCCTCCAGGCCGGTGAGCTGGTCCAGCGGGTCGAGCTCGCGCTTCTTCCTCGGCCGGGACGGCAGGCCGAGGATCGCCTGCAGCTCGTCCAGCATGGCGATGTCGTGCACGGAGTGGCCGTTGCGCTTCAGCGAGCGGGCGACCTTGCGGACCTCGCCGGGGTTGAGGATCCGGCGGGCCCAGCGGCCGAGCCGCTTCTCGTCGGCCATGGCGGCGAGGACGGCCTTCGGGGTCAGCTCGGGCCACCAGGCGTCGAGGAACGCGATGAAGGCGTCCTCGCCGGCGACGTCCTCGTCGAAGGAGGAGCGGAGCTCCGCGGCCAGCTCGGGGTCGGTGTGCCGGGCGGCCGCGCCGGACTTCGCCCACAGGGCGTCCAGCAGCAGCTTGCGGGCGCGCGGGCGCAGCAGGTTGACCGGGGCCGTGCCGCCGAGGGCGGTACGGCGGATGCCCTGCAGTTCCCCGGCCTCCAGCTCGAGGCGGCGCCCGAAGGCGACGACGCGGAGCCGGGTGGGCGGCCCGGCGGGCACGTCCATGGCCTCGGCGTCGTCGCCGTACTCGTCGCCCCTCCTGTCGCCGCCGTCGTCACCGAAGGCGAGCTGCCCGGAGCCGGATCTGCCGGAAGCGGGCCGACCGGAGGCCGCGGCGGCTGCCGGGCCCAGCTCCAGCGCGCCCCGGGCCGCCTTCCGCAGCACCTTCAGCATCCGGTACGAGCCCTTGGCGCGGGCCACCGACGGGGAGTCGTACAGCGTGGCCTCCACTCCGTCGACCAGGGAGCCGATCGCGCGGATCGCGACTTGGCCCTCCTCGCCGAGCGAGGGCAGCACACCCTCGGTGTAGGCCACCAGCAGCGGGGTGGGCGAGACGATCAGGATGCCGCCCGCGTAGCGTCTGCGGTCCTGGTAGAGCAGGTAGGCGGCGCGGTGCAGCGCCACGGCCGTCTTGCCCGTGCCCGGACCGCCCTCGACGTAGGTGATCGAGGCGGCGGGGGCCCGGATGACCAGGTCCTGCTCGGCCTGGATGGAGGCGACGATGTCCCGCATGGTGTGGCCGCGGGCCTGGCCGAGGGCGGCCATCAGGGCGCCGTCGCCGATGACGGGCAGCTCGTCGCCGTCGAGGAACGCCGTCAGCTCCGGGCGCATCAGGTCGTCCTCGACGCCGAGCACCCGGCGGCCCTTGGAGCGGATGACCCGGCGCCGTACGACCCGGCCGGGATCGCGGGGCGTGGACCGGTAGAAGGGCGCGGCGGCCGGGGCCCGCCAGTCGATGACGAGCGGGGCGTAGTCCTGGTCGAGGACGCCGATGCGCCCGATGTGCAGGGTTTCGGCGATGTCGGCGGTGTTGTCCGGGCGCACCGCCCCCTCCGCCGGCTCCACCGCCGTGTAGGCCCCGTCGGGTCCCTTCTTGCCGTCCTTGCCGAGCAGCAGGTCGATGCGGCCGAAGAGGAAGTCCTCGAACTCGTTGTTGAGCCGGTTCAGATGGATGCCGGCCCGGAAGACCTGCGCGTCCCGCTCGGCCAGCGCGCCCGGGGTGCCCACCTGGGCGCGCTTGGCGGCGTCGTTCATCAGGAACTCGGCCTCGTGGATCTTCTCCTCGAGCCGCCGGTACACCCGGTCCAGGTGTTCCTGTTCGACGCCGATCTCCCGGTCACGGACGGAGTCGTGTCCGCCGTGTACCGGGCCGACCGCGGACTGCTGAACCTGAGCGGCCACCGGGCCCCCTTCTGACGTGCTGGGCAGCCGTCAACCGTACGCGAAGGGGACCCGGCAAAGCTACGGCGGCTACGCGTCCACCTGGACGAGCTTCTTGCCGTCGAAGGTCGTCACCTCGAAGTGGTCGATCTCGTTGGGCTTCAGCGCCGTTCCGCCGCCGATGTACAGCGGCTTCCTGGACTCCTCGGTCTTGGCGGTCGGGATGCCGTAACCCCACTTGGGCACGGACCAGGAGCCCAGCGTCTGGCGCTCGCCGTTGGTGCCGACGGCGACCAGGGAGCACTTCAGCGGGCCCTTGACGCCCTTGAGCTCCAGGACCGCGGAGGTGCCCCAGTCCTTCTCGCCCATGGCGATGGTCGCGGTGGCGCCCGTCGAGCCGTCCTTGCCGCTGACCTTGTCGGGCAGCTGGTCGAAGGTCTGCTGCGCGGAGGCCGCCAGTGGCGTGGCCGTCTGGCCGGTGTCGCTGCCGCCGCTCGCCGCCATGACGGCCACCGGGCCGCCGATGATCAGCGCGGCCGCGGCCGCCACCAGGTAGAAGCCCTTGCGGCGCTTCTGGGCCCGGCGGTCGGCGACCTCGTCGACCAGCTTCTCCACCAGCCGTGGACTGGGCTTCGCGGACAGCGACTCGCCGATCGCGGGCGTGCTGCCGGAACCCGGCAGGTCCGCGAGGGCGGCCAGCATGGGCTCCATCCCGGCCAGCTCGTCGAGCTGCTGGGCGCACCACTCGCACCCGGCCAGATGGGCCTCGAAAGCGGTTGCCTCGGCGTCGTCCAGGATCCCGAGGGCGTAGGCGCCGACGGTTTCATGCTCGTTCGGCACCGGAGATCCCTGCATGGGACCAGACATACCCGTACCGCTCGCTCCGAATCCCCCGTACACACTCATCACGCCGTCACCCCCCGCTCCTCCAGTGCCAGCTTCATCGACCGCAGGGCGTAGAACACCCGGGAGCGGACGGTGCCGCTGGGAATGCCCAGGGTTTCGGCCGCCTCGTTGACCGTACGCCCCTTGAAGTACGTCTCGACGAGGACCTCCCGGTGGGCCGGGGTCAGGTCGTCGAGCGCGTCCGACAGCGTCATCAGCCACAGCGCCTTGTCGATCTCGTCCTCCGCGGGGATGACCTCCAGCGGCGACGGATCGACCTCCTGCGGCCGGGCCTGCCGGCTGCGGTGGCCGTCGATGACGATGCGTCGCGCGACCGTCACCAGCCAGGGGCGTACCGAGCCGGTCGCCCGGTTGAGCTGACCGGCGTTCTTCCAGGCACGGATGAGCGTCTCCTGCACGACGTCCTCGGCACGCTGCCGGTCTCCGGCGACCAGCCGGAGGACATACGCAAGCAGGGGTCCGGCGTGCTCGCGGTACAGAGCACGCATCAGCTCCTCATCCGGTTCCGAGGGCTGTGAGGACATGCGATGTCGGGCCCTCGTTCCACGTTCATTGGCCACGGCCGCATCCTTGCGCACGCCCACCTCCGGTGTCCGGGGGTTCCCCCAGTCGGTCGCTCGCCCACCCGTACGGACGGGGGGCGCGAGATGTTCAACGGGAGGTGACAGTTTTCGCAGGACCGACGTGACGAGCGGGACATGGACACACATTCCCACCGCATGATCTTTACATTTCCGGCACATTGTCGGAGCCCGCCGAGTTGCCCGCGCCGGAGCGAAGGCAAACCAGGTGTTGCGCAAATCACTCGGACGATCCGTAAGGTGCAACAGTACAGAGAGCGCGAACCGGACACTCAGGCTCGGGCGAGGGCCGCCCGCCTCCGGTGCCGGGCCACCCGCTCGCGGTTGCCGCAGACCTCACTGGAGCACCAGCGGCGCCGGCGTCCGCGGGACGTATCCAGGTACACGATGGGGCAGTTGTCCCCTTCGCACTCTCTGACCGCCGCCCGCGCGACGGGATCCGTGAGCAACTCCACGGCATCCCGCGCGACGACCGCGAGCAGCCCCGCGCACTCCGGCGCCCGGGCCAACTCCCGCACCAGCGTGCCGTCCTCACCGCGTACGGCGCAGGGCGCGGGGGGTGCGGCCCCGGCGACCTCGTTGAGCCTGCGGAGCGCGAGATCGTAGGAGGGGGCCGGAGGGGCGTGCCTCCCCCGCACCAACTGGCCCACATCGGCGCGCAGTTCCCGGAACCCCACCACCCACGAGCCGTCGGCCTGCCCCAGCGGGGTGCCGGGCGGCACCAGCCCCGCCCCGGTGATCCACGCCCGCAACGGCTCGACGGCGTCCAGCCGTTCGGCCGGGTGCGTGGTGGCGAGCAGATCGAGACAGACGCGTCCTGCGTCGAACCGCAGCTCGTACGGGGGCGTGGCCGTACCCAGTGCCATGTGCCTGTCACCGCCTAGGCAGGAAGCGTGAGGCTCTCCGTGGGGCTCTTCCTCTTCACAGTGCCCGCCCGGGGCCCCGGCCGGAACCCCCTGTACCGGCTGGCCTGGAGAGTACAGTCGGGCCGTGCCCGAACTGCAGCGGCTGCATCCCTCCCACGCGCCGGCGGTCCTGGCCTTCGAGCTGGCCAACCGCGCGTATTTCGCGGCGTCGATCTCCGACCGGGGCGATGCCTACTTCGAGCAGTTCACCGCCCGCTACGACGCCCTGCTGGCCGAGCAGGAGGCCGGCGTCTGCGCCTTCCACGTGCTCGTCGCCGAGGACGGCTCGGTGCTCGGCAGGTTCAACCTGGTCGACATCGCCGACGGCACGGCGGAACTCGGCTACCGGGTCGCCCAGCATGCCACCGGCCGCGGCGTGGCGACGTCCGCCGTCCGGCACCTGTGCCGACTGGCGGCGCAACGCCACGGCCTGCACACGATCCGCGCGGCCACGTCCCTGACCAACACCGCGTCCCAAAGGGTCCTGACCAAGGCGGGCTTCACCCCGACCGGCCCGGCCGACCCCTCCGACGTCGGAGGCAAGCCGGGCACCTGGTACCAGCTCCGCCTGCCGCCTGTGCCGCGTACGACCCCGAGGCTCACCGATCCTCACCGTCGTACCGGGTCATGAGTGAGAGCAACGTTCCCTATCGGTCACTCACAGCCACAGTCAGGAAATCCTGTCTCCCTACCTTCGAGCTCAGTCCCCGTTGGACGACCGAGCCCGGAGCACCGTGGAGGCGCAATGACAGCCCCAGCACCAACCCGTCGCAGTGGCCGTTGGATCGAGCGCTGGGATCCTGAGGACGAAGGATTCTGGAAGGAGACCGGGCAGAAGATCGCCAACCGGAATCTCTGGTTCTCCGTCCTCTCCGAGCACATCGGCTTCTCGGTCTGGACCCTGTGGTCCGTGCTGGTGCTCTTCATGGGCCCCGAGTACGGGCTCACCCCGGCCGACAAGTTCCTGCTGACCTCCATGGTCACGCTCGTCGGCGCCGTCGTCCGGGTCCCGTACACCTTCGCCGTCGCCGTCTTCGGCGGCCGGAACTGGACGATCATCTCGGCGAGCCTGCTCCTCGTCCCGACGATCGCCGCCTTCCTGGTCATGGAGCCCGGCACGTCCTTCTCCACCTTCCTCCTGGTGGGCCTGCTGGCCGGCATCGGCGGCGGCAACTTCGCCTCCTCCATGACCAACATCAACGCCTTCTTCCCGCTGAAGAAGAAGGGCTGGGCCCTGGGGCTGAACGCCGGCGGCGGCAACATCGGCGTCCCGGTCATCCAGCTGGTCGCTCTCGCGATCATCGGCGCCAGCGGCGGACCGCGGGTGCTGCTCGGCATCTACATCCCGCTGATCGTCGTCGCCGCCGCACTCGCCGCCGTCTTCATGGACAACCTCGCCTCCGTGAAGAACGACACCGGCGCCGCCAAGGACGCCGCCAGGGACGGCCACACCTGGATCATGTCCGTCCTCTACATCGGCACCTTCGGCTCCTTCATCGGCTACAGCTTCGCCTTCGGCCAGGTCCTCACGAACCAGTTCGGCCGCACCCCGCTGCAGGCCTCCTACCTCACCTTCATCGGCCCGCTGCTCGGCTCCCTCATCCGCCCCGTCGGCGGCTGGCTCGCCGACCGCTACGGCGGCGCCCGCATCACCCTGTGGAACTACGTCGGCATGGCCGCCGCCACCGGCGTCCTCGTCTTCGCCAGCATGCAGAAGTCGCTGCCGCTGTTCGTGTCGGCCTTCGTCGTCCTGTTCGTGCTCAGCGGGCTCGGCAACGGCTCGACGTACAAGATGATCCCCGGCATCTTCCAGGCCAAGGCCCTCGCCAAAGGCCTGGAGGGCGAGGCGGCGGCCGCGCACGGACGGCGGCTCTCCGGTGCCTCCATGGGGCTGATCGGCGCGGTCGGCGCACTCGGCGGTGTCGGCATCAACCTCGCCTTCCGCCAGTCCTTCCTCTCCTACGGCTCCGGCACCGGCGCCTTCGTCACCTTCCTCGCCTACTACGGCGTCTGCTTCGCGGTGACCTGGGCCGTATACCTTCGCCGCCCGGCCGGTGAGGCCCACGCCACAGCCGCCTCCGAGGCAAAGCCGCAGCTCAGCTATGCCGAGGTGTGACGTAACACCGCGGACATCAAGTCGAACCGAGCCTGTCACGCACCGTTGACAGGCTCGTTCGGCATGCGGGACAGCTAGGAGAGCCATGTACGACGAACAGCACCACCCCGAACAGGGACCCCTCGCCGGGTTCACCGTGGGCGTCACCGCCGCGCGTCGCGCCGAGGAACTGGGCGCGCTGCTCCAGCGGCGTGGTGCCGCCGTCCTGCACGCACCCACCCTGCGCATCGTGCCGCTCGCCGACGACGGGGAACTGCTCGCCGCCACCAAGGAGCTCATCGACCAGGTGCCGGACGTCGTGGTGGCCACCACCGCCATCGGCTTCCGCGGCTGGATCGAGGCCGCCGACGGCTGGGGGCTCGGGGAGCCGCTGCTCGCCCGGCTGCGCGGGGTGGAGCTGCTGGCACGCGGGCCCAAGGTCAAGGGGGCCGTACGGGCCGCCGGGCTGACGGAGGAGTGGTCGCCGTCGTCGGAGTCCATGGCGGAGGTCCTCGACCGGCTGCTGGAGGAGGGCGTCGACGGGCGCCGGGTCGCCGTCCAGCTGCACGGCGAGCCGCTGCCCGGGTTCGTGGAGGCGCTCCGGGCCGGCGGAGCCGAGGTCGTGCCGGTGCCGGTGTACCGGTGGATGCCGCCGGAGGACATCGGGCCCGTGGACCGGCTGCTGGACGCGGTCGTCTCACGCGCGGTGGACGCGCTCACGTTCACCAGCGCGCCGGCCGCCGTCTCCCTGCTCTCCCGGGCCGAGGAGCGGGGGCTGGTCGACGAGGTCCTGGGAGCCCTCGGCCACGACGTCCTTCCTGCCTGCGTGGGCCCCGTGACGGCCCTGCCTCTCCAGGCCCGGGGTATCGACACCGTCCAGCCGGAGCGCTTCCGCCTCGGCCCCCTCGTCCAGCTCCTCTGCCAGGAACTGCCCTCCCGGGCCCGCGCGTTGCCCGTCGCCGGACACCGCGTGGAGATCCGCGGCCACGCGGTCCTGGTCGACGGCGAACTCAAGCCCGTGCCGCCGGCCGGCATGTCCCTCCTGCGCGCCCTCTCCCGCCGCCCGGGCTGGGTCGTCCCCCGCTCGGACCTGCTGCGCGCGCTGCCGGGCGCGGGCCGCGACGAACACGCGGTGGAGACGGCCATGGCCCGGCTGCGTACGGCACTGGGGGCGCCGAAGCTGATCCAGACGGTGGTGAAGCGGGGCTACCGGCTGGCGCTGGATCCGGCGGCGGACACGAAGTACGCGGACGCGTGAGGCCCGGGCCACCTCGTCGTGGCCTGAGCCAAGGGTCTCCAGGAGCGTCTCGCCCCCCTCAGCCGATGAGGGGCCGGTGAAGAACCCCCGCTCAGGACGCGCCCATCACCTCCTCGTCCACGGCCGGAATCCACCCCCCGCCGGGCCGCCGCAGCCACCCCTCCCCCCGAGCCAGTTCCGTCGCCGCTTCCCGCAGGGCGTCCAGGGCCGGGTGGGACAGTCCTCGTCGCCACACCAGGGACACCGGTGACAGCGGTACCGGGTCGACGAGAGGCCGCAGCACCGTGTCGGGCAGGGACGGGAAGTCGGTCACGGCCAGGATCGGGGTGCGGGTCTTGGACATGATGCGCTGGAACTCCTCGTCCCCGACCGCCAGGGGCAGGGGTGGGGCCAGGTGGATGCCGCGGGACTCGAAGAGGTGGAGGGCCAGGTCGGTCCACTCGCGGGTGCGTGGGTTGCCGGCGCCGGCGTAGACCGTTTCGCCGGTCAGTGCCGCCAGCGGGACCTCGGGGAGGGTGGCGAGGGGGTGGTCGTCGGGGAGGACGACGGCCATCGGTTCGTAGCGGACCGGCTGGTGGGCCAGGCCGGAGCGCAGGGTCGGGTCCAGGCCGGCGAAGCGGCCGAAGGAGGCGTCCAGGCGGCCGGCGAGCAGGTCCGCGGCGGCTCCCGTCAGACCGCTTTCGTAGCGCGCCATCAGCTCGTGGTCGGGGGCCAGTTCGCGGGCCCGGTGCAGTACGCGCCGGCCGGTGACCAGCCCGGCGGAGTTGAGGTCGACCAGCAGGGGACGGGCCTGGCCGAAGGCGGCGAGGAGGTCGTCCTGGGCGGCCAGCACCCGCCGGGCGTGCGGCAGCAGCCGCTCGCCGTCCGCCGTGAGCGTCACCTGCCGGGTGGTCCGTACGAACAGCTCGGCACCCAGCTCCCGCTCCAGCCGCCGCACGTCCCGGCTGAGCGCCTGCTGGGCGACGTACAGGCGGGCCGCGGCGCGGGTGAAGTGCAGTTCCTCGGCGACGGTGACGAAGGCGCGGAGGAGGCGGGGGGCCGGCGAGGCGGGGGCGGGCATGGCGGGAACTTACAACAGAGGTGCGTGAATGTGACCCCAGAAGGTGTTGGACCCCGTGATCCACTCCGGGTCACCGTGGAGTCATGCCTCCCCAGACCTCGGCGTACCGCCGTCTGTTCGCCCTGCCCGGCACCCGCGCCTTCACCGCCGGCAACCTCGTCGCCCGGCTGCCCATGGGCATGTTCGGGGTGAGCGCGGTCGTGATGATCGCCGGGTCCCGGGGGTCGTACGCCCTCGCCGGTGCCGTCACCGCCACCGGGCTCGCGGCGACCGGGCTGGCCGGCCCCTGGATCGCGCGGCTCGTGGACCGCTACGGGCAGGCCCGGGTCGCCGTGCCGGCCACGCTCACGGCCGTACTCGCAAGCCTCGCGCTGCTGCTGTGCGTGCGGTACGGCGCACCGGACTGGACGTTGTTCGCCGCCTACGCCGCCACCGCCGCCACTCCCAACATCGGCGGGCTGTCCCGCTCCCGCTGGGCCCATCTGCTGCGCGACGACCCCGCCGCCCTGCACACCGCGACCTCCTTCGAACAGGCCGCCGACGAGCTGTGCTTCATGCTCGGGCCGGTGCTGGCGTCCTTCCTGACCGGCACCTTCTTCCCGGAGGCGGGCACGCTCGCCGGGGCCGGGCTGTTGCTGGCCGGGATGCTGTGGTTCACCGCGCAGCGCGCCACCGAACCCCCTGCGCGGGCCGCCCGTTCGAAGGCTCCGTCGCCGTTGCGGAGTCCGGGGATACCACCGCTGCTGGCCTGCTTCGTGGCGACCGGCGCGGTGTTCGGCTCCATGGAGGTCGTCACCATCGCCTACGCCGACGCGCTGGGGCACCGCGCGGCGGCCGGTGCCGTGCTCGCGCTGCAGGCGGCCGGCTCGTGCGCGGCGGGGCTGCTGTACGGGGCGCTGAAGCCGGCCGGGCTCCGGTTCGCGCACTGTCTGGCGGCGATGGCCGCGCTGATGTGTCTGCCCTGGTGCGCGGCCGTCACCGCCGGGTCGCTCACGGTGCTGGCCGGGGTGCTGCTCGTCGCGGGCATGGCCACCGCGCCGACGATGGTGACCGCCATGACCCTGGTGCAGGAGCGCACCCCGGCCGACCGGCTGCACGAGGGGATGAGCCTCGTCGTCACCGGTCTGCTCACCGGCATCGCCTGCGGCTCGGCGGCCGGTGGCTGGGCGGCGGAGCACCTCTCCCCCGCCGGTGCCTTCGCGGTGCCTGCCCTGGCCGCGGGGGTGGCCGCGGCCATCGGCTCGGGTCGCCCGCCGAGGGGCCCGAGGGTGTCGGGTCGGCCGATTGCTGACTTCAGGTCGGCCGATTGCTGACTTCAGGTAGTCGTTCGGTACCGGAAAGGATTCCATTCGGGGTCTCCTTCACCCATGATCGGTTGCGCCGCAAGGCACACGCCGAGAAACACACATGCATCACAGGGGGAACGAATGCGACGCAAGCTGGCCGGTCTCGTGGGGATACTCGCGGTGGCGCTGGCTCTGGGAGCCGGGGTGACGGGCCACGGGCTCGCGGGGTCCGGCAAGAGCACGGGGCACCAGGTCGTCGCCGACGACCGCGGACCGAAGTTCGCCGGCTCCTGAGCCGTACCGGCCACATCGGCCGCGGCGCTCCCTCCCCGCACCACCTCCGGGGACGGAGCGCCGCGGTGTGTCAGCCGGGCTCCACTGCCCTCGGGCAGCGCGGCGGAACGTCACCCCCGCCGCCGGCTCCCCTCCGGCAGCCCCATGGCCTCGAAGTGCCCGGCCGCCGCGCGACGGTGTTCCGCCGCGCGGCCGGGGTCGCCCGTGCCCTCCAGTGCGTGGGCGATGCCGTCCAGGGCCCAGGCCGTTTCGATGCGGTACTCGCTGGCGGAGGCGTGCTCGAAGGCCGTGCGGTGCAGTTCCAGTGCCCGGGCGTGCTCGCCGCGGCGCCGGTGGACGAGGCCGGCGATGTTCTCGATCTGGGCCTGCCAGGGTTTGGCGCCGAGCGGGGTGACCAGGGTCAGGGCCCGCTCCACATAGGCCGGGGCCTGGTCCCCGTGGCCGTCGCGCTGGCAGACGTCGGCCATGAGGACGTTGGTGAGGGCCACGCACCGGGGCATCGCGAACTCGTCGCACAGGTCGAGTGCCTGTTCGAGGGCGGCGCGGGCCGGTTCGTGGGCGCCGCCGAACAGGTGGGCGATGGCCAGGTCGTTCAGTGCGGCGACCTGGTGCAGGCGCTCACCGATGCGCCGCTGGAGCAGGACGGCCCGCTGGGCGGCGGCGACCGCATCCTCGGTCCGGCCGAGCCAGGCGTAGACCGAACTGAGGTTGCACAGGGCGAAGTTCTCCTCCTGTTCGACGGCTGCCTCGCGGAAGGCGTCGATCGCCTGCTCCAGTAGTTCGCTCCCGTCGGCCAGGCGGCCGAGCGCGCAGCAGGCCCAGCCCAGTTCGCCCAGGTAGTAGCCCTCGCTGACCCGGTCGTGCTGGGCGCGGGCGAGCCGCAGTCCCTCCTCGGCGACGTCCGTCGCCGCCCGGAAGTCGCCCAGCATGGAGTGGCCGGCGACCATGTTGCGCAGACTGAACTGCAGGGCGAGCGGGTCCTGGTCGCGGCGGGCGGCGGCGACGCCGATCGCGGCGACCTCCTGGTAGCCCTTGATGTCGCCGCGCCGGTGGAGCTGGAAGAGGGTGTTGCGGGCGATGTAGGCGGCCTGGAGGTCGAAACCCTGTTCGTGGCCGACCCCGACGGTCGCCTGCAGGGCCCGCTGTTCCCGGTCGAACCAGCGCTGCGCCTCGGCCCTGCTGCCCAGCGGCGGCAGTTCGGGGAGCTTTCCGGCGCGGGCGATCTGGTACTGGGCCCGGGCCGGGAACAGCGCCCGGCAGGCCTCGTCCGTCGCCGCGACGTAGTAGTCGAGCAGTCCGCCCAGCGCGGTACGTCCCTCCGCCCGCTCCTCGTCGTCGGCGCTCTCGCCCAGCCCGCGGGCGAAGCTGCGCACGAGGTCGTGGAAGGAGTACAGGCCGACGCCGGGCTGGCGCAGCAGGTGCACGTCGAGCAGCGCCTCCAGCAGGTCCTCGGCGTCCAGCGGGCCGGTGCCGAAGAGGGCGGCCGCCCCGTGCACGTCGATGTCGGTGCCGGGGTGCAGGCCCAGCAGCCGGAAGGCGCGCTGCTGGTCGGGGTCCAGGACCTGGTAGGAGAGCTGGATGGTGGTGGCGACGCTGCGTTCGTTGGAGCACAGCTCCTTGAGCAGCCGGGACTCGTCGTGGAGTCGTCCGACCAGGTACTGCAGGGTCCAGTGCGGGCGGTTGCACAGCCTGGCGGCGGCGATGCGCAGGGCCAGCGGCAGATGGCCGCACAGGTCGGCCAGCACCCGGGCCGCCTTGGGTTCGGCGGCCACGCGCTGTTCACCGAGCGTCCGGGTGAGCATCAGCGCGCTCTGCTCGGGGTCCATGCTGCCGAGGGTCAGCCACTGCGCGCCGTCGAGGTCGACCAGGCGGACCCGGCCGGTCACGATGACGAAACCTTTCGTCATGCCGGACAGCAGCGGCCGTACCTGCGCGGTGTCGGCCGCGTTGTCCAGGATCAGCAGCAGGCGCCGGTCCGCCGTCCAGGACCGCAGCAGCGCGAAGCGGCCCTGGGCGTCGTCGGGGATCTGCGCGTCCGGCGCGCCGAGTTCGCGCAGCAGCGCGGCGGCCACGAAGTCGGGCTGCAGCGGCCGTTCGCCGGGCGTGAAGCCGCGCAGGTCGATGTAGAGCCGGCCGTCGGGATAGGCGTCGGCCAGCTGGTAGGCGGCGTGCACGGCGAGCGTCGACTTGCCCGTGCCGCCCATGCCGTCGATGCCGACGAGCCGGGTGCGCCCCGGGCCGGCGCCCATCTCCAGCAGCCGCCGCAGCTCCCGGTCCCGGCCGGTGAAGTCCGCGAGGTCGTACGGCAGGGTGCACGGCGGGCTCGCCGGTGCCGTCTCCGGCGGGGCGGGGGCCCGGGGTTCGCAGCGCGGGGCGGCGAGTTCGGGGTTGCCGCGCAGGATGTCCTCGTGGAGCCGGGCCAGCTCCGCGCCGGGGTCGATGCCGAGTTCCTCGGCGAGCAGGTCGCGCAGCCTGCCGTACTCGGCGAGGGCCTCGGCCTGCTGGCCCGAGCGGTACAGGGCGAGCATCAGCCGGCCGCGCAGCCGCTCGCGCAGCGGGTGGGCGTCGACGGCCCGGCGCAGGTCGCCGACCAGCTCGCCGCTCTCGCCCGCCCGTAGCCGCAGTTCGTAGAGCTGTTCGAAGGCCGCGAGGCGGTGCTCCTCCAGCGCGGTGGCGGCGGCGTCGATGACCGGGCCGCCCTGGCCGCACATCACGGTGCCGCGCCACTGCGCGAGCGCCGACCCGAGCTTCTCCACCGCGTCCGCGGGCCGGCCGGCGGCCACGTCGGCGGCGGCTTCCATGGCGCCCTGCTGGAAGTCGTGCAGGTCGAGCTGGCCGTCCGCGACGACCGCCCGGTATCCGGCGGCCTCGGTGACGACGAAGTCGGCGCCGCCCGGGATGCGCCGTCTGAGTTCGGCGACCGTCTTGCGGATCTGCCGCACCGCGGTCGCGGGCGGCTCCTCGCCCCACACCGCCTCGATCAGCCGGGAGACCGTCACCACGTGGTGGGCCTCCAGCAGGAGCACGGTCAGCACCCGCTCCTGGATCGGTCCGCCGAGCTTCACCCGACGGCGTCCCTCCCAGCACTCCAGGGCGCCGAGGATGTTGAACCGCACCGCGCCTTCGACGGGTCTCGTCATCGTGCTGCGCTCCCCCTTGTCACTGCCAAACCCCAGGTCGTGGGGCCTGCGCAAAGGATCTTAGGCGGCTGCCGGGCCCAGCGGTACCCGTTCGGAACACGGCCGGTACCACCTCCCCGAACACTTCTCGGTAAAGCCCCCCACAGCCCTTGCCAGAAAGAGCAAGCCTGATATGAGTGTCTACCTGCGCCGAAACTTCCTGCTCAGCTTCCTGGCATCCTTCATTTCGCTGTTCGGCTCGAAGCTGCTGATGATCTCCTATGCCGCCTATGTGTTCAAGGAGAGCGGCAGCGCGACCCTTTCCGCGATCGTGTTCGCGGCGGACTGGATCGCCAACCTGTTCGTCGGCATCTTCGCCGCGCAGTACATCGACCGGCAGAACGCGAAAACGCTGCTCATCAAGCTGAATGTGGCCGCCGCCGTCTTCACGCTGCTCTTCCTGGCCTTTCTGACCCCCGGCATGTTCGCCGGCGCGGTCGCCATCGTCTTCGTGCGCTCCCTGCTCAAGAGCGCCGTCAGCAACGCCCGGGTGAAGGCGTTGGTGCAGTTCTTCGACGAGCGGGAGACCGACCTGTACTCGCCGGTCTTCAACTCCAGCCTGCCGCTCGCGCTGGCGCTCGCGGGGGCGGTCGGCGTGTTCATCCTGAAGTTCGTCGGCTTCACGGCGGTGGTGTGGATCGACGCAAGTGCCTTTGTGGTGGCGGCCGTTCTGACGGTATTCGTACGGCCCCACGAGCAACGCCTCGCGGAATCCCTGGCCTCCGCCAAGGCCGCCGGCCGGCGCGGCAGCCTGGCCGGGGCACGGGAGGCGCTCGCGCTCATGGGACGCGAGGAGGTCATCGGCACGGCCGTCTTCTACATCGTGCTGTCCGTAACCGCTTTCCAGGCGACTTACGAGTCCCTCATCACCGTGATTCCCCAAGTCTGGTTCCACTGGGGCGAGTCCGGCACGGCGCTGTTCTTCACCTTCGAATCCGTCAGCATCATGGCCGGTATTTTCCTCTACCAGTTCTGCAGCCGGCGTGAACTGATCACAGCTGCGAACGGCACCATGGTGAACCTGGGCGCCGTGACCGCCGCCACACTCTGCTACCTGGCGATGCCGGCCGCGCGCGGGAACATCTACCTCTGCGTCGCCCTGTTCTCGGTCATGGTGCTGTGCGGCGAGGTCGTGTGGGTGCACCAGTTCAAGCTGATGATCGCCCACACCCCGGACGCGCAGGTCTCCTCGGTGGTGGGCGTGCAGACCGCGATCGGCTACAGCCTGATGGCCGTCTTCGCCTTCGTCTTCGCCCGCGGCATGGACGGCATCGGCGTCGCCCCGTCCGTCTACGCCGACATCGTCCTCGTCGTGGCGCTGGTCGGCGGCTGGGAGCTGCTGCGCGGACGGCTGCGCCGCCGGGTCCCGAGCCCCGCCCCTTCCCTCCCGGTACCGGACGACGTCCGGGCCGCCAACTGACGCATCCCCGAAGACACACCGCCACCCGACGCACCGGGAAGAGAGAGACGCCCACCCATGCACCCGGCCAAGCCGCAGGCCTTCGTCCTGCTGGAACTGCTCAACCACATGGTCCTGATCGCCCGCGAGGCCAAGAAGCGCGGCCTGAAGGTGATCGCCCTCAACCACAACCCGCTGCTCACCGAGGGCCCGTTCGCCGTGCCGGACGGCGTGGTCGACGAGCTGGTCCCGGTCGCCTCCTGGACGGACGCCGGGGCGGTCGACGGCCTGGTCGACGACCTCCTCACCCGCTACGAGGTGGCCGGCACCTACGCCGCCTTCGAGGGCGCGCTGCGCTCCGAGGCCCGGCTGCGCGAGCTGGCCGGCCTGCCCACCAGCGGCGCCGCCACCGTGAGCCGCGTCCTGGACAAGGCCCTGGTGCGCTCCGACCTGTACGCCGAGGGCCTGACCGCCCTGCGCTCGACGACCCTGGCCGAGGCGCTGACCTGGCCGGAGTGGCGCTTCGACCGGGCGGCGGTGCTCAAGCCGGCCAACGGCACCGGCAGCGCCCTGTGCTTCACGGTCGGCTCGCTCCCCGAACTCCGCGCGGCGGCCGAGCGGATCGCCGCCGTCCAGGTCGGGAACGCGCTGATGGCGGAGTACATCCGGGCGCACGGCGAGTTCGTCCTGGAGGAGCGCGCCGAGGGCGAGCTGCTGTCGGTGGAGTCCCTGGTGCACCGGGGCGAGGTGCACGTGGTCGGGCTCACCGGACGCTACGTCTCCGCGCTCGACCCGGTCGTGGAGCTGGGCGTGTGCTTCCCGTACCGGCATCCGCGCCACGACGAGATCGTGGCCCGCGCGGTGGACTTCCACCGCAGCCTGGGCATCACCCACGGGCCGACCCACCTCGAGGTCATGGTGCCCGACGAGGGACCCGTGGAGCTGATCGACTTCAATCTGCGCACCGCCGGCGTGGGCATGGCCGTCTGCATCGGCAACGCCTTCGGCATCGAGTACGCCGTCCCGCTCACCGACCTCGCCTGCGGCCGGCGCCCGGACCTCGCCTTCCTGGAGCGCACCCCGCGCCACTCGGCCGATCTGCTGCTCCTGCCGCCGCCCGGCGCGACCGTGATGACCGACCTGGCCTTCCCGGAGGGCACCGAGTACGGCAGGGCGACCAAGCCCTTCGGGCAGCCCCTGAGCGGACGCGCCGACCAGCTCGACGTGGTCGCCATGCTCGTCGTCACCGCGGACACCCCCGAGGAGCTGCACCAGCGGGCCCTCGAGGTGCGCCGGACCACCGTCTTCAACGGCGAACCGCTCGGCGACCACCCGAACAACCGGGTGGTGTCGCCGCGCCACTACCTGTTCACCGCGACTCCCGCCTGACACCCGCAAGGAGACAACTCCGCATGACCGTCACCACCGAGACCGGCTCCCGTCCGGAGCACGGCACCGGCGCCGACCCCGAGCGCCTCTTCGAGCGGCACTTCGCCGCCCGGTTCACCGGGGACGCCCTCACCGGCCTGCAGCAGCGGTTCCGTGAGGAGCACATCGTGCCGCTGCGCGGCTTCTGCCCGCCCGAGCTGCTGGCCCCCCTCCAGCAGGAGGCGTTCGGGATCATGGACGAGCACGGGGTGGACCGCAAGTTCAGCTTCGACATCACCGACGGCACGCCCCGTCAGATGACCACGGTCGGCCAGCCGGTCATCCGGGAGCACGGCCCGCTCATCCACGCCACCTACTTCTCCCCGGCGGTCAAGGAACTGCTGTCGCAGGTGGTCGGCGAGGAGGTGTTCACCTGCCCGTACGCCGGTGAGCACTACGTGATCAGCCGTCTCGGCAAGAGCGGCGACACGCACGGCTGGCACTGGGACGACTACACCTACGGCTTCATCCTGGTGCTGCAGGCCCCCGACTACCGCGACGGCGGCTTCGTCCAGGCCGTGCCGCACACCTCCTGGGACAAGCAGAACCCGGACGTGCACGGAGCGCTGCTGAAGAGCCAGGTCCGCTCCTACGCCTTCGAGGCCGGCGACGCCTACGTGGTGAAGACCGACACCACCATGCACCGGGTGTATCCGATCCGCGGCGAGACGACCCGCACGATCGTCAACATGACGTGGGCGAACGGCGCGGACCTGCGCCGCGAGATCACCCACGAGACCAACGACGCGCTGTTCGGGGGCACCGGTGAGTAGTCCGCAGCGCACCGAGGAGCCCCTGCTGACGGCGGGCGAGCCGCGGGAGTCCATGCGGGTCCTGCCGGGCTTCGTCCAGCCGTACCTGACCTGGATCACCGGGGTCCCGCTCAAGGGTGGCAGGCAGCTGATCCCGTGGAGCCCGGCCAAGGCCGGTCTGCTGGGCCTGGTGCAGATGGCCGGCGGCATCGCGCTCGGCGCCTGGGCGATGCACCCGTTCACCGCCCTCTCGCCGCTGCTGCTGGTGCTGGGCTGGCTGCTGACCAGCGGCGGCATGCGGCGCCTGGACGTCGTGGTGGTGCACCAGACCCTGCACCGCATGTTCACCAAGAAGGCGTGGAGCAACCGCCTGGTCGGCGAGCTGATCACGACGGTGTTCTGGCGCACCCCGTACGACGAGAACCGCAAGGAGCACCTGACCCACCACGCCTACCCCTGCTCGATGAAGGACGGCGACACCCGCTACCTGCTGTCGACGGGGATGCGCCCGGGGATGACCCGGACGGAGTTCCGGCGCTACCTGTGGGCGACGCTGTTCTCGCCGCGCCACCACGGCCGGTTCTTCTTCGGCCGGGTGAAGTCCAACTTCGTCGGGGTGCAGCCGCGCTACCGGCTG
Source organism: Streptomyces sp. NPDC030798 (assembly GCF_055572275.1). Taxonomy (NCBI): domain Bacteria; kingdom Bacillati; phylum Actinomycetota; class Actinomycetes; order Kitasatosporales; family Streptomycetaceae; genus Streptomyces; species Streptomyces sp. NPDC030798. The sequence goes on along the minus strand of NZ_JBVIDR010000002.1, from coordinate 6,951 downwards.
GTGATGTCGCTGGTGTACCTGGCCGCCACGGTCGCCTTCCTGGCGCTGACCGGCTGGTGGCGTGAGTGGCTGGTGCTGTGGCTGGTGCCGGCGTCGGTGTTCTTCCAGTCGTGCACCTACCTGTACACGATGACCGAGCACCGCTGGTGGCTGTTCGGCAACCAGGAGCGGCTCCCCCGGGACAAGCGGGACCTGCTCACCTTCGGCCGCTTCTGCGGCGAGGCCGTGCCGGACGCCTCCCTGACCGGGGGCCGCAAGGCGGCAGCCTGGGCGAGGTGGACCTTCCGGATGCTGGTGGTGCACTCCTCGTACCGGATGTTCGTGCTCGTCGGCGACACCGTCCAGCACGATCTGCACCACGTCATGCCGGCCTGCGACTGGGCCAACTCGCCCTGGATCCGGGCCGACGACCAGGACAACCGGCCCGAGCGCTACACCGAGGTGTGGGGCTCGCTCGCCGACCATCTGCAGGCCGCGGGCCAGGTCGGCGACGACCGGGCGGGGCTGCCCGAGGACGTCGCGCCCACGCCGTGGACGCAATCCATACCGGTCGTCACCGGGGCCGTGACGCCCGACGGCCGCACAGTGAAGGGGCGGTTGTGACCCACGTACTGGTGATCGACGGCACGGGCCGCGGCCACGCGATCTGTGACCTGTTCGTCCGCACGAACCCCTCGGTGACCGTGTATTACGGCCCGGGCTGCGACGCCCTGACGGACGAGCGCGTCGTCAGCGTCCCGGAGATCCGGCTGGACGACCCGGCGACGGCGCTCCGGTTCCTGGCCGCCCACCCGGTGGAGTTCGTGTTCGTCTCCCACATCGACGCGCTGTGCGCCGGGTACACCGACGTGCTGTCCGCGCACGGCCACCGGGTGATCGGGCCGTCCCGGGAGGCGGCCGCCCTGGAGGCCAGCAAGGAACGGGGCAAACGTTTCTGTGCGGAGCACGGACTGCCCACGGCCGAGTACGCCGCGTTCACCGACGCGGCGGCGGCCCGGGAGTACGTCCGGCAGCGCCCCTACGCCTGTGTCGTGAAGACGGACGGGCTCACCCCGGACGGGGACGGATCGGTGGTGTGCGAGACCGCGGCCGAGGCGGAGGCGGCCGTGGACGCGTTCGCCGCCGTACAGGGCGAGCACCTGCAACTCGTCGTGGAGGAGCGGCTCTACGGCCGGGAGATCTCGGTCTTCGCCCTGCTGGACGGCGAGGACTACCTGCTCTTCCCGACCGCGCTGGACTTCAAGCGGACGCTCGAGGGGGACGCCGGCAAGAACTGCGACGGCATGGGCTCCCTCGCCCCGCACCCCGAGTCCTCACCGGCCCTGCTGGAGCAGATCCGCCGGGACCTCGTCGAGCCGTTCCTGCGCGGTCTCGCCGCCGAGGGGCTGGCGTACACCGGGTTCGTCTACATCGGCGCGATGCTCACCGCGGCGGGCCTGAAGGTCATCGAGATCAACACCCGGTTCGGCGACTCCGAGGCGGAGGCCGTGCTGCCCGGCGTGCACAGCGACTTCACCGAGCTGTGCCGGGCGGTGCTGCGCCGCGACCTCGCCAACAGCCTGCTCGTCACCGACGCTCTGGTGCGCTGCAGCGTGGCCCTCACCCAGGGCTGCGTCGACCCCGCCGACCCGGCGGCCGCGCCCGGCTGGCCGTTCGGCGCCTTCACCACCGGGCAGCCGGTGCTGGGCCTCGCCCAGTTCCCGCGCGACAACGCCCGCCTCTTCTACGCCAACCTGCGCGCCGACGCCGACGGCCGGCCGGTCACCAGCGGCGGCCGGGTGCTGCACGTGGTCGGCGCCGGCCGCACCCTCACCGAGGCACGGGCCCAGGCCTACCGGCGCATCGGCGGCATCTCGTTCCCCGGCATGCGTCACCGCACCGACATCGGAGCCGCCTTCGACACCGGCTCCCCGCTGCCCGCCGACGCCGAGCCGGCCGTCGTGGAAACCGGGAGGTAACCCCTCATGACCACGCTCACCCTCGACACCACCACGCCGGCCCGCTCGGTCTTCGAGACCGCCGAATCGGCCGTACGGTCCTACTCACGCGCCTTCCCCGCGGTGTTCACCAGCGCCAAGGGCGACCTGCTCGTCGGGCAGGACGGCACCCGCTACATCGACTTCCTCTCCGGTGCCGGGACCCTCAACTACGGGCACAACCCGGACCCGGTCAAGGACGAGCTGATCGAGTATCTGCGCGCCGACGGCCTCGTGCACGGCCTGGACCTGTCGACCTCGGCCAAGGCGGGCTTCCTGGAGGCCTTCCGGACCCTCGTCCTGCAGCCCCGGGGCCTGGACTACAAGGTCCAGTTCACCAGCCCGTCCGGCACCAACGCCGTCGAGGCCGCGCTGAAGGTGGCCCGGCTGGCCACCGGCCGCACCAACGTCATCGCCTTCGGCGGCGGCTTCCACGGCGTGAGCACCGGCTCCCTCGCGGCCACCGGCTCCACCTACTACCGCGAGGGCCTGGAGAACACGCTCCCCCAGGTCACCCACATCCCCTACCCGGTCTCCCCGCTGGGCGAGTTCGACAGCCTGGGGCTGCTGCGCCGGCTGCTGGACGACCCCAGCTCCGGCGTCGACAAACCGGCCGCCGTGCTGCTGGAGACGGTCCAGGGCGAGGGCGGTGTCTGGGTGGCACCGGTGCCGTTCCTGCAGGAGCTGCGCGCGCTGTGCGACCGGCACGGCATCCTGCTGATCGTCGACGACATCCAGGCCGGCTGCGGCCGCACCGGCACCTTCTTCTCCTTCGAGCGGGCCGGCATCGCCCCCGACCTGGTCACCCTGTCCAAGGCCATCGGCGGCTACGGCCTGCCCATGGCGATCGTGCTGATCAAGCCGGAGTACGACATCTGGCGTCCCGGCCAGCACAACGGCACCTTCCGCGGGCACCAGCTCGCCTTCGTCGCGGCCGCCGCCGCCCTGCGGCACTACTGGTCCGACGACACCTTCGTCCGGCAGATACGCACCAAGGCCGACCTGGTCACCGACTTCCTCCAGCGCCGGGTGGCCCAGCCCTTCGGCGCCGGCGTCCGGGGCATCGGCCTGATGCGCGCCGTCGACCTCACCGGCGTACCCGGCGTGGAGGCCGCCGAGGTGTCCCGGCGGTGCTTCGAGAAGGGGCTGATCGTCGAGACCTGCGGCCGCCACGACGAGGTACTCAAGATCCTTCCGCCACTCACCGTCAGCCAGGTCAACCTGTCGGCGGGGCTGCAGACGCTCGTCGACGCCCTGACGGAGCTGACCGCCCACCCCGTCAGCGAGGCAGCCGCATGAAGACCGCCGTCATCATCTCCACCCGAGGCTTCGGCGTGTTCCGGCACGACCTCCTCGTCGACCCGGCCGAGGTGCGCCTCGTCGGCGTCTTCGCCGACCGGGACGTGGACAACCTCACCGCCGAACAGCGCGCCTGGTTCGAACGGATCCACGTCGTGCCGTGCGGGCTGGCCGACCCCACACCCATGCTGTACTCGCTCGTCGACCTGGAGGCCGCCCGCGAGGCGGTCGCCGGGTTGCTGACCGACACCGCCTCGGCCGACCTCACCGTGCACTGCTACGACGAGCAGAACATGATGGTCGCCGCCGAACTGCGCACCCACTTCGGCCTCCAGGGGCCCAAGGTCGCCGACATCCTGCCGTTCCGCGACAAGTGCCTGATGAAGCAGCGGCTCCTGGACGCCGGCGTGCGTGTGCCGCTCTTCGGCCACTTCGACGCCGAGCGGCACGCGGTCGCCCCCGAGGCCTACTTCCAGACGATCGTCGCCGAGGTCGGGCTGCCCTTCATCCTCAAGCCGACCGACGCGGCCGCCTCCGAGGGCGTCCTGAAGATCAGCGACTGCGACGAGTTCACCGCGCTGCCGTCCGACTTCGGCCGGGCGTACGAGTACGAGGAGTTCGTCGCCGGGACGATGTACAGCGTCAACATCGTCTCGGACGCGGGCCGTACCGTCTTCGGCGGCGTCACCGAGTACCTGGTGAACTCGCTGGAGGTGCCGGGCGGCAAGGTCAACGCCGACATCAACCTGATCGACTCCGACCCGCGCGTCGCCCGCATGGTGGCCTTCGCCGAGCGCGCCCTGGACGCGCTCGGCCGCCCCGACGGCGGCTCCCACCTGGAGCTGTTCCACACCGAGGACGACGAACTCGTCTTCCTGGAGGTCGGCGCCCGCTTCAAGGGCATGGCGGGCCTCGCCGCCATGCAGCGCAACTACGGCATCGCGTTCGTCAACCTCGCCTTCGAGATCGAGTCCGGCGTCAAGAGCCTGCCCTACGACGGGGAGCAGATCTACTGCTTCGACGGGGTGGTCCCCAAGGCGCAGGGCGTCGTGCGCGAGCTGATCGAGCCCGAGCTGGAGAGCCACGTCGAGATGACCTGGAAGGTCGAGATCGGCGAGGAGATCGAGAGCAGCAACTCCCTGCTCGCCAACGGCGGCACGTTCCTGGTCTCCAACAAGGACTACGAGGCCGCCTACCGCGACTTCAAGCGCCTCGCCGAGTACCGGCCCATCCGCTACGCCGCGCCCAGCCGGGTCCTCGGCATCCCGCCGGCCGCGCCCGAGAACGCCTACGCCTACTTCCAGGACCTGAGACTGGCCTGCGAGACCGACCCGTACGACGTCCACCACGACCTGGTGGAGGGCGTGCGCGACGTGGTGGTCCTGGACGTGCGGCGTCCCGTCGCGTACGCCACGGAGCATGTGCGCGGCGCCCGCAGCCTCCCCCACCAGGACATCTCCTCCGAGACGGTCCGCACGCTCGACCCCGAGCCGCTCTACGTCACCTACGGCTGGGGTCCCGCCTGCAACGGCGGCACCCGCGCCGCCGCCAAGCTGTCGGCGCTCGGCTTCAAGGTGAAGGAGATGATCGGCGGGTTCGAGTACTGGAAGCGGGGCGGCTACCCGACCGAGCAGGGCGGGCCGTCATGACCACTCCCGGCCTCATGACACCGGAGGGGGCCGACGCCACGCGCGTCGGCCCGCCCCGGGCCCGTACCGTCCGGCGCCTGGACCGGGTGGTCATCCGGTTCGCCGGTGACTCCGGTGACGGCATGCAGCTCACCGGTGACCGCTTCACCTCGGAGACGGCCGCCTTCGGCAACGACCTGTCGACGCTGCCCAACTTCCCCGCCGAGATCAGGGCGCCCGCCGGGACCCTGCCGGGTGTGTCGTCGTTCCAGCTGCACTTCGCCGACCACGACATCCTCACCCCCGGCGACGCGCCGAACGTGCTGGTGGCGATGAACCCGGCCGCGTTGAAGGCCAACGTGGGCGACCTGCCGCGCGGCGCCGAGATCATCGTCAACACCGACGAGTTCACCCGGCGCGCCCTGCAGAAGGTCGGCTACGCCGGCAACCCGCTGGAGGACGGCTCCCTGGACGGCTACCGGGTGCACGCCGTCCCGCTGACGACGCTCACCGTCGAGGCGCTCAAGGAGTTCGCCCTCTCCCGCAAAGAGGCCGAGCGCAGCAAGAACATGTTCGCCCTCGGCCTGCTGAGCTGGATGTACCACCGGCCCACCGAGGGCACCGAGAAGTTCCTGACCTCGAAGTTCGCCAAGAAGCCCGACATCGCCCGAGCCAACATCGCCGCCTTCCGCGCCGGCTGGAACTTCGGCGAGACCACCGAGGACTTCGCGGTGTCGTACGAAGTGGCTCCGGCCGCGCAGGCGTTCACGCCGGGCCGGTACCGGAACATCTCCGGGAACCTGGCCCTCGCCCTGGGGCTGGTGGCGTCCGGCGAGCGCTCAGGCCTGCCGTTGTTCCTGGGGTCGTATCCGATCACCCCGGCCTCGGACATCCTGCACGAGCTGAGCAAGCACAAGAACTTCGGTGTCCGCACCTTCCAGGCCGAGGACGAGATCGCCGGCATCGGCGCCGCACTCGGCGCGGCCTTCGGCGGCTCCCTCGCCGTGACCACCACCTCCGGCCCGGGCGTGGCACTCAAGAGCGAGACGATCGGCCTGGCCGTCTCCCTCGAGCTGCCCCTGCTGATCGTCGACATCCAGCGCGGCGGCCCCTCCACCGGCCTGCCCACCAAGACCGAACAGGCCGACCTGCTGCAGGCCATGTACGGCCGCAACGGCGAGGCCCCGGTCCCGGTCGTCGCCCCCCGCACCCCCGCGGACTGCTTCGACGCCGCCCTGGAAGCCGCCCGGATCGCCCTCACCTACCGCACCCCGGTCTTCCTGCTCTCCGACGGCTACCTCGCCAACGGCTCCGAACCCTGGCGCATCCCCGACCTGGACGAGCTGCCCGACCTGCGCGTGCAGTTCGCCTCCGGCCCCAACCACACACTGCAGGACGGCACCGAGGTCTTCTGGCCCTACAAGCGCGACCCGCAGACCCTGGCCCGCCCCTGGGCGATCCCCGGCACCCCCGGTCTGGAACACCGCATCGGCGGCATCGAGAAGCAGGACGGCACGGGCAACATCTCCTACGACCCCGCCAACCACGACTTCATGGTCCGCACCCGCCAAGCCAAGATCGACCGCATCGACGTCCCCGACATCGAGGTCGACGACCCCCACCAGGCCAAGACCCTGGTCCTGGGCTGGGGCTCCACCTACGGCCCCATCACCGCCGCCGTACGGCGCCTGCGCACCGCCGGCGAATCCATCGCCCAGGCCCACCTGCGCCACCTCAACCCCTTCCCGCACAACCTCGGTGACGTCCTCGCCCGGTACGAGCGCGTCGTCGTCCCCGAGATGAACCTCGGCCAGCTGGCGCTCCTGCTGCGAGCGAAGTACCTGGTCGACGCGGCCTCGTACACCCAGGTCAACGGCATGCCGTTCCAGGCCGAGCAGCTCGCCGAAGCACTGAAGGCAGCCCTCCATGAGAACTGAACTCACCCTGCGTCCCAAGGACTTCAAGTCGGATCAGGAGGTGCGCTGGTGCCCCGGCTGCGGTGACTACGCCATCCTGGCGGCCGTCCAGGGCTTCATGCCCGAACTCGG